>NZ_JBSFUS010000007.1:0-566401 GCF_053591915.1 Streptomyces sp. NPDC002853 | reverse complement strand
GGTCCGGTCGCCACGCAGTCGGCGTTCGCCGCCTCCTACTCCACCAAGTCCCGTATTTCCAGGGGCACCCCGGTCATCACGGTGAAGCCGAACAGTGCTGCCGTGGAGGCTGCCCCGGCCGCGGGCACGGTTGAGGCGCTTGAGGTGTCCTTCTCGGATGCCGCCACCGGTACGAAGGTTGTTTCGCGTACGCCGCGGGAGTCGACCGGGCGTCCGGAGCTGACCGAGGCCGCGATCGTGGTCTCCGGCGGCCGTGGTGTGAACGGGGCGGACAACTTCCACCTCATCGAGTCGCTCGCCGACTCCCTGGGTGCGGCGGTGGGTGCCTCGCGGGCCGCGGTGGACGCGGGCTGGTATCCGCACTCCAACCAGGTCGGCCAGACCGGCAAGAGTGTCTCGCCGCAGCTGTACATCGCCTCGGGCATCTCGGGTGCGATCCAGCACCGGGCGGGCATGCAGACCTCCAAGACGATCGTGGCGATCAACAAGGACGCCGAGGCCCCGATCTTCGACCTGGTCGACTACGGCGTGGTCGGCGACCTCTTCGACGTCGTCCCCGCCCTCACCGAAGAGGTCAACACCCGCAAGGGCTGAGCCTGTTGACCTCGCAGCCCGGCCGCGCGGACACCGCGCGGCCGGGCTGCGTGCGTCTGTTCACGCACAGCGGCGGAGAGCAGAGGTCAGGTCGTCGACGTGTCGGGCGACCGGGCCCAGGGTGAGCAGGCCACTGCCCGCTCCCGCCAACTCACCTATGGCCGGCCTGAGTTCACTGCGGGCGCGTTCCATCGTCTCCCTGTCGTCGAGGGCCATCGCCGCTCGCCCCGCCAGGCACCACAGGGCTTCTTGCAGCAGGTCGCGGGGTGGGTCCGGGACGTGGCGCAACGCCTCGGCCGCCTCGCCGCGACGGTCCTGGGACAGCAGCACCAGGGGGCGCGCCCAGGGTTCGTACGGGCCCCAGTCCGTTCCGGCGTCCTGCACCTGGTCCAGGGACAGCAGCGCGAGCGGCAGCAGTCCGCACTCCAGGCCCGGCATGCCCGAGCCGTCCATGCGCGCGGCGGCCTCCCGGTAGGCGGCCTCGGCTGCCGGGGTCCGGCCTGCCGCGGCGAGCCGCAGCGCCGCGTACCACTGCGTGAACACCCCTACCAGCGGCAGTTCATGACGCTCCGCCAGGAGTTCCGCGGCCGCCGCGTGACCGTCGGCGCCCGTGAAGTCCGCGAGCGCGCTGCGGGATTGGAGGCGGATGAGGTGGCCGAGGACCTCGTAGGTGGCGAGTCCGTGCCGGGTGGCCAGGGCGACGAGTTCGGCGCCGATCGCGTCCCGGTGTGCGGCAAGGCCCGTGCGGTGGAAGGTCTGCATGAACAGGCCGTTGAGGGTGAACGCGAGGAGTGCGGGGTCCTCGACGCGGCGGGCGATCTCCTCGGCCTGGCGGGCGGCCTGAGGGCCGCGGGCCGATCTGGTGCCGCGTGACTCCAGGGCGATCGTGGCGAGCAGGCGGGCCCGCGCCGCCGGGTGCGCGTCGGGGCCGAGCGCGGCCAGGGTGCGTTCGGCGGCCGCGACGACCTGCGCGGCCTGGTGTGGGTCGTCGACGCGGGTCCAGATCGCCGGGACGTCGTACGCGCCGATCACGCGGGCGGTGAGCTCCGCGTCGCCCCGTTCCTCGGCCGCCTCGACGGCCGCCATGCGGTGCTCGCGGGCGGCTTCGAGGCCGCCGCCCCCGGTGACCGCCAGGTTGCGCAGCAGGCTCACCGTCGAGTCCAGCCGGGCGCGGGCGCCGGACGCCACGGTGCGGTCGTAGGCGGTGGTGGCCCGCGCCCACACCTGCTCCGCCACGCCACCGGCCCGGGACGGCCCGGGGTCGAGGTGGCGGGCCTGGCCGAGGATGTCCGCCTCCAGGTGGCGCAGCGCGGGGCCCGGGTCCACGCCCAACTGCTCGACCAGGAGCGCGCGGGCCCGGCGCAGGACCGCGAGCGCGTCGCCTTGGCGGCCGGTGCGGTAGAGCGCGAGAGCGAGGAGCCGCCAGGCGTCCTCGCGCCACGGGTGTTCGGCCACGTGCGCGTCGAGGTCGGGTACCGCGTCGGCGGCGCGCCCCAGGTCGAGCCGTGCCGCGGCCCGGCGCTCGACGGCGTGCAGCCGCAGCTCGCCCAGGCGGGAGCGCTCGGCGCGGGCCCAGGCTTCGTCGGCGAACTCGGCGTAGGCGGGACCGCGCCACCACCCGAGCGCCTCCGCCAGGCGGTCGGCGGCCTCCCGCGGCGGCAGGTTCGCCGCGTCGGTCACCGCCTGCTCGAAGCGCCAGGCGTCCACCGTGGCGGGCTCGGCGCGCAGGGCGTACCCCGGGCCCTCGGTGACCAGGAGCCGGGCGGGTGTGCGGGGCGGGCGATCGGGTTCCAGGGCTCGGCGCAGTGCGGCGACGAAGGTGCGTACGGTGCCGACCGCGTCCTGGGGCGGGTCCACCCACAGGTCGTCGACCAGGCGGGCGACGGGGACGACGCGGCGGCGGGCGACGATCAGCCGGGAGAGCACCGCGCGGTGCCGCGGCCCCCTCAGCGCGACGGCTCCCCCATCGCCGTCCCAGGCCGTCACCGGCCCGAGCACCCCGAACGTGACCTGCACGCCTGACCAGCCTTTCCACCCGTTCCGTGGGCATCGCCCCAGGTCACGTTAGCGCGCTCATCGGATGCTCATCGGCGCCCGGCAGGCTCGGGAGCACCTGTTCCAGCACCGCGAAGGACCGCGACCATGACCCCTGCCATCGAGAACTTCGACTATCACCGTGTGCCCGTCGCGGAAGGCGTCGGCCTGAACGTGGCCGTCGGCGGCTCGGGGCCGCCGCTCGTGCTGCTGCACGGTTTCCCGCAGACCCATCTGATGTGGCGGCACGTCGCCGCCGACCTCGCCGCGGACCACACGGTGATCTGCCCCGACCTGCGCGGCTACGGGGCGAGCGACAAACCCGCGGAGACCGACGGCACCACGTACTCCAAGCGCACCATGGCGGCCGACGTCGTCGCCGTGGCCCGCGCCCTCGGCCACGAGCGTTTCGCACTGGCCGGGCACGACCGGGGCGCCCTGGTCGCCTTCCGTGCCGGTCTCGACCACCCCGGCACGATCACGCACCTGGCCTGTCTCGACGTGCTGCCCACCCTGGACATGTGGGACGTGATGCACGGCGTCACCGCCGCCGTCGGCTTCCATCTGTATCTGATGGCCCAACCACCCGGTCTGCCCGAGCAGTTGATCGCCGCCGCACCGGACGCGTTCTTCGGGCACTTCCTCGACATCTGGGCGAACGGCCCACGAGCGATCCCCGCCGACGTACGCGCCGCCTATCTGGACGCCTGTCGCGCCGCGGTGCCCTCCATCGTGGCCGACTTCCGCGCCACCGCCGGGATCGACGTCGGGCACGACCGGACCGACCGGGACGCCGGCAACACGCTGCGGATGCCGGTCACCGTGCTCCAGCAGGACTGGGGCGCCGCGCTCGGCTTCGACGCGGCGGCCCTGTGGGGCGCCTGGGCGCCGGACCTGCGGCACACCCCCGTCACCTGCGGCCACTTCATGGCCGAGGAAGCGCCGGACGAGATCGCCGGTGCGCTGCGGGACCTCCTGGCGCGCTGAACCCTGGTCCCGCACCGACCCGACCCCATCGTGCGTTCAGCCCAGCGAACGGTGCGTGAGCGGCAGATATCCGGTATGCCGGACAGAAGGCCATGCGTGCCCGCCTCCGGCCACCGGGTGCGTATGCTCACCGACTCGGCCCGGATATCTGTTCGCGGATTTCTGTTATCTCCGTACGCTCACGCGATCTCCCAGGTGTAAGGCCAAACGTGCCGACGATGAAAGCGAGTGAGGCAGTCCATGATCGGTGAACACGATCCTCTGGTGACGGCGGCGCAGACCGGGGACCAGCAGGCGCAGGACGAGCTGGTGGCCGGATATCTGCCGCTGGTCTACAACATCGTCGGGCGGGCGCTCGACGGCCATGCCGACGTCGACGACGTCGTGCAGGAGACCATGCTGCGCGCGCTGGCCGGTCTGGCGTCGCTCCGCGATCCGGCGAGCTTCCGGTCCTGGCTCGTGGCCATCGCCATGAACGAGATCCGCAGGCACTGGGCTGAGCGCGCGTCCGGCCGGAAGAGCCCGAGCCCGCTCCACGAGGCGCACGACGTCGCGGACCCCGGCGCCGATTTCGTCGACCTGACGATCATCCGGCTCGGCCTGGTGGGGCAGCGCAAGGAGGTGGCCGAGGCGACCCGGTGGCTGGACACCGACGACCGCGCGCTCCTCTCGCTGTGGTGGCTCGAGGTCTCCGGCGAGCTGACCCGGCCGGAGGTCGCCGCCGCCATGGAGCTGCCCACGCAGCACGCCACGGTGCGGGTGCAGCGGATGAAGACGCAGCTGGAGACGGCCCGGATCGTGGTCCGCGCGCTCGCCGCGGCGCCCCGGTGCCCGTACCTGAGCGAAGTGGTGGCCCCGTGGGACGGCACACCGTCCGCACTGTGGCGCAAGCGCCTGGCCCGGCACGTCCGTGACTGCCCGATGTGCTCGGGCCACGGCGCGGGCATGGTGCTCGCCGAGCGGCTGCTGGTGGGCCTCGCCCTGGTGCCGCTGTCCGCCGCGCTCGCCGTCCCCGGGGCGATACGCGCGGTGAGCGCGGCCGACGCCCACCACCTGACGGCCGGCTCACCGCACATGGCGCCCGACACACATTCCACGGGCGGCAATACGTACGAGATATCCGGCTCCCGGGCCTCGGCGAGACACGCCGCCAAGCGCCACCGGACGCCCCGCAAGGGCCGGACCGTGGCCGCGGGAGTCGCTGTGCTCGTCGTCGCGACCGGAGTCATCTACTCGGCCACGCGCCCCTCGGACGACGAGAAGACCGAGGCGCAGCCCCTGACCGCCTCGCAGCCCCCCTCTTCGGCGGCTCCGTCCACGAAGGCCGCCAAGCCGAGCAAGTCCCCCTCCGCCTCCCCCAGCCGCTCGAAGAAGCCGTCCCCCAAGGCCACGCCCTCGAAGAAGACCAAGGCGCCGAAGCCCAGGGCGAGCACCCCGAAGCCCACCCGTACCAGCAGCCCGCCCCAGGCCCCGCAGGCCCCGGCGGGCAACTCGTACGGCGAGCAGGTCACCCGGCTCGCCAACGCCGAGCGGGCGAAGAGCGGCTGCGGCCCGCTGACCCTCAACAGCAAGCTGAACGACGCGGCGCAGGGCCACTCCGACGACATGGCGGAGCGCGACTTCTTCGACCACACGAACCCCGACGGCAAGGACCCCGGCGACCGGGTCACGGCCGCCGGCTACAAGTGGTCCACCTACGGCGAGAACATCGCCGCGGGCCAGCGCACCCCGGCCGCCGTGATGGACTCCTGGATGAACAGCTCAGGCCACCGCGCGAACATCCTCAACTGCTCCTTCAAGGAGATCGGCATCGGCTACCGGCAGGGCAGCGGCGGCCCCTGGTGGACGCAGAACTTCGGCGCGCGGTAGCCGTGCCCGCGGGACCGTGGTCTCGACGGGCGCGGGTGTCCTCGCTCGCATAGCGTGAAGGCAACAGGAACCGCCCGGACTGGAGGCCTCGCGATGTCGGCGTACCCGGAAGGCACCCCCTGTTGGGCGGACGCGACGTTCCCCGACGTGGCGGCCGCGAAGAGCTTCTACGGCGAGCTTCTCGGCTGGACGTTCGACTCCGCTTCGGAGGAGTTCGGCGGCTACACGCAGGCCCGCTCGGACGGCAGGGCCGTGGCTGCCGTCGTCCCGCAGATGCAGGGCGTGGAGGGGCCTGCCGCCTGGAACCTCTACTTCGCCTCGCCCGACGCCGCGGCGACGGCCGCCAGGATCCGTGACCACGGCGGGAGCCTCACCGTGGAGCCGACGCAGGTCGGCGAGTTCGGCACCATGGTGGTGGCGCAGGAGCCGAGCGGCGCGTACCTGAGCGTCTGGCAGCCGGGCACCCACCAGGGCTTCGAGAAGACCGGCGAGGCGGGCGCGTACTGCTGGGCGGAGCTCACCACGCGCGACCCGGCGGCGACGGACGCGTTCCTGCCCGCCGTCTTCCCCTTCGTGACGAAGAGGATGGACGTCGACGACGTCGACTTCAGCGTCCTGGAGATCGAGGGGCGGCCCGTGCTCGGCCGGCTCAAGATGACCGAGGACTTCCCGGCGGACGTGCCGCCGTTCATCAACGTGCACTTCGCCGTGGACAACTGTGACGCCGCGATCGCCACCGTCACCAAACTCGGCGGCCGACTGCTCTTCGGGCCGATGGACAGCCCCTTCGGCCGCTTCGCCACGGTCGCCGACCAGCAGGACGCCATCTTCAGCGTCATCGACCTGACGACCACGGAGGGCGAGATGCCCTCGTTCTCCTAGGAGAACCGTCAGAAGGGCTCCGGCGCCCGCGTGAAGGCGCGGCGATAGGAGCGCGGCGGCACGCCCCGGCGGCGTACGAACTGCTCGCGCAGGACGGCCGCGCTGCCGTACCCGACCCGGTGGGCGATCTCCTCCACCGGCAGGTCCGTGGTCTCCAGGAGCTCCTCGGCGCTGCTCAGCCGCAGGTTGACCAGCCAGGCGTGCGGGGTGGTGCCGGTCGCCGCCGAGAAGCGGCGGGCGAAGGACCGTCTGCTCATCAGGGCGCGGCGGGCCAACTCCGCTACCGGCAGCGGCTCGTGCAGATGCGCGCGCGCCCAGTCGAGCACCTCGGCGAGACGGTCGTCGCCGCAGTCCTCGGGGACGGGAGCGGCGAGGTACTGGGCCTGGCCGCCGTCGCGGTGGGAGGGCAGGACGAGGTCCCGGGCGATGGTGTTGGCCGTCGCCGCGCCGTACTCCCGTCTGAGCAGATGCAGGCTGAGGTCGAAGCCCGCGGCCGCACCCGCGCCCGTGACGACCTGCCCCTCGTCGATGTAGAGGGCATCGGCCTCCACGGTGACGTCCGGATACCGCCCCGCGAGGAGTTCCGCGAACCGCCAGTGGGTGGTCGCGCGCCGCCCGTCGAGCAGCCCCGCCGCGGCCAGGGCGAACGCCCCGACGCAGTGCCCCGCGACCAGGCCGCCCCGCTCGTGGGCGGCGGTGAGCGCGTCGAGGACGGCGGGCGCGGGCGGCGTACGGAAGTCGGCCCAGGGCAGGGCGATCACGAGGTCGGCGGTGGCGAGCCGGTCGAGGCCGTGCTCCACGGTGATCGGCACCCCCGCGTCGGTGCGGACCTGTCCGGGCCGGTCGGTGCACAGGGCGAAGTCGAAGCGCGGCAGGCCGGGTCCCCGCTCGTCGAACACCTCGGAGACGATGCCGGCGCCGAGGATGCCGACGCCCGTCGGGGCGTAGGCGGCGATGGTCACGAAAGGCGGCATACGGGAGTGTGGCACGTTTCCTGCGATCAGTGGCAGAAGGGCCACTCGTTGCCTGGCTCCGTGACCGGAAGACTCATCGGCATGACGACAGACGCACCGCTCGGCCAGAGCGCCACCTACACGATCCTGACCACCGGCTACACGGGCTCCACCGGCCCCGGGGTCGCCGCCACGGTCTCCTACGTACGCGACGCCGACCGGCATGTGATCGTCGACCCGGGCATGGTGGCGAGCCGGGACCGGATCCTGGGCCCGCTCGCGGAGTTGGGCCTGGGTCCTGACGACATCACCGATGTGGTGCTCAGCCACCACCACCCGGACAACACCATGAACGTGGGTCTGTTCGGGCGGGCCCGGGTCCACGACCACAAGGCGATCTACGAGAACGACCAGTGGACGGACCGGGATGCCGAGGGCTTCGAACTCGCCTCGTCCCTGCGGCTGATCCGCACGCCGGGACACAGCCGCGAGGACATCACGCTGCTCGCGGGCACCACCGAGGGAACCATCGCGTTCGTGGGTGACCTGTGGTGGCGGCCGAACGGCCCGGTGGACGACCCGGTGTCCCCGGACCACGCCACGCTGCGTACGTCACGACTGCGTGTCCTTGCCGCCGCCGACGTGATCGTGCCGGGCCACGGTGGCGCCTTCAAGGCCGACGAGACGGCGCCGATCTAGTCGATCCAGGGGCCGCATGCGGTGTTCTCCGTGTTCGCGTGTTCGCCCGTTTCCTCACAGCCGGCGCCAGCGCGCGGAGGCGAAGGAGAACACGCCGTAGAGGATGAGGCCGGCCGCGACGGCGGCAAGGAGCCAGGGGCCCGCGGGGGTGTGCGAGAAGCTGCGGAGCGTCGCGTCCACGCCCTTGGCCTCGTCGGGGTCGAACTGGACGGCCGCCGTCGCGATGAAGACGCCCGCGGCGGCGAACACGGCGCCGCGCGCGACACCGCCGGTCACGCCCAGGGTCGTGACGACCTGGCGCTTGCGGCCCTTGAGGGACCCGAGGTCCAGTTGCTTCAGGAAGCTGCGCATCATCGCCCGTACGGCGAGCACCACGCCGACGCCGATCAGGACGCAGCCCGCGGCCCCCACCAGGTAGCGGCCGTAGGGAAGTTCCAGCGCGGTCTTCGTCCAGTCCTGGGACTTGGCGTCGCCGCTGGAACCCTGGCTCCCCCCGGCCGCGTACGTGGCGGTGGCCCAGCAGACGAAGGCGTAGAAGACCGCCCTGCCGCCGTCGAGGGCCCGGGACGGTGCCTTGCGGTGGGGGCTTCGCCTCCCCAGCGCGCGGGCGCCCCGCCACAGAGCCATGCAGCCGAATCCGACGACCAGCGCCCACAGCATGACCTCGCCGAAGGGCTGCTCGCGGACCTGCGCCAACGCGCCCTGCCGGTCGGCCTCTTCATCGCTGCTGCCGAAGGCGATCTGAAGGGCCAGCGCGCCGATGAGGACGTAGACGACACCCCGTGCGACGAAACCCGCACGGCCTGCCGCTGTCAGCGATTCGTTCTCCGCCGAGCGCCCGGCCAAGGGCTTCTTGTTCCAGCCTCGTATGTGTACTCGAGACAGCGTCATCGTGTCCTCCCAGAACCGTCTGCGCGCGGTACGCGCCCGGTCACCGAGTGCCCCCGTCAGCCGCCGGGCATTCCTGAAAGCCTTCGGGCCCGGGACGTCAGCTCAGGTCGGAGAGCAGGAACGCGGCCACCAGCAGGCCGAAGCCCACCGGCGCGAACACGAGCAACGACAGCAGGGGAACCCACGCGGTGAGCCCCTCGCGGATGGTGCGTCCCGCCTTGAGGCGGCCGTGCGGGCGGCGCACCTCCGTACGCAGGTCGAGGCGTTCGGCGGCCCGGTCCGACACGACGACGCCCGCGCCCGGCGGCCTGCTCAGCAGAGCGTTGCGCACCAGGGCGTCGACCGTCTCGTCACCGCCCGCGAGCTTGTCGAGGACGACCCGCACGCCGTGTGCGTCGGTGAGGATCAACCGGTCGTCGACCCTGGTTTCACCCGGCATCTCGAGCCGTCCGACCTTGGTGAGCCGGGAGAGGTCAACGGTGTGCCGTCCGGTCAGCGTGCGGGCGGACAGCAGTCCGTCGTCGTGCGGGCGCGCGTGCCAGCCCATGTGGGCGTAGGAGGCCACCAGGACACTGATGAAGAGCGAGAACAGGGTGAGGAAGATGAATCCGTCGTCGATCAGCCGGGCCCTGACCAGCAGTACGGGCACCACGAACAGCAGGGGCGGGATCAGGAATACGACGAGGTCGGTGACGCGGCGTGCGGTCCGCCCTTGTCCGGCGGTCACCTCGGACTGCCCGGCGGAGTCGGTGGCGGTCCCACGCGTGTTGATCGTCACGGCGGTGACGCTATCGCGTGCGGATCCCGGGCTGACAGGCGCCTCAGAGGGACGCTCTCCCGGTCCTCGACTCTCGTGACCGGGCGCTGATGTGCCGGCATCCCGCGGCGCCCGGCACGAAATCCATGCCGGTCTCCTCCGCCATCGCGGCGAAGAACTTGCGGCCGTCCGCGGACTGCCGGGAGGTGGTCCACGCGTAACCCGGCCAGGGGTCCGTGGCGCGGTGGAGGGCCTCGCGCCCCAGGCCCAGGCCCTGCCAAGGGCCCGCGACCGCGATGGTGCTGACGTGGGCGGCAGCGCAGAGGTGGCACACCTGGTGGACGAGATGTCCGATCTCCCGGCCACCGGCGTCCAGGAGCGTGACGACCTGGCGGCCCGCCGCCTCCGTGGCGGGGGCACACCGGTAGGTGACCGCCTGCGGACAGGGAGGAGGCGGTCTTCGGAACTTCACCGCCAGCACACTAGCCACAGGGAACGGCCCCCGTATATCCCCGCGGAGGGTGGCTTTTCGTGCCGGGGAGGGGCTTCGGGCGGGCCGGGGCGCGGCGTCGCGGGCGTGCCGGGAAGGGACTCATCGGCGGCCTCGGACCGGCTGTCGTGGTTTATCACCGCCGTGGTTCCATCAGGCGGGCGAGCAGGTCGTCCAGGCTGACCAGACCGGTGAGGCGGCCCGACTCGTCGCAGAGCACGGCGAGGGAGGCGCGGCGGCGGCGCAGTTCCTCGACGGCGTGGGCGACGGTGTCGTCCGCGGCGAGCTCGGGGACGGGGCGCGCCAGCTCGCGGGCGGTCAGTGCGCGGCTTCGGGCGCGGGCCACCAGGGCGTCACGGGCGTGCACCGAACCGAGGACGGTGGCGCCGTCCGTGACGAGGAGGCGGGTGCGGTCGCTCGCTGCGGCCGTCTCCAGGACCTCGTCGATGCTCGCGTCGGCCGTGATGGACGTGATCTGCGCGGCCGCGGTCTGCAGGTCGCCCACCGCGGTGAGCGGCGCGGTGAGGGAGGTGGTGATGAGGCCGGAGTCGGCGTCGCTGATCAGGCCGAGCCGCCACGACTCCTCGACCAGGTGGGCGAGTTGCTCGCGGTTGTGCACCGAGGTGAGTTCGTCGCGCGGGGTGACCTTGCACAGCCGCACGAGCGCGTTGCTGACCTTGTTGAGGACGGTGAGCAGCGGGCGCACGACCTTGACCACGGCCCGGAAGGGCGGGGTGAGCAGCATCGCCGAGCGCTCGGGGTGGGCGATGGCCCAGGACTTGGGGGCCATCTCGCCGACGACCATGTGCAGGAACACCACGACGACCATGGCGAGCGCGAAGGCGATGCCGTAACTGAGCCCGGCGGGCAGGCCGAGCTTCGCCAGGAGCGGGTCGAGTTCGTGGGAGATCGCGGGCTTGGAGACCGAGCCGAGGCCCAAGGTGCAGACGGTGATGCCGAGTTGGGCTCCGGCGAGCATCAGGGACAGTTCCCGCATGCCCGCGAGCGCGGACTTGGCGCCGCGCTGCCCGGCGGCGACCGCGCGTTCCATGCGGTGCCGTTTGGCGGCGACGAGGGCGAACTCGGCGGCGACGAAGAAGCCGCTGGCGATCAGCAGCAGGACGGTCACGAAGAGGGCCAGGGGGAAGCTCATGCCGGGGCCCCCTCGGCGGTCGGCGCGTCCGCCGTCGGCAGGCGCTCGATCCGTACGCGCTCGGGGACGTGGCGATCGAGGCCGAGTACGGCGACGGCGACGCTGCTGCCGTCGGGCAGTTCCACGGTCAGGCGGTCGCCGATGGCCGGGAAGCGGCCGAGCCGGTCGACGATCAGCCCGGCCACGGTGTCGTAGTCGTCCTCCTCGGGCAGGCCGATGCCGGTCGCGGCGGCCACCTCGTCCAGGCGGCGGCCCGCGTCGACGAACCAGCCCGCGCCGTCCGCGACGGCCAGTTCGACGACGGTGTCGGACTCGTCGGCGATGTCCCCGACGAGTTCCTCGGCGATGTCCTCGTACGTCACGATGCCCGCCACTCCCCCGTGCTCGTCGAGGACGACCGCGAACTCGTCGTCACGCTCGCGCATCTGTGCCACCGCGCCCGGCAGCGGCAGGGTGTCGGGCAGCAGCAAGGGCCGGCGGGCCTCGTCGCCCGCCGTGGCGCGGTCGAAGCGGGTGGCGGGCAGCCGCATCAGCTCGCGCACCCCGAGGACGCCCGCGACGTCGTCCGGGTGGTCGCCCATGACGGGGTAGTTCGAGTGCCCGTGGCGGGCGATGAGCCGCACGGCCTCGTCCGCCGTGGCGTCCTTGCGCACGAAGGTGACGTCGGCCCGCGGCACCATCACCTCGTCGAGCGTGCGCTCGGTGAACTCCAGGGCGTGGTCGAGGAGTTCGGCGCTCTCGCGCGGCAGCTGACCGTGCTGGTGGGACTCGCCGATGAGGTGGCTGAGCTCTTCGAGCGTGGCTCCGTGGTGCAGCTCCTCGACGGGCTCGATGCCGATCCGGCGCAGCAGCCGGTTGGCGGCGCCGTCGAAGACGCGGACGACGGGGCCGACGACCTCGAGATACGCCAGGGTGGAGGCGGCGAGGGATTTCGCGAGCCGCTCGGGGACGGCGAGCGCGAGGTTCTTGGGGGCGAGCTCGCCGAGGACCATCTGGAGCACCGTGGCGAAGACGAAGCCGAGGACCACGGAGAGCGCGGAGACGACGCCGTCCGAGAGGCCCGTGCCGTCCAGGGCGGGTTTCAGGAGCCCGGACACGGACGGTTCGGCGAGGAAGCCGACGACCAGACCGGTGACGGTGATACCCAGCTGGGCGCCCGACAACATGAACGAGAGCCGCCCGAGGACCTCGACGGCACGGGCGGCCCGCCTGTCGCCCGCTTCCGCCTCCCGGGCGAGAGCGAGGCGGTCCGCGGCCACGTAGGCGAACTCCTGCGCGACGAAGTAGCCGGTGCCCGCGGTCAGGACGAGGACGGCGAGCAGACCGAGGACGGCGGACAGCAACGGTGGCTCCGTTCCGACGAAGGGGCGTGCCGGTCATTCTCGGCGGGACCGGGGCAGCTCGCCACGCCAGACGCGGCACCCCGGCCTCACGACGACAGTGGGTGCGGAAGTACGCCTCACTTCTACACCCACTGTAAAAGAATCGCAAAGTGCCCGGTCACACGTCCCTTCGGCGCAGCCGCCACCCCGCCGCCCCCAGGAGGAGCAGGGTGTACGCGGCGACAAGCCCGAGCAAGGGCCAGGCGCCGAGGCTGCCGACGGTCTCCGGGCTCGCGTCCGATGTCTGCGTGAGCTTTTCGAGGGCGGCCGTGGGCGTCGCGCCCGCGACCCAGCGCTGGAGGTCGCCGAGCAGCGGTCCGAACAGGGACGGCAGGAGCAGTACGCCGACCACCGTGACGACCGCCCCGGCCGAGTGCTTCAGGAGGGTGCCGACCGCGAGGCCGATGAGGCCGACGAGCGCGAACAGCCCCGCGATGCCGAGCAGCGCGGGCATCGGCTCTCCCTGGGCGTGCGCGCCGTCCTCCAGGACCGCGTCGCCGAGGAGATAGGCCACCGCGCAGGAGACAAGACCGGTGGCGTACAGCAGGCAGGCCAGCAGCGTCGCCTTCGCGGCGAGCACCCGGCCGCGGCGCGGTACGGCGGTGAGGGTGGCGGCGATGGTGCCGCTCGCGTACTCGCCGCACACGGTCAGCGCGCCCACCGTGCCCGCGACCATCAGCGAGACGACGCTGAGGGTGAGGCTGCCGCCGAGCACCGTGTCGTCGGGCTGCAGGCTGCCGCTCAGGCCGACGAACACCGCGCCGACGACGGTCAGTGCGCCGGTCACGAGCAGGGTCCAGCGCGTGGAGCGCAGACTCGCGAACTTGGTCCACTCGAAGGCGAGTGCCGCGCGGAAGCCGGGGGCGGGCGGGGCGGGCGCCGTGGTCATGGGCGCTGTCGTCGTCATCGGACCGGTTCCTTTCCCTTGGACGCCTTGGCTCCCTTGGACGCTGCGGTTTCGCGCGTCGTCGTCGCCGTGCCCCGGTATTCCACCGAGGTCCGCGTCATGTCGGTGTAGACCTCCTCCAAGGAGGAGAAGACGGGGGTGAGTTCGTGGATGGCCAGGCCCTGCGTGCGGGCCAGCTCGCCGATCTCGGCGGGTCTCAGGCCCCCCACCCGCCAGCCGCCGCGCGCGTCCAGGCGCACGGAGGCGCCCGCCGTCTCCAGCAGGGCCCGCATCCGCTGTGCCTCGGAGTCGGGCGTGCGCAGGAGGGTGGCGCCCTGGGAGTTGGTCTCGATGAAGTCCCTCATGTCCGTGTCCGCGAGGAGCCGGCCGCGGCCGATCACGATCAGGTGGTCGGCGGTCAGTTCCATCTCGCTCATGAGATGGCTGGAGAGGAACACCGTCCTGCCCTCCGCGGCAAGGGACTTGAGCAGGTCGCGGATCCAGCGGATGCCCTCGGTGTCCAGGCCGTTCACCGGCTCGTCGAGGATGAGTACGCCGGGGTCGCCGAGCAGCGCGGCCGCGATGCCCAGGCGCTGGCCCATGCCGAGGGAGAGCCCTTTGGCCCGCCGTCCCGCGACATCCGTGAGGCCCACCGCATCGAGTACCTCGTCGACCCGGCTCGCGCCGATGCCGTTGCTGCGGGCCAGGCCGAGGAGGTGCCGGCGCGTGGTGCGCCCGCCGTGCACCGACCGGGCGTCCAGGAGCGAGCCGACCTCGCGCAGCGGCGCGGTGAGGCGGTCGTAGCGCCGCCCGTTGACCGTGACCGCGCCGCCGCTCGGCGCGTCGAGGCCGAGGATCATGCGCATGGTGGTCGACTTCCCGGCGCCGTTCGGGCCGAGGAAGCCGGTCACGCGGCCGGGGCGGACGCTGAAGGTGAGCCGGTCGACAGCCGCCTTGTCGCCGTACCGTTTGGTGAGTTCCCGTGCTTCGATCATGCCGTCGACGCTACGGAGGCCGGGCGCCCCGGGAATCTGCCCACGGGAGTCGACGACTACTCCCCGGGGAGTAGCGGCCGGCGGGAAGGGCGGGCAGGGGTCAGGCTTCGCCCGCCCGTACCAGGCCCGTCTCGTACGCGAGCACCACCAACTGCGCCCTGTCCCGCGCCCCGAGCTTGGTCATCGCCCGGCTGACGTGCGTCTTCGCCGTCAGCGGCGACATGAGGAGCCGTTCGCCGATCTCGTCGTTCGAGAGTCCGCGGCCGACCAGCGCGAGCACCTCGCGCTCCCGGTCCGTCAGCGGGTCCAGGAGCCGCAGTGCCTGGGCCTCGGGCGCCTTGAGGCGGGCGAACTCCTCGATCACCCGGCGCGTGACCCCGGGCGCCAGGAGGCTCTGTCCGGCGGCCACCGTGCGGATCGCGGTGCGCAGGTCGTCCGGTTCGATGTCCTTGAGCAGGAAACCCGCGGCGCCCGCGCGCAGCGCGTCGAAGACGTACTCGTCGGCCTCGAAGGTGGTCAGGACCAGGACGCGTACGGCATCCAGGGTGCGGTCGGCGACGATGCGGCGCGTGGCTTCGAGGCCGTCCGCCCGCGGCATGCGGATGTCCATCAGGACGACGTCGGGGCGGGTGGTGCGGGTCAACTCCACGGCCGCGACGCCGTCCGCCGCCTCGCCGACCACGGCGAGGTCGTCGGTGAGGTCGAGCAGTGCGCGAAACCCCGCACGGACGACGGTCTGATCGTCGGCCAGCACCACCCGGATACAGCCGTTCATCGCGCGCCTCCCTCGACGGGAAGCACCGCGCGCACCCGCCACCCGCCGCCCGGCAGCGGGCCCGCCTCCAGGTCGCCGCCCATCGTCGTGGCCCGTTCGCGCATGCCGATCAGGCCGTACCCCTCGCCCGGGGCCGCGGAGCTCACCGGGCCGTCGTCGGTGATCTCCACGGCCAGACCCTCGCCCACCATCGCCACCGACACCGCCACATGCCGGGCGTCCGCATGCTTGATCACGTTGGTCAGTGCCTCCTGGACGATGCGGTACGCCGCCAACTCCACCAGTTGCGGCAGCTCCCGGCCACCCGTGTCGGTGTGCAGGGACACCCTCGGTCCGGTGCCGCGTACCCCCTCCACCAGTTCGTCCAGTTGCGCGAGGCGGGGCGCCGGGGCGGCGGACGCCGTCCGCCGGGCCTCGCGCAGCACCCCCACCGTGGCCCGCAGCTCGCGTACGGCTTCCTTGCCCGACGTCCGCACCTGCCTCATCGCCGTCCGCGCCACCTCCGGTCTGCTGTCGAGGGCGTCCAGGGCGAGCCCCGCCTGCACGGTCATCGCCGACACGGTGTGGGCGATGACGTCGTGCAGCTCCCGCGCGATGCGCACCCTTTCCTGGTCGACCTTGCGCCGCGCCTCCCGCTCCCGGTCGGCCTCGGCCCGCTCCGCCCGCTCGGCGTACTCCTGCAGCAACTCCCGCCGCCCGCGCACCACTTCACCGAGCAACAGCGGCACGAGGGGCCAGAGCATCTCCAGGAGCGGGGCGCCCTGCGGCTGTGCCACGTCCTTGCCCGCGATGACCGACACCGTCCCCGACACGAGGGCGGCGGCCACGGCGGTCCGCAGCGTGCGGCGCCGGTCACCCCGTACGGCGAGGGCGTACAGCGCGACCATCACCGGCAGATTGAGCAGCTCCCCGATGTGCCCGTACAGCGCCCAGCCCGCGCAGGCCGCCCCGGTGACGACGGTGACGGCGACCGGCCACCGGCTGCGCACCAGGAGAGCCGCGACGGACACGGCGAACAACAGCCACGTCAGCCAGTCGGCCTGCCGGTGGCCGGGGCCGTTGACCGCCGCGTCCAGACCCGTCAGGAGCGCGACGACCGCGGCCACGGCCAGGTCCGTGAGCTGCGGGGTCAGGGGCCACGGGAGGCGCCGCTGCCAGGAGCGGGAGGCGGTGGTCACGAAACTCACGATAGGAGCAGCGCGCGCAGGACGCGTACGACACAGGGAGTAGACCCGCCAGAGGGACCGGCACGGCCGGGACCCGCCGCCCGCGGCGGTCCCGGCCGAGGTGCGCTCAGCCCGTGATGGTGACGCAGGGCAGGCCCACGCTGGCGCCGCCGCGGAAGCCCTCCGCGCAGAGCCGGGTGCCCGCGGGGAAGTGGCGCTGGGGGTAGGCCTGGTCGCGGTAGGTCCGGAACGCGCCGACGTCCTCCACCTTGGTGTTGCTGCTCCAGCCGTTGGTCGTCCACACGCGCGCGCTCATGCGGTGCGGCTGGTTGGTGTTGGTGACCGAGACCTCGACCCTGCCGAGATAGGTGCCGCTGTCGTACGTCTCGATGCACACCGAGTGGTTGCACCACTTGCCGTCGGCCACCGCCGACGGCCCCGAGACGATGACACAGCCCAGCGCCGCGGCCACGGCCCCGATCCCCGCGGCGGTCTTCCTGGTGATGTCGTGCATGATGTGTGCCCCTCAAGCCTTCGTGTCATGGCCCGGCAGGACCTGCCGGGTCCCGGCACACCAACGCGAGAGCAAGATCATCGGTTACGCGGCTTCGGGCGCGTGCCTCAGCAGGGCCTGCGCCACGCGTCCAGGTTCAGTTTCTTGCGCATGGACGACAGGCCGAGGCGCCTGGACTGGGCGCAGAACTTCTCGTTGGGCACGGCGTATTCGACGTGCAGCACCGCCTTGCCCGCCTTGACAAAGGGGGTGAGTGAGGCGCACTCGCCGTACTGGGCGCACTCCTCGTTGACCGCGAAGTCGAAGTCCCGCACGAGCCGCGGGATCTGCGGAAGGTCGTTCTTCAGGCCGACGGACAGGCCGCGGTCGTGCGCGAGGCGGGCGACCATGCGGTTGAAGGCCAGCTGATGGCGCGCGGTCAGGGGGAATCCGGTGCGGTTGAGGTAGCTGTCGAGCAGGTCCGGTTCGATCGCGTCGAAGCCCTTGCGGCGGCACATGTCGAAGCGCTCCGCGAGGAGCGGTCGCAGCACGTCCAGGCGCCGGATGTCGAGCCAGCGCTCACCCTTCCATCCGTTGGCGCGGCCGAGCACGGATGCGGGGTAGGCGTCGCTGTCGGGGCGGAAGGACTCCCAGGCACCGGCGTTGATGTAGCAGATGACGCGGCGCCCGTCGCGGTGCAGCCGGGCCACGTCGGACGCGCGGTTCTCGAACCCGTCGATGTCGTAGACGGGCACGTCCACCCGCGGGTCGACGCGCCCGTCGAGCTGCCACTGCCAGGCCGTGCCGGGCCGGGGCCGCCAGCGGTCCGGGGTGTCGCCGTCCCGTGCCGCGGACACGCAGCCGGCGAGCAGCAGGACGGTGACGAGGAGCGGGCCGGGCCACGAGGTGCGCCGCTTCACGACGTGCCTCACGACGTGCCTCCGGCCACGGGCAGGGGCGGTGGCTGTGTCCAGGGGTTGGGTCCCGCGCCGGGCACCGCGCAGTGCACCCCCGCGCCCCGCTGTACGGCGGTGCGCCCGGCGAGGCGGGCCAGCGCGGGCGGCACTCCGTAGACGAGGTGGCAGAACTGCTCCGGCGGGTGCTTGGCCGTCCAGGACGGGGCGGTGAACGAGCGCAGATACGTCGTCCAGTGCCCCTCGAACGTGACGAGCAGGTCGGCGGCGCGGGCGTAGCCGGGCGCCGGATGCACCCCGGGGTTGAGGACCACGGTGTCCGCGCCCCGCTCCCGCACCGAACGGACCATGCGCCGGCAGGTCCGCAGCTCGCGGCGCCCGGACGCGACCTGGTCCAGGAAGCAGCCGTCGACGCCGTACCAGGCACGGTGCCGGTCCAGGTCGTCGGTGACGTCGGCCAGCGGCCGCTCCCCGTACGCCGTGTCGACGTAACCGAGCACCCGCACCCCGGCCTCGCGCAGGGCCCGCGACGCGGCGGTGAAGGCGGGGTCGGGTGCCGCGCCCGGGCCGTCGGCGGCGTTCAGGACGACGCCGTACAACTGGGGCGCGGCAGCCACCAGCGCCTGCCAGGCCGCGGGGTCCGCGGCAGGGTGGACGTACAGCGGCACCAGCAGGGTCATCGCGGGTCACCGCCGGCCGGCGCGAGCGGCGGCGAGGCCCCGTCGGCGCGCTCCGGCCGCGTCCTTGGCGCACCGTCCGCGGTCCACAGCGCGGTCACCGAATCCCGCAGGGAGTGCGTCGGCGTCCAGCCCAACTCCCGCTCCGCGGCACCGATGTCGGCACACTGCCAGGGCACGGCCACCGACCGGCCCACCTTGCCGAGCGACTCCTCGACGCGGCCGGTGAAGCCCGCGGCGCCGACCAGGCCGTGCACCAGATCACGCACCGGCACGGCACGGCCGCTGCCGATGTTCAACAGGCGCGGCAGCCGCCCCGGCAGGGTCACGGCGAGCGCGACGGCGTGCGCCACATCGCGTACGTCGACGAAGTCCCGGTACGCGGACAGGTCGCCGAGGTGGACGGTGGCGTGCGGGGTCCGGGCCACCGCGCGGCCGAGCTCGGCGGTCAGCCGCCCCGGCAGTCCGGCCCGGGGCGCGCCGGGGCCCACCGGGTTCGTGACCCGCAGCACCAGCGAGTCGAGCTGCGTGTCGAGGACCGCCAGGGTGCCGGCCAGCTTCGTGGCTCCGTACGGGGCGACCGGGCGGGCGCAGGCTTCCTCCGTCGTCCGCTCGCCGATGCCGGCCGGCCCGTACTCGGCGGCCGAGCCAAGGTGCACCAGGCGCGCGGCGGGCGCCGCCGACCCCATGGCCTCGCACAGGGCGGCCGGGCCACGGGCGTTGGCCTCGGCGAGGGCCAGCGTGCTGCCGCCGACCGCGCCCACGCAGTTGACCACGGCGTCGGGCTCGGCCCGGGTCAGCTGCTCGGCGAGCGCGGCGGGCGTCATGTGGGCGAGGTCGACCCGGAGGTCGTCCGAGGGGGCGCGGCCGCCGCGGAGCAGCCGCACGCCCGGCAGGGCGTGCAGCCGCTCGGCGATGTGCCCGCCCAGGTATCCGGTGGAGCCGAGGACGAGAACGCGCACGGGCCCCTCACGCTCCCTTGAGGAGGAGGGAGCGGTGCGTGGTGAACTCCGCGTTGGCGCGGTCGTAGTCGTCCGGCCGTCCGATGTCGAGCCAGTAGCCGTCGAACGCGTAGGCGTGCGGCGGGGTCTCGGTCTTCAGCAGGTCGAGGACGAGCTCGTCGAAGCCGAGCGGCAGGCCGGGCGTGTAGGAGGCGAGCGTGTCGCGCGAGAGTCCGTACACCCCCATGGAGACGCGGTAGTCGACGCTCGGCTTCTCCGTGAAGGCGACCACGCGCTCGGAGTCGGTGGTCAGCACGCCGAAGTCGATGCGCACCTGACGTGCGTACGTGGCGATGGTCAGCGGCGCCCCGGACGTGCGGTGGCTGTTCAGGACGTCCGCGTAGTCGAGGTCGGTGAGGATGTCGCCGTTCATCACGAGGAAGTGCTCGGGCAGCCGGTCCATCATGGTCAGGAGCGGGCCCATGGTGCCGAGGGGGCTGTCCTCCGTGGAGTAGCCGACGCGCAGGCCCCA
Organism: Streptomyces sp. NPDC002853; assembly: GCF_053591915.1. NCBI lineage: Bacteria > Bacillati > Actinomycetota > Actinomycetes > Kitasatosporales > Streptomycetaceae > Streptomyces > Streptomyces sp. NPDC002853. Next base: position 546,331 of record NZ_JBSFUS010000007.1, on the reverse strand, counting down.
GCGGGCGCCGTTGCCGACGTACGCGCGGATGATGTGGCCCAGGTGGCCGATCGCGATGGTGCAGCTGGTGAAGCCGGCGCTCGCCAGTTGGCGAAGGACGATCTCCAGGATGGCGTGCTGGTCGCCGATCGGGACGAGCGGCTTGGGCAGCGCGGTGGTGTACGGCCGGAGCCGGACGCCCTTGCCCCCGGCGAGAATGACTGCGTGCATGGTTGTCTCCCCTGTGAATGACCACACATGGTCACGTGCCCGAATACGCGGAACAGTTGACGACTCGTCAGAGACGGCCGGCTGCGGCTCAGATGTTGTAGATGTCCGTCTTGTAGCGGGCCAGGTTGGCCGGGTCACGGAAGAACTCGACGGTGCGCGCCAGACCCTGTTCCAGGTCGTGCCCGGGCGCCCAGCCGGTGGCCGCGCGCAGTCGGCTCGCGTCGGCGACCAGGCGCATCACCTCGGAGGCGGCGGGACGGATGCGCTGTTCGTCCTCGCGCACGTCGAGGTCGGCCTCCATCACCTTGCCGATGAGCCGCACCAGGTCGCCCACGGAGATCTCGCCGCCCGTACCCGCGTTGAAGGTGCGGCCCACGACCGCGTCCGCGGGCGCGGTGCCGACGGCGATGAAGGCCTGCGCGGTGTCGGCGACGAAGGTGAAGTCGCGGGTCGGCCGCAGGTCGCCGAGGGTGATCTCCCGTGATCCGGAGGCCACTTGGCCGATGACGGTCGGGATGACGGCCCGCATCGACTGGCGCGGCCCGAAGGTGTTGAAGGGGCGCAGCGTGACCACGGGCGTCTCGAAGCTCGCGTGGTAGCTGTCGGCGAGCCGGTCACCGCCCGCCTTCGATGCGGCGTACGGGGACTGGGTGTTGATGGGGTGGTCCTCGGTGATCGGCACGGTCTGCGCGGTGCCGTACGTCTCGCTGGTGGAGGTGTGCACCAGGCGGGGGATCTCCAGGTGGCGCACGGCTTCGAGGACGTTGAGCGTGCCGGTCACGTTCGTGTCCACGTAGCTGTGCGGGGCCTGGTAGGAGTACGGGATCGCGATGAGCGCGGCCAGGTGGTAGACGGTCTCGGCGCCGGTGACCAGGCCGCGGACCGAGCCGGGGTCGCGTACGTCGCCGAGGACGATCTCGACCTCGGCGAGCACCTCGGGAGCGAGGGTCTCCAGCCAGCCGTAGGAGGAGAAGGAGTTGTACTGCGCCATCGCGCGGACCCGGTGGCCCGAGGCGACGAGCGCCTCGGTGAGGTGCGAGCCGATGAAGCCTTCGGCTCCGGTGACGGCGACGAGTGGTGCGGATGCCATGAGTGCTCCTGATGCTGGGACGGTGACGGTGACGAAGGTGGTGCGCCGGGCGGGGGCAGGGCCCGGTGGACGTGGCGCCGGACGGCGCGGGCCGGCTCAGGCGTGCGCCGTGGGCCTGCCCAAGTGGTGGACGGCGACGGCGACGAGCGCCGACGCGGCGGCGCCGCAGCCGATGAGTTGCGCGGTGGGCGTCGAGACGGTGCCGGTGAGCGGCAGTGCCGTCGCGAGGGCCGCGGCGACCAGGCAGGGTGCGGCGGACGGCCAGGCCGCGCCGAACGCCTGGAGGAGCAGCGCGGTCCACAGCACGGCCCCGAGCAGGAGGAGCCGGGTCGCGCTCGCGCCGACGAGCGCGGCGCCCAGGGCGAGCGGCACGAGATAGGCGGTGCCGCACACGGCGAGCGCACGCGCGGAGCGCAGCCTGAAGCCTCTGGGGGTGGTCGAGGCGTGCAGGGCGGCCACGGCGAGCCCGCGGTAGCGGTAGAGGAGCCACTCGGCGAGGCCCATGCTGAGCGTCAGCACGATGACGGCGTACGGCTCCTGTTGTCCCGCCACCGCGGTCAGCACACCGGCCGCGAGCCCGAACAGGCCGTACGGAAGCGAGTGCGCGAGGCGTGGCGCGGGGCCAGGCACCGGGGTCGCCCGCAGCGCCGAGCGCAGGGCGTGTCCCGCGGCGGCCGTCGCGAGCAGGACGGTGAGCAGCGGCAGCCCGATGCGCAGGAGTTGCGGCGGCTGCCACCACGGCAGGGCGGCCGCGCCCGCCACGACCGGCAGGAGCGCCGCCGCGAGGATCTTCTCGCGGCCGAGCACCAGGAGCAGCCCGGCCGCGGCGAGGTAGCAGGACTGCCCGACGGCGAACAGCGCGGCCGCTCCCGGGCCCGCGACCAGCAGGCCGGTGAGCGAGGCGGCCACGATGCCGAGCGGCGCGCCGGCCAGCAGGGTGCGCCCCGCCTCGTGCCGCCCTGTCGCGAGCCTGCTGTACGCGCGGTGGCTCAGCGCCTGGGACCAGGCCCAGGACACCAGGGCGGCGGCGATCAGCCCGTACAGCCCGGAGGCCGGCCCCCAAGCGCCCTGCGCCAGTACGTATGCCGTGCCGGGAAGCGCGAAGAGCAGTCCGCGCAGGGCGCAGCGCAGGTGGTCGGGGCGCCAGGGGTCGGGCGGCACAGGCGGCTTCGGATGGCTGCGCGGTACCCGCCGGAAGACGGCGTCGGCCAGCAAGAACAGGTCGGGGTGCCCATAGGTCTCCTGGATCCTGTCGCCGGTCAGGCCCTGGGATTCCAGGAGCGCGGCGACTTCGTAGGCGTGCACGGCCGCGCCCGCCTCGTCGGCGAGCTCGGCGGCGAGGAGGTCCACGGGGTCGTCGGCCCTTGCGGGGCGCAGCGCGACGCCGGGCCGCGTGCGGGGCCGGTTGTCGAGAGGGCCGGTGCGGGGCGGACGCGCCAGGCGCAGGGCGAGGGTGTCGTCGGCGCCGTACGTCTCGCCGTGCTCCGCGCCGCGGGCGTGTACGCCGCGCGGCCTGAGAGGGAGGGGGCCGCTCATCCCGCCACCTCGCCGGAGAAGGTGATGCCATGGCTCGCGAACTCCGCCTGCTGGAAGCCCTGTTGACCTGGCGTGGCCAGCTCTTCGTAGATCGAACGGAACGCGTCGACCGTCTGACGGAGCGTGAACTGCTCGATCACGCGCAGCCGGGCCGCCTCGCCCATCGCGGCGCGGCGCGCGGGGTCGCGGAGCAGTTCGACGACGGCTCGCGCCATGGCCTCCGGCGCGCGCGGCGGCACCACGAGCCCGGTGGGGCCCACGGCCTCGCGCACCCCGCCGACATCCGTGGAGACCGTGGCCCGCCCGCAGGACATGGCCTCGATCAGGGTGAAGGGGAAGCCCTCGCTGATGCTGGACAGCATCACCACGTTGCCCGCCGAGTAGGCGTCCTTGATGTGCTCGACGCGGCCCTCGAAGACCACCGCGTCGCCGTGGCCGAGCTCGGCGGCCAGGGCTTCGCAGCGCTCGCGGTAGGCCTCGCCGCCGCGCGGGGTGCCGCCGAACAGGCGCAGCCTGGCATCCGGGATCTCCTGCCTGACCAGCGCGAAGCAGCGGATCAGGGTCTCCAGGTCCTTGATGGGGTCGACCCTGCCCGCCCAGCTCAGGGTGGGGTTCAGCGGTTCGGGACCCGCGGGCGGGAAGGCCTCGGGGTCCACGCCGTTGTAGACGGTGCGGATGAGGGAGCGCTCCGCGCCGCCGCGCTCCTCCCAGAGGCGGTTGTAGCGGTTGCCCGGGGTGATCAGGGAGGCCTGGCGGTACGTTTCCTCGGCGAGCAGCCGGAAGAACCCCAGCAGCAGGGCCTTGACGGGCCAGCTGTACGGTCCCGTGCGATAACCGAGGTAGCGCTCGCGCAAGTACACGCCGTGCTCGGTCAACAGCAGCGGCACGCCGTGCAGTTGGCGTCCCACCAGGCCGGGCATGGCCGCTATGCCGCCGCTCACCGCGTGTGCGACGCCGCTCTCCGGAGGCCGGGCGGCGAGCGGGCGCAGCGCGTGTTCGAGCAGGCTGGTGGCGGTGACCGCGTCGTGCAGCGTCGGCCGCGCCTCGGCGGTCGCGCGCCCGGGGACGTTCCACACGGAGGTCAGGACGTGCACCGCTCGGTCGGTGCGCAGCGCGGGTGCCAGGGCGCCGTCGCGGGCGTGCCGGGCGAGGTCGTGCAGCGCGGGGGCGAAGCCGTCCTCGGCGCCCGGGTCGAGCAGAGCCGTCAGGAACTGCTCGTAGGAGCCGAGGAGTTGGCGCCTGCGTCGGCCGCGCGGGGCGTGTCCGGCGGGGGTCGGGCCCCACATGGGCAGACAGACGGGCTCGTCGACGTTCGGCGGCAGCTCCCAGGCGAGGCTCTCGCGGCCGGTGCCGGTGACGGCGAGCACACCGAAGTCGATGTCGGGCATGCCCCGGACGAGTTGGTCGCACCAGACGCTGACGCCACCGTGGCTGTGCGGGTAGGTGCCTTCGGTCAGCAGGGTGACGCGGGGCCGGGCGGGCCGGTGCGACGGAGCGGGGAAGGGTGCCGGTATCGGCACGGGCGAGGACGAGTCGGACATGGTGGGGCTCCGCGGGTGAGATACGAACGCGAGGGAGCCGACGGCGACGCCCGCCCCGGTGGTCCGGGGTGGGCGCGTTCCGTGAACGGCGGCATGCGGGTCGTACGGGCGCGGGGGGATGGTGGTGCGGTGTGGCCCCTGATCGACGGGGCTGGGGAGGCGACTTCTCGGGCCCGGTGGCCGGCCGGGAGGGGCCGGCCGGCCACCGGGGGCGACCGTCGGGTCAGCGCCGGGCCGGCAGCGCGCGCGGCGTGTGGCCGTCGGTGCCTGGCTTCACGTATGTGGCGGCGCCGGACGGCACGGGCAGTTTCCTGGCCGCCTTCGCGATGTCGGGCTCTCCGGCCGCCTTGGCCAGGGCCGGCGTGGACGGAAGGTTGAGCGTGACGCGGCTCTGGAGGAGCGCCGGGGACACCCAGCCGGAGGTTCTTCCCGCGTAGGCGGAACCGAACGGGTCGGTACCCAGCAGGAGTTGCCGCACGGTACCGGTGGGCATGGTGGCACGGACCGCCACGCCCGCCGGGGCCTGGACGGTCACCTTGGCGCCGATCCGGTAGGCGGTGACGCGGCCCGCCTTGACCGCCGTGTCCCAGGCCGCGCGGGAGCGCAGCTCGCCGCCGATGTCGGCCATCCGCAGGTTGACCACGGGGGCGTTGTCCGCGAACAGCTCGCCGTACGCGTCGAGGACGGATCCGAGCACGGGGTACGCGATGCGGTCCTCGGCGAGGTTCGACTGGTGGATGAAGTGCGGCCTGGGGTCGTTCGCCAGGACGTGCCCCATCGCGATCGTCGACTCCACCGGCACGATGTGGTCCTGGTAGCCGGTGGCGGGGTCGAGGGGGGCTTCCAGGCAGGTGGCGACGGAGGAGTTCTCACAGACACCGCTGCCGCCGTCCGCCTTGCGGGTGTAGATCCAGTTGTACTCGTCGATCTGCTCGCTGGTGCGGCCCGCGTTGTAGAAGACGTTCATCGGGAAGCGCGGCACGGTCAGGGCCGCGCCCACCGGGCGCTGCCCCCGGTCCCGGGAGTTGTCCGAGCCGAGCCAGGTCACGCCGTTGTCCCGCAGGGCGGGGCCCAGGTTCGGGTTGTCGTCGGGCTGCTGCGGAAGGACCTTGAGGCCCGAGTGTTCGCCGGTCACCAACTCGTCGTTGTCGAGCGGGAGTCCGGCGCGCTGCCCCCAGTTGCGGTTGTCGGAGATCTGCTGGGAGATCTCCGATCGCGAGACGTAGCGTGTGCCGCCGTCCGCGTTCTTCGCGCACACCCACGGCACGACACTGACGTCCTGGACGCAGCCGAGGAAGGGGTGGTTGTACGTGTGGTTGATCCAGCGGTGCTCGCCCCGGTCGGCGATCAGCCGGTCCGCCAAGGGGTCGGCGCCGCCGTTCTCCTCGCGGAAGAGCTCGCTGCCGCCGCCGTTGAAGGCCATGTCGAGCGGGAACTTGCGCCCCTTGGACCACTGGGCCGCGTAGGCCGCGTCGTCGGCGGTCATCCGGATCGGGTCGGGTGTGCCCTGGCCCGGCGGGCAGTCCACGTCGCCGGGGGTGCAGTTGAGCTCGCTGTCCCAGCGGTCGTCGGCCCCGAAGACGTCGTCGACGTGCACGGCGAAGTAGTTGCGGGACGAGCCGAGCTGGACGCCCTGGGTCATCCAGTCCACGATGCCGCGGGCGAGGAGCCGGAACTGCTGCTGGTGCTGGTTGTAGACGAAGGTCACCACCAGCTCGCGCCGCCCGTCGTGGCGGTACTCACCGACCAGTGAGCCGCGGTCCGAGGTGCCGGGGATCGGCGCGTCCACGTAACTCGTGAAGTCGGCGCCCGGCGCGGGCTCGGCCAGGAAGCCGTAACTCTCGTTCGTGGCGGGGGCGTTGTCCTCGAAGGGCACCTGCCCGGCGAGGTATCCGAAGGGTCCGCTCCTCCCCGACGCGGTCACCTGGGCCCGCACCCCGTCGAGCGGACCGCTGAACTCGGGTGTCCGCAGTCCCGCTTCGGGCCTGGCGTACGTGTAGGCGTCGACCTGCGGGATGGCGTAGGTCTGCTCGTAGGAGGCGAGGGCGGCCATCTCGGCCGAACCGGCCGCGAACGGGTTGTCGTTGGGCAGCACGACGGCCTGGAACTTGGCGCGCGCCCTGCCGTCGACGGTGTCCGCAAGGAACGCGGCGTCGATCTCCGGTCGTCCGCTCTGCCGCAGGTCGACGGTCGTGTACGGCGTGCCCTGGCCGTCGAGTTCGGCGGTGATCGCGGCGGTGGCGGGGCCTCCGTCGGTCACCACGAGGATGCGTAGGTCGATGCGTGGCAGCTCGGCCGCCGATGCCGGGCTGCCGGGCAGCGAGAGCGCGAGAAGCAGAGCGGTGGCGCCGAGAGCCGCCGCTCGTGCGGTGTGATTCATGCGGTGCGTGGTCCCCTCCACGGTCGGGCCGAGGGGGTGTCTCCACCCCACGGCCCGCCCCCCAACGACACGCTCACACATCGCAGTGTGTGTCCGCGTCGCTCTGACGCGTCACATAGTGCGGCCCACCTGTGGGGTCTGTGCGGATTCTGTGAAACCTGGCGGAAAAAAGATGGCGAACCCTTAGCGGTACGAAATGAGCGTCACGGGACACGAGATGACACACCGGAGCAGGGCGCTCCGGGACGTCGTGGCCGCTCAGAGGGGTCGTAGATCCCCGAGCACCAGATAGATGTCGAGCACACGCACCGGATCTGGGCCCGCCCGGCGGACACCGGAATCGAATGCGCTCCGAACCGCGCCGATTCAGCCAAACGATCCGGGCCCGCATCGCGGCACCTTCCTCCGGAAAGCGCGTTCTGACCTGCACGGCAAGCGCGTTCCATGAACATCGGGGGGCGCAATTCAGGGCGTGATGGGGGGCGCGCGAGGGGGCGCTCTTGCATTCTCGATGCGCCCTGGGGGGCGGACGGTCGAGACCGGGGGCGAGAGGTCGGTGGGAGCGAGAGGTCGGGGGCGCCGAGGACGAGGGCGTTGAGGACGGGGCGTCGAGGACGAGCAGCGTGGACGCGTCGGCAACGCGTCGGCGCTGAGGTGGTGACAGGCGCTGAGGTGGTGACACGACCAATCCAGCACACGCCCGCCGTCGAATCCCCCGTGTCCGCATGGGTTTGTGAGGGACCCGGACGCACGGAGGTGGCGGCGGATGTCGGAGATCCCGGCGGAATGTCGAGGCGCGAGCCCCTCCGCCCGAACGGGCGGGATGTCGGGGCGCGAGCCTCCTCCGCCCGGACGCTGCCGTCGCCACCTCATCCCCCGCCAGGGGCGCGCGCCGGTGGCGCGCGTTGCGCCAAGCAGGCCCTTCTCACCCACCCATGAGGGAGTCGAGCAATCCATGTGCCCTTCGGTGCCGGATACCTCATGTGATGAGAGAGCGAGAAGTCCTAAGGCGACCGGTCGACCGGTGGCGTGTCCCGGCAGGTGCCCTGAGCGGGCTGCTTGCGGGGTTCGCCGCGCTCGCGGTCGCGGAACTGGTGTCCGCGGCGGTGCGGCCCGAGGCCGGCCCGGTGGTGGCGGTCGGGGGCGCGGCGATCGACCGCACCCCCGCGCCGGTCAAGGACTGGGCCATCCAGCAGTTCGGGACGAACGACAAACTCGTCCTGCAGTCGGGCATCCTCGCGGTGCTCGCCCTGCTGGCGGTCGTGCTGGGGCTCCTCTCCCTGCGCCACCGCCTTCTCGGTGCGGTGGGAGTGCTGCTCTTCGGGGTGATCGGTGCGACGGCGGCCACCGGCCGCCCCGACTCCACCGGCTTCACCGACGCGCTGCCCTCGATGGCGGGGGCCGTCGTCGGTGCCGCGCTGCTGTACTGGCTCGCGGGCCGCCTGGCCCTTCACCCCGCGGGCAGGGTTTCTGAGCCGACGTCAGTGCCAGACGAGCCGACGCCAGCGCCAGACGAGCCGACGCCAGCGCCAGACGAACGGACGTCAGCGCCAGACGAGCCGACGCCAGCGCCGGACGGCGTTGATCGGCCGGAGTGGGATCGTCGAGGGTTCATCATCGCGGCCGGCGCCGCTGCCGCCGCGTCGGCCGGAGCCGGCGTACTCGGACGGTCGCTGAACGCCGCGGGCGGCCAGGACGCCGTCGCATCCCGTAACCAGATCAAGCTGCCGGCCCCGGCGTCGCCCGCGGACCCGGTGCCCAAGGGCGCGCAGCTTCGAGTGCCCGGCATCAGTCCGTTCGTGACGCCCGGCAAGGACTTCTACCGGGTGGACACCGCGCTCGTGATCCCCAAGGTGAACGCCGGCACCTGGCGCCTGCGCATCCACGGCAGGGGCGTCGACCGGCCGACGACCCTGACCTTCGACGACCTGCTGCGGCGGGAGTTGATCGAGCGCGACATCACCCTGACCTGTGTGTCGAACGAGGTCGGCGGCCCGTACGTGGGCAACGCCCGATGGACCGGCGTGCGCCTGGCCGACGTGTTGGCGGAGTGCGGGGTCGAACCCCCGTCGAGGGGCGGCCCGGCGGACCAACTGGTCGCCCGGTCCGTGGACGGCATGACCATCGGCACCCCCGTCGACGACGTGATGGACGGCCGCGACGCGCTGCTCGCCCTCGGCATGAACGGCGAGCCGCTGCCCTTCGTGCACGGTTTCCCCGTACGCATGCTGGTCCCCGGTCTCTACGGTTACGTGTCCGCCTGTAAATGGATCAAGGACATCGAGCTGACCACGTTCGACGACTACGACCCCTACTGGGTGAAGCGTGACTGGGCCCGCGAGGCGCCGGTCAAGACCCAGTCCCGGATCGACACCCCCAAGCCCTTCGCCCGCCCGAAGGCGGGCACGGTGATGGTCGCGGGGGTCGCCTGGGCCCAGCACCGAGGCATCGACAAGGTCGAGGTCCGCGTGGACGACGGCCCGTGGCAGCAGGCCGATCTGGCCGCGGAGGACACCCGGGACACGTGGCGGCAGTGGTCCTTCCCCTGGCAGGCGACCGCAGGGGGCCACACCCTCACGGTGCGGGCCACCGACCGCACGGGCGAGGTCCAGACCGAGAAGCGGACCCGCACGATTCCGGACGGTGCCAGCGGCCGGCATTCGGTGGTGGTCAACGTCGCCTGACTTCGACCGGCCCAGACACCGGCACCGGCACCATCGGCACCAGCACCGCGATGACTGTGACCATCCCACGATTCACTCGTTTGAACGTGGTCAGGACGCAACGCGTCAGCCTTTGGAAGGCTTTTTGATCAATGAGCACATCGCAACGGCCCTCGTCGAGAGGGTCCGGGCGGGTGGCCCTTGACCAGGCCGAGGCCGTCATCGTCGACCAGTACACCCGGCTCGTACGCCTCGCCTACCTCACCCTCCCCCACTCGCTGGGCAGGCACCGTCGGGTCCTCGTCGCCCACGCTCTGGTACAGCGTGCGCTGCCGGGATTCCGTGTCGGCCGGGCCACGCCCCGCGTGCCCGAGCAGCGAAGGGTCACGCCCGACCCCGTGGTGGCGAGCACACGGGCACGCGTCCTGCGCTCGGCGCTGGCGCACGACCGCCGTCCGCGCGGCTGGCCCGGCTTCCTCCCGCCGCCCCGCGCGCTGCGCCCCATGCTCCCGGTGGTCTGGGGGCTGCGGCTGTTCCCGCGCGCGGGCGGCACCGAGGAGGTCGCTCTGGGGCAGGCACTCGCCGAGGTTCCCGCGGCCGCACGCGCGGCGTTCGTACTGCTGCAGTTGGACGGGCTGTCCCGCTCCGAGGTCGCCGAGTTGCTCACCGCCGCTCAGGTGCCCCAGCCGGAAGAGGCGGTGCACGCTGCCTGTGACGTGGCGGCAACCGCGGGCCCGGCGGCTCAAGCACTGCTGCGTTCAAGGGAGTTCGACGCCTGTTCCGTGCAGACCCGTCCGACCGACCTGCTGCGCCGCAGGCGTCGACACCAACTGGCCTGGCTCACCGCCGGGATCGTTGCCCTGTGCGGTGCGGTGCTCCTGGCGACCGTCGGCGGCACGCCCTCGGGAAGGCCTTCCCGAGCTGCCGACGTTCCCCTCTCCTTCGGCCCCGACGAGTTGCTCCGTACCTCCGGCGACACCTGGGCCGACACCTCGCGCGTGGACTTCACCGCGTGGCCGGCCCGCGGCGCGCGCACCGACGACGAAGCACTGATCACGCGCGCACTCGGCGCCTGGACCGACCCGCCGTCCGGCACCCGGGTCCGCGTCGCGAAAGGGACCAGCGCCGAACCCCCGCCCAAGAACACCCAGTTGCTGTACGCGGATGTCGTCGGCCGGGAGGCGGTCGTGCTGTTCCACGACGGCCGACGTGTGGTCCGCTACGGCGAACCGCTCGCCTCGCCGGGCGACGCGACGCTGGACATCTCCCGTTCCGACGAGGCCGACGTGACCACGGCGGCAGCGCTCGTCGTCAGCCGCGAGGCGGACAAGGTCCGCTACCTGACCGCGCCTTGGATCGCCGAGGCGCGGACGCGCGACCTGCTGGCCCCCGAGTCCCCCGGGCGCCCGCTCGACGTGTCGGACGAGGGCCTCACCGACGCCGTCCCCGAGCCACCGGCCAAGGGCGCGTGCGACAGCCTGCCGGTGCTGCAACTGCGTTCATCCGGCCGCATCGTGGAGAAGCACGCCTTCCTCGTGGCCGACCTGGGCGGCCTCTCTCCCGTGCATCTCAGCTACACCCCACTGCCCGGCACCGGGGCCCCCGCCCGGCAGCCCCGCGAGGCGACCGGCAGCACGGCGCTGCGAAGTTGGGCGCACACCGCGTGCCAACTCCCCGGACTGCGGGAGACCGGCGTACGGGCCGTCAACCAATGGGAGTTCGCCGAGCAGGACCTGCCCGAGCGGGGCGGCCGGGCGGTGTGGTCCTGCACGCGTGCCTCCACCTGGCGCGGCCCCGGCGACGTCCTCGTGCAGTTCCGCACGTCCACGGCGTCCCCCACCGCACCGGCGAAGGTCGTCGGACAGGCACGGTCGACCGCGGCCTGCAGCCGGTTCGGCCAGCACATCGTGGCCGGCACTCCCTGGACGGCGGCCTCCGGGCGCCACTACCTCCTCGCAGCGGGCAGCCGCGAGGTCGAGGGGATCGACGTGATCGGTGACGTGAAAGCGACCGAGCGAGGGCGCACCCTGGCCGTCAAGGCTCCCAAGAACCCTGACGCGACGGTGCGGGCGCGCCTTACGGACGGTGAGAGGCTGGACGAGGTCGGCTCGGGCCCGGTGCGCTAGACGGACGGACGGAGCAGACAGAACGGATGGAACGGACGGAGCCGGCATGCGGCCGGGGGGGGGCGGCCGTGCGGGGGAGTCGGCCGTGCGGGGGCGGGCAGATGGTGGGGGAGATCAGAGACCGAGGCAGCTGCGCGCCGTAGACCAAGCCGCCCGACGGCGCGACTCCGAACCAGCTGCGTCGGCCGCGTCCGCCATAACCATTAGGTCCGCCACGTTAACCATTAGGTCCGCCACGTTCGTGCGGCCGTCACCGACAGTCGAGGAGTCCCTGTGTCCTTTCACGACGGCCAACGACCGGCGCTGATGCTGAGCAGACCGGTCGAGAAGCCACGTGCCGCCGTGCTTCTGCTGCACGGCGGCCGGGAGCACGGGACGGACGTGCCCCCGCCGTGGAATCTGCCGGGCGCGCGGCTGCGTATGTTCGAGGGCGCGATCCGCCGGTCCACGTCCGGGGGCGCGGTGCTGATGGGACGGGTGCGCTATCGCGTCCGGGGCTGGAACGGAGAGCGCGAAGACCCTGCCCAGGACGCTCGCCAAGCCCTGCGTGAGCTGGAACAGCTCACCGGTGACGTACCGACCGTCCTGGTGGGGCATTCGATGGGAGCCCGCGCCGCACTGCGCGCCGCCGAAAACTCGCTGGTCCGAGCGGTGGTCGGCCTGGCCCCTTGGTGCCCCGCCGGGGAGCCGGTGGCGCACCTGCGCGGCCGCAGCGTGGCGCTGTTGCACGGCGACCAGGACCGTACGACCGATCCCGCGTCCTCCCTGGATTTCGCGTCGCGCGCCGAGGCCGCGGGCGCCGAGGCGGCCACCGTGCTGATGCGTGGAAGTGACCACGCCATGGTCAGACGTGCCCGCGCCTGGCACATCCTGACGGCGCGGACCGTGGCCGGGTTCCTGGGCCTCGCCGAGCTACCTGACGCGATCGCCGACCAGCTTCACGGCACGCCCGGCGCGGGGCGGACCAGGTCGCCGTACGACATGCCCTGACAGCCTCACCGCTCGTGGCGCCGCTGACTCCGATGGCTGCTGGCCGCGCCGCCCGCAAGAAGCACACCGCGGATTCTTTCCAAGGCCACCTGAGGCGCCGTAAGTTGGCGTGCGGAGACGATGAGCACGCGTGTGCCATTGGGACGGCCTTACGCGGTAGCGTGGCAGGCATCTCCTCACACCGCCCACTCGGGCAGCGAACCGTCGGCGTACGACCGCCGGGGCCCCGGCCGGTGTGTCCACGGAAGGGAGAGGCGGCATGACCGCCATGTCCGAGAGGCAGCGCGAGGTACGGCTGGCGTCCGCGTTCGTGGATCTCGCCGCCCCCTTGGTGCGCGAAGTGAGCGTGCCCGATGCCCTGCACGCGCTGACCCGACACTGTGTGGATCTGCTGGAGGTGTCGGCGGCCGGGGTCATGCTGGACGTACCGCACGGCCAAGTCGTGGAAGTGGTGGCCTCCGACGAGTACACCCGCTCACTGGAACTGTTCGGCCTCGAATGGGACGAGGGCCCGCTCCTGGACTGCCGTCGCTCCCGGGCACAGGTCCGCGAGTTCCGGCTGGACACCGAGCCCGCCTGCACGCGGTGGCCCCGGTTCACGCCGCGCGCCCTGCTGCTCGGCTTCACCTCGGTCGCGACGGTCCCGCTGCGCTGCCAGGACACGGTGGTCGGCGCCCTGAACCTCCTCCACGACCGGCCGACGCCACTGGACGACACCCGGCTGCGGCTGGCTCAGGCCCTGGCGGACACGGCCACTGCCTGCGTCATCCGCCAGCAGGCCCTGCACGAGCAGCGGACGGAGATCGCACAGCTCCAGGGCGCCCTGGAGTCGCGCATCCTCATCGAGCAGGCCAAGGGATTCCTCGCCAACTCTCGCGGGTGCAGCGCGGACCAGGCCTTCATCCGCATGCGAACGTACGCCCGCAACCGCCGCCTAAAGCTCCCCGACGTGGCCCGCCAGGTCCTGAACGGCGGCGTCGCGGAAACCCTGCTCCGCCCAGAACGCTGAACCACCCGCTTCCGGACACGGGCCTACGCCGCGGGACGCTGAACCTCCTACTTCCGGACACGGGCCTACGCCTCGGAACGCTGAACCTCCTGCTCTCGGACACGGGGTCTCCCGCTTCCGGACGCTGAACCTCCCGCTTCGGGACGCGGGGTCTCCTGCTGTCGAACGCGGGGCCGCCCGCTTCCGTATGTGGCGCCCGCTTCGGGACGCGGGGCCTCCGGCTTCCAGAAGCGAAGCCTCCTGCTTCCGAACGCGGGGCCTCCGCTCCGGGACGCGGGGCCGCCCGCTTCCGTACGTGGGGCCTCCGCTCCGGGGCGCCTAGGCTCCCGTTTCCGGAAGCGGGGCCGCCAGTGACGCCCTGCCGCTCTCAGCCGAGCCCCGGCGACCTCCGCTACCCCGCCACCCACCCCGCCGTCTCACCCACGTGCTCTCTATGTGAGACGGCGTTTCGGGATCTCCGCGGGATGCCTAAGGTGGTGCGCATGTTCGGACCCGCTCGTCAGCTCGCTCTCGCGCTCTTCGCGGCCACGCCGTGGAGCGTCGACGACGCGCTCTGTCGCCGCTGACGCCGCACTCAGCGCTCTCGCGGTCGCCGCTAACGCCACACTCGGCGTTCTGTCGCCGCTGACGCCTCGCTCAGCGCCCCGACCTCAGCGCCCTGCACTCAGCGCCCAGCGCTTTGCGTTCCCGCGATCACCGCCTGTCCGACTTCTCCCTCCTCCCCCCCGCTCCCGGAGACCCCCTTGACCACCGCTCCCGATGCCGGGGCGCCGCCCCGGATCGCCGTGTTCCCCCCTTCCCCCACCTCCGCCCCCGCGCCCCGGGCCGAGGCATTGCCGCCGGTCCGGCGGGCGCCGCTGGCGATCGCAGGCGCCATCGGCATCGCGCTCGCCGCGTACGTCTTCGCGGAGCACGGGGCCAAGCCCGGCACCCTGCTCCTGCTCGGCATCGGACTCGGGGTCGCCCTGTTCCACTCCCGGTTCGGCTTCACCTCGGCCTGGCGGCAGCTGGTGGCCGTCGGAAACGGCACCGGGTTGCGTGCCCACACCCTGCTGCTCGGCACCACCGCGACGCTCTTCGCCCTGATCATCGGCACTGGCAGCGGCCTGTTCGGTTCAGTGCCCGCACCCAGCGCCGGACCGATAGGCGTGGCGCTGCTCATCGGCGCCTTCCTCTTCGCCATCGGCATGCAACTCGGCGGCGCCTGCGCCTCCGGAACCCTCTTCGCCGTCGGTTCCGGCCAGGGCACCATCGTGCTCACCCTCCTCGGCTTCATCACCGGCTCCACCCTCGCCGCCTGGCAGTTCGGCCTCTGGAACGATCTGCCTGCGCTCGATCCGTACGTGCTGTCCGACCACGTCGGCTGGTTCGGCTCCTGGGCGGTGACGATCGCCGCGCTCGCCGCGATCTGGTTCATCGCCCGCGCCGTGCAGGCCCGCCGCAATCCCCCGCCGGTCGGCACCCCGCCATCAGCGCGCGGCGCCCTCCGCCGTGCGGTCAGGGGTTCCTGGCCGCTGGCCGCCGGAGCCCTGGCGCTGGCGGTGCTCGGCGCCGGCGTTCTGCTCGTCTCGGGTGGCGCCTGGGGCGTCACCAGCGCGTTCGCCCTGTGGGGCTCGAAGGTCGTGGGCGCACTCGGTGGCACGCCGGAGAGCTGGGCATTCTGGCAACAACCCGCCAGCGCGGCCCAGCTGTCGGGGCCAGTCCTTGCCGACAAGACCAGCCTCACCGACATCGGCATCATGGTCGGCGCGGCCGTCGCGGCAGCGGCCGGTGGCGTGTGGCAACTGCACCGCAACATCCCTGCACGCACGGCACTCGCAGCCGTCATCGGCGGCACCCTGATGGGCGTCGGCGCCCGCCTCGCCGGCGGCTGCAACATCGGCGCCTACCTGGCCGGCATCGCCTCGGGCTCCCTCCACGGCTGGATCTGGGCAGCGGTGGCCATCCTCGGTACCTGGGCCGGCCTACGCCTGCGCCCGCTGTTCGGCCTGGGCAACCCGAAGCCGACAGACAGCGTCTGCTGACCCCCACCGCCTGCTCCGTCATGGCCGGTGAACAACACGGCAGAACCGCTTCCCGACCAAGCAACTGACCGGTGTGGGTGAGACGTCCAGCACCTCACCCACGCCGCCACGGAACGCCAGGTTCAGCCCGAGCCGGTCAAGCCGGGCCTCGTCCGGCAGGCCCGCCCACGACCGTGAGCAGGTCCACGACGAAGATCAGCGTCGAGCCAGCCGGAATCAACGCAGAGGGTGACTGCTTGCCGTAACCGAGCCGCGGGGGAACGATGATCTCCCGCCGACCGCCGACCTGCATTCCCCTCACCCCCCTGTCCAAGCCCTTGATGGCCTTGCCACCGCCCACGGCGAACTTGAACGGCTGCTCCCGCTCCCAGGAGGAGTCGAACTCTGCTCCGGACGCGAACGTAACCCCTACGTAGTGAACCTGGACGACCCTGCCCGGCAGCGCCTCGGGCCCGTCCCCAACCACAAGATCCCGGACGGTCAACTCAACAGGCGCATCACCCTCCGGAACCTCAACCCCGGGCTTCACCAGTTCGCTCATCACGGTCCCCTCACTCACCACCGGAATCCCCACACGGCGGCCCGGCCGGACACATGGACCTCCCATGCAGCAGCCGATCACGCTACCGCCAACGCCTGCCCCAGCGTCACCTTCCACACAGCGAGGGACAGAACCACTTCGGCCTTCGGCTGCTCGGTGCAACGCAAAACGGCCCGCACTCCTGGCGATTTCATGCCGAGGGTGCGGGCCCGTCGTGGTCAGCTTTGCGAACTGATACGGCCGCGCAGGGCATGCACGCCGGTGATGGCTGCAGCCATCCAGAAGCAGGCGCCAGACACCGCGATCTGAGCCGGTGCGTGAAGGAGCAGAGCCAGCACACACACAACAGCAAAGACGATGACGCCGCAGGTTATCGACGTGGCGTCACGCCAGGCGGGTGTCGTAGGTCTGCCTACAAAGAACAGGACCCCGATGGACAGGAGCACCAACAGGGCTCCGCTGTAGATGAGCCACGAGCTGCTCAAAGTCATTCTCCGATCGCGTTGTTGTTGTTACTACTTGCAGTGCCCACCGGAGTATTGGCCCGGGATGAATATCCCAGCCGCGAACTTGACCTTGATGCACTTCTTGGCGTTCTTCGCCTTGAGCGCCGTCGTGGTGATGACCGCGGCGTGTGCGCCCCAGTAGATGTTCAGACCCGGCGGGAGGAACCCCGAGACCACACCGGACAGAGCGCCATTGTTGGCGATCGCGTTGGTCTCCTTCTTGTTGAAGTACGCAGTGCCCGTCACGATGCCCCACGTCATCTTGGGGTCGGCGACCACCGGGAATGCGGTCTCCTCGTCGGTCGCAATGGTCTGGATGAGATCGGTGCCGTCCAGCTTGTAACTGGTGGGAACGCTCTTGCCGTTCGCGTCCTTGGCCCACGGCGCGTCGATCGTGGCAACCGGGACGTGGATGCCCTCGCCTGCCTCGCGAGTGATCTCGAAGCCGCCCTGTCCGTCTTCGGTGATACTCGCGTCCTGCGGGATGTCGAGCTGGAAGCGGTGGGTCTCGGCGGCCTTGCCGTCCTTGAGCGTGACCAAGGTGCGGGCTCCACCGTCCTTGGTCGGCTGCACGGCGATGTCCGTCGCGGCTGCGGCGTCGGGGTAAATCACGGTGCCCGATCCAGCCTTGACTCCGACAACGTCCTTGGCACCCGGCAGGGTGAGGCCGAAGGAAGAGCCGTTGTCGTCCGCGGCGTGGAGGGCGCCGTTCGCCTTCTCCGGTGCAATGACCGTGAGGGCAGCCCCACCCGTAGCGGTAACTGCCTTGGCCGGCGTGCCCGGAGCCGCCGTTGACGCAGCGATGTCGGCCGTCCCCGTGGCAGATTCCACGACAGCGGCAGCCTGGGCCGCGCTGCCTGCAGGCGCGGTGGCGGTGGCGGCGTTGGCCGGAATCGCGGAGGCGAAGAGCGCTGCCCCGACAGTGGCGGATACAGCAGCAAGGGAGAGCTTGCTGAACTGGCGACGGTGTGTGCTGTTCTGCACGCGCCGTACTCCTTTGAACGTGCTTTTCAGGCATAGCTCGCAACCCAGCCCTGTGAGGGCGATGGGCGCTTGCCGGGCCTTGTGGTCAAGATCAACTCCATCACACACAGAAGGGACATGCTGTGGCGAGAGTCATAAATCCGCTCCGAATCTTCCCCAGATCCAAGGATTTTCACACACATAACCTTTTAATCTCAGGCTCAAGATAGAAGCAACCTGCGATGCTCCAGATCCGTCAGCGGTTGCAAGCTTCCACTCCGGCGGCTCCGCTCTCCGAGCAGGCGGCACGCCCGGTCCAGAATCCGCAGCGGCAACCAGGGTGTCGACCGAGGTCGACGCCCGCTTCTTCGCCATCGTCACCGACCTGGTCGAAACGCCAACGGAACTCGTCGATTAACACGGCGACATCGCCTGTCAGTCACGCACCACCTTGTGGGGCACAACCACCTGGAACCGTGACGCCTCCGCCTACACACCGCTGCGCTTCCCCGGCCAGTACGCCGATCACCAGACCGGCCTGCATTACAACTTTTTCCGCCACTACGACCCCGACACTGCCCGCTTCACCAGCCCCGCCCCACTCGGCCTTGACCCTGCCCCCGACCCGTCAACTACCCGCACAACCCCCACACCTGGAGCGACCCGCTCGAACTCGTCCCGAAGGCATGTCTCGAGATGGACGCCTACCTGTGGGACGGCAGCGTCAGATTTGGCAAACTGGACGACCTCGGCCGCCCCACCGGCGCCTGGGCGGCACTCCGCAGGGACAACATGAAAGGCGGCAGCGGAGCATCGTCCTCCATCTGGCCGCCCGGTTGGCGTGGGGAATGGCGCCGCTTCAACGAGGCACGTGGCCACCTGCTGGCCAGAAAGCGCGGCGGGCCGGGGTCGGGCGAGAACGGCCACCGGAACTTGGTCACCTCGACACAGAACCCAGTGAACACCCCAGTAATGCGTGGAATCGAGAAAGATGCGCCCGTCCGTCACCGCGCCAGATCCCGCCGGTCAAGCCTACGACCGACTCGAATTGTCCGGTCTTCAGCCATTCACGGCGGGGCATCGAGAACACCTCGAGCCGACGGCCAGGTGACCAGGTGCTGATCTGCAAGCAACGTTAGTGACTGCTCCGGCCGCCGGTTGCGCCTCCATTGGGCCTCGTTGCGCGCTGCCCACGACACAAGGTCCCGGCCACGTAACTCCCCTCAGTACCTGCCGGCGCCGGCAGGTACTCATGGTGCCGAACTGACACGGTGCTGATGAGCACTGACGCGGGCTTCTACGCCAGCACGCCGCTGGGTCCACGTGGGTCACCCGACCCGTGCCTCCCTCCCATCGGCGCGCCTACCGTGCCGGTCCGGAGGCCCCATGCTCACACCGCCCCAGGAAGAAGAAGCCCTCAGCCGGACGGTTCGGACGGACCCGCCGGGCTGCCTTCCGCATTCAGGCACGCCACCCGCCGGACGCCGGCGACCTGGCGGTAGGACGTGTCGAGGAGTTCAGCCACCTCCTGCCAGTCCACGTCCTGGGGGCCGTGGTGCCGCCGGCGGCGAGGTCGATGCCGATCCAGCCGGACGGGGCGAGATAGGCGGGTTCGAAGAAGCGCTTGTCCTCGGCGAGGGCCGCACGGTCGGCGTCGTCCGGCAGGACGATCAGAGCCCGGTCGTAGCGGATGCGGTCATCAGCAGAGCCCTTGGTCGAACCGCCGTACCAGGCAAAGTATTTGCCGGCCCGGAAGCCCGGTCGGCCATGCGCGATCTGCTCCTCCGCATCCGGGAACGCCAGTGCCACCCGGCGCAGCCGCACCAGGTACGGGTCGTCGTCCTCGAACATCACGGGATGTGCCATAGCACCAGAGCCAATCTGGACGCTTTCACAACGTTCTCCAAAGTAGATCACGCCACGTCTCGCGAGTGCGGCATCGGAAAGAGGTTAGGGCGCGCCTCCGGCAACTCCCACTCCTGCCAGCCCCGTCGTACGCCGACCGCTTGAATCCGGCCGCGGCCAGGACATCGATGACGCGCCGAGGGAGAGGGGAACATCTGTCCAGCTGCCAGCCGGAAGGCCCCAGGCTCACGGGGCTAGACGGTAGGTCGCTCGCCGGTCGAGGTAGAGCTGCTGCTGACACAACTGCTCCACCACATCGCGGCTGCCGGACCGGTAGGAGTCGAGGTAGCCGCGGTCACGACGCCATGGTCTGAGGGATGAGGGCCGGTTCTGCTTCCAGAATCGGGCCACGGCGGGGTTGTCCAGCGTGCGACAGACCATCTGCAGGGTGTACGCCTCCGCGGGTGCCCTCTACAACCAGGCCGTGAACGACTACACGCCGGACAAGCCCTCCCAGAACCAGGGCATGGGCGACGCGGGGCTCTGGCGCCACGCCACGGCCGCGGCCACCGGCCAGTTCCACACCTCCTCGCAGAAGACGCAGGACGGCGACCGGATCGTGAAATGGTCCGACGGGGAAATGACGCTCTACCCCGGCGACCAGTCGCAGGGCTTCTACAACGGCTGTGCCCAGGGCCAGCCCTGTGAGACGCGCCTCGCCAAGCCGAACAAGATGTAGGCCGACTACGCCGAGGTCATCACGGCCGGCGACTACACCGGCTCCAACGCGTACGACCTGATGGTCAAGTGGATCGACGGCGAGGTCACGATCTACAAGGACATCGACGAGCACACTCAACTGCCCACCACCACCTCCGAGCACCCGGCAAACGAGATCACTGTCGCCAAGGCCGGCTCGACGTGGAAGTACGCGAAGGGCATCGCGACAGGCAAGTACGGCGGCAATAAGTGGGCCGACGACCTGGTCGTCCGCTGGGTCGACGGGGAAGTCACCAAATACACCAACGTCGACGGCGGCGGCTTCCACGCCGAGCAGCAACTCCTGGCCCCCAACGCCCTGTGGAAAGAGCACGCCTCGGTCATCGCGGGCGGAGACTTCGACGGGTCCGCCAACTCCGACTTCGACCTCTTCGTGCGCTGGTCGGACGGTGAACTCACCATCTACGAAGATATCGGCGCACACGGCGTCGGTAAGGAGAACCAGCTCAAGGGCCCAAACGGCACGTGGAAGCACGCACGGGTGATCGCTCCGGGCGAGTTCGGCGGGAACCTCTGGGAGGACGACGTCTTCGTGCGCTGGTCCGACGGCGAGGTGTCCGTGTACGGCAACACCCAGGCCGACGCGCTGGGCCGCGAGTACCAGCTCGTTCCTCCCGGATAGGGTCATTTCATGCGCATACGTCATACCCTCCCTCTGTCCGCTGCGCTCCTGGCCGTCCTGATGTCTGGCTGCGCGGATGAACAGGGCGGGAGGGGACCCAAGGAGAGTGCCGCCGCATCGACGCAGCCGTCGAAGCCGTCGAAGCCGTCGGCGTCTTCCGGAGGCACGGGCAGGCCGTGGGAGCCGGACGACGCCTTGCGGCGTGCCGAGCAGGCACTAAAGGCCGCCGCTGACGACGGTACGGAGGCGGAGCTCGTCGATTCCGGCACCGCGTACCTGGGGTCGGGCCTGAAGAAGTCCTTCCGCGCGAGCGGCGACAAACCGTACCGACTCGAGATCACGTGTGACACGGACGGGGCCGAGGAGCTCACTCTGACCCTGTCTCGGGGTGCGGACGAGCAGGCCTACGGGGTGGGATGTGGGGACCGCGAGGCGGACCACTTCAACCTCCCGGCGGGCAAGCCGTTCACGGCGCACGTCGAAGCCGACCAGAACGGCACGGGACTCATCGCATGGCGCCTGACCACGATCGCCCCCGGCGATGTGGACGGATGCGACGACGACGTCGACGGGTGCGAGGACTGACCCCCTTCATTGCACTGTCTCCCGCGAACGGGGCGCCCGCAGGGCACACAGGCTCACGCGGTCGCCCCGCACACGAGAGACCATCACCATCGAGTTCGACCGATCTGGCGGCACACGGTCAGCATGGAGGCCCCACGCCGCTTCAAAACTGCTGCACCACTGCTGACCTCCGGCGACCCGCCAGCCCGAAATGATCAAAGCCGTGGTTGCACGAATATGCCGGAGGTCATGGTGAAACGCACTCCACTGCGTCGCCACACAGAAGCGGTCACCTTCTCGGCATAACGCCCCTGGTTGTCCGGGCAGTTCCACCAGACCCTTCGCCATTCGTGAGTCTGTCAGTGCGATGCGGTATGCATAAGCGTGACAGCGATTCTTGGCCTTGGTCACGGACATCAGCGGGTGCAAAGGGTGGGGTGGCAAGTGACTGATCAACGGGTGTTCGTCCTGGGTGAAGGCCTGCAGACGCTGGAGCCGACCGGGTTTGAGACCGAGGCGGAATTCCAGCAGCTGCTCGCCCGGCATCCTCGCGTCCTGGACTTCGGTTCGCTGGCTGACGGGCAGCCGCTGCGGCTGGTGCTGGTGGCGAGAGAGATGGGAGTCCCCACGAGCGCGGAGACCGGCCGGGCCTTCTCCCTGGACCATCTGTTCGTGGACGCCGATGGCGTGCCGACGCTGGTGGAGGTCAAGCGGGCCAGCGATACCCGAATACGTCGGGAAGTCGTGGGCCAGATGCTCGACTACGCCGCGAACGGAGCCCGCTATTGGCCGGCCGCGCTGCTGCAGCGCTCATTCGAGGAGACCTGCACGCTGGATGGCAGGTCCTTGGATGAGGCGTATGGAGAACTGCTGGGCGAGCAGTCCCCGGAGGAGTTCTGGACGACGGTCGAGGAGCGGCTCGCGGCCGGGCAGATGCGGCTGCTCTTCGTGGCCGACCGCATCCCTCTCGAGCTGAGGGCGATCGTCGAGTTCCTCAACCGGCAGATGCGACACACCGATGTGTACGCGGTAGAGCTGACCCAGTACCGGGGTGGCGGAGACCTGCGCGTGCTGGTCCCGCGTATCCACGGAGAGGCCGCCACCGTGGCGAAGTCTCCCACCGGCCGGCGCGGCACCCAGCACACCACCCGGGCCGACATGGACGCGGCGATACGCGGTCGCCTCGCCCCGGACCTACAGCGGTCGGCGACTGCGCTGCTGGACCACGCAGCAACCCACGGACGGCTCGAAGGCGGTACGGCCCAATACCCGAGCATGTCCGTCTACTATCCGGCCGGAGGCCGGCATGTGCCGGTCTGGACGCTGTCGCTGTACGACAGCACCAAGGTCGAGCTCGCCTTCAGCTTCGGCTCCATCACCCACCACTTGGGCGTCGACGGCACGGCCGCCTTCGCGGCCGCTCTGCCGGCCATCGGGGATCTCAAGGCCAAGCTCGAGGTTCAGCGCGAGAAGGGATACAAGGGGTGGCCGTCCGTCTCCCTCGCCGAACTCGCAGCACAACCGAGAGCGCTCGAGGAACTCCTGGCCGCGGTGCAGCAGCTCATGGGCAGCCAGAGCTCCACACGCTGACCAGCCGCGCATCGTCGTGTCGCGAATAGCCGACGTTCGCCAATTCACCCCAAGGACGGGATTCGAAAACGGTGTCCACCACTCGCCGTTCCGGCACGTCGCGCTGAGGCGTGGCACCTGCTAGATCTTCCCAACGGCGCTCTTCCGCCAGCCACCTGTCGGCCTGCTCCCACGGAACGTGCAACTGTGAGCGCGGCACCCACGCCTCGTGGCCCTCGTCCTCGTCCGCGGTAAAGCGGACCTTGACGCGCGGCGGACGTTTCACACCGAGACGAAGCACTTCCACCTTGGCAACCGGGGCATGCGCCCGCGCACGGTGTGCCCAGAACTCTCCTGCCTCCATCAACACCCCTCACGCGTACCCCTTTGCGCGACATGGGGCGTCGGCGCGGAGAATCGAACTCGATCGGAGAGGTCCACTAGCCTGCCCACTGCCGCGGTCGCGCCCGATTCAGCAACGAACGCAGACGTGAGTGAATGCAGCGCATCAGCCCTCCCACGTCTTGGGTAGACGTGTTGCTGATCAGGGGCACGTCCACGAGCATCGCTGGGAACGATCCCGTGTAGCCACTGGCGGCTGTTCGTCCCGAAGGCTTCCAAGGTCCCGGGCGATCTCTCCGTGGGCCGCAGCGCACCGTGCGCTTCCAGAGCGGGGAAAATCGGCATACAGGTTGAAGGAGGTCTACATACCGCATCATCCTTGGCGCCATGAGTCTCGTCTCCGCCTCCTTGGACGTGCCCGTCACGGGCGACTACGCGCGCGAGTGGGCACTGGTCGACGTGGAGACCTCCGGGCTCGTAGCCCGGAGGGACCGGGTTCTGTCCCTCGCGGTGGTAACGATCGGCGCGGACGGCGAGCAGACCGGGGAGTTCTCCACGCTGTTCAACCCGGGATGCGACCCGGGGCCGGTGGAAGTGCACGGACTGACCGCTGAGCGCTTGCAGGGTGCGCCGACCTTCGATCAGGTCGCCGTGCGGATCGGGGCAATGCTCCAGGGCCGGGTCCTGGTCGCCCACAACGCTCAGTTCGACTACGAGTTCCTGGCCTATGAGTTCGCCCGCGCGCGGCTGTGGCTGCCGGTGTCCCAGCGGCTCTGCACCCTGACCCTGAATCGTCAGGTGGATCCGCCGACAGACGACATGAAGCTGGGTACTCTGGCCGCCCACTACGGCATATCGCAGCAGCAGGCACACGACGCGCTGGACGACACCCGGGTGCTGGCCGGGATCTTGCGAGCGTCGCTGCGGGAGGCGGCGCGGCTTGCTCTCCCGTTGCCGTTGGTGAGCTGCCCTCCCCGAGCGGAGTCCCAGTTCACGCCGAAGCCGCCCAAGACTCCTTGCGGGTACCGCAATCCGGGACGGCTTCCTCCCGGTGGCCCATTGCTGCAGGGGATGAAGATCGCGATAACCGGTGAAACCACCCACGCACGAGCGGAGCTGATCGGCCGGGGCGTGGCCGCCGGGCTGAACATGATGACTTCTGTCAGTCGGCACACCAGTGCACTGGTCACCAACGAGCCGAAGTCCCAGTCATCGAAGGCCCGGCGTGCGGCCGTCGAAGGCGTGCCAGTCATCGACGAAGACACCTTCCTGCGGTTGCTGGCCGACGTACAGACCGGGGCGACTCATGAGGCACCCGGCGCAGTAATGGCCGTCCCAGCAGCTAACGCTGAAGCGGCACAGGCCCGGACTATGGAACCGGTGTCCACCGAGATCCCCGCCCCATCCGGCCCGGGAGCCGCCTACCCCACGGCCGCCCTCGGCAAATCCGTCCCCGCCACGCGCCGACGAGAACCCTCCGGCGAGACTCTGGACCTACCACTGGCAGGACACCGGGTGCTGGTGCTTGGCGGTATCCATGCCGATGCTGTGGCAGCTCGCACCCGTGTCGTCGAACTCGGTGGGTCGGCAGCAATCAACCTGTCCGCCAGCGTCACCGACATCGTGCTCCTCCCGGGCGGGGAGGCCGACCGGCGCATGAGCCGCATCACCGCCGTTGAACTACCAGTACGCGATCCGCACTGGCTCAACTTTCCGGCCACCGCCGACCAGGACGTGGTGACTGTTCGGCTGCAAGAGCCGCAGGTGATGCCGCGGGGAGGCGTTATCAACCTGCCCGAACCACACAGCACATCCGCGCCCGAGTGGCACATTACAGCCAGTTGGGCTCCGCAGGCCGACTGCGAGATCGACGTCGTCGCCTTCATCCTCGACGAGGACGAACAGGTCACCTTCGACGAGGACTTCATCTTCTACGGCGCCCCGGAAAGCCCCGCTGGCAACGTCCGGCTCCTGACCGGCGGTCCCGCTGAACAGTCCATCGCCCTCGACCTCGCGTCCCTGCCTCCCGCGAGCCGCAAGGTGGTCGTCGCTGCCGCCATCGACGGCACCGCCACCTTCGGCACCGTCGGCGCGATCCAGATCGGTGCCGCCCCCGGCAGCAGTGGAGCACCGCTCGCCCGGGCCACCTTGGACGCAGCCACCACAGAACGCACCATGCTGCTCGCAGAGATCTATCGCAGAGGTCCACTCTGGCGTCTGCGCGCCGTCGGCCAGGGCTACGATCACAGCCTCGATGCCCTCGCACAGGGGTACGGCGTCGACATCGCCGACTGAACCCGCAATATCGGCCGGGCGGCGGCTCTCCGTTGACCATGAAACGGCCACTCGCGAGGCATCGGATAGCACTAGCAGGAAGCAGCGAAGGAGACAGCGGGGGCCGGTGTGCCTGAAACTCGGCTACCTCCCGTCAAGCAATCCCTGCATGCAGCCTGCAGCGGAAAGCAACATCACCGTACGAACGGTGCTTCCACTCGAGTCCCCAACCGCATCACACGCCAGCCATCTCGGTTGCAGAGAACCTCGGATACCAGCGGCAGGCCCCATGTCTCCTGTCCCGCGACGTACAGCCACAGGCATGCCCAGCGCGACACCGCAACCACTCGGAGCATCCGCGTACCCGCGCCCTACAGACGCGAGCGTCCACTTGCACCGCGGCAAAAGGACCCACAGGAGCAGTCACCCCCAGCCAACGCCCCGTCGACCTGCACCACATCCCGCTACCGCGTTCACCCCGTCGAACCCCGGTTGACGTCGCTCCCAGGGCCCCCGTCCCCAGGGAGCAATTCTGGGAGCGGCCCCCCGCTCCCAGAATTCCTTCCAAAACGAAGTAGGGGCCACCCGAAGATGGCCCCTACCTGCGACGTTTCCGTCGGGACGACAGGATTTGAACCTGCGACCCCTTGACCCCCAGTCAAGTGCGCTACCAAGCTGCGCCACGTCCCGGTGCGCGTGTCTCGCGGTGTTCTGCGTGATCGCGCAGACAGAACTTTACCCCACGTTCGGGGGTGGTCCGCTCCCCCCGGCGGACGTCTGGCGAGGGACAATCGCCGTATGAGTACCGCACCTCGATCCGACGACCGTGGCCGTGACCGTGACGACGAAGGGCGGGCCCGCAACGCGCGGCCGCGTGATGGGCTCGGGCGACCCTTGCCGTATGGCACCGAAGGCGTGGAGCGGCAGCCCGAAGGGGTGACGCGCACGCCCGAGGAGACAGTCATGCAGGCGCAGGCGTTGCTCGACGCGGGGCGGCCCTTTCACGCGCACGAGGTCTTCGAGGACGCCTGGAAGTCGGGGCCCGATGACGAGCGTGACCTGTGGAAAGGGCTCGCGCAGTTGGCCGTTGGGCTGACCCACTCGGCCCGCGGCAACCTCACGGGCGGGGCGCGGCTGCTGCTGAGGGGAGCGGGCGCGATCGATGCCGGGAGGGAGAGTGAGCGGCCGTACGGGATCGATGTGGACGGACTTGTGTTGTGGGCTCGGCAGTTGGCGGAGTTTCTGGAGGCGGACGGGTCTACGGTGGACGCCGCCGAGCACGCGCCGCGGTTGCGCGGGGCCGACGGCAAGTGATGGTGCTGGGGTGTCGGCGAGTGACACCCAGGGCTGCAGTCGCGAGTGACGCCGCGGGCTGCAGTCAAGTGACATCGCCGTGCCGACAGTGCATGACACGGCGGGTCGGATACGAGTGGCGCTGTGGGGGCAGCAGGGGGGCGACACCGCCGGTGCAGGCGGCGAAGGACACCGCGGGTTGTATGTGAGCGGCACCGCGAAGTCGGTGGCGGGCCTGACCCGGCCCGGCTCGCCCTGACCCCATACGGCAGACTCTCGGCGTGCGAAAGATTCATGTCATCGGTATCGGCGCTGGCGACCCCGACCAGTTGACCCTGCAGGCCGTCAAGGCTCTGAAGAGCACCGACGTGTTCTTCATCCTCGACAAGGGCGGGGAGAAGGACGACCTCGTCCAGCTGCGGCGCGACCTCCTTGACGCGCACCGCGCCGACGGTGCCTACCGCGTGGTCGAGGCGCGGGACCCGGCGCGCGACCGGAAGGCGGGCGGTGCGGACTACTCCCCCGCCGTCGGGGACTGGCGCAGCCGCCGGGCCGACATCTACGCGCGGATGATCGCCGATGAGCTCGGTGCGGACGAGTGCGGCGCGTTCCTGGTGTGGGGGGACCCCGCTCTGTACGACAGCACGCTCGGGATTCTGGAGGAGGTACTCGGCCGGGGCGACTTGACCTTCTCGTACGACGTCGTGCCGGGCATCAGCAGCGTCTCCTCGCTCGCCGCCCGGCACCGCACCGGTCTGAACCGGGTGGCGCGCCCCGTTCAGATCACCACCGGGCGCCGCCTCGCCGACGGCGGCTTTCCCGAGGGTGTCGACGACGTCGTGGTGATGCTCGACGCCCACCAGGCGTTCCGGCGCTATCAGGGTGGGGAGGACGGGGCGGGCGGCGACATGTACATCTACTGGGGCGCCTACATCGGGACCGCCGACGAGATCCTCGTCTCCGGGCCGCTCGACGAGGCCGCCCCGCGCATCGAGGTCCTCCGGGCCGAGGCGCGCGAGCGCAAGGGCTGGATCATGGACACCTACCTGCTGCGCCGCAACCTGGACTGAGGGGACTCGCGCGAGCCCCGCGTCACCGGACCGGACCGGCCCCGCATGCACACGCCCGTGGCCGGTGTGAGGGTGACGGTGTGACGACCACCGCCGAGCCCGCCGCCGAGGCCCCCGCGCAAGGGCCGCCCGTACTCGACAAGCGCCGCCGCAACATCGTCTTCGTGACGATCATGCTGGGGATGCTGCTCGCCGCGCTCGACCAAACCATCGTGGGCACCGCGCTGCCCACGATCGTGGCGGATCTGGGCGGCGCCGAGCACATGTCGTGGGTCGTGACGTCGTATCTGCTCGCCGAGACCGTGGCCACCGTGCTCGTCGGAAAGTTCGGCGATCTTTTCGGGCGGAAGATCGTCTTTCAGGTCTCGGCCGTCGTCTTCATCACCGGCTCGTTCCTGTGCGGCCTGTCGACCAACATGACGCTGCTCATCGCCTGGCGTGCGCTGCAGGGCATCGGAGCGGGCGGGCTCATGGTGACCTCGATGGCGCTGATCGCCGACGTCATCCCGCTGCGTGAGCGCGGCAAGTATCAGGGGGCGATCGGGGCCGTCTTCGGCGTTGCCACCGTCATCGGGCCGCTCCTCGGAGGGCTCTTCACCGATCATCTGACCTGGCGCTGGGCCTTCTACGTCAACGTGCCCATCGCGATCGTCGTGGTGATCGCCGCGGCCCGCACGATTCCCGTCGTGAAGTCGGCGGTGCGGCCCGTCATCGACTATCTCGGCATCGCGTTCGTCGCGATCGGCGCCAGCGCGCTGATTCTGGCGACGAGTTGGGGCGGCAATCAGTACGCGTGGGGATCGGGCACCATCATCGCGCTGTTCGTGGGCGGCGCGGTCGCGCTGGCGCTGTTCTGCGTGGTCGAGACGCGGGCCGCCGAACCGATGCTGCCGATGCGGCTCTTCGCCAATCCCGTCTTCACGGTCTGCTCGATCCTCAGCTTCATCGTCGGCTTCGCCATGCTCGGCGCGATGACCTTCCTGCCGACGTATCTGCAGTACGTGGACGGGGATTCGGCCACCATCTCGGGTGTGCGGACGTTGCCCATGGTGATCGGGCTGCTCATCGCGTCGATCTTCAGCGGCAACGTGGTGAGCAAGACCGGCAAGTACCGGATCTTTCCCATCGTGGGTGCCCTGGTGATGGCGCTCGGCCTGTATCTGCTCTCGCTGATGGACAACGAGACGAGCACCTGGCTCGAATCGCTGTACATGTTCGTCCTGGGCGCCGGCATCGGGCTCTGCATGCAGGTCCTGACGATCGCCGTGCAGAACACCGTCGTCTACTCGGATCTGGGTACGGCGACCTCCGGGGTCACCTTCTTCCGTACGCTCGGCAGTTCCTTCGGCACCGCCGTGTTCGGCACCATCTACGCCAACACGCTGAAGCCGAACCTGGAGGACGGGGTCGCGGCGGCGGCGAAGGCCGGGTCGGCCGATCCCGCCGTGCTGGCCAAGGCCGCGCAGAGTCCGGCGGGGTTGCACGGCCTGCCCCCGGAGGCGGCGGCGCCCATCATCAAGGCGTACGCCGATACGTTGCACACCGTGTTCCTGTGGACGGTGCCCGTGGCGCTGCTCGGGTTCCTGGTTGCCCTCTTCCTCAAGCAGGTGCAGCTGCGGGACAGCGCGCGGATGAGTTCGTCGGACATGGGCGAGGGTTTCGCGTCGCCGACCTCGGGCGGCAGCCGGGACCGGGTGCTCGAACTGGCGGTGGGCAACATCATCCGCAACACCGGTATGGACACCGCTCGTCGTGTCATCCGCGAGTCCGACACGCGGCTCGACATCGCCGGTGCGTGGGCCGTTATGCAGGTCGCGCTGTTCGACCGGATGGTCGGTCACGCGAGTCTGAGCCTGATCGCCGCACGGCGTCAGCTGCCGGCCGAGGTCCTGGTGCCGGTCTTCGACCGCATGGTCGAGGAAGGCTTCCTCACCCGCACCGGCATGCTCTTCTCGCACACGCCCGCAGGGGAACGTGAGGCCGACGTGATCGGCAAGGCGTGGGCCGGGTGGCTGGGCGAGCAGGTGGAGAGGGACAGCGGCCGCCCCGCCGACCAGGACCTCGTCAAGGCGGTCGACGCGATCGCGAAACGTCTGCTGGTGGAGGACCTGGAACACGGCCTCGCCCCCGAGGCGAGAAAGCCGGTTCCGATCTCGACGGGGAGGGCCTAGCTGGGGGCCGGGGGGGGAGGGCTGGAGCTGGGGCTGGGGGGGAGGGCTGGAGCTGGGGCTGGGGCTGGGGTCGAGGTCGGGGGTGGGGCGGAGGTCGAGGTCGAGGTCGGGGTGGGGCTGAAATCGGGGCTGGGGTCGGGGCTGGGGCGGTGGTCGCGGTCAGAGCTGGGGGCGAGGTCAGGGTCGGGCTGGGGCGGAGGTCGGGGCTGGGATCAGGGTCGGGGGCGGGGCTGGGGCCGGGGCCGAGGCCGGGACCCGGGCCAGGACCGGGGCCAGGACCGGGGCCAGAGTCAAAGCCGCGGCCGACGTCAGGGCCGGAAACGGAGCCCAGGTTCGAGGTCGAGGTCAGGGCTGGCTGCCGCGGCCGAAGTCGAGGTCAGAGCCGGGCCCGAGGTCAGAGCCGGGGCTGGTGTCGATGCCGGGGTCGGGGTCGAGGTCCAAGTGGGTCAGGACGCTCTCCTCGTCCTGTAGTACCGTCGCGCCCTCCGGTGGTGGCGGGCGCCGGATGATTACCACGGGTACCGAAAGGGCGCGGGCGGCGGTGAGTTTGGCCGCCGTGGCCGCGCCGCCGCTGTCCTTGGTCACCAGGACGTCGATGCGGTGCTCGCGCAGCAGCGCGGTCTCGCCCTCGACCGTGTAAGGGCCGCGGTCCAGGAGCACCTCGGTGTGGCGGGGCAGCGGTGGGTCGGGCGGGTCCACGGAGCGTACGAGGAAGTGGAGTTCCGCCAGGTCCGGGAGCGCGGGTGAGGGCGCGAAGGCTGCGAGGCCGAGGCGGCCCGTGGTCAGGAAGACGCGGCGGCCTAGCGCGGGCAGCAGCGCCGCCGCGTCGGCGAGCGAGGCGGCGTCGTGCCAGCGGTCCCCCGGCTCCGGCCGCCAGCCCGGCCTGCGCAGCATGACGGACGGGACGCCGGTGGCCGCCGCGGCCAGGACCGCGTGCTCGCTGATGGTGGCGGCGAAGGGATGGGTGGCGTCCACGACGGCGTCCACATCCTGCTCCCGCAGCCAGGCGGCCAGGCCGTCCACACCGCCGAACCCTCCGCTGCGTACCTCTCCTTCGAGCGCGGCCGGACGGGCGACGCGCCCCGCGAGCGAGGTGGTCACACGGACGCCGGGGCGAGCGGCGAGGTCGGCGGCGAGCCGGCGGGCTTCGGTGGTTCCGCCGAGGACGAGCACATGCATCCCCCGAGGCTACGCGGCAGCGCGCGGCGCCTCTCGGGCGGTCCAGCGCGCACCCCGCGGCGCGACTCGGGCAGTTCAACGCACCCCGCAGCACGACCCGGGCAGTTCAACGCACCCCGCAGCACGACCCGGACCGTCCAGCGCACCCCGCAGCACGACCCAGACCGCCCAGCACACCCCCCAGCCCGCCCCAGACCGCTCAACGCACCAGCAGTTGCAGGCCGCCCAGCACCGTTGCCCCGATCACCAGTTGCTCGAAGAGGCGCTGGTTGATGCGGTGTACGGCTGCCTTGCCGATGAGGGCGCCCGGGATGACGAAGAGCACGAGTGCCGCGTCGAGCAGCAGCGAGTGCGCGTCGATCAGGCCGAGGCCCGCGCTGAACGGCACCTTGGAGGTGTTGACGATGAGGAAGAACCACGCCGACGTCCCCAGGAAGCTCAGCTTCTGGAAACCCGCGGAAAGCAGATACATCGACATGACCGGGCCGCCCGCGTTGGCGACCATGGTGGTGAAGCCGCCGAGCACGCCGTAGGAAGGGGCCTTGAGGCGAGAGCGGCGCGAGGGTCGCGCGACTGCGGTCTCGTACGGCTCCTCCGCCCCCTCCGCCTGCGTCCGGCGCCGCCACAGCGTGACCGCCGCCATCATCAGCAGGATCGCCCCGATCGACGTACGCACCGCGGCGTCGTCGGCCCACATCAGGAAGACGGTGCCGACCACCACGCCGCCCGCGACGGCGGGGAACAGCCGCCACAGGGTGGGCCAGTGGGCATGCCGGCGGTAGGTGAGGACGGCCAGGACGTCGCCCGCGATGAGGATGGGCAGCAGGACGCCGGTCGACTCGCGCGCCGGCAGGACCGCGGCGAAGACCGCGAGGCTGACGGTGTTGGCCCCGCTGACGGCGGTCTTCGAGAAGCCGACGAGCACAGCGGCCGCGGCGAGCGCGGCGAAACCCCAGATCGATATGTCCATGCCGAAAACAAATGCTAGACCCAACTATCCGGACGCCGACAGCGTCGGCCACATCCTGGACGCCAGGACGCCCGGGGCACCCGCGGCACCCAGGACGACCGGGACACCCAGGGCCCAGGGCACCCAGGACGACCGGGCCCCCCGCCACACCCACGACGACCGGGCAGACCGGCCTCAAGCCCCGCTGTAAGTGACCCGCAGCTCCCGCTTCAGGACCTTCATGCTGGGGCCGAGCGGCAGTTCGTCGGTGAACTCCACGCGGCGCGGGTACTTGTGGCGGCCCAGGTGCTCCTTGGACCACTCGGTGATGCCCGCGGCGTCCGGGGCCGCGCCAGGCGCCGCGACGACGACGGCGCAGATCTCCTCGCCGTGCACGTCGTCGGGCAGACCGATCACGGCGACGTGCGCGACGTCCGGGTGGCGCATGAGCACCTCTTCGACCTCGCGCGGATAGACGTTGAAGCCGCCGCGGATGATGACGTCCTTCTTGCGGTCGACGATGGCCAGGAACCCGTCGGCGTCCTTGGTCCCGAGGTCGCCGGTGCGGAACCAGCCGTCGACGACGGCCTCGGCGGTCGCCTCGGGGCGCCCCAGGTAGCCGGAGAACACGTTGTGGCCGCGGACCACGACCTCACCCAGCTCCCCCGTCGGCAGCAGTTCGATCCGCCCCTCGACGTCGGCCCGTGCGATCTCCACGTCGACGCCCCACAGCGGGTGGCCGATGCTGCCCGCCTTGGTGCCGAAGACGGGCTGGTTCACGGAGGCGGTGGGCGAGGTCTCGGAGAGGCCGTAGCCCTCGTAGACCGGTACGCCGAAAGCCTCCTCGAAGCGTTCGAGTACGGCCACGGGCAGCGAGGCGCCACCGGAGACCGCGAGCCGCAGCTCGGGCAGTTCGGAGGCGGAGGCGGAGGCGGGGGCGGAGCCGGAGCGGGACCCAGAGGCGGCGGCCGCGGCCGCGGCAGTCACGAGGTTCACGTACATCGTCGGCACCCCGTGGAAGGTGTTGACGCCCTCCCTCGCCATCAACTCGATCGCCCGCGCGGCGTCGAAGCGCGGCAGCAGGACGAGCGTCGCGCCCGCGCGCCAGGTCGCGTTCATGGAGACGGTCTGGCCGAACGCGTGGAAGAGCGGGAGCGCGCCGAGCGCGATGTCGTCGTCGCGCACGTCATGGGCGTCGAAGGCGCAGACGGTCGCGTTCATCACCAGGTTGAAGTGGCTGAGCACGGCGCCCTTGGGGACGCCCGTGGTGCCGCTGGTGTAGAAGACGACGGCGGGGTCGTCGGCCTCACGGGTGACGTAGCTGGTCAGGGGCTCGGCTGCGCCCGCCAGGGTCTCCAGCTCGCCGTCCCCGCCGAGGGTCAGCATCCGTACGTCCGTGGCGGCGGCAGCGGTCTTGCCCGTCTCGGCCTGCGCGGGGTGACAAAGGAGCAGGGTGGCGCCGCTGTCCCGCAGGACTTGCTCGACCTCCTCCGCCGACAGGAGCAGGTGTACGGGGACGACGACGCCGCCCGCGGCGAGGATCGCGTAGTAGGCGCGGGGGAACTCCGCGGTGTTGGGCGCCATCAGGGCCACGCGGTCCCCGGGCCGCACTCCGAGCCCCACGAGGGCCGCGGCCTGCCTACGGGCCTGCTCCCACAACTCGCCGAAGGTGAGCCGCAGTTCACCCTCGACGAGGGCGGTGCGGTCCGGCCGGCGGCGGGCGGGCTCGGCGAGGATCACGGCGAGGGACAGCGTGGCCATGGGGGTGCTCCGATTCCATGCGGCGGTACGGGTGACGCGGCGGTACGGGTGGCGGGGAGGCGGGGGTGACGCGCAGGCGGGGGTGACGCGGAGGCGGGGGTGAGGGGGTGGTGGTCGGTCGGTGGCTCAGTCGCGCTCGACGAGCAGCGCGCTGCCCTGGCCGACGCCCACGCACATCGTGGCGAGGCCGCGGGCCGCTCCGGTGCGGCGCATGCGGTGCACCAGCGTGGTCAGGATGCGGGCGCCGGAGCAGCCGAGGGGGTGGCCGATGGCGATGGCGCCGCCGGTCGGGTTCACCAGCTCCGGGTCGATGCCCAGGGCGTCGACGCAGGCGAGCGCCTGGGCCGCGAACGCCTCGTTGAACTCGGCCTCCTGGAGGTCCCCGATGGTCCAGCCGACGCGGGTGAGTGCCTTCTGGGTGGCGGGTACGGGTCCGATGCCCATGACGTCCGGGTGCACACCGGCGGAGGCACCCGCGACGTACCGCCCGAGGGATTCGAGGCCGAGGTCGTTCAGGGCCTCCTCGCTGACGAGGAGGAGTCCTGCCGCGCCGTCGTTCATCGGCGAGGCGTTGCCCGCGGTGACGGTGCCGCCCTTGCGGAAGACGGGACGCAGGCCGCTGAGCTTCTCGTACGAGGTGTCCTCACGGATGCATTCGTCGCGCTCGACGAGGGTGCCGTCGGGCAGTGTGACGGGGAGGATCTCGTCGTCGAAGTGGCCGTTCTTGCGGGCCTCGGCGGCCCGCTGGTGGCTGCGGAGGGCGAAGGTGTCCTGGCGTTCGCGGGAGACGCCGTGGCGTCCCGCGACCTCCTCGGCGGTCTCTCCCATGGCGAGGACGCCGTGCAGGTCCTTCATGGCGGGATTGACCAGGCGCCACCCCAGGCGGGTGTCGGCGGTCTCCATCTTGTGCGGCAGTGCTTCGTCGGGGCGGGGCAGGACGAAGGGGGCGCGGCTCATCGACTCGGAGCCGCCCGCGAGGACGACGTCGGCCTCGCCGGAGGCGATGGTGCGGGCGGCGGCGGTGACGGCTTCCATGCCGGAGGCGCAGAGGCGGTTCACGGTGGCGCCGGGCACCGAGTCCGGGAGGCCGGCGAGGAGGGCGGCCATCCGGGCCACGTTGCGGTTGTCCTCGCCCGCCTGGTTGGCGGCGCCCCAGTAGATGTCGTCGATCCGGGCGGGGTCCAGCTGGGGTGTGCCGGCGAGCAGGCCCCGTACGACGGTGGCGGCGAGGTCGTCCGGGCGGACGGAGGAGAGGGTGCCGCGGAGCTTGCCGATGGGGGTGCGGCGGGCTGCGGCGAAGTGGACTGGGCGCACGATACGGCTCCGGATCGTTTGCGGTTCAGCATTACGTAAATTAGCGCTGCTAGTTTTAGTCTACGGCGAGGCCGCGCTGGGCGGAAGAGCGGTCTTCCTTCCCCGACCTCGCCCCTTCCCGAGAACCCGCTCGGCGCGGGGGTCTTGTTGCCGTCATCACCGGCTTCGCCGAGTTCCTCCGCAAACGCCGGACAGGCTGGATTTCTCACCGGTCCGGACATGTCTTTCAGCCCCTCAGGCGGTCGAGCAGGCCCTCGCGCAGCGAGTTTCGGGAGGGGGCGGGGCCGGGGGCAGAAAAATGCCCTACCCGACCGTCACCCGCACCGGACCGCCCCCCGCATCCACCCTCCCGGTCCAGCCCCCCGAGAGATACACCCCCTGGTCGGGCAGCACCCTCCGCCGCACCCGTTGCCGGTGCAAGTGCCGCCCGTCCTGCGTCACCACCAGAACGGGGCAGGTCAAAGCCTCCGCCGAGCGCAGCACGAAGCGGCTGCCCGGAGCATCCGGAACGAGCCGGTTCGGAGCCACCCAGCACAGCGGGGAGTCGGCCACGACCGGCACCGCGTCGACAGGCCACCCCGCGCCCCCGAGATGCCTTCGCACGGAGGCCGCGACCCGCGCACCCTCCCCGGCGGCCACCCGCGCCGGCTCCACCGCGTGCACCCCGCTGCCCACCGCGAAGACCCCCGGTGACGCGGTGCGGAACGAGGCGTCCACCGCCGGGCCCCGCGTCCCGGGGTCGAGGGGCACACCCCCGCGCCGGGCCAGCTCGTGGTCGGGGACGAAGTCACCGGTGAACACCACCGTGTCGCAGGCGAGCACGCGCTCCCGCCCGTCGTGCCGCCGCAGCCGCACTCCCGACAGCCTTCCGTGGCCCAGGAGTTCGGCCACCGAAGCCCCGGTCAGCAGCGGCACGGAGGGGAACCCGAGCCGGGCGGCCGCGGCCCTGCCCCGGCCCACCTGGGCCCGCGCCTCCTTGGTGACGAGCGCGACGGCCTCCACGCCCGCGCGCCGCAGAGCGGTCAGCGCCGCGTAACTCACCGGCTCCGCGCCGACGACGACCGCGCGGGTCCCGATCTCCTGCCGGTAGATGTTGACCGCTTGCTGCAGCTCTCCCGTGGTGAAGACCCCCGCCGGGCGCGTCCCCGGCACGAGCCGCGCCGTCCGCGGTCTTTCCCGCGCGCCCGTGGCCAGGACCACGCCACGCGCGGTGATCCGCTCCAGGCCGTGCGGTCCGGTCGTGTCCACGGTCAGCGGCCCGGCCCAGCCGGTGGCGCTCACCCCGGTCCGCACGGCCGCTCCGGCGCCGAGTGCGGCCTCGACGAGGAGCTCCGCGTACTGCGGCCCCGTCATTCCCCACCGCCCGAACCCGCCGTGGTGGCAGTGGCGCGGCACCCCGCCGGCCCGCGCCTCCCGCTCCAGGACCTCCACCGTGCCCGCGCCCGCAGCGGCGAGGCGCGCGGCCGCGGCGAGCCCCGCGGGGCCCGCGCCCACGACGAGTACGTCCACGCTCCGCTGCCGTCTCATCGCGCCACCCCCGACTCGCCCCAGCCGTCGAAGAGTTCCCGTACGGCGGCCCCGCAGTAGAACCCCTGGCAGCGACCGCCCCGCGCACGGGTCCGCCGCCGCAGTCCGTCCAGTGATCCGGGCGGAACGGTGCTGATGAGGGCGTCCCTGATCTCCCCGCGGGTCACCCGCTCGCAGTGGCAGACGATGCTGCCGTACGCGGGGTCGGTGGCGATGAGATCGGCGCGCTGGTAGGGGCGGGGGGAGGCTTCTCCCAGGTTCGGCATGCGCACCGGGTCCAGGTCGTCGGGGGCCGCCAGGTCGAGGCCGAGGTCAGGACCCGTGGTCTCGGCGAGCAGGCCCACGACGTACTCCGCGATCGCCATCGACGCGGTGAGGCCCGTGGACCGGATGCCGCCGACGGTGATGTACCGCTCCTCCGGGGAGGCGTGGATCTGGTAGTCGTCGTGCTCGGTGGCCGCCCGCAGCCCCGCGTAGACCGTGGTGACCTCCTCGTCCAGGAGCGCGGGCAGGATGCGTCGGCCCTTGGCGCGCAGTCCGGCGAGGCCGTCCTCGGTGGTTCCCGTGGCCCTCTTGTCGTCCAACTCCTCGGCGGTGGGGCCCAGAAGGACGTTCCCGTACACGGTCGGCGCCACGAGCACGCCCTTGCCGAGCGCCGTCGGCACCGGCAGCAGGATATGGCTGACCAGGTCACGGGCGAGCTTGTCGAAGACGATGAGCTGGCCGCGGCGCGGGGTCACGGTGAACTCGCCGCGGCCGAGCAGTCGCCGGTCGAGCGCGTCGGCGTGCAGGCCCGCGGCGTTGATGAGGTGGCGGGTGCGTACGGCACCGCGGGGTGTGGTCAGTTCGTGGCAGGTGGAGCCTTCGTCCGGCGATCGTGCTGGACCGGCCTGCCGCACCTCGCAGTTGAGGTGCAGGTCCACTCCCCCGCGCACGGCTTGGGTGGCGTACGCGAGTGTCGTCGTCCAGGGGCAGATGATCGACTCGCCGGGGACGTCGAGCGCCCCCAACACGCCTGCACCCAGGTGCGGTTCACGGGACCGCACCTCGGCGGCGTCGATGATGCGGGCCTTGTCGTAGCCGTTGCGTTCCGCCTTTTGCAACAGGCCCGGCAACGCGGCACGTTGTTCCTCGTCCCAGGCGATGAGCAGCGCTCCGACGGGCTCGACGGGGATGCCCGACTCTGCTGCGTAAGCGGCCAGGCGGCGGCTGCCCTCGCGTACGAGGCGGGCCTCCAGGGAGCCGGGCACGGCGTCGAAGCCGGTGTGCAGGATCGCGGTGTTGGCCTTCGACGTGCCGTCGCCCACGTCGCCGGAGGCTTCGATCAGGGCGACGCGGAGGCGGCGGTGCCTGGCGAGCTCCCTGGCGATGGCCGAGCCGACCACCCCGGCGCCGACGACGGTCACGTCGTAGGGCGCGGACGGCAGTGGGCCCTTGGTGGTGACGCTCATGACGAGGGGGCGGGCGCGCGGTCGAGCAAGGTGTCGACCGCCGAGCGGAACCCTCCGAGGCGCTCGGCGGCTCGCGTGGCGTCGATCTTCGGCTCGTACACGGCGGCGGGCTGCCACCGGGGGACGGCGTCCCGCACCGTGAGCCCGGGATCGAGGCCCATGCGGGCGACGGCCCCCACACCCAGGGCGGTGACGTCGGGCAACGCCGATACCTCCACGGGGAGTTGGAGGAGGTCGGCCTGGGTCTGCATCAGGAGGGCCGAGCGCGTCAGGCCGCCGTCGACGCGCAGGCTCGTCAGGGGCTCGCCCAGGTCCGCGGCCACGGCGTCGGCGAGGGAGACCACCTGGGCCGCGACGCCCTCGCACAGGGCGCGGACCAGATGGCCGGGGGCCGTGTCGAGGCCGAGCCCGGTGATCGAACCGCGCAGGTCGCCGCGCCACCAGGGCGCCGCGAGCCCGGCGAGCGCGGGCACGAAGGTGACGCCGCCCGTGTCCGCCACCGACGAGCCGACCAGGTCGAGGTCCGCCGCCCCCTCGATCACGCCGAGGTCCGTGAGCCAGCGGACCGCGGACGCGGCCGTGTAGACCTGCCCGTCGAGGCAGTAGCTGCTCTCCCCCGCGAGACGCCAGGCGAGACAGCTGACCAGACCGGAGTCGCCACGGCGCGGGCGGGAGCCGGTCTGGGCGAGCAGGAACGCGCCGGTGCCGTAGGTGCACTTGGCGGTGCCCGGTTCGGTCACGTCCTGGGCGAGCAGCGCGGCCTGCTGGTCGACGAGGAGGCCGGTCAGCGGGAGTTCGGGGCCGAATGCCTTCGTGGTTCCGACCGGGCCCGCCGCGTCGACGACCCGGGGCAGCCGCTCGTCGGCGAGGCCGAAGACGTCAAGGGCGCGCGGCGCCCACGTGGCGGCGTCCAGGTCGAGGAGCTGGGTGCGTCCCGCGGTCGCCGCGTCGGTGACGAACTCGCCGGTGAGCCGGTGGACCAGCCAGGCGTCGCTGGTGGTGACGACGCCCTCCCGGGTGAGGTGGCGGCGTATCCATGCCATTTTCGGCGCGGCGAAGTACGGGTCCAGGGGGAGCCCTGTCAGCTGCCTCAACTCGGCGGCGTGGGGGGCGAGTTCCGTGCAGAGCGGCTCCGCGCGGCGGTCCTGCCAGACGATCGCCTCGGTCAGCGGGCGCCCTGAGGCGGGATCCCACGCGAGCACCGTCTCGCCCTGGTTGGCGAGGCCGACGGCGGCGACCGGCTCCCCGGCGTCCGCGAGTGCGCGGCGTCCGGCGTCGACGACCGAGGCGAGGAGCGCCGCCGGATCGACCTCCACCCGGCCGCCGGGGAGGTGGCGCGGGCGTACGGGCGCGGCACCGGAACCGATCACCCCGCGCTCCGGACACAGGACGAGAGCCTTCGTGCCGGACGTGCCCTGGTCGATGGCGAGGACAGCCTCGCCGCGCGGTCCGCTGCCGTTGGTGATCACCGCGGAAGCCTGCTACAGCGCCCAGGAAGGCGTCAAGAGTCCCCTTCGCGGGGCGGCATACGACTGACTTTTCCTCAAATTGCCAACCGGCGCGCCGAGTTGTTCGCAATGCGATCCCAAAAGATCCACGAACCGCCCTGTAAACGGAAGTTACAGATCTACACTGACCGCCGAACAAACAACATCACTCCCGCACACGCCAGTTCACCCCCCGCCCGCCCCGCTCTGCCCCCACAGAGGATTCATGCCCACTCCGTCAGGCCGCCCCGTGTACCACCCGGCGGGCCACGACGAACAGTTGCGCGCCGTACTCCAGGACCTCAAGACAGGTCGCTGGGTGTCGACGCGCACCCTGCTCGACTCGACACCCGACTGGGGTCTTTGGACGCAGCGCACCCAGATCCTCGCCGCCGCCGTCGCCGGTTCCGACGTGGTCAGCACCTGGCGGGCCGAGGAACCGCGCAGCGCCGCGGCATCCGTGCTGCACACCAGGGTCCTGGTCGAGCGGACCCTGCGGGCCCATCGCGCCGGGCACCGCCACACCAACGAACTGTGGCGCGAGGCGGCAGCGGCCTGCGGAGCCACGATCGACGCTTCCCCCGAGGACCCCGTGCCGTGGGTCTGCCTGCTCGCCCTCGCGCAGCTCGACAAGGGGCAGCGCTGGGACGAACACCGGGTGCCCGCCCCCGAGCCGATGCTCTTCCCCGGCCCCTGGCATCTCCTCGCCGAGGCCGACAAGCGGGACCCCGGCAACCGCGAGGCCTACCACCGGATGCTGCAGTTCGCGTACACCCGGCGCCCCGGAGGACCGCTCACCGAAGCGGTCAACTTCGCCCACTGGGCGTCCGGTTCGGCGCCCGCGGGCTCCGCGCTGCACGTACTGCCCCTGTATGTGCGCGTCGAGCGGTACCGCAAGGACGGCGGCGCCGAACGCGCCCTGGACCTGCACTGGATCGGGGAGGACGCGACCCGCTCCGCCCAGCGCGCGCTGCACCTGTGGTTCGAGCACACCCGGCCCGCGGCCACCTCGCTCCTCGACCTCAGCCACGTCGCCCACGCGTTGTGGGGCGCACATCAATTCGCGGACGCAGCACGGGTCTTCGAGGTCCTTGACCCCTTCTACACCGTGGCGCCATGGACGTACCGCACGCGCTCGCCCGGCGACGCGGACGCGGCGGCCGAGGCATTCACACAGGCACGTGCGCGCTGTCTGAGCGCCGTACCGGATCAGGGCTGAGCACCCTCCTCGGCACGATCCACCGCAATCAGCACCACCAGCTCCCCGGTCCACCGCTCCCCGACGGAGGTACATCCGTGTCCCGCACCACCTGGTCGAGTCCCGACTCGACCGCGGCCCCACTGCCCGACGAGGAACAACGGCTCAGGGAGCTCGGTTACCAGCCGGTCCTGGCACGTCGGATGGGCGGCTTCGGCAACTTCGCCATCAGCTTCTCCGTCATCTCCATCCTCTCCGGCTGCATGACCCTGTACGGCTTCGGGCTCGGCACCGGCGGCCCGGCCGTGATGCTCTGGGGCTGGGCAGGCGTCGGCCTCTTCGTGCTCTTCGTGGGCCTGGCGCTCGCCGAGGTCACCAGCGCGTACCCGACCTCGGGTGCCCTCTACTACATGGCCGACCGGCTCGGCGGCCGACGCTGGGGCTGGTACACCGGCTGGCTGAACCTGCTCGGGCTGCTCGGCGCGATAGCCGGCATCGACTACGGCGCCGCGCTCTTCTCCGGGGCGTTCCTGAACCTGAAGTTCGGCTTCACGCCGACACCGGAGAAGACCTTCCTGATCTTCCTCTGCATCCTGCTCCTGCACGCCGTGCTGAACCTGTTCAACGTGCGTCTGGTGAGCCTGCTCAACTCCATCAGCGTGTGGTGGCACGTGGCCGGTGTCGCCGTCATCGTCGGCGTCCTCGCGATCGTGCCCGACCACCACCAGTCGCCCGGGTTCGTCTTCGGCGAGTTCGTCAACGACACCGGGTGGGACAACCCGCTCTACGTCACGGCGATCGGTCTGCTCCTGGCGCAGTACACCTTCTGCGGGTACGACGCCTCCGCCCACCTGTCGGAGGAGACCTCCAACGCCTCGGTGACCGCGGCACGCGGCATCGTGCGTGCCATCTGGGCGTCCTGGATAGCCGGGTTCGTGCTGCTCGCCGGTCTCACGTTCGCGATCCAGGACTACGCGGGCACCCAGAACACCGAGACCGGGGTGCCGCCGGCACAGATCATGATCGACGCCATCGGCGAGTCCGGCGCGACGGCCCTGCTGCTCATCGTGATCGTGGCGCAGCTGTTCTGCGGCAACGCCGAGACGGCGGCGGCGAGCCGGATGGTGTTCGCGTTCAGCCGCGACAACGCGCTGCCGGGCTCCAAGGTGTGGCGCAAGGTGAGCTCCCGCACCCAGGTCCCGGTGCCGGCGGTGTGGCTCTCGGTCGGCCTTGCCGCGGTCATCGCCCTGCCGTCGCTGTACTCGACGACCGCGTACACGGCCGTCACCGCCATCAACGTCATCGGCATCACGCCCGCGTACGCCATCCCGATCTACCTTCGGCTGCGGGCGGGCGACCGCTTTGAGCCCGGCCCGTGGAACCTGGGCCGCTGGAGCAAGCCCATCGGCTGGATCGCGGTGATCTGGGTGACGTTCGTGACGGTCCTGTTCTGCCTGCCGCAGGTCTCGCCGGTGACCGTCGACACGATGAACTACGCGTCGATCGCTCTCGTCGTGGTGCTGACCCTCGCCACGGTGTGGTGGTTCGTGGCGCGGCGCTCCTACAGCACGCCGTCCGCGTACGGGTCGGAGCGGGAGCAGGCGGAGATCGCGGAGGACATCGTCTAGACGCCTGCATGTCGTCCGGACGGCCGCACCCCCTGGGATCGCCTCAGGGGGTGCGGTCGTTGAGGATCAGCTGGAAGAGCCGGTGGTCGCGCCAGGCGCCGTTGATGTGCAGGAACTTGGGCGCGACCCCGAATTCCTCGAAGCCGCACTTGGTGAGGACGCGCTGCGATGGCACGTTGTCGAGGAGCGTGCCCGCCTCCACGCGGTGCAGGCCGAGCTCGGTGTCCGCGAGGGCGCAGGCTTGCCTGACGGCGGCGGTGGCGAGGCCGCGGCCGACGTGGTCCACGTCGGTCCAGTAGCCGAGATTCCCGCTGCGCAGCGGGCCGAGGACGATGTTGGACAGGGTGACCGAGCCGACGATGTCCCCGTCACGGTCGAGGACCCAGGGAGCCGTACGCCCGGCCCGGCACTCCTCGAGCTGGGCGCGGAGCCGGGCCGCTTGCGCCTGCCGGGTGAAGTAGTCCTCGGGTCTGCTGGGTTCCCACGGCTCCAGATGCGCGCGGCTGCGCAGCCGGGCGTGCGCGAGACCTCCGGCGTCCTCAGGCCTGGCGGGGCGCATGACGACGTCCGGGGTGATGCGGGCGGATGCGGTGATCATGCGCCAAGCCTAGGGATCGCGACGGACACGCGCGCCCGGCCGGCGCACGCGGGGTGGCTCACCTTCCGCCGGCGACCCGCAGGATCGTCCCGGTCGCGTAGGACGCCTCGGCCGAGAGCAGCCACGCGACGGCCGCCGCGATCTCGTCGGGGTGGCCCGAGCGTCCCAGGGGGATGGCCCCGGCGAGCTTCGCCGGACGCTCCGGGTCCGCGTGGAACTCGGTCCAGATCACGCCCGGCGCGACCGCGTTGACGCGGATGCCGTCCGCCGCGACCTCCTTCGACAGGCCGACGGTCATCGTGTCGACGGCTCCCTTGGCGGCGGCGTAGTGGACGTACTCGCCCGGGGCGCCGAGGGTCGCCGCCGCGGAGGAGATGTTCACGATGCCGCCGCCGGCGCCGGTCCGCCGCATGTCGCGGATCGCGCGGCGCGCGCAGAGCAGGTAGCCGAGTACGTTCACTTCGAGCGCGCGGCGCATGGCGGCGACGTCGGCGTCCGCGAGGGGGCCCACCGGGGCGCCGATCCCGGCGTTGTTCACCAGCCCCGTCACCGGACCGAGTTCCGCGGCCGCGGTCTCGAAGAGGCGGTCGACGTCCGCCTCGTCGGCGGTGTCCATGCGGACGGTGACGCAGCGGGCGCCTGTCG
Organism: Streptomyces sp. NPDC002853; assembly: GCF_053591915.1. Lineage (NCBI taxonomy): Bacteria > Bacillati > Actinomycetota > Actinomycetes > Kitasatosporales > Streptomycetaceae > Streptomyces > Streptomyces sp. NPDC002853. Next base: position 502,485 of record NZ_JBSFUS010000007.1, on the reverse strand, counting down.
CGCGGACCTCCGCGGCCACCTTCTCGGCGGCATCGGCATCGGAGTGGTAGCCGAGGGCGATGTGGTGGCCGTCCTTGGCGAGGCGGGTGGAGATGGCCGCGCCGATGCCGCGGCTGCCGCCGGTCACTATCGTGACGGGGTGGTGCTGCACGTTTCCTCCGGGTATGGGGCATGGGTTGGACAGGGTTGCTGCCCGAGCGTTTGATCGATCATTCCCCACCCCGCCCCTTCCCGAAAGCCCGTTCCGGCGCGGGGGGCTTCGGCTGCCGTCGATCACCGGCTTCGCCGAGTTCGTCCTCGAGCCGAGTTCGTCCTCGAACGCCGGACGGGCTGAAACACTCAGCCCCGACGGCCCCGCACGAACTCCCGCAGCGTCCCCGGAGGGCGGCCCCCGAACCGCTCGATCGCCTCCGTCACCTGATACAGCTCGTGGTGCGAGCCGATCAGGCGGAACAGTTCCCACAGCTTGTCCAGGTGGGCCACCACGTGCGTGTCCCCGTACAGGGACATCGCCCGCTCACGCCACTCCTCCGGTGGCACGTCCACGTACTTCAGGCCGCCGCCGAAGGTCTCCACGGCCTCCCCCACGCTCAGGACCTGCCCGGTGAGCAGCACCACCGGCTCCGGGCAGTCCGGCACCGGATCGGCGAGGAGCCCCGCGCCGACCCGCGCCACGTCCTCCCCAGCGATCAGCGGAAGCACCGTGTCCAGGGGGCCCAGCGGCATCGCGAGCTCGTGGCCGCCGCCCGCGCGCACCAGGAAGTCCAGGTTCTCGAAGAAGACCCCGGCGCGCAGGTGCACCGCCCCGATCCCGGCCCGGTCGAAGACCTCCTCGGCGACCCAGTGCTGCCGCATCCGTGGTGTCCCCGCGTCCGGGGCCGCCGCGAGCTGGGACACCTCGACGACGCGTTCGAGGCCCTCCCGTCGGGCGGCGGCCGTGAAGGCACCGGTCGCCTCCAGCAGGCCGTCGGTCACCGGATAGGTGAAGAAGGCCCGGCGCACGCCCCGCACCGCCGCGAGCACGTCCGTGATCTCGCGCAGGTCCCCGACGACCACCTCCGCGCCCAGGGCCCGCAGCCCGGCGGCGCGGTCGTCGTCGGTGCGCACGAAGGCACGTACCGCCTGGCCGCGATCGAGCAGCAGCCGCACCACATGGCGGCCGGTGGAACCCTGCTGCCCTCCCGCGGCTCCGGTGACAAGGATCGGCTCGTCCGTTGTCGATGACGTCCGAGGCATCCCGCTCACGCCTCCCCGCGTCGCAGCGTGAGCGTGAACGCGCCCTGGCGTTCCAGATCCCGCAGGAACGGCTCCGCCGAGAACGCCTCGCCCGGTGCGAGGACACCTGTCTTCGTCGGGCCCCTGCCCTCCGCGATCCGCGTCGCGCCCTCCACCGAGGCGAGCGCTCCGGCCCGCCACAGGTCGCGGCCCGTCAACTGCCCTGCCGCGCTGCCTCCTTCCCACATCGCCTGGACGGCCACGGTGAAGTCGGTGGCCGCGCGTTCCGCGGCGTCGATGTGCTCGCTCTCGAACGCCTCCTCGGCCTCGAAGGCGCTGGTGCTGAGCATCAGGTCGATGGCGCGGACGGGGACATGACGCGGCACCGTCACGACCTCGCTCGACGGGAACGGAGCGATCATCGAACGCGGGCCGAGCGGAGGCGGGAAGGGGAAGACGGCGTTGCGGGGCTCGACGTAGCCCGCGTGCAGGGCGCCGCCCTCGAAGGTGAGGCGTTCGGTCTCGGCGAAGAGGTGGGTCGCGGTGTTCTTGGCGCCGGTGGTGAGCCGCCAGCCGTTCACCGCGTACGCGACGACGATCCGGTCGATGCCCGCGATGCCGTCCGACACCGCTCCCGCCAGGAGGTCACCGAGGCCGCCGTAGAAACTGAGGCCGGGGATCATGACGGCGCCGGTGCGCTGTGCGGCGGCCTGCGCGGTGTCGAAGACGCCTTTCACGTGGTGGGGTTCGAGGGCGTGGTCGATGTAGTGGCAGCCCGCCGTCGCCGCCGCGGCGGCGACGGGAGCGCCGGTGATCGCGAAGGGGCCCGCGCACTGGATGAGTACGTCGGCGGCGGTCATCACCTCGCGCAGGGCCGTGGTGTCGTTCACGGAGGCGGTGCGGGTGCGCACCCGCCGCCCCGCGTCGAGTTCGTCGGCCAGCGCCTGCAACGCTGCGGTGTCGCGGCCGACGAGGAGTAACTCCGCGTCTCTGGCGCGGAGTTCGGAGGCCACGAGGCGTCCGGTGTGGCCATAGGCTCCGTAGATCGCGAAGAGCGGCTTTGTCATGCTCGACTCGCTTTCATACCGAAGGTATGCAACTGGTGCGGAACCTACGTACCCTGAGTATGTTCGTCAAGAGGAGCCGGTCGTGATCCCCTCAGTGCCGTCAGCGCGATCAACTGCCCGCCGCACACAGGCGGAACGCTCCGGCGCGACCACCGGGCAGCTGATCACCGCGGCGCAACGGCTCTTCGGCCGGGACGGATACGCGACGACCTCGATCGTCGCCGTGGCAGCCGCCGCCGGGGTCACCAAGGGCGCGGCCTACCACCACTTCCGGGGCAAGGCCGATCTCTTCCGGGCGGTGTTCGTCCGCGAACAGGAGGAGATCGCGGCGGAGTTGGAGCGCGCCGCGGCCGAGGAGCCCGACGCCTGGTCCGCGCTGCGACGCGGCTGCCGGCGCTTCCTGGAGCACTGCCTCGACCCCGGGTTCCGGCGGATCGTGCTGCTCGACGCGCCCTCCGTCCTCGGCTGGGAGGGCGTCCGCGAGATCGAGTACGCGCACACGCTGCGGGTGCTGACGGACGGCATGCGTACGGCGGCGGACGCGGGGCACTTCGGCGGCGGGGACCTGGACGTGCGCTGTCAGCTGATGTTCGGCGCGCTGTGCGAGGCGGGCATGCTCCTGGCCCGCTCGCCCGACCCGGCCTCCGCCCTCACCTCGGTGACGGCGGAGGCCGAACGTCTGCTTTCGGCGCTGGCCGCGCCCGGGAACTGAGCCCTTCTCGAAACTAGGCTTTCCCGGGGACGACGTTCCCGGTCACGCGGTCCTCGGGGGCGGCCTCGTCCGGCGCCAGGCTGTCCATGAAGGAGGAGACGGAGAACACGGCGCGTCCCGGACCCGCGGGGCCGTAACCAGGAGGCGAGGAAAGGCCGTTGGCCTCCATCGTGGCGCGGTACGCCTCCAGCAGCCGCACGTGGTACTCCAACGGCGCGCCCAGCGGGTTCGCCTTGCCCAGCGGTGTCGTGGGCTCCGGGCACCAGGTGGTGAAGCGGGGCGTGATGCCGCGCGACATGAAGAACTGGAGGCCCTCGACGGTGGAGTCGATGGCCTCGCCGACCGTCTTGAACCCGAACGGCTCCGCCATCTCCACGCCCGCCACGAAGTTCGGGATGACGTTGCGCGGCCCGAAGACGTCGGCGGAGTCCAGGATGCGGCGGTGCCACTCGTCACGGCCGACGTAGCGCTCCTTGCCGGGGCAGTAGCGCTCGAAGAGGTACGGGTCCCACACCTCGTAGTTGGGGTGGTAGATCCGCACGCCGTAGTCGTGGAAGCGCTGCACGTCCTCCTTGGGGAGGGCCTGCGCGACGACCTTGCCGATCCAGCGGCCGGGGAAGCGCTCCTCGATGGCCTTCGCGTACTGGCCGTAGAAGTCGGCCTCGTCCTTGCCCTGGAGCTTCGAGGTGATGGCGCCGCCGGTGAGCGTGTACGCGGTGGAGGACTTCGCGGTGTCGTACTTGTCGATGATGGCGAGGGCTTCGAGGACCTCGTCCATCGGCTTCACGCCCGTGTAGGGGCGGCCCGCCGCCTTCTGCTGGCGCCAGTTGTGGTTGATGTCGCAGTACCCGCACTCCTCCTTGGCGCCGAAGTACTGGCAGACGCGGAAGACCGTCAGGTAGATCAGGTAGCCCCACTGGATGGTGGGGGCCACCTCCATGACGGACTTGCCGTTCTCCAGCGTGTGCCGGTAGTAGTCCGGCATCGGCGGCAGACCCACGTCGGAGATGCGCACGCCGTCCAGGTAGAGGCCCAGTACGCCGTCGTCGCCGGCGGCGACGCGATAGGGCGACGAGGGGTTCACGCGGACCGAGACGACCGTGCGGCGCAGGTCGTACGGGCCGCCGGTGAGGACGATCTCCTCCGGCGGGCGGCGCAGGGCGGCGGCGCCGAGCTCGGGCAGGGTGCTGTGGTCGAAGGAGAAGATGAAGTACGACTTCGGCTTGACCTCGCCGCCTTCGTTGTCACTGAGCGCGGACTCGTCGAACGCCATCCCGCCCCTGAGCAGGTCCTCCTTGATCACCGCCTCTCGCGGCACCTGCGGGAACCGCTCCATGAGTCCCTCTACGAGCTGGGTACGGCTCTCGCTGCGGCTTGCCATCTGCCGGGCACCTCGGATCCTGTCGGTGAATTGTGCTTTCCCGTGACCCCCACGCTAATACGCGGCTTTTCCGGCGCGGATCCGCCTCCGGTCTCAGCCGCCCTCCGCCCTTCGGCGGTCCCTCCCGCTCCGTCCCCGCGCGGCGGGAACCTGACGGTGCGGGCCCCGCGTTGTCCCTGCATGAACGAGCTGGTTGCCGGGGGGAACGTGCCGCTGCCCGACGGTGCCGTCACCCTGCGGGTGCCCGGCCCCTTCGACCTGTCCGTGATCGTCACGGGCGACAGCGGGAAGGTCGCGGGCGACGGCGACTTCGTCTTCTACAACCAGCCCGCCACGTCCGGCGCCCGGCTCCAGGGTGACACGGTCACGGTCGACGGGCGGCGCCTGCGGGCCGGTGCGAGCCGCGTCACCGTGGCCGTGAGCCCCGCCGAGCCGGGCACACCACTGGGGCGCCTGCCCGGCATCGCGCTCCAGGTGCACGGGCCCGGCGGCGGGCTGGTGGCGCGTTTCACACCGCCGCGTCCCGACCGCGAGACGGTGCTGCTGCTCGCGGAGATTTACCGCCGCGGTTCCGGGTGGAAGCTGCGGGCACTCGGCCAGGGGTACGCGGACGGGCTCGCGGGGGTGGCACGCGACTTCGGGGTGGACGTTTCGGAGGAGGAGACGCCGGGGGCGCAGGGGGCCAGCGGAATCGGGCCGGGCGCTCGTTCCGGTGTGCGGCCGGGCTCCCCTTCCGGTTCCGGGCCACGGCCGGGCTTCTCCTCCGGCCCCCGACTGCCGGCGTCCTCCGGTCCGGCCGCCCCCGATGGGTTCCTTTCGCTGGTCAACGCCGCTCGCGGCTCGGTGGGTGCGCCGCCGGTCACCCTCGATGCCCGGCTGACCGCCGCCGCGAGCGCGCACGCCGCCGGGATGGCGGCGCGGTCCACACTCAGCTCGGAGCATGCGGACGGCACGTCCCTCTACCAGCGGGTCGTCGCGGGCGGGTACGCGTATCTGGCCATCGGCGAGCATCTGGTCTCCGGACCTCGTTCGGCCGCCGATTTCGTGGAGTACTGCCTCTCCGGCGAGCAGTCACGGCTGACGGTGCGGAGCCGCGCCTACACGCACGTCGGGGTGGGCCACACCGCCGACGCGCGCTCGGGCGACATCTACTGGACGGCGCTGTGGGCCGCGCCCTTCAGCACGCAGGGCCTCGCGGAGTGGGTGGCGGCGGTGCTCCGCCTCACCAACGCCGAGCGGACCGCCGCGCGCCTGCGGCCCCTGGCCCCCGACCCGCTCCTGACCGTGGCGGCGCAGGCCCACAGTGCGGACATGGTGACCCGGGCCTTCTATTCCCACACCTCGCCCGACGGCGGCGAACCCTGGCACCGAGCCTCCGCCGCGGGCAGCACGCACCGCGCGATCGGCGAGAACATCGCCTGCGGGCAGCGCACGCCCGCCGAGGTGGTGGACGGCTGGATGAACAGCCCCGGCCACCGGGCCAACATCCTCAAGCCCTCCTTCACCCACCTCGGCGTCGGCTTCGCGGGCGGCGGCTCGGCGGGAACGTACTGGACGCAGCTGTTCGGAGGGTGACCCACAGGGGGCGGGGCTCAGCCCACCGCCACCGCAACCCCGCTCCGGGCCGACGCGTAGCCCGCCGTCACGATCTTCAGCGTGCGCAGGCCGCCCTCTCCGTCGGCCACGTCCATGCCGCCCTGCTCCGGGCCGTACAGGAAGGCCCGCAGCATCCGTTCGTCCAGGTCGGCGCCGAAGGGTAGTTCGAGGCCCTGCCCCCGGCGTTCGCTGTAGCCGTGGACCGCCTGGTCGAAGGCGTCCATCTCCAGGGTCGCCCGCTCGCCCACCACGGTGAGTTCGAGCCCGCCCCAGGAGTGGTGCGAGCGAGGGTGCGACCAGCTGCAGTCGATCGTGGCCACCGAGCCGTTGTCGTAGGTCACGGTGACCAGACCGCTGGTCTCGGCGTCGACCTCGCCCTCGTACATGCGGTTGTTCGTCTGGGCGTACACGTCGACGGGGCGGGCGTCGCCGAAGAGATCGTCGAGGAGGTCGGCTATGTGCACCGTGTGGTCCATCAGGGCGCCACCGCCCGCCAGTTCGGGATCGGCGAACCAGCGCCGCGAGCTCGGCATGGAGCCGTTGTTCGCGCCGGACACGGTCAGTACCCGGCCCACCTCTCCCGACGCGACGGCCGCCTTGACGGCCGCGTACGCCGGGCTGAAGCGGACCGGGAAGGCGACGGCGAGCCGCACTCCGGCCTCCCGGCACGCCGCGAGCATCGCCTCCCCGTCCTCGACCGTCGTGGCCAGCGGCTTCTCGCACAGGACGTCGACGCCGTGGGACGCGGCGAGTTCCACCAGCGGACGGTGCCGCGCGTTCTCGGAGCAGACGATCACCGCGTCGGGACCCCAGGCGAAAGCTTCCTCGTACGTCTCCACGTACGCGACCCCCCGCTCCTCGGCGAACGCGCGCCCCCGCACCTCACCGGGCGCGCCCGACCCGCTCTCCGGATCGCTGCCGATCACCTCGACACCCGGCGTCCGGGCAAGGAGCCGCAGGTACCCGGCGGCATGGACGTGGGCGAACGACAGAACGGCGACCTTCATCGCGTGACCTCCTGGATGACCGTCCGGACCGCTGACGCCCGGCTCGCTGTGATCTCGACGGCCCGGCCCGTACGGCTCGACTCGACGGCCGCCTCGGCGATCCGCACCGCCTCGATCCCGTCCCGCGTGCCCACCCGCGGCTCCGGGCCACCCTCTTCCCAGGAAGCCGCGAACTCCCGCAGCTCGGAGAGGTAGGGGCTCTCGGTCATCGGGCTCGACGGGATGCCCTCGTTGGCCGCGCGCACCCCTTGCGCGGTGATCCGGTAGCCCGGCACGGTCGTGGAGTCGTGCCGCAGCAGCCCGTCGCCGCCCGCGACGCGGAACGTCGTACGGAACCGCTGGTCCGGGAGGCCCCAGAGCCCGGTGATGTGACTGATCGCGCCGGAGGCGTGGGTGAGGACGGCGGTCGCCGACACGACCTCGGCCCGGGCGTCGCCCGTGGCGTGTTCGACGCCTCGGGTCTGCGCGTGCACGCGAACCACGTCGCCCGCGATCCAGCGTGCGATGTCGATGTCGTGCACCATCAGGTCCATGATGACGCCGCCGGACATGGCGGGGTCACCGAACCAGGACGCCCACTGCGGACGTGCCCCGCCGCGCGTGAAGCGCAGCACCGCGAGGTCCCCCAACTCCCCGCGGGAAACTGCTTGTTGCATCGCCGCGTACGCCGGGAAGTAGCGCACGACGTGGGCGGGATGCAGCCGCACACCCGCCGCTTCGGCGGCCGCCGCGATCTCCTCGGCGTCCCGCGTGTTCAGTGCGAGGGGCTTCTCGCAGATGACGTGGCGGCCCGCCGCGACGGCCGCGAGGGCGAGTTCCTTGTGGGTCGGGGTGGGGGTGCAGATGTCGACGGCCGTGCAGTCCGCGAGCAGTTCGCCGAGGCCCGCCACCGCGGTGACCCCGCGGCCCTCGGCGGCGAGCTTCTCCGCCGAGCCGTCGACGGTGTGGACGCTGACGCGCGCACCCAGTTCCAGCCAGCCGGGGAGATGGGCGCGGGCTATGCCGCCCGCGCCGATCAGGCCGATGTGAAGCGGTCGCATGAAGGAAGTTACCTTTCCTGGTTCCTGGCAGGGGTGGCTCGTCGAAGGGGCTGGAGTCAGCTCTTGGAGCCGGAAAGCGCGACACTCTGCACGAAGTGCCGCTGCAGGAAGACGTAGACGAGGAGCATGGGCAGGCTTGCGATGAGCGAACCAGCCATCATCACGGGGTAGTTGGTCTCGAACTGGCCCTCCAGCGAGGTCAGTCCGGCGCTGATGGGCATCTTCTGCGGGTCGGTGTTGACGATCAGCGGCCACAGGAGGTCGTTCCACGACCACATCGCGGTGATGACGGCGAGAGCCGCGAGCGCGGGCCGCACCAGCGGCAGCATGATCGACCAGAAGACGCGGAAGGAACCCGCTCCGTCGATGCGCGCGGCTTCCTCCAGTTCCTTGGGCAGCGTGAGGAAGAACTGGCGCAGCATGAAGGTTCCGAACGCGCTGAACATGCCCGGCAGGAACAGCGCGGGCGCCGAGTTGAGCAGGCCGAGCCGCTGGATGATGTCGTACTGCGGCAGGACGAGCAGCGAACTCGGCACCATGAGGACGGACAGGAAGACCGCGAACAGGACGTTGCGGCCCCGGAATTGCATGCGGGCGAAGGCGTAGGCCGCCAGTGAGCAGAACACCAGCTGACCGACCGTGCGCCCCACGGTGTTGAGGGCGCTGTTGAACAGCATTTCCTTGAACGGCAGTGCGCTGAAGACCTCTTCGAAGCTCGACCAGTTCCAGGTGTCGGGCAGGAAGGTCGGCGGCACCTTCGCCGTCTCGGCGAGGGACTTGGCGGCCGTGAGCAGCTGCCACAGGAAGGGGAAGACCATCACCAGGGCGCCGAGGGAGAGCACCGCGTGGGTGGCGACCGATCCCGCGTCGGGGCGGCGACGGCTCGTGGTCCGTACGGCGGACTTACGCATAGTGCACCCACCTCTTCTGCAGCCTGAACTGCACCAGCGTCAGTGCCGCGATGATCAGCATGAGCAGGAAGGCGAGCGCGGCGGCGGCGCCTTGGGCGTTCTCGACGAAGGCCCATTTGTAGAAGAGGCTCACCACGGACTGGGTGTCGCCGATCGCCGGGTTCTTCTCGGCCATCATGATGTAGATCAGGTCGAAGGTCTGCAGCGAGTTGATCATGCAGATGATGGACGCGAAGAAGATCGTGGGGCTGAGCAGCGGCAGCGTGATCGTGAGGAAGCGGCGCACCGGCCCGGCGCCGTCCAGTTCCGCGGCTTCGTAGTAGTCCTGCGGTATGCCCTTGATGCCCGCCATGAAGATGATCAAGTAGTAGCCGGTGGTCGACCAGACCATGACGGTGCCGATCGCGTAGACGGCGGTCGAGGGGTCGGAGACCCAGTAGCGGCGGTCCGCGCCGAACCACTCGAAGACTTCGTTGATCAGTCCGTAGTCGCCGTTGTAGAGCCAGTTCCAGACGAGACCGACGGCGACGGGCAGCGTGACGAACGGGACGAAGTACAGGGCGCGGTAGACCGGGACACCGCGCAGTCCGCGCCGGTTGAGCAGGGCCGCGACACCGATCGCGACCGGCAGGGCGAGCAGCCCGATGGCGCAGTAGATCAGGGTGTTGCCCAGCGCCTGCCAGACGGTGACGTCCTTGAGCACGCGCACGTAGTTGTCCGTGCCGATCCAGGTGTTGCCGCCGAAGGCCCCGAACTCGGTGAAGCTGAAGTAGAAGGTCTGGAGCAGCGGCCAGAAGTAGAAGACGGCGAAGCCGATGCCGAGCGGCGCGATGAAGAGGTAAGCGGCACGCTGGTTACGGGACTTGGGTACGGCGCCGGATGCCTGCCTGGTGCGGCTCGCCTTCTTCGCTGCCGCCGTGGAGGGAAAGACACTCATCATGCGCGCTCCTCCTTCAGGGCCCGGTCCATCTGTTCGCCCAGGGTGCGTGCGGCGCTCTCGATGCCGCCCTTCCCGCTGAACGCGGCTCCCAGGAGCGGGTATTGGAGGTTCTCCCAGACCGCGGTGTTCTTCGAGCTCGGGTACGGCACGGCGTACTCCAGCATCTCGATGTAGTGCTTCAGGTCGAACTCGGGCATCGACTTGAGCCAGGCGTCCTGCGTCCCTTCGTACGAGGAGATGGTGATGCCTGCCGACGCCTGGATCTCCGCGGCCTCGCGGCCCGCCATGAAGTGAACGAACTTCCAGGCCGCCGCCTTCTTCCGGCTCTTGGCGGAGATGACGTTGGCGAGCCCGTGGATGATGGTGGCCCGCTCCCGGCCCTTGGGCAGGACGGTGACGCCCGCGTGGTCCTTGAGCGCGGGAACGGCGTGGTACTGCCCGGAGAACGCGGATATCTCGTAGACCATGGCGGCCTTCTCCGACCAGAAGCGGTTGCGGGCCTTGGACTCGACCATCGCGCTCTGCGGCGGCGACCAGCCGCGGTCGATCATGTCGGTCCAGTAGCGCAGGCCCTCGATGGAGCGCTCGTCGCCGAAGCCCGACTTCCCGTCCTCGAGGACGTGGCCGCCCGCTCCGTGGATGGCGGGGTAGAGCTGGGCCTGGCGGTCCATCTCGGCGGCCATGCCGTGCACGCGCTCGCGCGGGTCGGTGAGTTCGGCGGCCGCGTCGCGCACGTCGTCCCACGTCCACGTGGTGTCCGGGTACTTGATGCCCGCCTTGTCGAAGAGCGCCTTGTTGTACCAGAGGCCGATGGTGTCGAAGTCCTTCGGGATGCCGTACTGGGTGCCCTGGTAGGCGTAGATCTTCACGAGCGAATCGGGGTGACGGTCCACGGGGGTCCGGTCGCTCTTGATGTGTCCGCTCAGGGGTTCAAGGACGCCGCTGGACGCGTACAGCTGAAGATTGACCGCGTTCATCCAGAACACGTCGGGCGCCGTGCCGCCGCGCATCGATGTCTTGAGGGTGGTCCAGTAGCTCGACCAGGGTGTGAGCTCCATGCGCACGGATATGCCGGGGTTCTCCTTCTCGAAGGCGTCGATCACCTTCTGCAGGCCCGGCACCTGGGCCACGTCCCACACCCCGTACGAGAGGGTGGTGCGTCCACCGCTCCCCTTGCCGTCGTCACTCTCGCCGGAGCAGGCGGCGAGCAGGGGCGCCGCCATCGCTCCGTACAGCAGAGTCCTCCTGCGCATGAGCGCCTCCCTTCAGGACTGGTCAGAGCGCCGGGTCCGAGGCCGAATCCGTCAGGAGATCGGACTCGACCCGGTCAAGTGCCTTGCGTACGGCGCCGATCGCGACGCCTTGTTCGCCGAGCGTGCTCAGCGCGATGCGCGGGACGTGCAGGGTCAGCGGGCGCAGCCGGTCCTCGATGAGCGGCACGAGATGGCCGCCGAGCGGGGTCGCGCCGCCGGTGAGCACCACGAGCTCCGGGTCGACGGCGAGGGCGAGGGCGGCGATGCCGGGCGTGATGCGGTCGGCGAAGTCCGCGACGGCCGCGAGAGCGCGGGGGTCTCCGGTGTCCGCGGCGCGGGCGAGCGCGGCCACCTCGGACTCGCCGGAGCGCCGGTCGCCCTTCCAGCCGAGCGCGTCCTGTGCGGTGTTCATGCCGAGCAGCGGCAGCAGGCCGAGCTCGCCCGCGCCGCCCCGCCTGCCCCGGTGCAGTCGCCCGCCGATGGTGAGGCTGCACGCCACGCGGTGACCGGTCAGGACGCAGACGACGTCGTGCGCGAGGGTGGCGGCGCCCTGCCAGCGCTCGGCGAGGACGGCGAGGTTCACGTCGTTCTCGACGAGAGTGTGCCCCGCCTCCCCGTCGGCGAGGAGCCGACCGAGGTCGACGCCGGACCATTCGGGTATCACGTGGGAGGTGATGGTGCCGCCCGCGTCGACGACGCCGGGTACGCCCACGCAGCGGGCGAGGATGTCGTCGCGCCGCACGGAGTGCGCGTCCAGGAAGGCTTCGAGGCCCCTGCGCAGGAGGTCGAGCCGCTGGGCTCCGCCCAGCTCCGGGTCGATGTCGTCGCGCCGCACGGCGAGCACGGTGCCCCCGAGGTCGGCGAGGAGCAGCACCATCTTGTGCAGGCCGATGTCGGCGCCCACGACGCGGCCCGCCTCCACGCGGAACCGGAACCGCCGGGCGGGGCGTCCCGGCGTGCGCTCGCTCTCGTCGCGCTCGGCCTCCCCCGCCCAGCCGTGCGCGGTCAGTTCCTCGACGGCGGATTCCACGGTGGGCCGGGAGAGCCCGGTGCCGGCGGCGAGTTCCGCGAGTGTCTGGGGGCTGCGGCGGTGCAGGGCACGCAGCACGACGGTGGTGTTCAGCCGGCGCAGCGAGGCGAGATCGTGCCCCCGTGTCCCGTTCCGCAACACTTCTTCACCTCATGTCGAGGCCGGGGCAGCCCTGTTGACCATTGGGTCAACCGCTTGCCCCGGAGATTAGGGAGGAGACTTGCATATCTCTGGCCGCCGGGGAACCCCCTCCGCGAAGCCGGATGCACGCCTCACCTGGCTCCCCGGGCTCGCCGTGGACGAGTAGACGGCGCGGGATGTCGGACATCGCCCCGCGCCCCGGGAGTTGAGGGCAAGCTGGGTGCGGGCCCCCGGCAACGGCGCCGCACCCATGGGGCAGGATGACGCTCGCGCCGGACCACGAACACGCGTCCGGTGCGCCCGCACAACCTGGAGAATGAACTGATGGAGCGAGCGCTCACATGGCACGACCTGATCACCGCCGGTATCGCGGTGGCCGTCGGCATCGCGGCGGGTCTGCTGCTGCGGATGACCCTGCGGTGGCTGGGCGAACGGGCCAGCAGGACCCGGTGGAGCGGCGATGACGTCATCGTCGACGCCGTGCGCACGCTGGTCCCCTGCGCGGCGATAACCGCGGGGGCGGCCGTCGCGGCCGCCGCCCTTCCGCTCACCCCGAGGACCGGCCACAACGTCTCGATGACGCTGACCGCCCTCCTCGTCCTGGCCGGGACCCTGACGGCGGCCCGCGTGGTCACCCGCCTGGTGAAGTCCCTCGCGCAGTCCCGGTCGGGCGTCGCGGGCTCGGCGACGATCTTCGTCAACATCACCCGTGTCGTCGTGCTCGCGATGGGTTTCCTCGTCGTCCTGCAGACGCTCGGCGTCTCCATCGCCCCGCTGCTCACGGCGCTCGGCGTGGGCGGCCTCGCGGTGGCCCTTGCCCTCCAGGACACCCTGGCCAACCTCTTCGCGGGCGTACACATCCTGGCCGCCAAGACGGTGCAGCCGGGTGACTACATCAAGCTCAGCAGCGGCGAGGAGGGTTACGTCGTCGACATCAACTGGCGCAACACGGTGGTGCGTCAGCTGTCGAACAACCTCGTCATCATCCCCAACGCTCAGCTCGCGGGCACCAACATGACCAACTTCAGCCGCCCCGAGCAGGACCTGTCCATCATGGTCCAGGTCGGCGTCAGCTACGACAGTGACCTGGAGCAGGTCGAGCGCGTCACGACCGAGGTCGTGGAGAGCGTCATGAAGGATGTCGACGGCGCCCTTCCGGAGCATGAACCGGCCGTGCGTTTCCACACGTTCGGCGACTCCAGGATCAGCTTCACGGTGATCCTGGGCGTGGGCGAGTTCAGCGACCAGTACCGCATCAAGCACGAGTTCATCAAGCAGCTGCACCAGCGCTACCGCGCCGAGGGCATCCGGGTTCCCGCCCCGGTCAGGACGGTGAACGTACAGCAGGGCGAGCTGCCGCCGGGCCTGATCCCGCACCAGCGCGAGGCCACGGCGCCGACGACGAAGCCGGTGCCGTAGCGCGAACGACCCGACGACCAAGAGCGCCGCCACGCGCGAGAGGAGCCATCAGCCACCCGTTTGACAGACTCGGCGCGCCCAGATCATGATTCCATTAATTGTTTAATGGAATCGAGAGAGGCGCGCGTGGACATGACCCTTGCCGACCCCACCGAGGCCGCCGGCCCCCTGAGCGCGACCGCGCTCGAGGCTCGCGGCCTGGGCAAGCGCTACCGCCGCGGCTGGGCGCTGCGCGACTGCTCCTTCCGGCTGCCCGCCGGGCGGATCTGCGGTCTCGTCGGCCCCAACGGCGCGGGAAAGAGCACCCTGTTGGGGCTCGCGACCCGCCTGGTGGCCCCGACCGAGGGCGAACTGCGCATCTTCGGCGTGCCGGTGGACGACCCGGCCGCGATGCCCCGCTTCGCCTTCCTCTCCCAGGACAAGCCGCTGTTCAAGCGGTTCACCGTGGCCGAGACACTGCGCATGGGCAGCGAACTCAACCCCGGCTGGGACATGGCGGCCGCCGAGCGGATCGTGCGCTCCGGCAACGTCCCGATGGACGCCAAGGTCGGCACGCTCTCCGGTGGTCAGCGCACCCGCGTGGCCTTCGCGCTCGCCTTCGGCAAGCGGCCCGATCTGCTGCTGCTCGACGAGCCCATGGCGGACCTCGACCCGCTGGCCAGGGACGAGATGAGCTCCCTGCTGATGTCGGAGGCCGTCGAGCGCGGCACGACCGTGCTGATGTCCTCCCACATGCTCTCCGAGCTGGAGGACATGTGCGACTACCTCGTGGTCGTCGCGGACGGCCGGCTCAGGATGGCGGGCGACACCGATGAGCTGGTCCCGGCCCACGCCCTGGTGACCGGGCTCGCCCCCGACGGCACACCGCCCGCGGATCTCGCCCCGCACACGGTCGTCGAATTCCGGGCCCAAGGACGCCAGTTCCGCGCACTCGTCCGCCCCCACGGGCCGCTGGCCCCCGACTGGGAGGTGTCCGAGCCGAGCCTGGAGGAAGTCCTGCTCGCCCATCTCCGTTCGCCGGACGCGGAGCCGCTGTTCACGCACGACGCACGTATCGAGGCCGAGGGGACCGCCGCCGCATGAGCACCACCCTGACCGAGCAGCCGCGCACGGAGCGGTCCGCCGTGAAGCCGGGTCTGCTGCACGGGCTCACCTGGCTCGTCCTGCGCCAGCACCGCACCACGACGTGGATCGTCGTCGCCCTGGTCGTGCTCGGCTCGGCCGCGATCATCTACGAGCGCGGTCAGCTTGCAGACATGCTCGCCGGGATGGGCTGGCCCGGCAAGAACGTCAACCTGACGCAGGCCCCGGAGAGGTTTCAGTACATCGCCGAAGCCCTCGGCGCCCTGCCCATCGTCCTCGGTGTCTTCATCGGCGCCCCGCTGATCGCAAGCGACCAGGAGCACGGCACCGCGCACCTGGTCACCACGCAGTCGGTGCAGCGCCGCCGCTGGCTCGCGGCCAAGCTGACCTGGTGCCTCGCGCTCGTCCTGGTGGCCACCCTCGTGCTAGCCACGCTGTTCTTCTGGTGGTGGGAGCCCTACCGCGACCCCCTCCTCGCGGAATGGCTCTCGGGATCGGTGTTCGACAACACGGGCCCCATGCTCGCGGCACTCTCCCTCTTCACCACCATCAGCGGCATCGCGATCGGCATGCTGCTGCGCCGGGTGCTGCCCGCCATGCTGGCCACCTTCTTCTTCGCCGTGGTCGTCCAGGTGGCCTGGGGCGAGTTCCGCGACCGCCTCGCCACCCCGCGCACGATCACCTGGCCGCTGAACGGCGACACGCCGAACTTCCTCGACAGCGGCAGCGCCGTGGAGGCGGACCGCTGGATCAGCACCGCGGACGGGCAGCTCTACGGCTGGGGCACATGCGCCGAACCGACCGAGAAGGCCACCAACGCCTGCATCAAGGAGCACGGCATCGTCAACAACGTGGTCGAGTACTTCGGCTACGACCAGATGCCGGGCATGCAGTGGACCGGCGCCGCGATCCTGCTCGGCGCGACCGCCGCCGTGGCGGTGTTCGTCCTGTGGTGGGCCTCGCGGCGGCCCCTCTAGGACGCCGGGGACGGCGCGAACGTAAAGTGTCCGCAAACGAGCAGAGAGTGGGGACAGTGGTCGAATTCCGCATCGACCGGCGCAGCGGTGTGGCCACGTACCTCCAGATCGTGCGCCAGGTCGAACAGGCGCTGCGCATGGGCGCGTTGGTGGAGGGCGACCGGCTGCCCACGGCGGCCCAGGTCGCCGCGGCCACCAAGGTGAACCCGAACACGACGCTCAAGGCGTACCGCGAGCTGGAGCGCGCGGGCCTCGCCGAGGTCCGCCAGGGGGCCGGCACGTTCATCACCCGCTCGCTCGCCCGCCCCCAGGCGGG
This sequence comes from Streptomyces sp. NPDC002853, assembly GCF_053591915.1. NCBI lineage: Bacteria > Bacillati > Actinomycetota > Actinomycetes > Kitasatosporales > Streptomycetaceae > Streptomyces > Streptomyces sp. NPDC002853. The sequence continues at coordinate 486,397 of NZ_JBSFUS010000007.1, read as the reverse complement.
TCCTGACTCGCCGCTGCAGAGCTCCCTGGCGCAGTGGATGGAGCAGGCGCGGTCCGCGGGGCTCACGGCGCAGGACGTCACGGCGCTGTTCGAGGCGGTGCGCGCGGCCACCTTCCAGGGGGACGCGGTCGGCTGAGCCGGGTGTCACGGGGCCGCCCTCGACAAACCCCATAAGCAACCGCTTAGTATCGGGTGTGCGGGGCCCCCTGCCCCGGGATCGGTCCCGCCGTCACCCCATGGAGAAACCGCATGTCATCCCTGCTCCTGTCCCGTCGTGACCTCGACTTCCTGCTGTACGAGTGGCTCGACGTGCCCGCGCTCACCGGCCGGGAGCGGTACGCGGACCACTCCCGCGAGACCTTCGACGCCGCACTCGAACTGAGCGAGCAGATCGCCACGCGGCACTTCGCCCCGCACAACAAGAAGAACGACGCCCAGGAGCCCACCTTCGACGGGGAGCGGGTGCACATCATCCCCGAGGTGAAGGAGGCCCTGCGGGTCTTCGGGGACTCGGGGCTCCTGGCCAGTGCCATGGACCACGAGATCGGCGGCGGGCAGCTGCCCGCCGTGGTGGCGCAGGCGTGCTTCGCGTGGTTCCAGGCGGCGAACGTCGGCACGGCCGCGTATCCCTTCCTGACCATGGGCAACGCCAATCTGCTCCTCGCGCACGCGTCCAAGGAGCAGATCGACACCTTCGTGCGCCCCATGGTGGAGGGCCGCTTCCTGGGGACGATGTGCCTGTCGGAGCCGCAGGCGGGTTCGTCGCTCGCCGATGTGCGGACCCGGGCCGAGGAGCAGGAGGACGGGACGTACCGCCTCTTCGGGAACAAGATGTGGATCTCCGGCGGCGAGCACGAGCTCTCGGAGAACATCGTGCATCTGGTGCTCGCCCGCATCCCGGGCGGCCCGCCCGGCGTGAAGGGGCTCTCGCTGTTCATCGTGCCCAAGGTGCTCGTCGGCGACGGCGGGTCGCTCGGCGAGCGCAACGACGTGGTGCTCGCGGGTCTCAACCACAAGATGGGCTACCGAGGGACCACGAACACCCTGCTGAACTTCGGCGAGGGCGCCCACTGTCCCGGCGGCGAGCCCGGCGCGGTCGGCCACCTCATCGGTGAGGCCAACCGCGGTCTCGCGTACATGTTCCACATGATGAACGAGGCCCGGATCGGTGTGGGCCTCGGCGCCACCGCGCTCGGCTACACCGGCTACCTGCACGCCCTTGACTACGCGCGCACCCGCCCGCAGGGCCGTCCGCTCGCGGCGAAGGACCCCGCGTCGGCGCAGGTCCCGATCATCGAGCACGCCGACGTACGCAAGATGCTCCTCGCCCAGAAGGCTTACGTGGAGGGCGCGTTGGCGCTCAACCTGTACTGCGGGCGGCTGCTGGACGAGCAGAACACCGGCACATCGCCGCAGACGCGCGACGAGGCCAAGCTGCTGCTCGACGTGCTCACGCCCATCGCCAAGAGCTGGCCGTCGCAGTGGTGCCTGGAGGCCAACAACCTGGCGATCCAGGTGCACGGCGGCTACGGCTACACGCGCGAGTACAACGTCGAGCAGTTCTACCGTGACAACCGCCTCAACCCCATCCACGAGGGCACGCACGGCATCCACGGCCTCGATCTGCTCGGCCGCAAGGTGATCATGGACGGCGGCAGCGGCCTTCGGCTGCTCGTCGAGCGGATCTCGCGGACCTCCGCCCGTGCCGCCGCCGCGGGCGGCTCCGCGTCCGGGTACGGACGGGCGCTCGACGCGGCCGCGGCGCGTGCCGTGGAGGTGACCCAGCGGCTCTGGTCGACCGGTGACCCGCAGACGGCGCTCGCCAACGCGAGCGTCTACCTCGAAGCGGTCGGGCATGTGGTCGTCGCCTGGATGTGGCTGGAGCAGCTGCTCGCGGCCGAGTCGGGCACCGAGGACTTCCACGCCGGCAAGCGCGCCGCCTGCCGTTACTTCTTCCGCCATGAACTGCCGAAGACGGAGGCCCAGTTCACGCTCCTGGAGAGCCTGGACCGGACCGCGCTCGAACTCGACGAGAACGCCTTCTGACCCAGAAGTAGAGGAACACCGAGCACACCGCCGCGAACGCGCACCACGTGGAGATGTACTCGCGACGCCACAGCAGCACGCACACCGCCGCCCCGACGGCGACCAGGACGCCGAAGAGGACCAGGCCGCGGTCGCCGGAGAGGAGCAGGGAGCCGATGGTGGCGATGAGGTATCCGGCGATGATCAGCTCGGGCCGTGGCAGGCCGAGCGCGTACCCGACCGTGTGGCCGCGGATGTCGGCCGTCACGGTGCGGGTCGCCAGGTAGTAGGAGAGCGCCGCCGCCGTCGCCACGCCCGCCGCGAGGGGGAGCAGCAGACGGCGGCGGGCACTCGGCGGGGCCGCGCACAGCACCGCCACGGGCAGCCACAGCGCCAGCAGCGGCATGGCGATCACGGCCCACGCGACGGTGGCCCACCCGGTGCCGCCGTCGTTCCGCCAGACCTCGGACTCGATGATCTGGTGTGCGCCGAGCAGCAGCGGCAGCGCGGCGATCGGCAGATCGCGCGGTCGGCCACCGCGAGCCGCGCGGGCCACGCAGGCGACCCCCACGGCGGCCACACCCACGCCCGCCACGAGATCGGCCGTCGCGCTCCAGCACATGGACCCCACGCTACGACCGCCGCCACAGCGGGGCGCGGCGGGCGGTCCACCGGGGTTACCCGAGGTCGCGCCGGTCGGGCTCGATGTTCTGGTTCAAGCGGAAGACGTTGTCCGGGTCGTACGCGGCCTTGACCCGCGACAGGCGTGCGTAGTTGTCGCGATAGCTGGCCCGGACGCGTTCCTGCCCCTCCTCCATCATCATGTTCACGTAGGCGCCGCCCGCCGAGTACGGGTGCAGTGCGTCGAAGTAGTCGACCGTCCAGCGCTTGATGAGGTCGGCGTTGCCCGGGTCCGGGTCCACTCCCGCGTAGACGCAGGCCCAGCGGGCACCGCGATAGCTCCAGGCCGTGTCCGCCGTGCCGTGGTCGTGGGCGGCGCCGTCGATGGGGTACAGGTGCATCGTCGACTTCATCGTCGGCACCTCGGGGCCGAACTTGGCGTGCAGGGCGACGGCGTCGTCCGGGATCTCGTCGACGAAGTCCGCGCGCCAGTACCACTGGTCGCCGGGCGGGTAGAGCCCGTCGAACATGGACTGCAGCACGGGGTGCGGCATCGGGGCCACGGCGTGCAGGAGCGGGTCGGGCAGCGCGTCGAGCAGCGGCGCCATGGCGTGGGCAGCCGCCTCGGGGTCCTCGATGGTGTGGCACCACACGACACCGCAGATCTTGCGCAGATGGAGGGTCTCGGGGAAGGGCGGGGCCGGCGGCACGGTGCCGTACATGAAGAAGCCGTTCACCTCGCGCGGCGCTCGGGGCAGGAAGTCCCGATAGGCGGCGAGCACCTCGGCACCCCGTTCCGCGGGCCAGAAGGTGGGGCCCGCGACGACCGTGCTCAGCTCGTGCAGCCGGAAGAGGAACGAGGTGACGACGCCGAAGTTGCCGCCGCCCCCGCGAATCGCCCAGTACAGATCCGTGTTCTCGTCGGCACTCGCCCGCACCTGACGGCCGTCGGCCAGGACGAGGTCCGCCTCCAGGACGTTGTCGACGCTCAGCCCGAACCTGCGGGTGAGGTGCCCGAGGCCGCCGCCGAGGGTGAGCCCGCCGACCCCGGTGGAGGAGATGATGCCGCTCGGCGTGGCCAGGCCGTGCTCGTGCGTGGCGCGATCCACCTCGCTCCACACGCAGCCGCCGCCGACCCGCACGGTGCGGTTCGGCGCGTCGACCTCGACCGACTTGAGCGGTGACAGATCGGCGACCACGCCGCCTTCGACGGTGCCGAGTCCCGCGCCGTGGTGGCCGCCGCCACGGACCGCGAGCGGCAGGCCGTGCGCGCGGGCGAAACCGATGACCCGGGACACGTCGTCGGCGTCGGCGCAGCGGGCGACGAGCGCGGGGCGCTTGTCGGCCATCGCGTTGTAGACGGCACGTGCCGCGTCGTACCCGGCGTCGTCCGGACCCTTCAACTCACCCTTGAACCCTGCCAGTTCGCGGCGCGCTGCCTGTGCGGGCGTGATGGACATGAGCTCCCCCGTTGGTTCGGCGTGTCCGATCCGCCCGTTCTAGTACCGTCCGCCACCCGCCGATATCCGTGCCCACCACCTAGCTCCCGCCCGGCGATTACCTACTTTTCGCGGCCGATCTCCATCCCGAGCTGCGCGGCGCGGGCGGCGACCTCGCGCCGGGTGCGGGCGCCGAGCTTCTCCAGGACCGCACGGACGTGGTTGTCGACCGTGCGCACGGACAGGAAGAGCCGCTCGGCGATCTCGATGTTGGTGAGCCCCTCCGTCAGGAGCCGTCCGACCTGGAGCTGACGTCCGGTGAGGCCCGCCGGGTTGCGCCGGGTCGCCGCGTGCGGGCCGCGCGGGATCCGGGCGACGCCCAGGTCGCGCAGGTCGGCGCGGACGATCCGGGCCAGGGGTTCGGCGCCCAGGGCGTCGAGGCCGGCGAGCGCGGTGAGCTTGTCCGCCGGGTCGGGGCTCTCCGCCAGGGCTGCCGCGTGCTCGTAGGGGCAGCCCGCGGCCCGCCACGCCTCGGCCGCCCGGCGCCACTGCCCGGCGGCCTGCAACGCGTACGGGTGATCGGAGCCGTCCGCGTGAGCGGGGTGCCCCGCCTTGCTGAGCCAGTAACCCAGTTCGGCGCGGTAGGGCGTCGCGGCCAGGCCGCGCGCCTGCGCGTACAGGGGGCCGACGGCGTCGAGCACGGCCGCGTGGTCACCGCGCAGCCAGGCGGCCTCCGCCCGTGCCGCGGCGACCGGGCCCGTGCGCTGGAGCTCCCGGGTCCGCTCGGCGACCTCCCAGGCCCGCCCGAGCAGTGCGTCGCCGCCTTCCGCGCCGCGCCGGATGCGTACGCGTGCCAGGACGGTCAGGGCGGGGCAGCGCGCGGGCGGGAACTCGTAGGCGTCGCCGGACTCGGCGTGCTTCTCCGCCTCGTCCCACCTCCCGGCGGCGAACTGCCGCAGCGCCAGCTCCACTTGGAGGTACCGGAGGAACCCGAGGTGCTCCGTGCGGTCCGCGAATTCCATGGCGGGGGCCAGGAAGTGGTCGGCCTCCGCGAAGCGGAGGTTCTCCAGGAGGGTCCAGATGACGTTGGCATAGGCGCGGCAGGCGTGTTCGGCCTCGCCCGCCTTCAGCGCGACCGCCAGGCTCTCCTCCAGCTGCGGCCTGCCCAGCGGATCGCCGCCGCGCCAGCGGGCGGTGCCCACGTTGTTCAGGGCGTGCGAGAGGATCGCCGCGTCGTCGGTGCGCCGGGCCAGGGTGATGGCGCGCTCGCCGTAGCCGATGGCCTCGGCGTAGCGGTCGGAGAGCATGCGCAGCTGGGAGGTGTTGCTGAGCGCCAGCGCCAACAGCCGTTCGTCACCGGCCTGTTCCAGTACGTCGATGGCTTCCCTTGCGGCCTCCTGCGCGGCGTCCGCGTCGCCCGCCCACCAGTGGATCCGCGACAGCCAGCGCAGATCGGCGCCGAGTGCCCGCAGGTCGCCCAGGGAGCGCCGCAGGGCGACGGCTTCCCGCTGGGCGCCGACGGCGGCGGGCGAATCGGCGATGGTGTAGCTCTCCACCGCGAACCGCTCCAGGAGGTCGGCGAGTTCGGCCGGTCCGTAGCGGTTCCGCTGCCGCAGGACGAGCCGTAGCTGGGCGGCGGCCTCGCGGTGCGCGCCGGTGCGGGCCGCGTCCCTCGCCGCGTCGGGGCCGTAGCGCGCGATGGCGTCCTGGTCGCCCGCCCGGGCGGCGTGGTGCACGATGCGGGAGGAGTCGGCGCCGGGCTGCGCGACCAAGACGGCGAGCACGTTCCGGTCGAGCTCGATGCGCCGTGCCGCGGGCAGCGAGTCGGCGATGGCGCGCCGGATGATCTCGTGCCGGAACATCACGCGCTCGGGGGTCACGACGAGCAGGCCGCGCCGTTCCGCCGAGGTCAACTGGCCGACCCCGCCCGGCAGCAGCGCGTCGGCCAGGGTGCGCTCGGCCGCCGAGGGGACCACCGCGAGCTGTTCGAGGGCGTCGCGTGCGGCGTCGTCGAGGCCGCGCAGCCGGGCCAGGACGGCGTCGACCACCGTCGGGGGCACGTCCCCGGTGCCGCCCGCCGCGACGACCTCGGCGACGTAGAAGGGGTTGCCCGACGTCACGGCGTACACCTGCGCGGGGTCGAGGCGGCTCACCGCGCTCAGCGTGCGCACGGCGTCGCGGGAGAGCCGGGGCAGGGGCACGCGGTGCACGCGGGCCGCTCTCGACACCTGGCCCAGGAGGTGCCGCAGCGGGTGTTCACGGCCCAGCTCGTCGTCGCGGAAGGTCAGCACGAGGACCGCGGGCATCCGGTCCACCCGGCGTACCAGGAACCGCAGCGCGTCGAGGGATGCCTCATCCGCCCAGTGCACGTCCTCTACGACAAGGACGGTCGGATGCGGCGGGTCACCCAGCTCGGCCCGCAGCGCGTCGTACACCCGGTGCCGGTCGCCGCCCTCGGTGACCGCCTGCGCCAGCTCGGTGCGGACACTGCCGACGAGATCACGGAAGGGGCCGAGCGGCCGCCGGGTCGCGAGGTCGTCGCACTGTCCGACCAGCACCCTGGCCTGCGCGGACAGCGCACCCGGCAGGGCGTTCACGAGGCTCGACTTGCCGATGCCGGCCTCTCCGAAGACGAGCGCCACCGAGCCCGCTCCGCCCCCCGCTTGTCGTACGGCGGCGGTCAGTCGGGCCAGCTCACGATCCCGCTCCAGGATCCCCCCGTCCACCCGGAAATTCTCCCACGCGGCCACCCCGTTGCCGTCGCCCGTACGGAGACCCGCCGCCCCGGGGCCGCCGCGTCTCGTACCGGGCGGACAGAACGGAGGGCCCTCCGGCAAGCGACATGAGTAAAGCGCGTACGCTTACGTCATCGATCACAGGAGATCGCTCTCCCCCCTCGTTCCCTGCCAGGAGGACACATGACCTCGGCGTCACAGACCGCGCGCACTCCCCAGACCCTCGACCGCCCCTTCGGTGTCGGCAGCCTCACGCTGCCCAACCGCATCGTGATGGCCCCCATGACCAGGGAGTTCTCGCCGGGCGGCGTACCGGGCGCGGACGTCGCGGAGTACTACGCGCGTCGCGCCGCCGCCGGGGTCGGCCTGATCATCACCGAGGGCACGTACGTCGATCACCCCTCGGCCGGCACGAGCGACCGGGTCCCGCGCTTCTACGGCGATGACGCCCTCGAAGGCTGGCGCAAGGTGGTCGACGCGGTGCACGGCGCGGGCGGGAAGATCATTCCGCAGCTCTGGCACGTCGGCATCACGCGCGACGAGGGCAAGGGCCCGGTGCCGTCCGCTCCCGCGGCGGGCCCCTCCGGGATCGACCTGGACGGGCAGCCCAAGGGCAGCTCGCTGACCGCCGACGACCTCGACGACGTGATCCGCGCGTTCGCCGACGCCGCGGCAGCCGCCGAGCGCATCGGGTTCGACGGCATCGAACTGCACGGCGCCCACGGCTACTTGCTCGACCAGTTCCTCTGGGAGCGCACCAACCGCCGTACGGACGGCTACGGCGGTGACATCGAGGCCCGCACCCGTTTCGCCGCGGAGATCGTCGCGGCCGTACGCGCCGCCGTCTCGCCCGACTTCCCCGTCTTCTTCCGCCTCTCGCAGTGGAAGGCCGGCAGCTACGACGCGCAGCTCGCCCAGTCCCCCGAGGAGCTGGAGCGCCTGCTCACCCCGCTGGTGAACGCGGGCGTCGACGTCCTGCACGCCTCCACCCGCCGCTACTGGGAGCCCGAGTTCGAGGGCAGCGACCTCAACCTGGCCGGCTGGGTCAAGAAGGTGTCCGGAGTGCCGGTGGTCACCGTGGGCTCGGTCGGCCTCGACCAGGTGTTCATCGGTTCGCAGGGCTGGGCGGCACCGTCCGCCTCGACCGGCATCGAGCCGCTCATCGACCGCCTGGAGCGGGACGAGTTCGACCTGGTCGCGGTGGGGCGCGCCCTCATCGCCGATCCGGAGTGGGCGGCCAAGGCCCTGGAGGACCGGCTCGGTGACGCGCTGCCCTTCGACAAGTCGCTCCTCAAGAGCCTGGTCTGAGCGAACCTGACCGAGCCTGAGCGACGGCCACCCACGGCGACAGCAGTTAATCCCATACGATGCTGTCGCCCCCGGTCGCGTACGATATGCGCATGACCTGGCCTGCCACCGAGCGCTACTTCCCCACCGCCGTTCCCGGCGGCCTGGGGCTCGTGCAGGACATCCTGAACACCGCGCCGACCGGCCACGCCCCCGAGGCCGATCTCCTCGGGGACGTGGCCGCCGCGCAGGCCTGGGTGTCCGTCGCGCTCCCCACCTGGGCCGAGCGAACGGGGCGCACGGCAGTGCGGCTCGCCCTCACCGAAGAGGATCTGCCCAAGCTGCGGCAGCTGCGCGAACAACTGCGCCGCGCCCTGCTGTCCCGGTGCGGCACGACGAGCGGCGAGACCGCCCGCTTCACCTCGTGCGCCCTCCAGGTGAACCTGCACGGCGACGCCGCCCTGACCACCGAACCCGAGGGCGAGGGCTGGCGCTGGCTGACGTCCGCCGTGCTGTGCGAGGCGCTGCTCGCCCAGACCACCGGAGAGTGGCGCCGCCTGAAGATCTGCCGCAACGAACGCTGCGCCACGGCGTTCTACGACCGCTCCCGCAACAACAGCGGCGTCTGGCACTCCACGCGCGACTGCGGCAACGCCGCCAACCTGCGGGCCTCGCGCCAACGCCGCCGCGCGGGCGCGCAGCCTGAGCCGGCGCATGAGCCCGCGCCGGACGGTCAGGCGTAGGACCACCGGGGCCCGGCGACCGCCGCGAGCCTCAACTGCCGTACTCCACCAGGCTGGTGGACGTCACGACCCGGCGCGCCGGGACCGCCGCCAGTTTCCTGCCCGGGTCGGGTTCCCTCCCCCGCATCCGGTCGGCGAGGAGCCTGCCCGCCGCCCGGCCGATCTCGTCGCTGTCGTACGCGACGAGGGTGAGCGGCAGCCCGAGCGCGTCGGCCAGTTCGAAGTCGTCGAAGCCCGCGAGCGCGGTGTCGGTGCCGGACGCGCGCAGGGCGCGGAACGCGCCGATCGTGTTGCGGTTGTTGGAGCAGAACAGCGCGGTGGGCGGCTCCGGCAGCGCGAGGAGTTCGGCCGCGGCACGCCGGGCTTCGCGCGGCTCGGTCTGTCCTTGCCGTACGTAGTCCTCGTCGAAGCGGATGCCGTGTGCGGCGAGTGCCGCCGCGTACCCGCGCAGGCGCTCGGTGCCGGTGTAGACGGCGGGCGGCGAGCCGAGGAAGCCGATCCGGCGGTGGCCGCGGGTGATCAGCCGGGCGGTGGCGGCGCGGGCCCCGCCGAAGTCGTCGACCAGGACGCAGTCCGCCTCGAAACCTTCGGGCGGCCTGCTGGCGAGCACCACGGGCACGCCGTCGGCGGCCGCGGCGGCGAGATGGCGCTGGTCGGACGCGGCGGGGACGGCGATGATGCCGTCGACGCGACGGGCCACCAGATCGGCGACGAGCTCGCGTTCGGCGTCCAGGTCCTGGCCGGTGTTCCCGATGACCGTCTTGAGGCCGTCGCCCGCGATGACGGAGTCGACGCCGAGGGCGAACCGCGAGTAGAAGGGGTTGGCCAGGTTCGTGACGACGAGTCCGACCAGGCCCGTGCCGCGTCCCAGGCGCAGGCTGCGGGCCACTTCGTTGGGCCGGTAGCCGAGTTCGGCCGCCGCGACGCGGATGCGTTCACGGGTGGCCGGGAGCACGCGCGGGTCGTCGCGCAGGGCTCTGGAGGCGGTCATCGCGCTGACTCCCACCCGCTCGGCGACATCGCGCAGCGTGGGGGGACCGTCCATCGGGGGACGCGGTTCGGGCATCGTCATGTGTGTCCTTTCCCGGGGATCGCCTCACCTCCCGGCAGCCCCCACATACTCGGCCGCCCCGATCAGCGCCGCGTCCGCGCCCAGCGTGCCGGGGCGCGGTACCACCGGAGTATCCCCGAGGCCGGTGCGCAGGGCCGGGCCGAGCAGGTCCCAGGACAGCGCCATGGAGCCGCCGACGACGACCGCCGAGGCGCCGAAGTCACGTACGCACGGGGCCAGGACAGTACCCAGGGCGGCAAGGGCTTCGTCAAGGACCTGCGCGGCCCGCTGTTCGCCCTCGCGCGCACGCTCGGCGATGTCCCGCACGTCGGTGCCGCGTTCGCCGCCGTAGCGGGCAAGGATCGCGCGCCGCGAGACGGTGTGCTCCAGCGGTGCGCCGGACCAGCGCAGCAGGTCGAGGCGGCCCTCGGGCGGCACCCCCGGCCCTTCCCCGCACAGGACGCCGTCCACGAGGAACGCCGACCCCACCCCCGTTCCCAGGGTGACCCCCACGCAGCGCCGATGGCCGGCCACGGCTCCCGCGCTCCACTCCCCCAGCACGAACGCGTGCGCGTCGTTGAGGAACACCACGTCAGCGGGCCTGGGCCACACGCCGTCGAGCAGCACCGAGCGCACGTCGATGCCGTACAGGTCGTCGAACTTCCCCACACCTTCGAAGCGGGCGATCCCCTTCTCGTGGTCGAAGGGTCCCGGTACGGCGGCGCCCCACACCTGCCCGGCGGGCACCTCCAGGTCCCCGGCACAGCGCACGACCGTGCCGAGTACGTGCTCGGCGTCGCCCCGCGCGTCGAGCGGTCGCCGGACGCTGCGGCTCACCCGCGTGCGCAGGGAATCCACCAAGGCGGCGGTGACATGGGTGCCGCCGATCTCCAGGACGGCTCTCACGGGTGCCCCGCGCCGGCGGCGCCCGCGGCCCGGCGGTCCCGCACGAGTGCCTTCACCACCTTCGCCGGGCCGTCCCGCGCCTCCAGGCGGTAGCCGCCGACTGCCGCGGGTACCGTCAGCGTCTCCGCGTACGCCAGGGTGTGCCGCCGGCCCGCCGAGGTCAGCACGGTGACCGCGTGCCCCTCCACCACGTTCAGGACGTGGAACCGTCCCGCCGTGTCGTCCGCGGCGACGGCGTCCGCGTCGAGCGTGTAGCGCCGCACCTCGTAGAACATCTCGTCCAGGGCACCGAGCAGCTCCTCGCGCCAGCCGTCCCCGCGCCGCAGGACGTACGGCTCCGGCACGAGATCGCGTGTCACGGCGTCGCCGCGCCGCCGGGTCTCCAGGTTGGTCAGGCCGTGTTCGTAGGGCAGGGGGCGAGGGTTGCCGTCGGCGTCCGGGCGCAGCCAGTCGTAGAAGCGCAAGCTGTAGAGGTAGGGGGTCGCGCTGATCTCCAGGACGAGGTTTCCGGCGCCACTGGCGTGCGGGGTGCCTGCCGGGATCATGAAGAGCCTGCCCTGTTCCGCGGGGAACGTCATGACGTGGTCCGCGGGGTCCATCGGCACCCCGTCGTGCGCCGCTTCCTCGATCTCCTTGCGGAGGAGGCCGATGTCGGCGTCCTCGCGCAGGCCGAGAAAGACGCGGGTGTCCGTGCTGCCGAGCGTCATGTAGTACGTCTCGTGCTGGGTGTAGTGCCAGCCGAACCGCTCCCGCATGTACGGCTCCTTGGGGTGGCAGTGCACCGACAGGTTGCCGCCGCCCACGGTGTCCAGATAGTCGAAGCGGATCGGGAAGGACGTGCCGAAGCGGGCGTGCGCCTCCGGCCCGAGCACCTCATCGGGGTGCAGGACGCACAGCAGCTGGAAGGGGACCTCCGCCTGCGCTTCGGGACCGTCCCCGATGAGGATGCCCGCCTCCGGGGCGATGAGTTCGTAGCCGAGTGCGGTGTTGCGTGCGCCGGGGTTGAAGCCGAGCGCACGCTGCCCCCAATGCCCGCCCCAGGGAGTCGAGTTGAAGAACGGCCTGGTGCGCACGGGGCGCCGCGCGAGCTCCGCGTAGCTGGCCCGCAGCCCCTCCCCGTCGACGAACACGGGTCGCCCGGGGTCCTGCACGTCCAGCCAGCCGTCCAGCTGCCCGGCGAGCGCGTCACGGTGGCGGTCCAGCATCGGCCAGTCCACGAAGAAGAGCCGCTTCAACTCGGCACGCTCGCCGTGCAGTCCGAGGTTGCTCCCCTCCCCGGCCGCCACCGCGGACTCCGCGTACCGCTTGGGCAGGTCGGCGTACCAGAGCACGTCGTGCAGGACCAGCGAGGCACCTGGCCCGTACACGAGCAGCAGGCCCTCCGGGTCGCCGTCGTCCTGCGGGAGTTCGTCGAACAGGTCGGTGAGGGGGTTCTCGGCGAGCTTGCAGTAGTAAGGGTCGTCGGCGTCCGGTGCGCTCATGGTGCGGCGGCACACCTCGGCCGGGGGCGCGTAGCGCGTGCGGATGTCGAGGGTGCGTACGGGCAGGGGGCATGCGGCGGTGAGCCGCGCCGCGAGGTTCTCCCAGTCGGCGGCGGGTGGCCCTTCGACGGCCACGATCGTTGGCTCGGAGGGGAGTTGTGCGGCCACGGCCTCCCAGCCGACGGTCAGTACGGTCCCCGGTGCCGGGGGATAACGCGGGTCGAGCCGGTACACGCATGCTCCTTCGTGCGGGGGTTCTTCGTCGGGACAGGGGGGATTCAGGGACGCGTCAGCAGCACCGCGGTCGTGCCGAGAGTCGGCACATCGACGGTCAACACGCCCTTGGTGAGGGTCAGTTCACCGTTCGGCGCGCCCAGGTAACTGGCGCTGTGCGCGGCCACGACCGGGAAGTGCAGCCGTACCGGGCAGGCCACCGGTTCCTCCGCGAAGGACTGCAGCCGCAGCAGGACCTTGCCGGCGTACGGGACCGTGCAGCCGACCAGGCGGACCCGCGCGTCCCCGAGGCCGACGAAGGCGAGCGACGGCTGCCCGCCGCCCTCCTCCCGGTCGGCCGCCGCTCCTCTGGCCCGCACGCCTCGCAGCGGGTGGCTCCAGGCCGCGGCCGTGCGGGGGCCGAGCCCGTCGGCGCTCGCGGCGCAGGCCAGGCTGTAGCGGAAGGTGAACTCGAAGCCCTGCGCACTGGGGAAGTTGGTGTCCCACAGGTTGTTGTGGATCCAGGAGAAGACGGTGGCCGGTTCGTCGTGCCCCATGGTCTTGGGGAAGGGCGCGTACGGCAGGGCGATGTTGCCGAACTGCACGAGCGGCGCGTCCTGCGTGGACCAGGCCACCGCGAGCCCTTCGTCGGCGAGCGTCACCCAGCGGCGCACGGCCCGCATGTGGAGGGCCGAACCCGGCACCACGGGAAGGGTGTTGCCCGTCAGACCGCCGGAGGCCTCCATGCGCACGACGGGCTCTTCGAAGGCGAAGGGGAACGCGAAGTAGGCGCTCTCCTTGCCCTGCGTCGCGTCCTTGTCGAGGCGGTTCTCGATGTCCAGGCGTGGCACGCCCACGGGCAGGGTGAGGGTGGTGCGCAGCCGGTTGGCTCCGGCCGGACGTGTCTCGTACGTGATCGACTCGGCCATCGCGGTGGAGCGGCGGGCGATGAGCGCGGCGGGCGGGGCGACGGCGCGGTTGCCGAGGTGTTCGAGGCGGTCGGAGGCCGTGGTGCGGCTTGAGTTGTGGTTGAAGGCCCCGGCGGTGGTGTAGCTGTCGTGGATGTAGCCGTTGAAGCCGACGGTCGCGCCCTGCCGGACCAGTTCGCGGCCGGTCGCCTTGTCGATGACGGAGGCGACGCAGGCGTGGGCCAGGTCCACGCGGACTGCGAGGTGTTCGTTCTCCAGGAGGGTCGGTTCGGGGCGGGCGTGCGCGGCGGCCGCGGTCTCCGCCGGGTGCTCGCGTTCGGTGCCGCCGGTGGGGTTCCAGCCGGTGGCGGCCTTCACCACCGTGGCTTCCGCGCGCTCGCCGGTTCGTGCCGCGTCGGCGGTGATGTCCAGGCGTACCGATCCCGCGGGCGGCACGTCGTTCACGCGCACCACCAGGAAGCGTCCGGCGTCCCGGTGGTCGTCGTTGGTCTGCGCCTCCTCCTCGTGGACGATCCGGCGTCCGCTGCGGGCGTCGTGCACGGCCACCGCCAGTGCGAGCGGCACGCTGCTCTCCGGCAGGAAGATCCGCACGACGTCCGTGCGCGGCCATGAGCAGGTGTTGATCACGTGGTACGTGGCTGCCGCGCCCGGTGACACCGCGAGGCGCTGCCCGAGCCTGGCGCTCGCCCTGCCGAGCAGCGCGTTCCCGTCGTCGTGGGCGCGCATCGCCTGCCCGTACTTCCAGTGCCACTGGTGCTCACCGGAGTGGCCGCCCTCGTCGCCGTGGGTCCACGGGTCGCCGGCGCCCCAGGTGTGCTCGTCGAAGAGCGACACCGCCTCGTAGACCCCGGACGCGTCCGCACTGTCTTCCTCCGCCCCCGTGGCGCCGAGGAGTCCCGCGAACGTGCCGATGGTCTGGGCGTCGGCGACCACGGACTGGGCGGTGCGGGCCAGGGACAGCGGCCGCGCGCCTGAGCCGACTCCGTCGACCCACCAGTCGGTCCAGTCACCCTCGAAGGTCTGGATGGCGTCGCCGAGCCTGGCCTCGGCGTCGGTGAAGAAGTCCTCGTTGCGGGAGAGCCGCAGCCGGGGGAAGGCCCAGGTCTCGTTCCAGCGGCGGACGGTGTCGGCGATGATGCGGCGTGGCGGCGCGTTGTCGCCGAACTTGCCCTGGACGCGCAGGTGGAGAACGTCCCAGGGGTAGGGCTCGCGCTTGATCTCGGTCTGGTCCATGGCCCAGCCGAAGATGCCGCCGCGGTAGGGGTACGGGTTGGTGGCAAGGGAGGTCAGATAGGCGGGCAGCAGGTCGTCGACGTCCGTGTAGTCGGTGTCGAAGCCGAGCAGCGGGCCTTCCATGTAGGCGAGGCCGTGCGGGGTGTCGGTGACCCAGACCAGGACGCTGTTGCCGCTGGGCGCGCGCCACCGGAACAGGCGCGGCAGCTTCTCCCCGCCGACCAGATGGGGAACGGAGCGCCCGGCCCAGTTGTGCGCCACGGAGAGGTACCTGACCCCGGCGGCGGACAGCGCGTCGACGAGACCGACGACCGCGCCCGGCACATCGGTCTGCATGGCGGAGGTGAACGTGACGCCGTGCCGCTCGCGCATGTCGTGGGCGAGCCGGAGCAGTTCGTGCAGTTCGTCGGTGGAGCAGGTCTCGGTGTGCAGGTTGAACGGCAGTGCGGTCAGCTCGATGCGGCCCTCGCGCACCCGCCGTACGAACTCCTCGACCTGTTCGGCGGGGCGGGCGTCCGCCCACTGCCGGAACGACCACAGGGACTCGACGCACCACCGGAAGCGGGACTCGGCGGGCCAGTCGTCGGTGGCCCGGGTCAGCTCCAGGCAGGAGTCGAGGAAGGAGAGGTGCTCGGCGAGGACGTGCCCCTGGGGGTCGGTGTAGCCGATGTCGAGGTGGGAGTGGTGGATCAGGTGCAGGGTCCACCGCCGCTGCGGGGTGAGCCGTACGTCGATCCCCTCGTCGGCGGTGTCCGGCAGACCGACCGTGAGGCGGGTCTCGGTGTCGACGGCGGGCACCATGAGGCGTACGGAGCCGCCGGGGCCGGTGATCCGTTCGACGGGCAGAGCGGTCCCGGACTCGGTCCGGACGATGAACTCCGCCGGCAGTGGAGCCCCGTTGACCGCCTCGATCCGCAGTGACTGCGTCAGGCCCTCGCCGTCCGCCGCCTCGCGCAGCAGTGGCTCTTCGGTCAGCCGCAGGGCGCTGCCGCCGAGGCTGCCCTCCGCGGTGACGACGCAGGAGCGCAGGCTGTCGCGTATCCGGTCGTTGTCCCAGTCGGTGGTGCGGACGAGGGCGCGTGTCGTCATGCGGTTCTCTCCCGGTGGGGCGACGGTCGGTGGACGGGGCTCAGCGGGCGGATGCGGTGACGCCGCGCAGGAACAGGCCGCGGAACACCAGGAAGAGGAGGAGCGTGGGCACGGAGACGATCAGCGCGCCCGCCAGGATGACGGGCGGTCCCGTCGAGGCGTAGGCGTTGTTGAGGGTGGCCAGGGCCGCCATGACGGGCTGGACGTCCGGGCTGCGGCTGAGCGTGATGCCCAGGAGCAGGTCGTTCCAGACGGCCGTGAACTGGAAGATGAAGGCCGCGCCGAGTCCGGCCTTCATCAGGGGCAGGTGGATGCGCCAGAAGATCCGCCGGAAGGACGCGCCGTCGATGAGCGCCGCCTCGGTCAACTCGGGCGGCATCGTGGTCATCTGATTGCGGATCAGGAAGAAGGCGAAGGGCACGGCCCACGCGGAGTAGACCAGCATGAGTCCGAGCCGCGTGTCGTACAGGTTGGCGTCCGCGTACAGACCGAAGAGCGGTGCCAGGAACATCTGCAGCGGGAAGAGCGTGCCGGAGTAGATCAACCAGAACCAGAAGGCGGGCCTGGGGATGGGCAGGACGACGACGGCGAACGCGGCCATGGCCGCGACCAGCACCGCGGCCAGGCCGCACACCACCGCGTAGAGCATCGAGGCCTGGAAGCTGTCGCCGATGCCCGCCACGTCCCAGGCCGTTCTGACGTTCTCGCCGAGGTCGAAGCCCTGGACGGTCCACTCGGGCTTGCCCGTGTACTCGGTCGCGGGCGTCAGCGCGTTGACGACGAGGAGATACAGCGGGATCAGCCAGAGCAGCACGCATCCCGCGACGAAGAGTTGGCGCACGGTGCGACCCATGAGGAGCCTCCTCAGGCCTTGGCGGTGGCGGCGCGCGATTCGGCCTCGGGCATCTGGCGGCGCAGGTACATCCAGGAGGAGGCGACGACGATCACCGAGAGGACGAGCGCGATGGCCGAGCCGTAGCCGATGTGGAAGAGGCGGAACGCCTCGCGGTACATGCTCAGGGCGAGCGTCTCGGAGGAGCGGGAGGGGCCGCCCTTGGTGAGGATCCAGATCATGTCGAACGCCTTGAGGCTGTTCACGACGGCCATCCCGACCACGACGACCGTGACGGCCCGCAGCTGGGGCAGAGTGACGTACCGGAACATCCGCCAGCCGCTCGCGCCGTCCAACTGGGCTGCCTCGACGGTGTCTTGGGGGATGGCCCGCAGGCCGATGGCGAAGAGGACGACATTGAGCCCGGTGGCCTGCCACGTACTGGCGACGATCATCGAGAGCGTGTTGTGCGGCCATTCCAGGAGCCAGGTCTGCGCCCACGAGTCGAGACCGATCCCGCGCAGCACCTGGTTGACCGCCCCGTCGGACGTCAGCATGAAGTTCCACAGGACGGCCGTGGCGGCGGCGGAGATGGCGTACGGCAGCACGATCACCAACTGGGCGAGTGTGCCGAAGCGCGTTCGGTGCGTGGCGACGGCGATGAGCAGTCCCGCCAGGACGGGCAGGAGCAGGGTCCCGGCCACCCACATCAGGGTGTTGAGCAGCGAGCGGCCGAAGATCGGGTCGTCGGCGAGCCGTGCGTAGTTGTCGAGCCCGACGAAGCTGCTCGTGAAGCCGTTGTCCTCGAAGAAGCTGTCGTAGACGCTGCGGAAGAAGGGGTAGACGAGGAGTACGCCGACGAAGGCGAAGGCGGGCAGGGCCCAGGGCAGTGCGGCGAACGGACCGCCGAGCCTGCCGTTGCCGCGGGCGGCCCGGTGCGGGCTGCGGGTGGGGACGCGGCGGCGTGAGCGTGCGGGCTTCGCGGTGTGCGGGGCGGGGGTGACGGTCTCGGTCATGTCTCCTCCGCCTCCCGCCATACCTGCCAGGCCTCGTCCGCGCGGTCCTGCATGGTGCGCAGCGTGCTGCGGGCCGACGAGGGGTTCAGCAGGAACCCGGCGAGGTCGTCGACGGTCGCCTCGACCAGTTCGGGCGGGCCCTGCTCCCAGAACCGGTTGAGCAGCCGGAGCTTGTCGCCGCGCACCTTCCTCGCGAGGCCGGCGATCACCGGGTTCGGGGGTTCGACCGCCGGGTTGGGGCAGCCGTCCTGGAGGCTGTGCGAGAAGGCCTTCATGACCTCGGGCCGCAGCCAGTTGCCGGCCGCCTTCAACGCCTCCTTCCTGTCCGGTCCCTTGACCGTGGAGACGAGGGCGCTGGACTCGAAGATGACGCAGGGCCGGGCCCTCGGGTCCGCCATGGGCAGCACGAAGGCGCCGAGGTTCTTGCCGGGCTTCGCGCCCGCGCCCACGAGGGTCGAGCCGAGCCAGGTGCCGCAGGGCACCATCCCGACCTTGCCGTGCACCACGGCAGCGGCGGCGTCGGCGTGGCTCATGTCCATGGAGGTGAACCAGTCCTTGTCGAAGAAGGACTCCAGGGTGCGCAGGGCGCGTTCGGCACGCGGGTCGGTGTAGCGCTCGCGGCCGTTCATCAAGTCCTCGTAGAACTGCGGGTCCTGGCGGCTGAGTACCTCCTGGAACCAGATGAAGGAGGGCCAGCGGTCGGCCGCCGAGCCGTGCAGCGGGGTGATCCCGCTCTTCTTGAGCCGCTCGCAGGTGGTAAGGAAGTCGGCCCAGGTCTCGGGGACCTGGAGGTCGTGCTCCTCGAACACCTCGATGTTGTGGAAGAACACCCAGTACGCGAGGTTCATCGGCAGGCCGTAGACCCGCCCCCGGTAGGTGAACGCCTCCCGTAAGGATGCGTCGGCCCAGCCTCTGCCGACGGCGCTGTCCCACTGCCGGGTCAGGTCGACGATGCCGCCGGTGCGGGCGAGGTCCTGGAGCCGGTAGCCCGACCAGTACTTGAGCATGTCCGGCGTCTTGCTGGTGCGCAGCGATGACTTGACGACCTGCTCGAACGACTCCAGGGACGGATTGACCTCGGGGACCAGCCGCAGCCCCGCCGTCGCCTTCATCGCCGCCCCCGCGGCGGCCATCGGCTTCTCCCACGCGGCGCTGTCCCCGAGCACGGCGACCTTCCCGGGAGGCTGCCCGCCAGCGGTTCCGCAGGCCGTGGCGAGCGCTCCGGCGGCGGCCGCGGCCAGGAGGGCACGGCGGTCGAGCGGAGCACCCGACGCCGGATGAAGGAGGTGACGACTACCTGACACGGGCGGCTCCCCCAGGTGTGTGTCGGCCCGGTGTTAGCGTTAACACGGGCGTTTTGGAGCTTCTCTGCGCCGGGGTGGGATGTCAATGGTTCGCGCAGCGCCTCGGCACGGGTTCCGGTCAGCCGCGCTGGATGCCCGTCGTGTTGTACAAGAACCCCCGCCTGCTTTCCTGGTCCAGCGCGAGGAGCGCGTCACCCCGCTGCCCGATCGCCAGGTACCAGATGCCGGGGATCAGCTCGCCCACCACTTCGGAGGCGCCGTCCGCGCTCATCAGCGGACGCGCGACCGGCACCGCGAACCAGAACGGCTCGAAGTCAGCATCGAACGCGGTGCCCACCCCGCCGATTTCCCCACTGATCCCCCGCTGGATGCCCGACGTGTCGAGCAGGAACCCGCGCAAACCGTCCTGGGATTCCGCGAGAAGTGCCTCGCCCCGCTGCTCGCCCGCCAGGTACCACGCACCAGGTTGCAGCACAGCCACCTCTTCGAAGTCACCCTCCACGCTCATCAGCGGACGCGCGACCGGCACCGCGAACCAGAACGGCCTGAAGTCCGGATCGGGCGAGGCGCTCACCGCGTCGGCCAGTCTCCGGGCCTCGCGCACGGTCCGCTCGGTACGCCGTCTCGACGCCGGGTCGCTGCCGCCGTGCGGGGAGCCCGACTGCACGGCCCGCGCGTCGGGCTGCTCGCTGATCCCCCGCTCGATGCCCGACGTGTCGAGCAGGAAGCCCCGCAGGCCCTGCTGGGTGATGGTGACGTACGCCGTTCCGCGCTGGAACGCCGCCAGATGCCAGACGCCCGGTGCGAGCTCCGCCACCGGCTGCAACGATCCGTCCTCGCTCATCAGCGGACGCGCGTCAGGCACCGCGTACCAGAACGGTTGGAAGTCGGGGTCGGGCACGGCCGCCACGGCCGACGCGAGGCGTTGCGCGGTCTCGACCGTCTCGCGGGCGCGGCGCTCCGCCTCCTGACGCAACTCCTCGCTCTCCAGGCGCATTTGCTCGGCACGCTGCTCGATTCGCTTGAGCCGCTCCTCGGCCTCCCGCTGCAGGAGGTCCATCCGCTGCCGCTCCGGCCGGGGGACGGCCCCACGGGCCGCCGCCCGGTTGCGGGCGATGGCGATGTCGCCGCCGAGGTTGCGGTTGCGCTGCTGCGGCACGGGGCGGGACTTGCTGGTCAGGGCGCGGCGCACATCCCGGTAGAGGGTGTCCATGTCCAGCGGATCGGGCTTCCCCACGACCCCCTCGGTGAGGGTGGTGAGCAGTTCGCCGGTGAACGCGGTGTACGTCTCGCCGGGCGGGGACAGCGCGGGGCGGGTCTCCGCGCAGGACGCGAGCACGCACGTCCCGTCGACCACGGCCTGGTCCGCGAGGTGCGCGCTCGCGCTCATCTTGCCGACCAGGGCCCGCCCGCTGTAACAGCAGTCGAGGATCAGGACCGTGCTGCGGGCGCGGGCCCGCGGGTCGAGCACGGCCCTGCGCAGGTACTCGTACCGCAGCCAGGTGTACTCGCGTTCGCCGTCCGAGTCGGGCAGGGCCAGGTAAAGCTCCTCGGTGTGGGGGTCCATCAGACCGTGCCCGGCGTAGTAGACGAGCAAGGTGTCCAGGGCACGGTGCGCCCGCTCCCGGACCACGTCGAGGACCTGCCCGGCGCTGCTCGGCTGGGGCAGCACGGTGCACGCGTCGTCGGAAAGACCCCACACGGTAGGATCGGTGAGAACGTCCCGCAGCCCCCGCAGGTTGCGGGCGACCGAGGGCAGGTCATCCAGGCTCGTGTAGTCGTGGACACCGACCAGTACGGCCTCGGAGCGGGCCGGTTCCGAGAGCAGCGCCACGGTTACTCGTCAGCTCCGTCCGCCGGGGCGGGTGCGGGGTCTGCGCCCTCGTTCCAGAGCCGCAGGACCTGTTCGACGGTCTCCGGTGAGCTGTCCTGCAAGGTGATGACGACGCCGTCCCGTTCGAGCCGCACCTGCGGCGGACGCGGCCGCGAGCCCCGCCAGGCCGCGACGGCGGTGACCAGGCCGCCCAGGGCGATGCTGTTGGCGAGGACGACATTGACCAGGTCCAGGCCGTCGCCCATGCTCCCCGGCGCCACGTGTCGTGCCCCGGTGGACACCCTTGCCCGGCCGCGCAGTTCGGGCTCCGCCATGAGCCAGCGGTACAGCGAGAGCACTGCCGCCGTGGACTCGACGCCCTGGGCCCGCGCGTCCGCGCCGTCGGCTGCCGCTCCGGCTTCCCCGTCTTCGCCGAACGTGAGGTTGACCTCCACGCCCCGGTTCCTTCCCCCCGATGTGGTCCGCGCTGTTCATCGTAGGGCTCGGCCCGAGCGAGCACCGGGCTTTCACGGGCCCGGGACCCGCACGGCGTCCTCGGCGGGCTCGGGCAGCTCCCGGGTGCCCGGTACGGGCGACGGCAGGAGCCACAGGACCGCGAGGACCGCTCCGGCCGTGCCGATCCACAGCGTGGGGCGCAGGCCGATGGCCGTGCCCAGTACGCCCGCGGTCAGCGCGCCCAGCGGGCGGAAGCCGTGGTTCAGGGTGCGGAAGGCGCCCATCACCCGGGAGCGGATGGCCTGCGGGATCAGCACCATCTGGAGTGACGCGGCGGCGATGTCGATGACCATCACACCGACGCAACTGAGGAATTCGGCAGCGAAGAGCATGGCGAGGACCAGCGGCAGCGGGCCGTCGGCGAGCGGCACGAGCAGCAGGGGCAGGGTGAACACCACGGAGCCGCAGAGGATCGAGGGGCCGATGCCGATGCGCCGCACGACCCCGCCGCTGCACACGGCGCCGATCAAGCCGCCGACGGCACCTGCGCTCAGGACCGCGCCGAGTACGCCCGCACCCAGGCCGAGCTCGACCGTCACGTACAGCACGAAGAGCGTGTGGAACATGTAGTTGAAGAACTGGATGGTCCCGGACCACGCGAACAGCGCCCGCATCGACGGTTCCTTGACCACCCACCGCAGGCCCGCAGTGAAGTGCCCCTTGCCGACGGGCTCGGGCACGGGCTCCACTGGGTCGATACGGGCGAGGAAGTGGGCCGAGACGAGATAGGTGAAGGCGTCGGCGAGCAGCGCGAAGGGAGCGGTGAGGAACTGTACGAGGAGCCCACCGGCTCCGGGTCCGGCCAGCCAGGACATCGAACGGGCGCCGCTGACGAGCGAGTTGGCCTGCACATAGCGCTCCTTCGGTACGAGCGCCACGAACAGGGTGTTGTTGCAGGCGTCGAAGAGCACGGTCAGCGCACCGACCGCGAACGCCGTCACATAGAGCTGCCCGAGGGTGAGGACGTCGAGCAGATACGCGACCGGGAGCGTCACGAGCAGCGCCGCGCGGGCCACATCGGCGACGATCATGGCGCGCCGCCGCCGGGCCTGCCGGTCGGCCCACGCGCCGAGGGGCAGGTTGAGCAGGAGCGCGGGCAGCAGCTCGACGGTCTTGAGCCAGCCCATCTCCGCGGCGTCGGCGCCCAGGACGAGCACGGCGGCGAGCGGGATGGCGATCAGCGAGATCTCGCCGCCGATGAGCGAGACGGTCTGCCCGGTCCAGTAACGCCGGAAGGTCCGCTCCCGCAGCAGCTCGGGTATGCGCTCCCGTACCCTCACCCGCCGGCCTCGGTGCCGTCACCCGCCGCATCGGCGCCCGGGACTTCCTCCGGGATCTCCCGGTCGACGAAGGCGAGCCGCACCAGGCTGATCGGGCGCGCGTCCTCGGGGCGCAGGTCAGGGTCGCGCTCGCGGTCCTCGTAGGGCCGCAGCAGCGCCTCGACGCGCTCGTTCAGGCCGGTGAGTTCCTCGGGGGTGAGGTGGAGGAGGGAGTCGCTGAACTGCTCCGCCTCGCGCCAGGCGCGCGGCAGCAGGTGGCGTTGCTCCATCGCCCGGACGGCCCGCTCGAAGTACCGCCGGGCGACCGCCGCGCTCAGCGCGTCCGACGCCTCGGCGACGGACGGGTCCTCGCTGTAGCCGGGCCAGTCGGTGAACCGCGCGGTCGCCTGCCAGGGCTTCTCGCGCCCCCGGCCGCCGGGTGCCTCGTCGACCAGCCCGTACTTCGCGAGTATCCGCAGGTGGTACGAGCAACTGGCCACGGACTCGCCGGTCAGCTCGGCGGCGCGGGTGGCCGTGAACGGTCCGCTCCGCCGCAGCAGTCCGACCAGGGCCATGCGCGTGGGGTGGGCGTAGGCCCGCAGGGCACGGGGGTCGGTGAGGTGAATGCTGCGCTCGGTCGGCCTGGGGTTCTCTTGATCGTCCGGGGTCTCAGGGGTCTCCTCCATGATGTAAAGGTATCTTTAGAAAGAATCCTTTACAAGGCTCTCACGGGCTTTACGGGAGCCCCGATCCCACTGGCGGGCACCCGCCCCCTGACCCACCATCGAGGGACACCGGAGGAAGGGACCGCCCCGTGGCCAAGAGCAAGAAGGACGCGAAGAAGGACCCGAAGGACAAGAAGAAGCAAGGGGGCAAGAAGGCCGGGACGGGCTCCGCCCCGCCGCTCCGTGAACTCCTTCGCATCCCCGAAGGCGAGCGCGTCAGCCTCACCTCGTACGCCGCCGACGCGACTCCCGGCGGGCCGGTGGACAAGGCCGCCGGCCTCCTGGCCACCGCCCGGATGGGCGAACGGCTCGCCGACCTGCAGGAGCGGCTCTACGCGGCAAGCACCGCGGGCGACCGCCGCCGCGTGCTGCTGATCCTGCAAGGCATGGACACCAGCGGCAAGGGCGGCACCGTCAAGCACGTCATCGGGCAGTTCAACCCCTCCGGCTGCCGCATCCACGCCTTCAAGGCGCCCACGCCCGAGGAGTTGAGCCACCCCTTCCTCTGGCGCATCACGCAGGCGCTTCCCGTGCCCGGCGAGATCGGCATCTTCGACCGCTCGCAGTACGAGGACGTCCTGATCGCCCGCGTACGCGAACTGGTCCCGCCCAGCGACCTCGGCCGCCGCTACGGCAGGATCAACGACTTCGAGCAGAGCCTCGTCGACGACGGCGTCACCGTCATCAAGTGCTTCCTGCACATCTCGTACGAGCAGCAGCGCCGCCGCCTGCTCGAACGCCTCGACAACCCGGACAAGCACTGGAAGTTCAGCCCGGGCGACATCGAGGAGCGCGCCGTGTGGCCCGCCTACCAGGAGGCGTACGAGATCGCGCTCGAGCGCTGCTCCACGGCGGACGCCCCCTGGTATCTCATCCCGGCGGACCGCAAGTGGTACCGCAACTGGGCGATCAGCGGGCTGCTCCTCGAGCATCTGGCCGCGCTCGATCCGCAGTACCCGAAGGCGGACTTCGACGTCGCCGCAGCGCGCGAGCTGCTCGCGGGCCAAGGTGCCGCATAGGGCGCCACGCGGGCACAAGATCGGACATTAAAGATCACTCCGACAAGATCGGGCAGAAGTTACTTCTAGGTATGCAGTGACTTAGCAAGCCACTAGCAGTAGAACTCGTTCCCATTCCTACGAGAGTGAGGAACGTCACATGAGTGGCACCACCATGCGTTCTGACGGTTCCGGAGGCGTTTCACGCCGAAGATTCATAGCTGGAACCAGTTCTATTCTGGGTGTCGCATCCCTCGCGACGCTCGCCCCCGCGACCCACGCGTACGCCGCCGCAGCCGCGGCCGGACCCATTGGCGACGGAGCCCGCGTCCCCGTACTGATCATCGGCACCGGGTACGGCGGCTCCGTCGCCGCCCTGCGCCTCGCCCAGGCAGGCGTCGACGTGCACATGGTCGAGATGGGCATGGCCTGGGACACCCCCGGCTCCGACGGCAAGATCTTCGCCCACACGACCTCACCCGACGGCCGTTCCTACTGGCTGCGCACCAAGACCAAGCAGCCCCTGAGCAACTTCCTCGGTTTCCCCATCGACAAGACCATCCCCCGCTACACCGGAATCCTCGACGCCGAGGACATGGGCGGGATCCTCGTCTACCAGGGCCGCGGAGTCGGCGGCGGCTCCCTGGTCAACGGCGGCATGGCCGTCACGCCCAAGCGCGAGAACTTCGGCGCCGTCCTGCCCTCGGTCAACGCCGACGAGATGTACTCCACCTACTACCCGCGCGCCAACGCCGGTCTCGGCGTCAGCACCATCGACCCCGCCTGGTTCGACAGCGTCGACTGCTACCAGTACTCCCGGGTCGGCCGTAAGCACGCCCAGCGTTCCGGCTTCCCGTTCGTCTTCGTGCCCGGTGTCTATGACTGGGACTACATGAAGCAGGAGGCGGCCGGAACAGTCCCCAAGTCGGCGGTCGCCGGTGAGATCCTCTATGGCAACAACTACGGCAAGAAGTCACTCCAGAAGACCTACATCGCCAGGGCCACCGCGACCGGAAAGGTCAGCATCTCCCCGCTGCACAAGGTCACCACGGTCAAGCCCGCGTCCGGCGGCGGCTACACCGTCGTCATCGAGCAGCTCGACACCAGCGGCAACGCCACCGCCACCAAGACCGTCACCGCGCAGAAGGTGTTCTTCGCGGCAGGCAGTGTCGGCACCAGCAAACTGCTTGTCAGACTGAAGGCCACCGGCGCGCTGCCACTGCTGAACGCAGAGATCGGCAAGGGCTGGGGCGACAACGGCAACGTCATGTGCGGCCGCGCCAACCACATGTGGGACCCGACCGGCAAGGTCCAGTCGTCCATCCCCACGGCCGGCATCGACAACTGGGCGGCCGGTGGCGCCTTCGCCGAGGTCGCGCCGCTGCCCACCGGCATCGAGACCTACGCCTCGTTCTACCTCTCCATCACCAAGAACCCGAACCGTGCCGCCTTCTCGTGGAACGCGGCGGCGGGCAAGGTGGAGCTGAACTGGCAGACGGCCTGGAAGCAGCCGTCCATCGACGCGGCCAAGACCATCTTCGACAAGATCAACTCAAAGGAGGGGACGATCTACCGCACCGATCTGTTCGGCACGTACAAGATCTGGGGCGACCATCTGACCTACCACCCGCTCGGCGGCGCCGTCCTGAACAAGGCCACCGACAACTACGGCCGTCTGCACGGCTATTCGGGCCTTTACGTCATCGACGGGGCGCTGATCCCCGGCAACACGAGCGTCAATCCGTTCGTCACCATCACGGCGCTCGCCGAACGTAACATCGAGAAGATCATCGCCACTGATGTGTAGCACCGTGGGTGTGTAGCAACTTCCCTCAGTGGCCGGGGAGTACGCAGACCGCGTCCAGACCGAGCACGTGATTGAGGCGGCCGAAGGCCAGCCAGGAACCGATGCTCATGCTCAGCTCCACGATCTCGCGCTGGCTGTAGTGCGCGGTCATCCGCTTCCAGAACTCCTCGTCGAGGCCATGGTGATCCAGGGCGTACCGCTCGGCGTACTCGGCGGCCAGGCGTGTCCGGTCGTCGAAGGCGTCGGTGGTGCGCCACTGGGTGACCGCTTCGGCGAACTCCTCCTCGACCTTCTCGCCCTCGCGTTCGGTGCGCCAGTCGAGGCAGAACAGGCACCCGTTGATCTGCGCGACGCGCAGCCGCGCGGCCTCGAACTCCCGCAGCCCCAGCGTCGTGTGCTCGTACACCGACAGCGAGAAGTTCGCCGCGGCCATGCCGATCCCGGGGACCATCTCACCCCACACGTACCCGATCGGCTCCTGCCCCTCGGGGATGTCTATGTGCATCGAGCTCATTGCTTGCTCCTTCCGAGCTTGCCGGTCGCGGGGCGCAGCGGGACGTCGAGCGCGTCGTACAGTCCGGGGTCCATGTCCACGAGCCAGTCGATGGCGCCCACCAGCCGGCCGACCGCGGTGGCGTTGCCGCCCGCCGACCGGTTCTCCCCCTCGTCGGTGGCCTCCACCGTCACCTCGATGCGCGGGCGGCCCTCGATGATCACGCGGTGCGCCCCGGCGCCGTCGGGCGGTGTGGGCCAGTCCGGTGCGCAGGACGGGTGGATGCGGGTGACGTGCTCGATGACGATGCGGGGCTCGCCCCCGACGATGCCCTGCACCTCGAAGCGCACGGCGCCCTGGGTGCCCGCCTCGAAGTCACCCATCGTCCTGGTGCTCACCGAGGTGGCGAGCGCGCGTCGCTCCAACGTCTCGCGGATGTCGTCGAGTTCGACGCCGAGCGCCCTGGCCATCAGCCGGATCTGCCCGCCCCACACCATCGTCGGGATGGTCTCGGCGAGCATCAGGGGCTGGTAGTCCATCGGATGCCCCATGCCGATCAGGTGGCGTACGGAATCCTCCTGGTCGTACGTGGAGTAGTCGAAGATCTCCTGGCAGCGGATCGCGTCGACGGTGCTGCCGAGTCCGCTGA
The DNA here is from genome assembly GCF_053591915.1 of Streptomyces sp. NPDC002853. NCBI lineage: Bacteria > Bacillati > Actinomycetota > Actinomycetes > Kitasatosporales > Streptomycetaceae > Streptomyces > Streptomyces sp. NPDC002853. The sequence continues at coordinate 459,233 of NZ_JBSFUS010000007.1, read as the reverse complement.
TCAGCAGCGGCAGTATGTCGTTGCCCCAGCCGGGGTCGACGCCGGACACGAAGAGGGAGCCGCCGCCGTCCGCGACGGCGGCGAGGAGCGGATCCCGCAGCTCGGGCGGGGCGTTGCGCTGGTCGTAGAGCGCGTACAGCGCGGGGGTGACGACGACGGCACCGGCCCGGATCGCCCGGCCGACGTCGTCCAGGGCCTCGTCGGGGCGGATGTCGCCGGAGGCCGCGTACACCACGGCCCGGGGCGACGCCGCGAGGACCGCGTCGATGTCATCGGTCGCCGTGACGCCCAACTGCCCCTGGAGACCGGCGAGGTCGGCCGCGTCGCGGCCGACCTTGTCGGGACTGTGGACGAGCACGGCCGTGAGCTTCAGCGCCGGGTGGGCCTCCACGGCACGTATGGCCGCTCGGCCGACATTTCCGGTACCCCAGACAACCGTGGAAATCATGCGCGGAGGGTAGCCAGCGGGCGTATCACTTCATAGGGCCATGACCGGAGAAATTTCCAACGAGAGCACTCGCCCTGAGGAGCAAGTGCGGGGGCCCTAGCGGATGTTGACGTCGATGCACGCGTAGAAGGCGTTCGAGGTGTCGCCTATGTTCCAGACCGCGAGCACCTTGTGCCTGCCGGTGGCGCTGCCGAGGTTGACCTGGTGCGAGACGGTGGTGGGGGGCTGCTGGTTGCCGCCGTCGATGGTGGCGACCTTCCTGCCGTCGACGAAGTACTCGTAGTTCGCGGTGCGGTGGCGTGCGGTGAAGGTCCAGGTGAAGGTCTGCGTCCGGCTGACGTCGCTGACCCGCCACCCCTTGCTGTCGTTGTCGAGTTCCGCGAACCGTGCGTTGCCGCCGCTGCAGCTGCGCAGGCCCTTGGGTCCTTCGACGCTCTGCGGTTCCCACTTGATCTCACCGCACGCGACCGTTCCGGCGGCGCACTGCGCCTGCCGGCTGGCCGGTGCGTTGACGTATCCGTGCGCACTAACCGAACCGGTCGGCAGGGTGAGGGCGAGGACCGGTGCGAGGCCCGCACCGATCATGGCGGCGATCTTCCGCTTCCTGTGCATGCGTACTCCTTCACGGCGCTGAGGTGGGGGTGTGCGTGAAGTGCTGGGGCGTGCTGGGGCCAGATGTTCGTGAGGGCCGATTAGTCCAGACCATAGACTTCGGCAGTCCTCGGTCAAGGCCCCTTTCGCGCCAGGTACGTGCGACAGGAGTTGCGCGGTCTACGCCGTGCGGCGAAGGCGTGCCGAGAGGTGGTGCTGGAGCGGCTGCCCGACCGCTTCGAGGTCGTGGACGAAGGTGAGTTCACCGTCTCCGGTCAGCGTGTAGCGGCGGCGGGTGGCCTTGACCTCCTTGGCGGTGGGGGTGCGGGCCACCTCGCCGGTGGAGAGGTCGATCGTGTCTCCGGCCGCCCGGCCCACCGCGATCTCCGCGATGCCGGTGGGCTGGGTGGTCAGCGCCTCCACCCGGCCGTCGGGCTGCAGCCGCCACCAGCCGCTCTCCCGTGCGGACGGCCGCAGCGGTGCGCCGTCCGCGTCCAGGAGCCAGGCCCGTGCCTCGTAGCGGAGGAAGGGGCGGCCGTCGTGGCTGAAGGTGACTTCCTGGGCGTACGTGAAGTCCGCCTCCAGGGTCGGGTATTCGCCCTGGCCCCGGCCGTGCCAGGTACCCAGCAGGCCGAGCACCGGCGCGAGCAGCGCGTGCGGCGTCGGCGCCTCGTCCGGCCGGTGACCGTCGGGGTACGGGTGCTCCGGTGCGGGGTCGAACACGGTGTGCGCTCCAAGGTCGGGGGCCGATGCCAGGAGAAGCCTAGGGGTCCGCGGAGCCCTGGAGCGGAAGGCGGCGGCAGCGGCAGGAACCCTCGCCACCGGTGGCCGAAAAGTTAGGGTAACCTAATCGACCGGCCCGGCTTCGGCGCGAAAAGCGTCCCGCATTACGCCCAAGTCCCGCCGCTTCCAGGGGAGTTGGCTGTTGGAGACCGTAAGGTGACGGAGAGCAGAAAAGTCCGCCCGGCCCTTCTCGTGGCTCTGCTCTGCACCGTCCTCGCCGTGCTCTGCGTGCTGTCGCTCGCCGTCGGCGCGGCCGCCGTCGCCCCGGATCAGGTCGTACGCGCCCTCTTCGGTCACGCGCCGAGCCGGCTCGTGGAGAACATCGTCTGGTCGGCGCGGGTGCCGCGCACCACGCTCGGCCTCGCGGCGGGCGCCGCCCTCGGCATCTCCGGGGCGCTCATGCAGGCCCTGACCCGCAATCCGCTCGCGGACCCGGGCATTCTCGGCGTCAGCGCCGGCGCCTCCTTCGCCATCGTGCTCGCCGTCGGGGTGCTCGGGATCGGCTCGTTCAACGGGTACGTCTGGTTCGCCTTCGCGGGGGCGCTCGCGGCGAGCGTCCTGGTCTACGCCCTCGGCAGGCTGGGCCGCTCCGGTCTGACACCGGTCAAACTGGCCCTCTCCGGCGTCGCGGTGACCTCGCTGCTCTCCTCCCTCACCAGCGCGATCGCGCTCACCGACCCCGACGCCCTGGACCGCTACCGCTTCTTCTCGGCCGGTTCGATGGCCGACCAGGACGGGGCGACGGTCCTGCGGATCCTGCCCTTCATCGCCGTGGGCACGGTCCTCGCCCTGGCGTGCGCACCGGCGCTCAACAGCCTGGCCCTGGGCGACGACGTGGCGGCCTCGCTCGGGCGGCGGCTCGGCCTCGTCCGGCTCCAGGGAGTCGCCGCGGTCACGCTCCTGACCGGTGCGGCGGTCGCCATGATCGGCCCGGTCGTCTTCATCGGCCTGATCGTTCCTCATATAGCCCGCGTTCTGGCCCAGTTGGCGGGCATCGGCCCCGACCACCGGTGGCTGCTGCCACTGTCGGCGGTCCTCGCCCCGTGCCTGCTGCTCGCCGCCGACATCGTCGGGCGAATCGTCGCGCGGCCCACCGAGATCCAGGCAGGCGTCATCGTCGCCTTCATCGGCGGCCCGTTCTTCATCGCCATGGTCCGCCGGCGCCATCTGTCGGAGGTATGAGCATGAGCACCTTCCGGCTGACGGTGCCGCCGGTCTCCGGGATCTTCCGCCCCCGGCTGGTGGCGCTGGGGGCGGTGCTCGCCGTCACCGCGTTTCTGCTGTTCTGCTGGGGCCTGTCGATGGGCGACTACCCCATCGCCCTCACCGATGTCGTGCGTGCCCTGGCCGGCTCCGGCGACCCCGGCACCGTACTGGTCGTCCAGGAACTGCGGCTGCCCCGCGCCCTGGTGGGACTGCTCGCCGGTGTCGCCCTCGGGGTCTCCGGGGCGCTGTTCCAGACCATGACCCGCAATCCGCTGGCCAGCCCCGACATGATCGGCCTGACCCAGGGCGCGGGCACCGCCGTCGTCGCGGGGATCGTCCTCGGCTGGGACGGCGGACTCGGCACCCAGGCGCTCGGCCTGCTCGGCGCGCTGACCACGGCGCTCGTCGTGTACGCCCTGGCCTGGCGACGCGGTGCCACCGGCTACCGCATCATCCTGGTCGGCATCGGGGTGGCCTGGATCTGCACCAGCGCCACCGACTATCTCGTGGCCAAGGGCGGGCGGTTCCAGGCGCAGGCCGCCCTCGGCTGGCTGGTCGGCAATCTCAACGGGCGTACGTGGGGCCAGGTCGGGCCGCTCGCTGTCGCCCTCGCGGTGCTGTTGCCGACGGCGCTGCTCCTTGGACGGCTGCTGCGCACCCTGCAGCTCGGCGACGATGTGGCCACCGGGCTCGGCACGCGGGTGCAGCCGGTGCGCCTCGCCGTCCTGCTCGCCGGGGTCGGCCTCGTCGCCTTCGCCACCGCATCCGCCGGGCCCGTGGCCTTCGTCGCGCTCGCCGCACCGCAGATCACCCAACGCCTCGCCCGCACCGCGTGGCCACCCGCGCTCGCCTCGGGCCTGACCGGGGCCGTGGTCGTCCTCGGCAGCGATCTCCTGGCCCGCACCCTCGTCACCGGCACGGAACTGCCGGTCGGCATCGTCACCGGCGTGCTCGGCGCGCCGATCCTGCTCTGGCTGCTCGTCCGCGCGAACCGCGCGGGCTCTGGAGGTTGATCCCATGTCGGCTGACTCCCTGTCGACCGACCCCGGTCCCGGCCCCGTCGAGGCCGCCGACGTGGACCTGCGGGCCGACGGCCTGCGCCTGGCCTACGGCAGCCGCGTTGTCGTGGACGGACTCGACCTCTCGGTCCCGCCGGGCCGCATCACGGCCATCGTCGGCGCCAACGCCTGCGGCAAGTCGACCCTCCTGCGCGCCCTGGCCCGGCTGCTCGCGCCCCGCGAGGGCAGCGTCCACCTGGACGGCCGCGCGCTGCACTCCATACCGAGCCGCGAGCTGGCCCAGCGGCTCGGCATCCTGCCCCAGAGCCCGGTCGCCCCGGAGGGCCTGACCGTCATCGACCTGGTCAATCGCGGGCGCTCACCGCACCAGACCTGGTGGCGGCAGTGGTCCAAGTCCGACGAACGGGCCGTGCACGAGGCGCTGGCCGCGACCGGCATGACCGACCTCGCGGACCGTCCCGTCGACGAGCTCTCCGGCGGGCAGCGCCAACGCGCCTGGATCGCCATGGCGGTCGCCCAGGGCACCCCCGTACTGCTCCTCGACGAGCCGACGACCTATCTCGACCTGGCGCACCAGATCGACGTGCTCGACCTGATCACGGATCTCAACCGCCGCGAGCACCGCACCGTCGTGATGGTCCTGCACGACCTCAATCAGGCCTGCCGGTACGCCGACCATGTCGTCGCCATGAAGGCGGGGCGGATCGCGGCCGAGGGCACACCGGCCGAGGTGATCACCGCCGATCTCGTCCGGGACGTCTTCTCCCTGCGGTGCCGCATCACGCCGGACCCGGTCAGCGGGACCCCGCTGGTCATTCCCATGGGACGTCACCACGGAGAAGCGACTTAGGGTAGCCTCACCTAGATTTTTACTGTCCGGCCCTGGAGAGGTGGCGGGTGAGTTCCTCAAGTCCGTCGGGGCGGGACGTCCTGAGAGAGTCGATACGGGGCCAGCGGCGCGATGTCGCCGTCGGCTCGGTGCTGGGTTCCGGGCACCAGATAGGCGAGGCGCTGGTCCCCGTCCTGATCGGTGTCGCGATCGACCAGGCCGTCACCGACTCCGACACCGGCGCCCTGCTCATGTGCCTCGGCGTCCTCGCCGTCGGCTATGTGGCGCTCGCGCTGAGCTTCCGCTTCGGCGCCATGGCCGGTGAGCGTTCCGCCGCCCGCGCCGAGCACACCCTGCGCGTCTCCCTCGTACGCCGCATCCTGGATCCCGGCGGCGGAGCCGAGGACGGGCGGCTGCCCGGCGCCCTGGCGAACATCGCCACCGAGGACGCCAAGCGGGTCGGCGCCGTCAACATGGCCCTGATGTCCGGGATCTCGGCACTGACCGGCATCCTCACCTGCGCGGTCGTCCTGCTGCGCATGTCCCTGACGCTCGGCCTCGTCGTACTGCTCGGCACACCGGTGCTGCTCTGGCTCGGGCATCTCCTGAGCAAGCCCCTGGAGAGCCGCAGCGAGGCCGAGCAGGAGCGGGCGGCCCACGCCTCGGCCGTCGCCGCCGACCTGGTGACGGGCCTGCGCATCCTCAAGGGCATCGGTGGCGAGTCCGCCGCCATCGCCCGCTACCGCACCACCAGCCGCGACTCCCTGGGCGCCACCCTGAAGGCGGCACGCGCGCAGGCCTTCCAGAGCGGCATGGTCCTCGCGCTGACGGGGTGCCTGATCGCCGCCGTCGCGCTGGTCGGCGGCAGGCTGGCCGCCCAGGGCAGCATCAGCCTGGGCGAGCTGGTCTCGGCGGTGGGGCTCGCGCTCTTCCTCCTCGGTCCGCTGGAGGTGCTCGCCTGGGTCAACGCCGAGTTCGCCCAGGGCCGGGCGTCGGCCGGCCGGATCGCGGAGGTGGTCGCCACCGAGCCCGTCGTCACCGGCGGGGACCGGAGCCTGCCCTTCCCGGTGCGCGGAGCGGTACGGCTCGACGGCGTACGGCACGGCGGGCTGCGCGGCGTGGACCTGGACGTCGCGCCCGGCGAACTGCTCGGCGTGGTCGCGACGGACCCCGCGCACGCGGGCGACCTGCTGCGCTGCCTGGCCCGTCGGACCGACCCGGAGGCCGGGACCGTGGAGCTGGACGGCATCCCGCTGCGGGACCTCGACCCCGCCGAACTGCGTACGGCCATGCTGGTCGCCGAACACGACGCGGACCTCTTCGAGGGCACCGTCCGCGACAACGTCACGGCCGCCGCGTCCGACGCCACCGACCCGGAGCAGGCCATGGCGGCGGCCGGCGTCGCGCAGGTCGCCCGGACCCTGCCGGACGGTGAGCACACGCCGGTCGGCGAGCGCGGCCGCTCGCTCTCGGGCGGGCAGCGCCAACGCGTCGCCCTCGCACGAGCACTGGCGGCCGAGCCCCCGGTCCTGGTGGTCCACGATCCGACCACCGCGGTGGACGCCGTGACCGAGGCCGGCATCGCGGCCGGTGTCCGCGAGATCCGCAAGGGCCGCACCACGGTCCTGGTGACCACGAGTCCCGCACTCCTCTCGGTCACCGACCGCGTGGTCCTGCTGGACGCGGGGCGGGTCATCGACACGGCCCCGCACGCAGACCTGATCCAGCGTCATGAGGCCTATCGCACGGCGGTGTTGGCATGAACGAGACCTCGGCCGAGCAGCACACGGACACCCGCGAGCTGCTCCCCACCGCCACCGCTACGCGCACCCGCGCCGCGGTCCGTGAACTGGTCCGCCCCTACCGCCGCCTGGCGGTGGGCGGCTTCGGGGTGATGATCGCGGCGACCGCCGTGGGCCTTCTGGTGCAGCCGCTGCTCGGCCGCATCGTCGACCTGGTGGCGGAGCAGCGCCCGGCGGGCGACCTCACGCTGCCGGTCGTCCTGCTGATCCTGGTCGCCCTCGTGCACGGCGGGACCACCTCGCTCGGTCTGACGCTCGTCTCCCGGCTCGGCGAGACCGTGCTCGCGCAACTGCGCGAGCGGTTCGTGGAGAAGGCCCTGCGGCTGCCGCTCGAACAGGTGGAGAAGGCCGGGGCCGGCGACCTCACCGCGCGGGTGACCCGGGACGTGTCGGTGGTGGGCGAGGCGGTGCGCAGCGCGCTGCCCGAACTGGCCCGCTCCCTCCTCGCCATCCTGCTGACGCTGGTGGCGATGGCGGCGCTCGACTGGCGTTTCCTGGTCGCGACCCTCCTCGCGGTGCCCATCCAGGCGTCCACCGCCCGCTGGTACGTCCGCCACGCCGTTCCGCTCTACGCCCAGCAGCGCATCGCCACCGGGGCCCAGCAGCAGCAGCTGCTCGACACCATCGCCGGCGCGGGCACGGTGCGGGCCTTCCGCATCGAGGAGGAGCACACCGCGCGGGTGACCCGGCGCAGCTCGACGGCGGTCGAGCTGAAGATGCGCGGCATCCGACTCGTCCTCGACTTCTACAACCGGCTGCACGTCGCCGAGTACCTCGGCCTCACCGCCGTCCTCGTCACCGGCTTCTTCCTGGTCCGCGCGGACTCCGTGTCCATCGGCACCGCGACCGCCGCCGCGCTCTACTTCCACAGCCTCTTCACGCCGGTCAACTCCGCGCTCGTGCTCCTGGACGACGCGCAGTCGGCGACCGCCTCGCTCGCCCGCCTGGTCGGCGTCGCCGACGAGGTCACCCCCGAGCCCGCGGCCACACCGCTGACGCAGCCCGGCACCGAACCGGACGGCACCGTCACCGTGATCGGCATCGACCACGAGTACGTGCCCGGGCAGCCCGTCCTGCAAGCGGTGGACCTGAAGCTCCGGGCCGGGGAACGTGTGGCGCTGGTCGGCCCGAGCGGCGCGGGCAAGACGACCCTGGCCAAGCTCATCGCGGGGGTGCACCGGCCGACCTCAGGATCGGTGCACCTGACCGGCACCCGGGGCCGGGGCAACGGCCTTCCGGTCGCCCTGGTCACCCAGGAGACGCACGTCTTCGCCGGGCCGCTCGCGGACGACCTGCGCCTCGCCCGTGCCGACGCCACCGACGACGAACTGCGCACGGCGCTGACCGACGTCGAGGCCATCGACTGGGCCGAGGCCCTGCCCGAGGGACTGCAGACCGTCGTGGGCGACGGCGGCCATCGCCTCACCTCCGCCCAGGTCCAGCAACTCGCCCTGGCCCGGCTGATGCTGGCCGATCCGCCGGTGGCCGTGCTCGACGAGGCGACCGCCGAGGCGGGCAGCACCGGCGCGCGTCTCCTGGAGAAGGCAGCGGGCCGGGCGGTCGAGGGACGCACGGCGCTGGTCGTCGCACACCGCCTCACCCAGGCCGCGACCGCGGACCGGATCGTCGTGATGGAGGACGGCCGGATCGTGGAGAGCGGCACCCACGACGAACTGCGCGCGGGCACCGGGCCCTACGCCTCCCTGTGGCAGGCGTGGTCGGGCACCCGTACCGCGAGCGACGAGACCCCCACGCAGCATGCCGGCACCGACACCACCACCGTGAAGGACGACGACTGATGCCCGGTTCTCCCAGACGCACCGGCCGCCTCGCGACCGCGCTCGCCTCCGCACTCCTCCTCATCGCCACCGCCACTGCCTGCGGCTCCGGGGACGACTCCGACGCGGGATCGGACGACGCCGCGTCCGCGAACGGCGCCTTCCCGGTGTCCATCGCGCACAAGTACGGCAGCACCACCGTCAAGACCGAGCCCAAGCGCATCGTCACCGTCGGCCTCACCGACCAGGACGCCGTGCTCGCCCTGGGCAAGGTGCCGGTCGGCACCACCGAGTGGCTCGGCGGCTACAAGGGCGCCATCGGCCCCTGGGCCGCCGACGAGCTCGGCGACGCCAAGGCACCGACCGTCCTGAAGGACACCGGTACCGGCCCGCAGACGGAGAAGATCGCGGCGCTCCGCCCCGACCTGATCCTCGCGGTCTACGGGGGCCTCACCAAGGAGCAGTACACGACCCTGTCGAAGTTCGCCCCGGTGGTCGCCCAGCCGAAGGAGTACCAAGACTTCGGGGTCCCGTGGCAGCAGCAGACCAAGACCATCGGCAAGGCGCTCGGCCAGGAGACCGAGGCGCAGAAGCTGGTGACGGGCGTCGAGGCCGAGTTCAAGACCGCGGCCAGGAAGAATCCGGCGTTCGCGAAGTCGAGCGCCGTGATGGCCACTCCGTACGAGGGAATCTTCGCCTTCGGCAGCCAGGACCCCCGCTCCCGCGTGCTCACCGACCTCGGCTTCACCCTGCCGGGCGACCTGGACAAGGTCATCGGCGACGAGTTCGGCGCCAACATCAGCAAGGAACGCACCGACCTGCTGGACACGGACGCGATCGTGTGGATCGCCACGGACCCCGCGAAGGACGAGGCCAAGCTCGACAAGAACGCCCTCTACGCCGATCTGGACGTGGCCGAGGAGGACCGTGAGGTCTTCGTGGCGGAGGCGAGCGACTACGGCAATTCCGTCTCCTTCGTGTCGGTCCTGAGCCTGCCGTACATGCTGGAGCGCCTGGTGCCGCAGCTGGCGTCGGCCGTCGACGGCGACACCGCGACCAAGGTGAAGCAGCACGCCGGGAGCCAGTGAACGTATGATCAGCCGATGTCTGACACGACCGAAACCACACCCGGCTGGCTGACCTCCGACGAGCTCGAGCAGGCCCGTTCACGCATGCCGATCCTGTATGTCGAGGCCGTGCCGGTGCGCGTCGACGACAACGGCGAAGTCACCAGCATCGGACTGCTGTTGGGCATGGGGCGGGACGGAGCGGTCAGCCGCTCCCTCGTCTCGGGCCGGGTCCTGCACCACGAGCGGGTACGCGACGCCCTGCTGCGCCACCTGGAGAAGGACCTCGGCCCGGCGGCGCTCCCCCGCGTCCCGGCCTCCCTGCAGCCCTTCACCGTCGCCGAGTACTTCCCGACGCATGGCGTCACGCCGTTCCACGACCCCCGCCAGCACGCGGTGTCCCTCGCCTACATCGTCCCGGTGGCCGGTGACTGCCGTCCCCGGCAGGATGCCCTCGACCTGGCCTGGTTCAGTCCGCAGGAGGCCTCGTCCGAGGTGGTCCAGAGCGAGATGCCGGGCGGCCACGGCGTCCTGCTCAAGCAGGCACTCGCGCACGCGGGTTGCCTGACCTGAGCGGAGTCCGGCGCGGCCCGGCGCACCGCCCCGCGAAACCCCCGGTGACGAATTAGGTAAGGCTCGGCTAAGTTGATCGGCGAGTGCCTTCCTCCGGAGGCACCCCTGCCAAGGAGATCGACGCAGCATGAGCTCAACCATCCGCCGGGCCCGCCGTACCACCGCGATAGCCGTGTCCCTCGCCGCGGGCGGCGCCCTGGCCTCGACCGGGACCGCGGGCGCCGTCACCGCGGGCGCCGGCTCCCCCGCCACCTCGGCGCCGATCGCGCCGGGTCTCTATCAGTCCGCGTACTCGGAGCGCAACGACACGCTCTGGGTCGCCTCTTCGGTGGGCCAGCCGCCGGCCCCCGTCACCGGATCCAGCCTGCTGAAGGTCGACCCGGACTCGCTGCGGGTGGAGAAGAGATTCGCGCCGGCGACCAACGCGGCCACGGGAGCCGTCCAGTCCGTGTACGGCGTCGCCGTCGACGACGAGCACAACACCGTCTGGACGACGAACACCCGCGACAACTCGGTCTCCGTCTACAGCCAGCGCACCGGCAAGCACCTCGCCACCCTGCCCGGCGTGATCCACGCGCGGGAGATCGTCGTCGACGAGCGGCGCGACCTGGTGTGGGCCAGCGCCTTCGGCGACGGCACCCTCGTCGCCTTCGACTCCCGCACCTTCAAGGAGGAGCGGCGCGTCACCGTCCCGGGCGCGGGACCGACGGGCCTGGCCGTGAACGAGCGGACCGGCTCGGTGTACGCGGCCGACCACACCGGCGACCGGATCATCGAGGTCTCCGCCGGTACCGGGAGCCCGCGGCTCATCCCGACCGGCGACGGCCCGCTGTCGGTGGCACTCTCCAAGAACGGCCGCACCGCCTACACCGGTGACCAGAGCGCGGGCACCGTCTCGGTCGTCGATCTCCGCAAGGGCGCCGTCACCCGGTCGGTGGCATCGGGCGTGGGCACCAAGTCCGTTGCCGTCGACCACCGTTCGGGGCACGTCCTGGCCGTGAACCGCCTCTCCGCCACCGTCACGGTCGTCGACCCGTACAAGGGCGCCGTCGTGAAGACGGTGACCACCGCGGCCCTGCCCAACCACGTCCACGTGAACAAGGGCACCGCCTATGTGGTCGACAAGTCGGCCTCGGGCCCCGCGGGCGAGGACCTGATGACCCGCTTCCGCGTCCGCCACTAGGCATCGCCGACTGCCGCTAGCCGCCGACGAAGTCGCGCACGCCTTGTGACACCCCGTCGTCCCCCAGCAGGTCGTTGTGCTTCAGGCATCCCGCCGCGTTGTTCGTCGCGCCGTCGACGCGCACGCTGCTGTCGGGGTTGATGACCTCGTCGCAATGGGACCACCAGGTCGCGTAGGCGACACCTCCCGGTGTCTCGTCGCCCTCCGCGAGCCCGTCCTGGACGTACGAACCCGGGGTCATGTCACGGCATGCCTGCGACCAGGCGGCGCAGGCCCAGGCGGTGGCGGTGCCGTGGTTGGGGCCCGCGAGGGAAGCCCAGTGCGCGACCGTGGCGGTGCCGCCGCCGTGTTTGACGTACCAGCGGGTGACGAGGCTTCCGAAGGAGTGGGCGACGACGTCCACCTTGGCGGCGCCCGTCCGCGCGCGCACTTCCTCGACGTAGGCGGCGAACCGGCCGGAGAGCACCTCGTTCACCGATCGGCTCGTGTCGTACCCCCAGGAGAACAGCTCCGCGTCCGTGTAGCCGGACGCCTTGAAGTCCTCCCGCAGGGCGCCCCATACGCCCGGGTCGGCGTTGTAGCCATGGACGAAGATCACCGGTGTGCGGGCGGCCTTCGGTGTCTCGTCCGCCTGGGCCGGGGTCAGCGGCAGCAGGAGGGCGGCGACGGCCGCGACGGTCAGCGGCAGGGACATTCGGCGCAGCACGGGTTCCCCCTCGGTCCGGCGGTCTTCACCACGTTCAGCCGAGAATGGTGAGGTCTGGGACGACGAATGAACAGACCTGTGCGGCAGGGAAGTTACCGCAGGTATCAAGCCTCTGGGTGATCCGGTGTGCCCGGGTCGGGCTGAATCGGCGCACCCGCCTCGTCGTCCAGGTTCCAGTCCAGGAGCCGGACCTTCGCCACCGTCCGCACGTGCCGGCGCATCGCGGCCGCCGCCGCGCGGCCCCGGCCGGCCTCGATCGCGTCGAGGATCGCGTGGTGCTGGGCGAGGGACCGGGCGGGTCGCCGCACCTGGCGCAGCGACTCGTTGCGGCTCTCGGTGATCTGCTCGGCGATGGAGCGCATGAACTCGGCGAGCAGCGCGCTGTGCGCGGCCGCGGTCACGGCGGCGTGGAAGAGCCGGTCGCCCTCGACCCCGTGCTCGCCCGCCTCGATCTCCCGCGCCATCGTGTCGAGCGCCTCCCGCATCGCCCGTACGTCGTCGTCCGTACGGCGCTCCGCGGCCAGTTCGGCGAGCTTGGTCTCCAGGGCCTCACGCGCTTCGAGGACGTCGGGCAGCCGGCGCTTGCGCTCCACGAGCCGCTCCACGGGCTCGGCGTCCAGGCTGTCCTTGACCAGATAGGTGCCACCGCCGTGCCGCACCTCGACCAGGCCCTGCACTTCCAGTACGACGATGGCCTGCTTGACGGAGGCGCGGGACACGCCGAGGCGCTGGGCCAGTTCCCGCTCGGGCGGCAGCCGGTCGCCGGAGCGCAGGCCGCCCTCGCCGACGTAGGCGCGCAGCCGGCCGAGCACCTGCTCGTACAGTCGCGTCCTGCCCATGGGGCGCAGCGCGTCAGACATCCCAGACCCCCATTTCGGCCTCAGTGCCGGATTTCGGTCCCCGTGCCGATGGGTCCGCAGCCTAACAGCGGCCGATCCAGTGGACGAGTGGGCAAGTGGCTGAGCCAATTTGCGTCCGATCTCTTGACGGCCGAAACCGATACCCCGACGCTGAGTTCCGCCAACGGCCAAATTGGCTCAGCCACTTGGCCACTGAGGGACGGCCCCAGGGACGGGAGCCCACGATGTCCGCCGAACTCATCTCCATCCTCGTACTCGTGGTGGTCTTCGTGATCGCCACCACCCGCTCCATCAACATGGGCGCGCTCGCCTTCGCCGCCGCCTTCGCGGTCGGCGAACTGGTCGCCGACCTCGACGCGGACGGCATCTTCGCCGGGTTCCCCGGCGACCTCTTCGTCGTCCTGGTCGGCGTGACCTATCTGTTCGCGATCGCCCGCGCCAACGGCACCACCGACTGGCTGGTGCACGCGTCCATCCGCCTCGTGCGCGGGCGGCTCGCCCTGATCCCCTGGGTGATGTTCGTGATCACCGGGGCGCTCACCGCGATCGGCGCGGTCAGTCCGGCCGCCGTGGCGATCGTCGCCCCGATCGCCCTGAGTTTCGCCGCGCGGTACGGGATCAGCCCGCTCCTGATGGGCGCCATGGTGGTGCACGGGGCGCAGGGCGGCGGCTTCTCGCCCATCAGCATCTACGGGTCGATCGTCAACGGCATCATGGAGCGCGAGAATCTGCCGGGGAACGAGGTCGTGCTCTTCCTCGCCTCGCTCGTCGTCAACCTCATCATCGCCGGGATCGTCTTCGTCCTCTTCGGCGGCCTCAAGCTGGGCGGCCGCTTGGAGGAAGCCGAGCCCGGAGAAGCGAAGACACGGTCGCAAGAGGCCAAGTCGGCCGAGAACGAGGCGGGTTCGCGGCTCGATCCGGCCAAGATCGCCACCCTCGCCGCCCTGGTCGCCCTCGTCGTCGCCGTACTGGCCTTCGATCTCGACGCCGGTCTGAGCGCCATCACGCTGGCCGTGCTCCTGAGCGCGTTCTGGCCCGACGTCAGCCGCAAGGCAGTCGGCGAGATCGCCTGGCCGACCGTGCTGCTGATCTGCGGCGTGCTGACCTACGTCGGCGTGCTGGAGGAGATGGGCACCATCAAGTGGGCCGGTGAGGGCGTCTCCGACATCGGCGTCCCGCTCCTCGCCGCCGTACTGCTCTGCTACATCGGCGCGCTCGTCTCCGCGTTCGCCTCCTCCGTCGGGATCATGGGCGCGCTCATCCCGCTCGCCGTACCGTTCCTGGCCCAGGGCGAGATCGGGGCGGTCGGCATGATCGCGGCGCTCGCCGTGTCCGCCACCGTCGTGGACGTCAGCCCCTTCTCGACCAACGGCGCACTGGTGCTCGCCGCCGCCCCCGACGTCGACCGGGAGCGCTTCTTCCGGCAGCTGATGGTGTACGGCGGGATCGTGGTGGCCGTGGTGCCCGCCGCGGTGTGGTTCGTCTTCGTGGTGCCAGGATTCGGGTAGGACGAACCAGCACAAGACAGAACCATGGAACCAGCACAAGACAACGGTCCGTGACGACAACCTAGGAGATACGCAGCGTGAGCTCCCCCCATCCGCCCCTCTTCCCGGCCCTCGTCGCGGGCCCCGACCTCCCCGCCCTGAGCTTCGGCGAACGCTCGCTGACGTACGCCGAGCTCGCCGCGGCGGCGGGTTCCCTGGCCGCCTCGATCGGCTCGGCGCCCAGGGTCGCGCTGTGGGCCACACCCACCCTGGAGACCGCCGTCGGCGTGGTGGCCGCGCTGCTCGCCGGTGTGCCGGTGGTTCCCCTGAACCCGAAGATCGGCGAACGCGAGCTGGGGCACATCGTGGCGGACAGCGCCCCGACGGTGGTGCTCGCGGCGCCCGAGGACGAACTCCCGGCGTCCCTGCGGGCGTTGAAACGCACGGACATCACCCTCACCGACACCACGACGGCCGCGGCTCCGCCCGTCGAGCCCGACCCCGAGTCCCCCGCCCTGATCGTCTACACCTCGGGCACCACGGGACCGCCCAAGGGCGCGGTACTGCCCCGCCGGTCCCTCTCCACCACCTTGGACGCCCTGGAGGACGCCTGGCAGTGGACGTCCGACGACGTGCTGGTGCACGGGCTGCCGCTGTTCCACGTGCACGGGCTGATCCTCGGCATCCTCGGGCCGCTGCGCCGGGGCGGCTCGGTGCGGCACCTGGGCCGGTTCACCGTCGAGGGGGTGCGGCGCGAGCTGGCCGAGGGCGCCACGATGCTGTTCGGCGTCCCGACCATGTACCACCGCATCGCGGAGGCACTGCCCACCGACCCGGGCCTCGCCAAGGCCCTGTCCGGCGCGCGCATCCTGGTCTCCGGGTCCGCCGCACTGCCCGTGCACGACCATGAGCGGATCGCGGCGGCCACCGGGCGCCGGGTGATCGAGCGGTACGGCATGACGGAGACCCTGATGAACACGAGCGTGCGGGCCGACGGCGAACCGCGCGCCGGAACCGTCGGGGTGCCGCTGGGCGGAGTGGAGCTACGCCTCGTGGACGAGACGGGCGCCGTGACCGCGGACCCGAGCGAGGTCGGCGAGATCGAGGTGCGCGGCCCGAACCTGTTCACCGAGTACCTGAACCGGCCGGACGCGACCGCCGCCGCCTTCACTCCCGACGGCTGGTTCCGCACCGGCGACATGGCGGTGCGCGACGACGACGGCTATGTGCGCATCGTCGGCCGCAAGGCCACCGACCTCATCAAGAGCGGCGGCTACAAGATCGGCGCGGGTGAGATCGAGAACGCCCTCCTTGAGCACCCGGGCGTACGCGAGGCCGCCGTGACCGGAGAACCCGACGACGACCTGGGCGAGCGCGTCGTCGCCTGGATCGTGCCCGCCGACCCCGAACAACCGCCCACAGCAGCCGACTTGGCGGACCACGTGGCCGCCCAGCTTGCTCCGCACAAGCGTCCCCGCACGGTGCGCTACCTGTCGGAGCTTCCCCGCAACGACATGGGGAAGATCATGAAGCGGTCCCTCCATGCCTGAGCCGACGCCCGGCGGCCCGGCTCTCCGCTCGACCGTCCGTCGGACCGCCCGCGCGGCCATCGCCGCCGTGGCGGATGAGGACAGCTTCCGCGAACTCCCCTCGTGTGTCGCCGACTTCGCGGCATCCCGGCCGGACGGCCCACTCGGCTGGCAGGGCTACGCCGAGTCCCTCGCCCGCGCCGGGGAACGAACCGGCGAGCGGGAGTCGGTGGTCTGCGGCACCGCCACCGTGGGCGGCACCCCCGCGGTGATCGCCTCCTTCGAGTTCGGTTTCCTGGGCGGCTCCCTCGGCGAGCGCACGGGGGACCGCCTGGAAGCGGCGCACCGCCACGCCCGGGACCACCGGCTGCCCGTCGTCTCGCTGATCGCGACCGGGGGCAGCCGCATGCAGGAGGGCATGCGCGCACTGGTCCAACTGCAACGCGTCGCACGGCAGTCCGAGCTCACCGGCGCGGCCGGCCTGGCCCGGATCGCCGTCCTGCGCGATCCGACCACGGGCGGCGGATGGGCCACCCTGGGGGCAGCCGCCGACCTGATCCTCGCCCTGCCCGGCAGCCAGGTCGGCTTCGCCGGGTCCCGGGTGCGCCCGGCGGACGCGGATCCGACCGCCTACACCGCCGAGGCCCAGCTCGCGGCCGGGGCGATCGACGACGTCGTACGCCCCGAGGAGTTGCGCGGGGCGCTGGCGCTGCGCCTCGGGCTGCTGTCCGCTCCCCGCGATGCCCACCTCGTGGCCGGTGCACTCGACTCCCCCGCACCCCCCGGCGCGCTCGGCCGCCGCGACCTGCCCGCCACCGGCTGGGAGGCCGTCAGCCGGGCCCGCGCCCCCGAACGCCCGCGCGCGGCAGCCTATTTGGACGCCTACTTCACGGAGCGGGCGCCGTTGCGCGGTGACCGGTGCGGGGGCACGGACCCAGGGATGCTCTGCGGGTTCGGGCAGCGCGAAGGACGGACCGTAGCCTTCGCGGCACAGTGCGGGACGGCGACGACACCCGCCGGATACCGCACCGCGGCGCGTCTCGTGCGGCTCGCGGGGCGGCTCGGGATCCCCGTCCTGACCCTCGTCGACACCCCGGGCGCCGCCAACGGAGCGGAGGCCGAACGGGCGGGCGCGGGCGCGGCGATCGCCGATCTGTTCGCCGCCGTCGCCACCTCACCGGTGCCGGTCACGTCGCTGGTCATCGGCGAGGGCGGCTCCGGCGGGGCGCTCGCGCTCGCGTCACCGGACAACCTCTGGGCGACACCGGACAGCTACTTCTCGGTGATCGCCCCCGAGATGGCCACCTCGATCCTCAAACGAGGGCAGGAGGAGGTCAGGGCGACGGCGGAGCAACTTCGTCTGCGCCCGCAGGACCTGGTCGAACTGGGTGTGGCACGCGGCATCGTGACGCCCCATCACGGCTGATCCCCTCCGCGCCCCCTTTCTGCCTCCCGGCTGAGTCTCCGCTCGCCACCACGAGGGGGTCAGGCATCCTCCCGTCGCCGAATTGAGCGGCCATGCGCAGTCGGATCTCGGGGCAGTTCGGGGGCGCCTGGCTCCAGTCGTCGGTGCCGACGCGGACACGACTTCAAGGCATGCCTCCAGTACGCCCACCCGCATTCCGGACTTCAGCCGTTGCGCCCGGATCCGACGCCACGGGTTCTTACGGACGGTGACGTGGACCCGGCATGGGCCACCCACGCGCACGAGAGCTCGACACCCCTCGCCTCCGCCCCATGGCGAGAACACGACACCCGCCACCCTCGCCACCACCCCGCCATTTCCTAAGGTGCGGGTATGCACAGAACCGCCACCCGCCCCGCCCCTCCACGGCCCCGCGGCAGTCACCTCCCGGTATTCGCCCCGACGGGAGGCGCCGCGTGACCCTCAATCAGTTGCGGGCCTTCGTCGAAGCCGAGCGGCTCGGTTCCTTCACTGCCGCCGCGCAGGCCATGGACATCGCCCAGGCATCCGCATCCGAGCTGGTCCGGCGCCTTGAGGCGGAGCTGGACGCCGAACTGTTCCTGCGCGGGAGCCGCACCCTGACCCTGACCGCCGCGGGGCGCGAGCTGCTGCCGTACGCCCAGGAATCGCTCGCCGCGGCGGACAGCGGGACCCGGGCCGTGCACTCCCTCGGGTCGCTCGGCGGCGGCACCGCCACCTTCGGGGTGCTGCGCAACGCCGACTACTACCTGCTCTCCAACCTCGTGCAGATGTTCCACGCCCGGTACCCGGCGGTCCGCGTCCGGCTCGTGGGCCAGAACTCCGCGGAGACCGCATCGGCAGTCGCCGAGGGGCGGATCGAGGCGGGTCTCGTCATCCTGCCCATCGACGACGAGGGGCTGGCCATCACTCCCCTCATGCGGGACGAGGTGCGCTACGTCAGCGCGAGTGCCGAACGCACCCGCACACCCGTGAGCATCGAGGCATTCTGCCGGGCGCCGCTCGTGCTGTACGACGCGCACTACGGCTGGAAGGACCCGACCCGGCGTCAGCTCGCCGAGCGCGCCCAGCTCGCCGGAGCCCGTATCGATCCCCTCATCGAGCTCGAACACGTGGAAGCAGCACTGAAGTTGGCGGCGACCGGCGTCGGCGACACGATCGCGAGCCGGGCGGTGATCGACAGCCCCAGGTTCCCCGCCGGCCTGCACACCGCGCCCTTCGCCGAACCGCTCTACGACACCATCGCGCTCGTCAGGCGCCGCGGCCGCCCCCTGTCCCGCGCCACCCGGGAGCTCGCCCGCCTCGCCGAGGACACCATCCGCGAGATCGGCCACGGTCTGCTGACCTGAACCGCACCCTGACCTGGGGAAACGCGCCCATCGGCGACATATCGGGCCCGCCGGAAAACCCACAGGGAAACCCTGTGGGACACGCAGGAATCACCCCTCTAGTCCTGTGCCCCAGGCGCATCTACGGTCCCGGGTATGCAGATCACGCACGACGAACAGAAGACCCTCGCTCCCTTCCAGTGGCTCAAGAAGCCGGAGGTCGACGGTCCCCCCGCCCAGCGCGACCCCAAGGTGGTCGAGCGCGTCTCCCAGATGCTGAAGGAGATCGAGAGCAAGGGCATGGACGCGGTCCGTGCCTACGGACAGGAGCTCGACGGCTGGTCCGGCGACCTGGAGATCAGCGCCACCGAGCTCAAGAAGTCGGGCGACGCACTGCCCGCCGACGTCCGTACCGCCCTGGAGATGGGCTACGAGCGCACCCACCGCTTCGCCTCCGCGCAGCGCGAGCACCTGACCGACTTCGAGGTCGAGCTCGCCCCCGGAGTCGCGGGCGGACAGCGCTACGTCCCGGTGTCGCGGGTCGGCGCCTACCTCCCGGCGGGCCGCTTCCCGCTCCTTGCCAGCGCCTTCATGACCGTGGGCGTCGCCAAGACGGCCGGCGTCCCCACCGTGGTGGCGTGCACCCCGCCGTCGGGTGAGCACGGCGCCCACCCGGCCGTGCTCTACGGCGCCTACCTTTCCAAGGCCGACCGCGTCTTCGCCGTGGGCGGCGTCCAGGCTCTCGGCGCGATGGCCTTCGGCCTCCTCGGTGAGGCCCCCGTCGACATGCTGGTCGGTGCCGGGAACGCCTTCGTCACGGAGGCCAAGCGGCAGCTCTTCGGACAGGTCGGGATCGACCTCCTCGCAGGCCCCTCCGAGGTGGCCGTCCTCGCCGACGACAGCGCCGACCCGGTCTGGGTCGCCGCGGACCTGCTCGGCCAGGCCGAGCACGGCCCGAACTCCCCGGCCGCCCTGATCACCACCTCGGAGAAGCTGGGCCGGGCGGTCGTCGCCGAGATGGACCGCCAGCTGGAGACCCTCGCCACCCGTGACATCGCCGGACCCGCGTGGCGGGACTTCGGCTCCGTCATCGTCGTGCGCGACCGGGACCAGGCCGTCGCCGTGTCGGACATCCTCGGCCCGGAGCACCTGGAGATCCAGACGGAGGACGACGACTTCTACCTCCAGAACCTCACCAACTACGGCTCGGTCTTCCTGGGCCCCTGGTCCACCGTCGCCTACTCCGACAAGGGCATCGCCGGCACGAACCACGTGCTGCCGACCGGCAAGACCTCCCGCTACAACGCGGGGCTCTCCGTCTCCCGTTTCCTCAAGCCCCTCACGTATCAGCGGGCCGTGAAGGAGGGCACCGCTTCCCTGGCGCCCGCCGTCGAGCGCATCTCCGCCTTCGAGGGCCTCGCCGCCCACGGCGCCACCGCCACGATCCGGATCGACCGGATCGGCCGTACCTCCGGCGCCTTCGACGCGGTCCCCGAAGCGCTGCGCGAGCAGCTCTGATCCAGTTCCGCGCCTCGCCTCCTCGCCCCCTGCGGCCGGGGACGAGGGGGCCCGGCGTCCGGAGCGCCACGCTCCGGGCGCGTCCGGTCCCCGGGCCGCCGCCGGCGTCACCTGCCCGGGACGAGTGAGTACCGTCCCCTATCAAGGGCACCCGCGCTCCCACTCCCCGAGGATCTCCCCATGCACCACCCCTCCCCAGACCCAGCCCCCACGGCCGCGGGCCCCGCCCTGCAACAAGGGCTCAAGGGCCGCCAGATCACCATGATCTCCATCGGCGGCGTGATCGGGGCCGGCCTCTTCGTCGGCTCGTCCACCGCCGTCGCGGCCGCCGGTCCCGCCGTGCTGATCTCGTTCCTGCTGGCCGCCGCCCTGGTGGTGCTCGTCATGCAGATGCTCGGGGAGATGGCCGTCGCCCACCCCGACACCGGTTCGTTCTCCACGTACGCGGACCGCGCCCTCGGCCGCTGGGCCGGATTCTCCATCGGGTGGCTCTACTGGTGGTTCTACATCCTCGTCATTCCCATCGAGGCCATCGCCGCGGGCGAGGTCATCGCGGGTCTCACCGCCATTCCAAGCTGGATTCCCGCGCTCGCCATGATCGCCCTGCTCGCGGGCAGCAACCTCCTGGCCGTGCGCAACTACGGCGAGTTCGAGTACTGGTTCGCGCTCCTGAAGGTCATCGCGATCGTCGCCTTCCTCGTGCTCGGCGCGCTCGCGATCTTCGGGGTGCTGCCCGGATCGGACGCCCACGGCGTCTCGCACCTGTGGAGCGAGGGAGGGTTCGCGCCCAAGGGCGGGGTGGCCGTGCTCGCCGGACTGCTCACGGCGATGTTCAGCTTCCAGGGCAGCGAGATCGTCACGATCGCCGCCGCCGAGTCCGAGGAACCCAAGAAGAACATCAAGAAGGCCGTCCGTGCCGTCGTGTGGCGCCTGGGACTCTTCTACGTCGGCTCGATCTTCGTCGTGGTGAGCCTCGTGCCGTGGAATTCCGACGCCCTCGCCGACGGCTCGTACCAGGCGGTCCTGGACCGGATGAACATCCCGGGCGCCGGGCGGATCATGGACGTGGTCCTTGTCGTAGCCGTCAGCAGCTGCCTCAACTCGGCCATCTACACCGCGTCGCGCATGGCCTTCTCGCTGGCCCGTCGCCAGGACGCCCCCGCGGCGCTGGCCGCCACCTCGGCGTCCGGTGTGCCCCGTAACGCCGTGCTCGCCTCGACCGTCATCGGCGTCGCCGCGGTGATCGCCAACTACCTTCTGCCGAGCGTCTTCACGTACCTCATCGCGTCCAGCGGTGCGATCGCCCTCATGATGTACATGGTCATCGCCATCACCCAGTACGCGACCCGGCGCAAGGAACCGCGGCCGACCGAGGTGCGGATGTGGGCGTTCCCCTATCTGACCCTCGCCACGATCGCCTTCATCGCCGGCGTCCTCGTCCTGATGGCGGTCCTGCCCGGCCACCGTCTCGAACTCTGGCTCTCCCTCGCCCTCGCGGCGGTCCTGGTCACCGTGGGAGTCCTGCGACAGCGGCGGCACGGCGACCGGCCCTCTGGTGAAACCGGTGACACGGGCGTCGGCACCGGCGCCATGACAGGTCAGCGGTAAGAGGTCAGGGGAGCCTGGCGTGCGTCGCCCGGGGCACGAACTCGGTCGGCAGGACGAGGCGTTCACCCTTGGGGTCGGCGTCGCCGTCGATGCGCCGCACCAGCAGCCGCGCCGCCTGACGCGACAGTTCCCGCAGGTCGTGCCGGACCGTGGTCAGCCGGAACACCTCCCAGGCCGCCATGGGGAGGTCGTCGAAGCCGATCACGGTCAGGTCGTCGGGGACCCGGAGCCCGGCCGCGAGCGCCGCGTTCAGGACACCGATGGCGACCACGTCGTTGCCGCAGAAGACCGCGGTGGGCGTCTGTGCCGCGTCGAGCAGTCGGGGCAGCGCCTGATACCCCGTCTCGTACTCGAAGGCGCCGCGCGCCACCCGGTCCTCGGGCAGTCCGATGCCCGCGTCGGCCAGGGCGAGGCGGAAACCCAGCTCGCGTTCGCGGCCGGTGGTCGTGTTGGCCGCGCCGAAGATGCCCGCGATGCGCCGGTGTCCGAGCTCGGCGAGCGTGTGGGCGACCAGACGCCCGCCGCCCTCGTTGTCGACGACCGAGGCGTAGTCGCCGCGGCCGCCCGTGTCGCGGTTGAGGAAGACGTACGGCATGCCGCGCCGGTCGAGCTGCGCCGGGAGACCGGAGTCGGTGGTGGCCGTCGCCAGCACCACGCCGTCCAGGGACTGGTCCAGGAGCTTCTCCTCGGCCACCGCCTCGTCGGAGCGCTCGGTGAGCAGCATCATGCGGTAGCCGAGGAGCTGGAGCTCGTCGTGCAGGGGGGCGATGACGTGCGGGTAGAACGGGTTCGTCAGGTCGGTCACGATCACCCCGATGCGCCGGGTGGACCGGGTGGACAACGTACGGCCCGCCTCACTGGGCACGTAGTTCAGGGCCTGCGCCGCCTGCCGGACCTTCTCGCGGGTCGCCGCGGACACCCGGCTGTCGTCCCGCAGGGCGCGGGAGACGGTCGGCTGCGAGACGCCGGCCAGCCTCGCCACGTCGTGACTCGTGATCGCCATCGGCCCTCTCCTCATCGCCCGGCGCGCCCCTCCGACGGCCCGCTTCTCAGTATACGTATGCCATACCCCTTGACATTGGACAGTGCAGAACCTGTCATGGAATGCATACGTATTCCATTCGAAGGAGCAGCCATGAACGATGTCGTCGTGTCCACCGCCGAGCTGGGGCGTCGCACGGTTCGCCGCAGCGACTTCGTCTCCTGCAACCAGGCTTTCATCGACTGCCGCACCCCGGGCTCGGACCGGAAGGAGAACTACGCGATGATCGGGCCCGGCGTCTCGCAGGCCGCAGGCCAGCACGTCAATCTCCGTCTGCCGCACGGCTACAACATCGGTGCGGCCGCCATGCCCCACGGCATCACCAACAATCTCCACCTCCACTACACCGCCGAGGTGTTCGTCTGCACCGAGGGCGAGTACCTCCTTCGCTGGGGCGCCGACGGCACCGAGGGTGAACTCCTGCTCAAGGCCGGGGACATCGCCTCCGTCCCGACCTGGATCTTCCGCGGCTTCACCAACACCGGGCCCGACGACGGCTGGATGTTCACCGTGCTCGGCATGGACCACACCGGCGGCATCATCTGGGGCCCGTCGGTCCTGCGCGAGGCCGAGGGCCACGGCCTGTACCTGACCGCCGACAACAAGCTGATCGACACGGTCGCCGGCGACGAGATCCCGCCCGGCACCGAGCTGACCGAGCCGATGACCCAGGAGTACATCGACCGCCTTCGCCACTACGGCGTCGACGAGATGAAGCGCCGGGTCGCGGCGGCGGACGACCTTGTCTGGTCCGAGCGGCCCTTCCTCGACAGCACCCTGCCCGGCGGCGGGGTGCAGCTGAGCTGCGTCATCGGGTACGGCATGACCGAGGACCTGCACCAGGAACCCCGCATCTTCAACCCGCACGGCCACAACGTCGCCTGGCTGCGCGCCGAACCGGGCCAGGGCGTGTCCCTGCACCGGCAGCACGAGACGCAGACGCTGATCGTCAAGGACGGGGAGTGGGAGATCACCCTCAACCGCACCGACCCGGTCTCGGTACGCCTGGGCCCGCGGGACATGCTCTCCGTGCCGCGGGACGCCTGGCGCACCCTGCGCAACGTCGGTGACGAGCGAGGCGACCTCATGGTCGTCAACTCCGGCGACGGCCGTGTCCGCCTGGACTGGGACGACGAGGTCTCCAAGTGCGCGGCCGACGCGGGTCTCGGCATCGACCACAACGGCTACGTGGCGCCGTACGCACTGCTCCCCCGCTCCGCACGCCGCTGGTGACCGCCGTGCCCCGCATCGAGTCGTCGTCCGGACCACTGCCGCTGGTGGTGGCCCCCGGCATGCTGTGCGACCCGAGCCTGTGGTCGGAGGTGGACTTCCCCGATGCCCACCCGGTCCACCACATCGAACTGAGCAAGCCGGACATCGGGGCCCTGGCCGACGACCTGCTGTCCTCGATGTCCGGCCCGTTCGTCGTGGTCGGGCTCAGCCTCGGCGCCATCGTCGCGTTCGAGGCGCTGCGGCGGTCCCCGGACCGGATCGCCGGGCTCTGCGTCATGTCGACGAACGCGGGAGCACCACGGCCCGAGCAGTACGCGGCCTGGCGTGCGATGGACGGCCTGATCGCCGACGGCAGGTTCGCCGACGTCGTCGAACAGACACTGCCCGGCATGTTCCCCGTCCCCCGGCCGCCGAGCTCATCGGCCGGGCGCTACCGGCACATGGCACACGCCGTGGGGCCCGGGGCCGCGCGCGCCCAGCTGGCCTCCCAGGCCACTCGCCGGGACGCGATCGACGCGCTGCGCGGGGCCCGTTGCCCGGCCGTGGTCCTGTCCGGGACCCAGGACGCGCTGTGCCCCCCGGACTTCCACCGGACGATCGCGCGGGCCCTGCCGGACGCCGAGCTGCGCGAAGTTCCCGGGGCGGGACACCTGCTGCCCTGGCAGCGGCCCGCCGCCGTCTCCACCGCGCTGCGGGACCTGCTGGCGCGGGTGCGCCGGACCCGGTCGTAGGCCACCACGCCTGGCCGCACATCTGAACGAACGAAGCGCCCCCTTTTTTTTGACGCCCGAGTTTTTTGAAGCCCAAGCCTTCCGAAGCCCGAGAAAGAGAGCCGTCATGCCCCGTTTCCTCAAGTCCCCCGTCCCCGCGGGCACGGTGAGTGCCGCCCGCGCGGATGTCGCCGACCGCGTCAGCGCCATCCTCGACGACATCCGCGCCCGGGGTGACGAAGCGGTCCGTCAGTACTCCGAGAAGTTCGACGACTGGAGCCCGGAGTCGTTCCGGCTGTCCCCGGACGAGATCAGGAAGATCGTCGCCGATGTGCCGGAGACGGTCCTGGACGACATCCGCTTCGTACAGGAGCAGGTGCGCACGTTCGCCCAGGCGCAGCGTGACTCGCTGCACGACGTGGAGATCGAGACCCTGCCCGGTGTCCGTCTCGGGCATCGCCACGTCCCCGTGGCCGGCGCCGGAGCCTACGTGCCGGGTGGGCGCTACCCGCTGACCGCGTCCGCGCACATGACGATCGTGACGGCGAAGGTGGCGGGCGTGGAGCGCGTCGCCGCCTGCACCCCGCCGATCCGGGGCGAGATCCCCGCCGCGACGGTCGCCGCCATGCATCTGGCCGGGGCCGACGAGATCCACCTCCTCGGCGGCGTCCAGGCCGTGGCCGCCCTGGCCATCGGCACCGAGACGGTCGGCCGGGTGCCGCTGATCGCGGGGCCGGGCAACGCGTACGTCGCCGAGGCCAAGCGGCAGTTGTTCGGCGAGGTGGGCATCGACCTGTTCGCGGGCCCGACGGAGATCCTGGTGATCGCCGACGAGAACGCCGACCCGTTCGTGGTGGCCGTCGACCTCCTCTCGCAGGCCGAGCACGGCCCGGACTCCCCCGCGGTGCTCGTCACCACCTCCGAGCAGCTCGGCCGTGCCGTCGAGGCCCACATCGAGCGGCTCCTTCCCGGCATGCCGACGAAGGACTTCGCCGGTCCCGCGTGGCGCGACCACGGCGAGATCGTCGTCGCGGACTCCCTCGACGAGGCCTTCGAGATCGCCGACTCCTACGCCGGCGAACACGTCGAGGTCCTGACGGAGAACCCGCGTCAGGCGCTGGACAAGATGCGGGACTACGGCGCGCTGTTCCTCGGGGAAGGGACCTGCGTCTCGTACGGGGACAAGGTCATCGGCACCAACCACGTGCTGCCGACGCGCGGGGCCGCGCGCTACACCGGCGGTCTGTGGGTGGGCAAGTACCTCAAGACCGTCACCTACCAGGAGGTCACCGACACCTCCTCGTCCGCGCTGCTCGGCGAGGTGTGCGGGCGTGCCGCGCGGGTCGAGCTGTTCGAGGGGCACGCCCGCTCCGGCGACGTACGGGCGGCCAAGTACGGTCACGGCACGCTGCCGTGGAACGACGAGGCGACCGCGTGAGCGCCCCCGCGACACCCCTGGCCGGGCGCACCGCGCTGGTCAGCGGGGGCGGCAGCGGACTCGGCGCCGCCATCGCCCGCGCCCTGCTCGCGGACGGGGCCCGGGTGGTGATCACCGGCCGCAACGAGCAGGCCCTGAAGGAGACCGCCGCGCGTCTCGGCCCTGGTGTGGTGCACCGGGTCTGCGACGTGTCCAGGCCCGAGGACGTCGAGGCGCTCACCGCGAGTCTCGCGGACGAGGAGATCTCGGTCCTCGTCAACAACGCCGGGATCGCGGGGCCGGTGGCTCCCCTGACCGAGATCTCGGCCCGGGACTGGGACGAGGTGTTCGACGTGAACGTCCGCGGGGTGTTCCTGATGTGCCGGGCCTTCCTGCCCGCCATGACGGCGCGGGGCGCGGGCGACGTCGTGAACATCGCCTCGGTGTCGGGCAAGCGGCCGCTGCTGAGGCGTACGCCCTACTGCGCATCCAAGATGGCGGTCATCGGCCTGACCACCACCCTGGCGGGCGAGGTCGGACCCTTTGGGGTGACGGTCAACTCCCTCTCCCCCGGGCCGGTTGCGGGCCCGCGGATGGAGCGGAACTTCCGCCTGGAGGCGGAACGCACCGGGGCCAGCTACGCGCAGGCCGAGGAGGCGTTCGTGTCGCGGTCGGCCCTCGGCCGGATGGTCACCGAGGACGAGGTCGGCGCGGCGGTCACCGCGATGCTCCGGATGCCGGGGCTGTGCGGCGCCGACATCGACCTCTCGGCGGGGATGGTGGCGCGGTGACGGCGGCAGGCGACGGCGCCGGAGCAGCCGTGGCAGAGATAGCCGGGCAGCGGTCCCTCAAGGAGCGGCTCGCGGCGGGCGAACGGCTGTACGGCGCGCTGCTGCGGCTCCCCTCGGAGACCTTGGTGGAGATGGCGGGCGTCGCGGGCCTGGACTACGTGGTCATCGACTGCGAGCACGGTCCCGCCGACACGGTGCTCCTCCAGCACCACCTGACGGCCGCGGCCGCACAGGGCATCGACGTCCTCGTGCGGGTGGGTACGTCCGAGCCCGCCCTCGCCCTGCGCTGCCTGGACCTGGGGGCCGCGGGGATCATCCACCCGCACGTCGACGACGCACGGGACGCACGGCGGGCGGTGGCCTCGGTCCACTACCCGCCGCTCGGGAGACGGGGGTTCGCGACGTACAGCAGAGCGGGCCGCTTCGGCACGGTATCCGCTGCCGACCACGTGACCGCCTCGCGGGAGGCCCTGGTGGTGGTGATGATCGAGACGGAGCGGGCCTGCGCCGCCGCGCCGGAGATCGCCGCCACCCCGGGGGTGGACGCGGTGCTTGTGGGCCCGGCCGACCTGGCCGCGGACTGCGGATTCCCGGGGCAGGACGTGGTCGACGCGCTCATCACGCGGGCCCACCGGGGTGCCCGTGAGGCAGGCCGGTCGGTGATGTCGATCGTGCCGGACGTCGAGGGCGCGAGGGCCGCCGGGCGGTCGGGGGCGCAGCTGGTGCTCTACAACATGGCCCAGGTCCTGATGGACACCTACCGGTCCCTCGCGACGCCCGCTCCGGGCGAGGGTCAGGGCCGGCGCGCATGACGCCGCACGGCCGCGCACAACTCCTCGGATCTGCTCCGAGGAGTGTGCCCGGCCGTGCCCGGATGAGCCGTTCGGGCCCTGCCCGAAATCCCCACCGGAACCCCCTCCTCCGCCTCTTGACGGCCTCCGTCACGCTCCTTAGTGTTCGGCGGAAGTTCATACGTATGCATTGCCCTGAAACCGCGCGAACGGAGAAGCCATGTCCGCTGTAGCGCCGCCCACCACCGCAACCGGCCCCCAAGGGACCGAGGCGGAGAAGCGGAATGCGATACGCCGCGCCATCGGCGCGGGAAGCATCGGAAACTTCGTCGAACAGTTCGACTACGGCCTCTACGGCTACATGGCGCCGATCCTCGCGCCCGCGTTCTTCCCGCAGAGCAACCAGGCCGTCGCCGTCCTGAGCACGTACGCGATCATCGCCATCGCCTGCCTGTTCCGCCCTCTGGGCGGGACGCTCGTCGGCCGCTGGGGCGACCGGGTGGGCCGCAAGAAGACGCTGCTGTGGACCATCGTGTTCATGGGCGTGACCACCGCGATGATCGGCGCCCTGCCGACGTATCAGCAGATCGGGATCTTCGCGCCCCTGCTTCTCCTGCTCCTGCGCGTCGTCCAGGGCATGGTGTCGGGCGGGGAGTACGTCGGAGCGGTGGCCTTCATCGTGGAGTGGGCGGAGCCCGAGCGGCGCGGTTACTACGCCTCGTACGCCTCCAACAGCTGCTTCGCCGGCATCCTCGCGGGAGCCGGCACCGCCGCCCTGACCAGCTGGGCCTTCGAGGGCCCGACACTGGACTCGTGGGGCTGGCGCATCCCGTTCCTGCTCGCGCTGCCGCTGAGCGCGGTCGGGATCTGGCTGCGCCGGCGCATCGACGAGTCACCCGAGTTCGTCCGTGCCACGGAGGGCGGCATCGACGTCGTCAAGGCCCCGATCCGCGAGGCGCTGCGCACGCAGTGGCGGCCGATGCTCGTGTTCTGCGGCGTCTCCGTGATGCTCGCGATCCTGTCCTACACCTGGGTCACGTTCTATCCGGAGTACCTGACCGGCACGCTGGGCCTGCCGCGCTGGATGGCCCTGACGTCCAACGCCATCTCCGTCGCCGTGCTCATCCCGCTGCTGCCGCTGGCCGGCATGATCTCGGACCGGATCGGCCGCAAACCGATGCTGATCGCCGGTGCCGTCGCGTGCATCGTCCTGGTCCCACTGGCCTTCCGGGTCGGCGAGTACGGCACCTTCGGCGCGGCCGTCGCCAGCCAACTGATCTACATCATCCCCGAGTTCTTCCTGACCGGCATCGTCACGGTCTGCACGGCCGAACTCTTCGCGACGCGCACCCGGTTCAGCGCCAGCGCCATCGCGTACAACAGCTCGTTCTCCATCTTCATGGGCATCACGCCGTTCGTCGCCGCCCTGCTCGTCACCAGCTTCGACACGATCTACGCCGTGTGGGTCTACCTCGCGGCCGCCGCGATCCTGGCCCTCGTGGTCGTCAGCGCGTTCATGACGGAGACCTACCGGAGCCACCTCGGGGCGGACAAGTTCGCCGCCTGAGGAACGGGCCGCCCGGTCACCCGGGCCAGCCAATTGCATACGCATACACAGACCCGTCCGACACGTCCAGATACGCAGAGTTCGAGAAAGGCACCCACCATGTCGCTTGACCCCGTCGCCTACCTTCCCTACGCGGACCCGGACGACTTCATCCGTGAGGTCACCGACCGCATCTGGGTCGACCGGGACATCTCCTACATCGTCGACAACTACGAGCCGGACTCGATCGTCCACACGAGCCTGGGCACCGTGGTGGGCCGCGACGGCGTGATCGAGGGCACGACGATGCGCATGGGCAGCACGCCCGGACACATCGGCCAGGCCGAGGACGTGGTGTGGGAGGCGCGCGGGAACGACGCCTTCCTCAGCTCACACCTCGTCTTCTCCGCCGACGAGCACCTGGTCGACGGCCGGAACATACGCATCCGCAAGCGCACGGTCGCCAACTGCCTCTACCGCCGCGGCCGGATGGTCGAGGAGTGGGTGGTCCGCGACGAGCTCGCCACCTGTCTGCAGCGCGGCGACGACCCCGACGAGGCGGCCCGCGCCCTGCGGTTCCAGGGGTACAGCGGATCGATGACCGAGGAGCCGCCGAAGGACGTGCTGCTCGCCGGTGTCAGCGGACCGCGGCCCGACGAGTTCCGGCCCGAGTGCGAGATGGTCCTGGAGTTCATCGACGAGGTGTGGACCCAGCGCCGGCTGCAGAAGGTCAACGACTTCATGACGCGTGACCTCTTCCTGCACACCATCGGCGACCGGACCGTCATCCGCCCCGAGCGCTACCAGAGCGACCTGATGGCCATGGTCGCCGCGTTCCCCGACGCCCGGTTCGAGGTGCGGGACGTGCAGACCAACCACTCGCCGCGGTACGCGGGCCTGCGCGTGGCCGTCACCTGGACCATGCACGGCACCTACCGGGGCACCCCGGACTTCGGCCCGCTGACCGACAAGCCGGTGACCATGCTCGGCGTCTCCCAGTTCCTGATCCAGGACGGCCGGATCGTACGGGAGTTCCGCGTGTACGACGAGATCTCGCTGCGGGCGCAGATCAACGGCACGCGGGGCGACGGCCCGGCTGTGGAGGCCAACATCTACTGAAGGGCCGACAGCTGCTGGAGGACCGACATCTGCTGAAGGACCGATGGGACGTGGAGGGGCTCCGGTGCATCCGGGGCCCCTCCCCCCGTCAGCGGGCCGCACCCACGGGTCGCGGCACGGTGGGTCCGGGCTCGGGCAGGGTGCGGAACAGCAGCCAGCTCAGCACGGGCATCAGGACCAGGGGCGCCAAGGCGCTCCGCAGTGATGTCGCATCGGCGAGACCGCCGATCAAGGGGCTCACCAGACCACCGATGCTCACGGTCAGACCGAGCGTGATCCCGCTCGCGGTGCCGACGCGGGAGGGCAGGTAGTCCTGCCCGAGCGTGACCTGCAGCGAGAACGGGACGTACAGGCCGGCCGAGGTCAGGGCCACGCACGGATAGAACGCCGGACCGGGCACGAACACCACACCCGCGACACATCCGGCCGTGAGCAGGTACGACCAGCGCGCGACGGTGACCCGGTCCCAGCGCTCGGCCAGCGCGCCGCCAAGGACCGAGCCCACCGCGCCACCGAGGTAGAGCACGAACAGCGCCGCTGTGCCGGCGGCCGTGCTGCCGCCCATGCGCTCCCTGGCGAGCAGGGAGATGAAGGTGCTCAGGCCGATGAAGACGATCGACCGGCACACCACGGCCAGCGACAGTTTCACGAACGACGCCTTGTCGTCCTTCGCCGCGACCGCCGCCGCACCCGCGCCGTCCCCGGCGGCTCCTCGCTGCCGCTCCAGCGCACGCAGCACGGGCAGGCACAACACGGCGCCGACGAGCGCCGGAAGGACGAGCAGCGGGGTCAACCGCAGTCCTCCCGCGGCGACCACAGCGCTGACCAGGAGCGGGGCGACCGCGAAGCCGAGGTTGCCGCCGAGCGAGAACCACCCCATGCCTCGGTGGCTGCCCTGGCTCGCGAGCCGGGCGACCCGTGCGGACTCGGGGTGATAGGCGGCCACGCCCACCCCGGACACCGCCACGAACACGAGGGTCAGCCCGTAGGAGCCGCTCACGCCGCTCAAGGCGATGCCCACACCGCCCAGCAGCGTGCTGACCGGGAGCAGCCACGGCATCGACCGGCGGTCGGTGAGAATCCCGAACAGCGGTTGCGCCACCGACGACAAGAGCGAGGCGGCGAGCACGATGCCCGAGACGGCGGCGTAGCTGTAGGCGCGCTCGGCGACGAAGAACGGCACCAGGGACGCCACGGCGCCTTGATACAGGTCGACGCAGGCGTGCCCGGCGGACAAGAGGGTGATGGACGTATTCCTTCGCACCCCGTCATCGTCGACGCCGGGCGCCGTGTCGCACTTCCGGTAATTCGCCAGAAGATGCCGATGTTCCGCCAAGCACCGGTCACCGCCGCAGCTTCCCGCTGTGATCGGCTCCGTGGGGGTCCTCTTAGGAACTTCTTAAGCGCGCCACCGACGCTCTCCCTCGTGAACCACGCGATGAACAACAGCAGTCAGCCCCAGGGAGCCCGGCACAGTGACGTCGCGGGCGCGGGGCGTCGGCGACGTGTCCGTACGTATGGCATCGCCGCGGCGGTGGCGCTGACCGCCGGTACGGCGTCGGCGGGTTACCTGGCCATGGGCGAG
The DNA here is from genome assembly GCF_053591915.1 of Streptomyces sp. NPDC002853. NCBI lineage: Bacteria > Bacillati > Actinomycetota > Actinomycetes > Kitasatosporales > Streptomycetaceae > Streptomyces > Streptomyces sp. NPDC002853. The sequence goes on along the minus strand of NZ_JBSFUS010000007.1, from coordinate 427,240 downwards.
CCGACGTCCGGGGGCGGCAGGCCGGCGGTGCCGCCTCAAGTGCACGGCGCCGCGGTGGACTTCACCGTGCGGGGCGGCACCGCGCGCGTGGACACCGGGTCGCTGCGCGTCACGGGGCGGGCCGGCGACGGGACCTCGCTCCCGGTGTCCGGCGCGGCGGGACAGCGGCTCGGCAAGCCGGGCCGAGTGACCGTGGACGGCGGCACGGCCCGCTGGTCGTACCCCGCCAAGCAGCTCACCGTCACGGCGAAGAGCGAGCGCGGCCGCCTGCGGATGACGGTGCGCTCCGCGGCCGACCAGAACCTGTCCTGGCCCCGTACGTCGCCCGGCGCCGGCGCGGCCCTGCAGATCCCCCGCGGCGAGGGCCTGCGCGTGCCGGTGAGCGACACCTTCTGGAACTCCGGCGAGGCCGGTCTCAAGGACTCGGAGGCCGAACTCTCGGGCGGCCTCACCCTTCCGGCCTGGGGCTACACCCAGGGCAAGCACGGTGTCGGCTACATCGTGCCGGAGGAGGTCGGCACGTCGCTCGCCTTCGGGTCGAAGGACGGCCGGATCGGCTCCACCGCGCGGCACGAGTTCTCGCGGCGCGAGCGGACCCGCGACTACACGGTGCACTTCTCCCTCACCGACTCGTCCCCGGTCTCCTCCGCCGCCGACTACCGCGACTACCTCGACGAACACGGCGAGCTGCGCTCACTGAAGCAGAAGATCGACGAGAACCCTTCCGTGAAGCGCCTGTTGGGGGCCGTGCACGCCTACGCCTGGGGCAGCGCACGGACCGCAAAGGGTGTGAACGAACTGCGTGAGCTCGGCGTCTCACGGCTCTGGCTCGGTTACGACGCGGACGACCGGCCGATGGACGAGCAGGCCGTGCGGGCAGCGAAGCGCAACGGCTACCTGGTCGCCCCGTACGACTCCTACGCCAACGGCCAGCCCTCCGACACCGCCGACAACCCGTCGTCGAGGTGGCCGGGCTCGGTCTACCCGGACTTCTGCGTGCGGAACTGGAAGGGCGAGATCAAGGAAGGCTTCGGCGGCCGCGGCTGCTATGTCAGCACCCAGGCCTTCGCCCAGGCCGAGCCCACCAAGCACTACCTGGCCGACCGGGCGAAGAAGATGACGGCCAACGGCGCCGACAGCTATTTCCTGGACGTCGACGCGGCGGGCGAGCTGTTCACCGACAGCAGCGAGGGCCACCGCATGAACAAGAAGCAGGATCGCGCCAATCGCCTGCAGCGCATGCGGAAACTGGCGTCCGACGACAAGTTCGTCCTCGGCTCCGAGTCGGCGGGCGCCTGGGCCGCCCCCGTGCTTGCCTTCGACCACGGTGGCCAGACACCGGTCGCCGACGGCTTGTGGAAGCTGGAGAAGGACAAGGAGAAGTGGGGCGGCTACGCACCGCAGGGCGAGCCCGCGTTCTTCTTCAAGGAGGCCGAACTCCCGGCCGCTCTGGCAAATGCGATGTTCGACCCGCGCTATCGCGTCCCGCTGTACGAGACGGCACTGCACGGTTCCGTCATCAACACCGACCGCTGGGAGATGCCGTACAACAAACTCCCGGCACAGAAGAGGAACCGAGCGCTGATGTCCGCGCTCTACAACACGCCGCTCAACTTCACGCTCGGGGAAAGGAACTTGAGGTCCACGGGCAAGGAGATGGCCGCGCTGCAACGCTACTTCGCGCCCTTGCACCAGGCCGCGGGCACCGAGCGGATGACCGGCTACCGGCGGCTCAGCGCTGACGGGGCTGTGCAGCGCTCGGAGTTCGGCGCCGGGGAACTGACGGTGACGGCCAACTTCGGCAAGAGGGCGTACGGTTCGCTGCCGGGCGGCTGCGCGGAAGCCAGGCTGAAGGGCGAGCCGAAGCCCCGCCGTCTCTGTCCCGCACGGCTGCCCTGACCTGTCGGCTGCCCTGACCTGTACGGCTCAAGCGGTCTCGCTCGCGGGGTGGATGGTGAAGACCTGGTCCAGGCCGACGATGCGCAGGATGCGCAGCGTGTTGGCGGGGATGCCGACCAGAATCAGCTCGGCTCCCGCGTCCAGGGCGCGGTGGCGGGCGGCGAGCAGGACGCTGATGCCGGTGGAGTCGCAGAACTCGAGACGGGTCAGGTCGATGGTCAGGTTCTGGCCCCGGGACAGGGCCACGCAGTCGACCTGTTCGCGTAGGGCGGTGGCCCGCTCGTAGTCGAGTTCACCGGCCACGTGCAGGACGGGGCCGGTGGCAGCGGTGCGGCAGGTGATGTTCAGAGGGCTCATCGTGGGTGATCCGTTGCCGGGTGGGCGGCGGGGACGCCCAGTGCGAGCAGTGCGGTGTCGTCGTCCAGGCCGTCGCCGAAGCTTTCAAGCAGCCCCGTCAGCGCGGCGATCATCTCGTGGGGTGTGGTGGGGGCGTGTTCGGCGGCGAAGGCCTGGAGGGCTTCGTCGCCGAAGAGGCTCTGGCGGGTGGAGCCGGTACGGGCCTCGGTGAGCCCGTCGGTGTAGAGCAACAGCGTGTCACCGGCGGCGAGGGTGGTCTCCGCGGTGGTGAACCGGGCCTGGGGAAGGACGCCGACGAGCAGCCCCCCGGGAGTGGGGAGGTAGTCGGCGGTGCCGTCGGCCCGCATGATCAGCGCCGGCGGGTGACCACCGGAGGCGAGGCGCACGGATATGTCCCCGTCCTCGGCACCCGGCTGGATCACGCCGAAGATGACCGTGCAGTAGCGGGGGTCGCCACTGGCTCCGTAGCGCTCGTGGAGGACGGCGTTCAGCGTGTTCAGGGCCGTGGCGGGCTCGGAATCGTGCAGGGCCGCGGCGCGCAAGGTGTACCGCGTCAGCGAGGTGAGCGAAGCCGCCTGGGGACCCTTGCCGCACACGTCCCCGAGGAAGAAGGCCCACCGGCCGTCGCCCAGGGCGAACAGGTCGTAGAAGTCGCCGCCGAGACGGTCCGGAGAGGCCGTGTGGTAGTAGACGGCGGCCTCCAGTCCCGGCACGGCGGGCAGCGAGGAGGGCACGAGGGACTGCTGCAGCACGGCGAGCGAGTCCGCGAGGCGCTGCCGGTCGGCCTCGGCCTGCCGACGGGCCTCCTCGGCTTCGGCCCGCGCCCGCTCGGCCTCCTGGCGGCGGTGCAGGAGCTCCTGCTCGTAGGCCCGCCGGTCGGAGGCGTCGGAGAGGGTCGTGCGGATCAGCAGCGGGTCGCCCTCACCGCTGTGCTTGATCACGGAGGAGACCATCACCGGCAGCCGGCTCCCGTCGGCTCCCTTCATCTCGAGCGCGATGCCGCGCAGCTCGCCCTGCATGCGCAGCAGCGGCGCGAAGTGCGTCTCGTGGTAGAGCTTCCCGCCGACGGTGAGGAGATCGGCGAAACGGACCTGCCCCACCACGGCCTCGCGCTTCAGGCCGAGCCAGTCGAGCAGCGTGGTGTTGACCTTGGCGATGGTTCCGTCCATCAGCGTCGAGAGGTAGCCGCAGGGAGCCCTCTCGTACAGGTCCTCGGCACTGTCCTCGAGCAGTGCGCTGAACGCGGCGTCCGTGCCCGCGGCGTCCCCGATCTCCGACGGCTCCGGTTCGTCGCCCGCGAGGCCCATCAACGGCGGTTCCCGAGGAATTCGAGGATGGCTTCGTTGGTGGCCTCCGGCGCGCTCAGCTGCGGGCAGTGCCCGGTGGCGTCCAGGGTGACCAGGCGGGAGGAGGGGATCGCGGCGTGCACGTACGCGCCGACCTCGCGCGGCGCGATCACGTCCTGTGAGCATTCGAGCACCAGGGTCGGCACCGTCACGCTCTTCAGGTCCTCGCGGCTGTCGGACAGGAACGTGGTGCGGGCGAAGACCCGGGCGATGTCCGGGTCGGTGGCGCAGAAACTGTTGGTCAGTTCCTCACCCAGTTCCGGCCGCTCCGGATTGCCCATGATCACCGGCGCCATCGCGGACGACCAGCCCAGATAGTTCGAGTCGAGCGAGGCCAGCAGCTCGTCGATGTCCTCCGCGGTGAAGCCGCCCCGGTAACCGTCGTCGTCGATGTACCGGGGAGAGGGCGCCACCATCACGAGCGACCCGATGCGCTCGGGCGCCATCCGAGCGGCGAGAACTCCGACCATGGCGCTGACCGAATGCCCGACGAAGACCGCCTGCTCGAGTCCCAGTTCCGCACAGACGTCGACCACGTCCTGGGCGTAGCCGTCGAGCGACGCGTACCGCTCCTGGCTCCAGGCCGACAGATCCGAACCTCCGGAGCCGACGTAGTCGAAGAGCACCACGCGGTGCCGCTCCGCGAGGGCCGGCACGGCCAGCCGCCACATGTTCTGGTCACAGCCGAAGCCGTGCGCGAGGACCACCGCGGGCCCGTCGGCCGGCCCCGTGACCGTCACATTGTTCCTGGCTCGTATATCCATGCTGTCCATACTCCCACCTGCCACAGGAGCCCCGGACGCGGAGACCGCCCCCGCGGCCGGCGCAGGGCGCGAAGAACGCGGCGTCGAGGCGGCAACCTCGGGCTCCGCCGTGACCACTACGGCGTGCGGAACAGCGTCACCCGGGATTCGACGACGAAACAGGGAGCCGACCATGAGCCGAGCACGTTCACGAAGACTGCATTTCACGCTGGCCACGCTGGTCGCCACGGCCGCGACCGGTGCGGCGCTGACACTGCCGGAGGCCTCCGCGCAGCCGGACACGTCCGCGCGGCCCGGGGCCTCGGCCGCGGTCGGCAGCGCCACCGGCTACGCCACGCAGAACGGCGGGACCACCGGCGGCGCGGGCGGGAAGACGGTGCGGGCCACGACGGGCACCGCGATCCACACGGCGCTGTGCACCCGCGCCGCCGACGACACTCCGATCACCATCGAGGTGGCGGGGACGATCAACCACGGCAACACCACGAAGGTGTCGGGCGACAGCTGCAACACCGCCGCCGGTGTGATCGAGCTCAAGCAGATCAGCAACGTCACGATCGTCGGCGTCGGAAGTGGCGCCGTCTTCGACCAACTGGGCATCCACATCAGGGATTCCAGCAACATCATCATCCAGAACGTGACCGTCAGGAACGTCAAGAAGTCCGGCTCCCCCACGTCCAACGGCGGCGACGCCATCGGCATGGAGAGCGACGTCCGCAACGTCTGGGTCGACCACACGACCCTGGAGGCGTCGGGCGGGGAGTCGGAGGGCTATGACGGCCTGTTCGACATGAAGAACAACACGCAGTACGTGACCTTGTCGTACAGCATCCTGCGCAACTCCGGGCGCGGCGGCCTGGTCGGGTCCAGCGAGAGCGACGTCTCGAACGGCTACGTCACGTACGACCACAACAAGTACGAGAACATCGACTCCCGCACGCCCCTGCTCCGCGGCGGCACGGCCCACATCTACAACAACTACTACGTGGGTCTGAACGAGTCCGGCATCAATTCCCGCGCCGGAGCCAAGGCCAAGGTCGACAACAACTACTTCAAGGACTCCAAGGACGTCCTCGGCACCTTCTACACCGACGCGGCCGGCTCCTGGCAGGTCAGCGGCAACACCTTCGACAAGGTGACCTGGTCACCCGCCGACGACGAGTACAAGCCGGCGGGCCCGAACCCGACGTCCAACACCACGGTGAGCATCCCTTACGCACACAAACTCGACAGCGCCGCGTGCGTGCCGGCCATCGTGGCCAGGACGGCGGGAGCGAACACCGGCCTCAAGGTGTCGGACGGCAGCTGCTAGACACAGCGGCCGTTCTGTCCACCCTGCCGCAAACAATCTTGAGGCGGGAAAGGCGCTGGCCAAGGGCGCTATCCGGCTCAACTCCGGCTCCGTATACGAACTTTGGAGGCATCAGACCCCTCAGTCTTGGATAGCAATCCGCTCACACCACGCGGCTCCCCAGGCCTGCGGCATGTGCCGGCCTGGGCTGCCGCGCCGGGCAGGATTCCTCAAGGCTGAAGGGTCCCCATCATCGTGCAACCGGCTCAAGAGTTCGGCGACAACCCTGTCGAAGTACGTGAAACCGGGCACTACACGGAGGAGTACGTCCCCAGCTTCGTCGAAAAATGGGACTCCCTCATAGATTGGGAGAAAAGGGAGGAGAGCGAAGGGAATTTCTTCATCGACCTGCTGCGCAAGTGGGGGGTGAGGAGCGTGCTCGACGTCGCGACGGGCACCGGATTCCATTCCGTACGGCTGCTGGCCGCCGGATTCGAGACCGTGAGCGCGGACGGCAGCGCGGAAATGCTGGCGAGGGCGTTCGAGAACGGCACGAAGCAGGGAGGGCACATCCTGCGGGTCGTGCAGGCGGACTGGCGATGGCTCAACAGAGACGTGCACGGGGAGTACGACGCCATCGTCTGCCTCGGCAACTCCTTCACGCATCTCTTCTCGGAGCGGGACCGGCGCAAGGCACTGGCCGAGTTCTACGCGATGCTCAAGCACGACGGAATTCTCGTCCTGGACCAGCGCAATTACGATGCGGTCCTGGACGACGGGTACACCAGCAAGCACCGGTACTACTACTGCGGTGAGGACGTCATCGTGGAACCGGAGTACGTCGACGAGGGCCTGTGCCGCATGCGGTACAGCTTCCCGGACGACTCCATCTACCACCTCAACATGTTCCCGCTGCGCAAGGACTACACCCGGCGTCTCATGTCCGAGGTGGGTTTCCAGCACATCGAGACCTACGGCGACTTCCAGCACACCTACCGGGGCGAGCAGCCGGACTTCTTCGTGCACGTGGCGGAGAAGGAGTACCGGACGGAGGACGAGGGGCAGTACAAAGGCGCGGTCAGCACCGCCCGCAGCTACTACAACTCACCGGACGCCGACACCTTCTACGCCTCGGTGTGGGGCGGCGAGGACATCCACATCGGCCTGTACGAAAGCCCCGTGGAACCCATCGCGGCCGCGAGCCGGCGGACCGTCGAGCGGATGGCGTCGAAGCTGGAGCTGACCCAGGAATCCGTGGTGCTCGACCTCGGTTCAGGGTTCGGCGGCTCGGCGCGCTATCTGGCACAGACGTACGGCTGCCGGGTCCTCGCCCTCAACCTCAGCGAGGTGGAGAACCAGCGCCACAAGGAGCTGAACTCGGCCCGCTCGCTCACCGACAGGATCGAGGTCGTGGACGGGTCCTTCGAGGACATCCCGTACCCGGACGACCACGTCGACGTCATCTGGTCCCAGGACGCCTTCCTGCACAGCGGCAACCGGGTCCAGGTCCTCAAGGAGATCGCGCGGGTGCTGCGGCCGGGCGGCCGTCTCATCTTCACCGACCCGATGGCGGCGGCGGACGGCGGCCGCACGGACGTACTCCAGCCGATCCTCGACCGGATCCATCTGGACGACATGGGCTCGCCCGGCTTCTACACGCGCGAGCTGGACCGGCTCGGCTTCACCGCCGTGGACGGTGGCTTCGAAGAGCACCGCGAGCAGTTGGTGAACCACTACACGCGGGTCCTGGAGGAAACCGAGCGCCAGGAGGCCGAGGGGCTGGCCAGGAGGATCAGCCACGACTATCTCGCCCAGATGAAGAAGGGCCTGGGCCACTGGATCGCCGGCGGCCGCGACGCCCACCTGACCTGGGGAATCTTCCACTTCAGGCTCGGCACCGGTGACTGAGCAGATCGACTGAGCGGGACACCCGAGCAACCTTCGGGGCCCGGGTGCCGGCCGGCACCCGGGCCCCTCGGCACTTGCTTACATAGGGGCGTCCGTCAGTGGTCGGAGTAGCTGAAGTCGCCGATGGTCCAGGCGCTGACATCCTCGATCGCCACGCGGTACATGCCGCCGGTCTCCGGGATTCCCACCGTGCCCTGCAGAATCCGCGCCACGTGGAAGTGCAGATACCGCGGGGGCCCCTCCTTGTCCGTCCCGGCGGTGAACATGGCGGAGAAGTCGCTCAGGCGGTCCGAGTCCGCCAGGACCTCCGAGACCCGCTGCCTCCAGACGGATTCGGGAGCCAGCCGGCCCGTGATGACAGCACCACAGGCGACCACGGTCAGAGACATCTGATTGCTGTGCCCGGACTCCACCAGGGCGGCGACGTCAACGAGCAGTTCGTCAGGCTTCGACATGAGAGAAGATTCTAATCACCGGCCGCCCGCTCAGCTCACGCAGTGCCGCAGCACTCCGCTCAACTCACGCGGTGCGCCGCACGCCGCTCACGAGCGTGAGGCAGTGCCGCAGCCCGCTCTGTCGGACTCGGCCATGCGCGAGTCCATCGACTCGCTGCGGTCGTAGGGGTCGACTTCGGGGCCCTCGTGCGCGTCCGGGGCGGCGCGCTCCGCGCCGAATGCGGGGGTGAGGTAGCCGGTGTAGGTGTCGCAGCCGCCGTTGGTGGTGTCGACCTTGTAGGAGATGAAGGAGAACGTCCCCTTCTTGGTGATCACCTTCGCCGGGTCGTCCCAGCTCATCACGGTCTCGCGGCGCACGATCGTACGCACGACTTCGTCGCTGCCCGCCTTGGCGCTCACGACCGGATAGACATAGGTGACATCGGCGGTCACCTCGACCGCGCCACGCTTGCCTTCCTCGAAGGTGATCCGACCCCGCGTCTTGACCACGTCCCCGACGAGTCGCACCTTCGACTTCTCGAATCGGCTGAACATCAGCAGAGGGTCGTTCTCCTGGCTGGGCGCGCTGAACGCGACAGACAGGAATTCCTTGACGTCGGCCTGATGCGGATTGATGAGGTCGATCGCCTTGCGCGGCCGCTCCCCGCGCAATACCTCGGGATCCAGACTGGAGGCCACGAGGAAATCCCGGGACCGCTCGAGGGTCTGTTCGACCTGCTCCCGGCTCATCCAGCCCGTGGCCCGCGCCTCGGGCAGATGAATCCCTGCCGCCCCGTCACGCCACCGCGCCGCGGGCGACCCCCTGAACGGTTCGTCCACCGTGGGCCGTTGGGCCGCGGCCTCCGTCGCCGGCGCCTGTCCCGGACGAGCCGACTCCGCGGCGGCCTGCGGGGCGTCCCCGCCACCGTCACCTCCGAGCCAGCCGGTCAGGTTTCCCGGCGCGACCGCCACCGCCAGGACCAGTGCGACCGCGACCAGACCGACCACGTACCAGCCCTTGCCCCATCGCCGCCGGGCCGGTTGATGGGTCCGCCACCCCTCCGGCCGGCCGGGCTCCTCCCGCAGCCGCCGCGCCACCATGCGCGCCCGCGCCGAAGGCTCCTCGGGAGCGCTCTGCGCGCCGGCCTCGGCATCCCGCAGGAAGCGCGCCCACTCCTCGTCCGATATGGACCCATCCTTGCCCACGCCGCGTCCCACCCCTTCTCATACACCCGGCCTCTCCCCAGGGCCGGACATCATCCGCGTATCATCACACAACCCGGCCGACGCGATTCCGCGGCTCTGACGTCGTGAAAGCGGACCGCCTCGACACCCCCCTCAAGACCCCCTCGACGCGTCCCGAAGCCGCCGGTGACGTGAGATGCGCCATGCCGCGCAACGCGCAAACGACGCTCGATAGCAGCGAATCGCGCTGCATGCGGGGCGGTGAACCACCCACCCTACGAACTCGCCTAGTAATGATCTCTCATTGCCTGCGCGCACGGCCCTTCCCAGAATGTCCCGGAACCGGGGGCCAGGTCGAGAAGGACGAGAATTGAAGCGAAAGCTGGCAACGATCATTTCCATGGCCGGGGTTATCCTCGCGTCCATGGCCATGCCTACTGAGGGTGCCGCCGTTCCTTCTCGTCTGGGTGTCTACGCCGGTCCGGGCAAGACCGATGCCGTGAACGATTCACGGACGTGGCTCGGGCGGTCGCAGATGGATGCCACGGACTATCTGGACCCGTCCGAGAACGACGGCTGGAATCAGTACGCGGCCAAGTACTGGGGTGACTGGAAGAAGGCCGGGGACGGCCGGCAATTCGTGCTCGGGCTGCCGATGCTGCCCAAGGGCGGAAACTTCAGGGACGGGCTCGCCGGGAAATACGACGGCCAGTTCCGGGACCTCGCCGACCTGCTGGTCAAGAACGGCCTCGCCGATTCGGTCATCCGCCTCGGATACGAGGGCAACAACAAGACCATCGGCACGTGGCAAGGGACCGACGACCCGGCGGCCTATCGGGAGATGTTCCGCAGGGTGGTCACCCTGATGCGCGCCCGGACCGGGACGCATTTCCGCTTCGACTACAACATGGCCGTCGGCACCTCGGGCAAGGTCACTTCATTCGAGACGCTGTACCCCGGCGACTCCTACGTCGACATCGTGGGTCTGAACATCTACGACGTGTGGTGGGAGCACCCGGACGCGACGCCCGCCCAGCGGTGGGACCACACCCTCACCACCCCCATGGGCGTGAACGACTTCAAGGCGTTCGCCGCCGCCCACCACAAGCCGAAGTCCTACCCCGAGTGGGGCCTCTACGGGAAGGGCGACGCCTACATGGGCGGCGGCGACTCCCCTTACTTCATCGACCGGATGGCCGACCTGGTCAAGGACTCGGAGTACCAGGCGTACTTCGACTTCGACTGGGGCGGCGGAACACTGGACGACTACCCCAAGGGCAAGGCGCAGTACAAGCTCCGCTTCGGCGGCTGACGATCACCGGGAAGCGGCGAAGGACGCTCCTTCCTGCCACGCCTTGCTGCCACACCCTCCTCCTGCCACGCGGGACTCACCGGACAACAGAAAAAGGGCCGTTCGAAAACGGCCCTTCATCTGCGACGTTCGATAGTTCGAACTAGTCGGGACGACAGGATTTGAACCTGCGACCCCTTGACCCCCAGTCAAGTGCGCTACCAAGCTGCGCCACGTCCCGGTGCCCGTGTGACCTGGGGTTTCCCCTGGCCGAACGTGCACCGAAACAATACCGCACTCGGAGCTGTGATCGCTCACGCCTTTCGCGGGCTGTTGACCTCAAGCGGACTTGAGGTTGCACGCTCTGTGGCATGACGACGACAACGGAACGCACGCTCGGGCGGGCGGATGGATACGGATACGCGGACCTGTCCCGCCTCATGGGGCGGATGACGGGGGACGAGAAGCACGGGCCCGCCGCGACGTCCACCCTTGACGCGCTCTGGGTGCTCTACGACCGGGTGCTCAGGGTCACACCCGAGCAGACGGAGGAGGCGGGGCGGGACCGGTTTCTGCTGTCCAAGGGGCACGGCCCCATGGCGTACTACGCCGTCCTCGCCGCCAAGGGGTTCATCCCAGTCGACTGGCTGGAAGGGTTCGGGGCCTTCGACTCGCCGCTGGGGCACCATCCCGACCGGGTGCTCGTCCCGGGGGTCGAGATCGGGAGCGGCTCGCTCGGGCACGGGCTGCCGATCGCGGTCGGGACCGCGCTGGGGCTCAGGGCGCGGAAGCTCGAGGACGCCCGGGTGTGGGTGCTCGTCGGGGACGCCGAGCTGGACGAGGGCAGCAATCACGAGGCCATCGCCTTCGCCGGGCCCGCCGGGCTCGAACGGCTGCACACCGTCGTGATCGACAACGCCTCCGCCCGGCACGCCAGGCCCGACGGCATCGCCGCCCGCTTCGAAGCCGCCGGGTGGTCCACCGTGACCGTCGACGGGCGCGATCACGACGCCTTGTACGCGGCCTTCACCGCGCCGCATCCCGGGCAGCCACACGTCGTCGTCGCCCGGGTCGAGCCGAAGGGCCCCTAAGGGCTCGCTCTCCCCTCCCCCACGGCCGCTCTCCTTGCCTCGCGCCCGTCGCTCCGTTCACTTTTGCGCCACCCCTCGGAGGTTTTGTCATGGACACCATGCGTGATCGCTTCGCCCCCACCCTCTCTCGACTGCTCGACGAGGATCCGCGCGTCGCCGTCGTCCTCGCCGTGATCGGTGCGGACGGGTTCGCGGAGGCTCAGCGCAAGCACCCGGAGCGGGTGATCGACGTCGGGATCCGGGAGCAGCTGCTCGTCGGGGCCGGGTCCGGGCTCGCGCTGGCCGGGCTGCGGCCCGTCATGCATACCTTCGCCAGCTTTCTCGTGGAGCGGCCGTTCGAGCAGGTGAAGCTCGACTTCGGGCATCAGGGCGTCGGGGGCGTTCTGGTCAGCGCCGCGGCCTCCTTCGACTGGCCCGCGGGCGGCTACACGCACATGTCGCCCGGCGATGTGGCGCTGCTCGACACGCTCGACGGTTGGACCGTGCACGTACCCGGGCACCCGGACGAGGCGGAGACCCTGCTGCGGCACGCGGTCGCCGCGGGCGACGACAAGGTGTACGTACGACTCTCCGTGCAGTCGAACGCTCGGGCTCTGCCCGTCGACGGGGCCCGCTTCCACACCGTGCGCGAGGGTCGTGGTGGGGTGGTCGTCGCTGTCGGGACCATGTTGGACAACGTCCTCGCCGCCACTGAAGGCCTCGACCTCGCCGTGCTGTACGCGACCACCGTGCGGCCCTTCGACGGGGATGCGTTGCGCCGCGCGACCGGGGCGGGCACCGTCGCCGATGTGGTGGTGGTCGAGCCCTATCTGGCCGGGACCTCCACCGCTGCCGCGAACGACGCACTCGCCGATGTTCCGCACCGGGTGCTCGGGCTCGGCGTCGGCCGTGCCGAGCTGCGCCGCTACGGGCAGGTCGAGGAGCACATGGCCGCGCACGGGCTCGACGCCCGCTCGCTGCGGGAGCGGATCAGCGGTTGGCTGGGGGCGTCCGCGCAGGTTCTCGTGTAGCTCCCGGCCCTCTCCCCCTTCCCTCTCCTCCTCCCTCCCCCGCATCGCTCTCCGGTCATCGCCGCGCGCCACGGTCCGCGCGCAGGGTCTGTCCGGGGCGGTCGGTCCCCGGGGCTCCCCCGCTCCGGACCGGCGCTCTCCCGTCCACCCGCACCAACCCACGTATCGCCGGCACGGAGAGCATGGCGAGGCAGACGACGACTGTCGTCACGGCGCCCGTGATCAGCACCCGTTCCGCGCCGAACGCGCTCGCGGCAGGTCCCGCGAGGGCCTGGCCGACGGGCAGCAGGGCGATCGATCCCGCGACGTCGTAGGCGTGGATGCGGTTCAGGACGTCGGGCGGCACCTGCGTCTGGACGCTCGTCGCCCACATGACTCCCCAGAAGGAGAGTCCCGCGCCAGCTACCGCGGCACCCGCGGCCATCAGCGGGACGCCCAGCTGGGCGCCGACGGACGCCGGGAACGCGCAGTAGCCGATCAGGGCGCAGGAGCCGGCGCGGAGCATGTGGCGGGGGCGCAGACGCAGGGCGACCAGGCCGCCGAGCACGGTGCCGGCGCCCAGGGCGGAGTTCACCAGGCCGTACGCCCCCGAGCCGTGCTCCTGGACCACGAGGGTGGCGACGAGGGGCGTCAGCGGGCCCGTGGTCGTGATCATCAGGACGCAGAAGATGGCTATGACGCCCCACAGCCAGGTGCGGGACCTGAACTCCCGCCAGCCCTGCACCAGGTCGGCCCGGAAGCCCTTGCTGTGCGGCAGCGAGCCGGGCAGCGCGGGCGGCAGCCGGAGCAGGACCAGGCACAGGGCGCTCAGCCCGTACGTCCCCGCGTGCGCGGCGAAGACCGCGCCGGGCGAGGCGAAGGCCACGAGGACGCCGGCCACGGCCGGTCCCGCCAGGGCCGCGGCGGACTCGGCCACGCGTATCGCGCCGTTGGCCTTCTGTACGTCGGCGGCCAGGCGCGGGACCGTGCTGGCGACGCCGGGCTGGAAGAGGGCGCCCGCCGCGCCGTTGACCGCTCCGATCACGCAGATCTGCCAGAGGACGACGTGGCCCGTGAAGAAGAGGGCCGCCGCGACCGCCTGCGTGCCGAGCCGGGCCACATCCGCGCCGATCATCAGCAGGCGGGTGCTGAACCGGTCGGCGAAGACCCCGCCGAAGATCACCAGACCGGCGAAGCAGACCGTCGTGGCGGCCATGGCAAGACCTACGGCGCCCGCGCCGTGCCCGTGCTGGAGCAGCCCCGCGGCAAGGGCGACGGGCAGCATCGTGTCGCCGAGCTTGGCGACGGTCCGCGCGCCGAAGAAGAACCCGAAGTCCCGCGACCAGATGCTCTTCTCTGGGGGCGTCATTGGGGGTGTTTCTGAGGGCGTCCCTGGGTGCGTCGCTGAGGGCGTCCCTGGGTGCGTCACTTCTTCGGTCAGCGCCAGCGGCACGGCCATAGCCGTGGGCTTGGTCTTGGGCTTGGGCTTGGGCTTGCGGCTCAGCGGCAGCTTGCGGCTCGGCCTGGCCTTGTACTCGCGCATGGCGCGCCCGCCCTGCCCGCCTCGCCTCCCTGCCGGGAAGCGCGCACCCTCACCCTCGCCGACCCCGCCGGCCCCGCCGCCCCCAGCAGCCCCGCCCTCGTCCATCCCGTCCCCTGACGGCACCGCGATCCCCTCCCCTGGCGGCGGCGCCCGGTCCGTCGTCCCACGAGCCCCGCCCCCTCCTGCCGGGATCATGCCACGGGGCACTGACAGCGGCCGATCCCTTTTAGTCCGCCGGCGGAAGCCCCAACTCCGGGTATGCGTCCAGGAGTCGGGTGGGGGCCGCCTGGCGCCAGGAATCGGCGAGGATGTCGCTCAGCTCGTCCTTGTCGAGCGCCGAGAGCCGTGCGCGCACCCAGGCGAACATCGCCTCGTGGTCGGCGATCCAGAACTTGTCGGGCTCCGCGAGGACCAACTCGTCGCGTTCCTCCTTCGGGCACCGCACGGCGATGGACGTCTCGTCCTCGGGAAGCGTGGCGAACATTTTTCCTGCCACCCGGAAGGTGGGCATGCTCCAGGCGATCTTCTCCGTCGTATCCGGCAGGGCCAGTGCGATACGCCGGACGTCGTCACCCGTGACCTGGGCCTTTGAATGAGCTCGAGACATGCCCCGAACGGTAGCCAACACCACTGACAGCGGCCCCCGTAACCACCGACGACGTCCCCCGGACCACCCACAGCGGCCCCGCCCCTCACAGCACCCGCTTGTCCATCCAGGCCAGCAGGTCCTCCTGCACCTCATCCCTGTTGGTCTCGTTGAGGATCTCGTGGCGCGCCCCCTCGTACCCCTTCCAGGTGAGGTCGTCGAGGCCCACGTACCGGTAGTCCTCCACGAGTTCGTGGACCAGTGTCATGCCCTGGTTGCAGGGGTCCTCGGTACCGACGGCGATGTGGACGGGCAGGTCAGCGGGGACCCGGGCGAGGTTTCGCGGGTCGTTCATCTTGCGCACGGCACGCACCCAGTCCAGGCAGAGCCCGGCGGAGAAGGGGAAGCCGCAGCGCTCGTCGGCGACGTACGCGTCGACCTCGGTCTCGTCCCGCGAGAGCCATTCGAAGCCCGTGCGGTGCGGGTACGCGTCGTTGAAGGCGGCGAAGAGTTCGGGGAGGTAGGAGGAGAGCACCTCACGGCCGCCCTCGGCGATCTCGCGCTCCAGGCGGGTGATCGATTCGTCGATCCCGACCCCGGGCAGGGAGCGGAAGGTGCCGGAGAGGATCACGCCCGCGAGGCCGTCCGGGTATTCCTGCGCGTAGTCCCTGGCCAGGTGCGAGCCCATGCTGTGGCCGAGCAGGAAGAGCGGGGTGCCGGGATGCAGGGTGCGGACCTGGTCGCCGATCGCCTTGAGGTCGTCGACGATGGCGCGCCAGCTGTCGAACGCGGCGGACTCACCGGACGGATCGGACCGCCTTGCGCCACCCGCCTCGTCGGACCCCCCGTCCGACGGCCCGTCGGAGGACGAACCCGTCACCCCGTACCCCCCGGTCGCCTGCGCCGTCGCGCCATGCCCCCGGTGGTCCGACGCGATCACCCCGTAGCCGTGCTCCAGCAGGTGGCGGGCGAATCGGTCGTAGCGCAGGGCGTGTTCACCCGCGCCGTGTGCGATCTGCACGAAGGCGCGCGGCCTGCCGCCCTCGGGCAGCCAGGTGTACGTGGCGACGGGGACGCCGTCCGCCGCGTTCACGAGTCCGGCGGTGTACGCGGCGGGGGCGGGCGTCGAGGCGTGGTCAGGCATTTCGTGAGGCTCCTGTACGACATCTGGGACACGGATCTGGGACGGTTCCGGGGCGGCTTCGGCGGAGCTGGGGCCCCTGCTGCTCCTCCAGAAAGGCCCGCTCCCGAACGCCCGCCCCTGAAACCCTCCCCCGCACACGCGCCCTCATACCAGTGCCCTCGCCGAAGTGCCTCCGCATGCCTCTGCGTGACTCCCTTCTCACGCCAGGCCCTTCCGACCCATTGACCCCCCGTCAGAGCGGAACCTACGCTGAACAACGCGCAGGAGAAAGCGCTTTCTAACCCGCGCACCCCGCACCCTCGCAACACTCACCACGCACCCCACACCCGCGCAACTCGCACTCACCGCACACCCGGCTACCGGCAGCCGTCCACCCGCCCAGCCCAGGGAGCGCCATGAGTTCCACGAGTCCCACCGCGCCCAGACGCGGCCCCACCCCATCGAGACCGGGCCCCACCACGCCGAGCCCCTGGCTCGCGCTCATCGCCCTGTTGGCCCTCGTCATCGGCCTTGGTCTCACCGCTCCGCCCCGCGCGACGGCGCAAGCGGACGCACAGCCGAAGACCGCAGCCACAGCGGAAGCGGCAACGGAAGCCGCGGACGACCCATTCCGCGTTCTCGTCTTCTCCAAGGTCACGAACTTCCCCCACGACTCGATCCCCGCGGGTGTCGAGGCCATCAAGAAGCTCGGCAGCGAGAACGGCTTCGAGGTCGAGGCCACCGATGACGCGGCGGCCTTCACCGACGTCAATCTCGCCCGCTTCCAGGCCATCGTCTTCAACAACACCAACTCCACCCCGGAGAAGGGCGATCTGCTCGACGCGGACCAGCGTGCGGCCTTCCAGAAGTACGTCCGCGGGGGCGGCGGCTGGGTCGGCCTGCACGCGGCGTCGGCCAGTGAGCGGGACTGGTCCTGGTACGAGGGCCTGGTCGGCGCGATCTTCGACAAGCACCCCGAGGTGCAGACCGGGCGGGTCAAGGTACTCGACCACGCGCACCCCTCCACCAAGGGCCTCCCGGAGCTCTGGGAGCGCACGGAGGAGTGGTACAACTGGCGCGCCAATCCGACGGGCAAGGTGCACACCCTCGCGCAGGTCAAGGTGCGCGACGGCGTCACCGGTCTCGACGAGGGCGTCGACCAGCCGTGGTCCTGGTGCCAGAACTACGACGGGGGCCGCTCCTGGTACACCGCGGGCGGACACGACAAGGCGGCCTACCAGGAAGAGGGCTTCCTCAAGCACATTCTCGGTGGCATCGAATGGGCCGCGGGCAACAAGCCCGGCGACTGCACCGCCACCAAGACCGGCGCCTTCCAGCGCACGCCGCTCGCCACGAACGACCTGGCCGACCCCTTCGAGCTGGCCGTCGCCCCCGACCGCCGGGTGTTCTTCATCCAGCGCACCGGGAAGCTGAAGATCATCGACCAGGAGACGCTGAAGGTCTCCACGGCGCTCGACCTCGACTACACGGCCGAGATGACGAGCCAGTCGGACGGGCTGCTCGGCCTCGCACTCGACCCGAAGTTCAAGGACAACCACTGGGTCTATCTCCTGAACTCCGACAAGACCGAGAAACGCATCAATCTCTCCCGCTTCACGGAAGCGGGCGGAAAGGTCGATCCGGCGTCGGAGAAGCGTCTGTTGACCATTCCCACCTTCCGTGGCGAAGGCCGGGCGAACTCGCACATGGCGGGCTCGATCGCCTTCGACAACAAGGGTGACCTGTACATCGCGACGGGTGACAACACCGATCCGTTCGCATCGGACGGATTCAGCCCGATCGACGAGCGCGAGGGCCGCCGCGCCTGGGACGCCCAGGGAACCTCCGGCAACACGAACGACCTGCGGGGCAAGGTCCTGCGCGTCACACCGAAGGACGACGGGACCTATTCCGTGCCCGAGGGCAATCTCTTCGCTCCGGGAACGGACAAGACCCGCTCCGAGATCTACGCGATGGGCATGCGCAACCCCTTCCGCATCACCACGGACCCGCTGAGCGGCGCCCTGCTGATGGCGGACTACGGACCCGATGCGAAGAACGCCGTGGCCGACCGCGGACCGGAGGGGACCGTCGAGTTCAACCGCATCACCAGGGCGGGCAATTACGGCTGGCCGTACTGCGTCGGAGACAACACCCCGTTCAACGACTACGACTTCGCGACGAAGAAATCGGGCGCGAAGTTCGACTGCGCGAAGATCGTGAACGATTCGCCGAACAACACGGGCCTGCGCGACCTTCCTCCGGCCGAGTCCGCGGATGTCTGGTACGCCTACTCCGCCTCGGAGAAGTTCCCCGAACTCGGCACGGGCGGCGGCGGTCCGATGAGCGGTCCCGTCTATGACTACGACGCCGCCAACACGTACAAGACGAAGTTCCCCGAGTACTTCGAGGGGAAGTGGTTCAACTACGAGCTGACGCGGCAGTGGTTCAAGGTCTTCTCGATGCAGGAGAAGGACCAGACGTTCACCGACCCGCGCTTCGAGCCCGCCAAGGCGGGCGATCTCCAGTCGATCAACTCCATTTTCGGCGACATGAAGTGGAATCAGCCTTTCGACGCCGATTTCGGTCCTGACGGTGCCATGTACGTCATCGACTTCGGGCTCGGCAGCGGCACGGGCCGCGGCGGCGGCAACGAAGGCGCGGGCATCTACCGCATCGACTACGTGGCGGACGGCCGGCTGCCCGACGCCCGCGTCAAGGCCACGCCGGACAACGGCAGCACGCCTCTCGAGGTCAAGTTCTCCAGCGAGGGTTCGGGCCTGCCCGGCGGCAAGCCCGTCACGTACGCGTGGGACTTCGACGGCAACGGCACGACCGACTCGACCGAGGCCAACCCGACGCACACGTACACCCAGAAGGGGCAGTTCAGCGCGCGCCTGAAGGTCACCGGGCCGGACGAGCTGAGCAGCCTGGCCGTGCAGGAGATCACCGTCGGGAACACCCGGCCCGTGGTCAGCATTCAACAGCCGCCCAGCGGCGGGACGTTCAGCTTCGGCGACACCATTCCGTTCAAGATCAAGGTGACGGACAAGGAGGACGGGAAGATCGACTGCAAACGGGTCGTCGTCCAGTCCCAGCTCGGGCACGACACCCATCTGCATCCGCTGGACAACTACACCGGCTGCGCGGGCGAGATCGTGACGGACGCCGGCGACAGCCACGGTCCCGGTCAGAATCTGTACTACGGGATCACGGCCCAGTACGAGGACAAGGGCGCGTCCGGTGCGCCCGCCCTGACGGGGTCCTCCTCGCTGACGCTGCGGACCTCCTTCCGGGAGGCCGAGCACCGCACCGCCACCGGCGGCGCGCACGGCGGGGTGGACATCGGTGACCGCGCGGACGCGTCCGGCGGCAAGCGGCTCATCGAGATCGAGGACGGCGACTGGGTCTCCTTCGACCCGGTGAACCTCAAGGGCGTCGACTCCGTGACGGTGGGCGCGGCTTCGGCCGGGCTCGGCGGTGACATCGAGTTCCGGGCCGGCTCTCCCACGGGCAAGCTGCTCGGCAAGGTGAGCGTGCCGAACACCGGCGGCTGGGGCAATTTCATCTCGCCGACCACCCAACTGGCCGACCACGACGGCACGACGAAGCTGTACGCCGTCTTCACCAACCCCGAGTGGTCGTCCGAGAAGGCCGATCTCATGACCCTCGACTGGCTGCACTTCAACGGCCCCGGGGTCGAGAAGAAGGCCGGTGCGAAGGTGACGGTCAAGGCGGCTCCGGCCGACGGCACCGCGCCTCTCGCCGTCAAGCTCACGAGCACCGTGAAGCTGCCCGCAGGCCGCACGGCGGCCTCGTACCACTGGGACTTCGGCGACAACGTCAAGCCGACCGGCACGGAGAGCGCCACCGCCGAGCACACGTACGCACGCAAGGGCCCTTACACGGCGCATCTGACCGTCACGGACGACAAGGGCGACACGACGACCGGCGCTGTCCGGATCACGGCGAAGTGAGGGGTCAGCCATGACATCCATGCGGAGAACCGGTCTGAACGGGACCAGCCGTAGGGGGCCCGGCCTCAACGGGACCAGGCGCGCCTTCCTCGGTACGTCGCTGGGGCTGGCCGCGGCGGTCGGTACCGCCCTGCCCGCGCGCGCGGCTGACGCGTCACGGTGCCGGCGCATCCCGCGCGGCGGCATCGGCATGCATCTCTACACGATGCGCAACGCCCTCGCGCAGGACTTCGCGGGCACGCTGGAGCAGCTCGCCGACATCGGCTACGCGACCGTGGGTGTGAGCGGGCGGCACGGGAACAGCGCGGCCGACATCCGGCGGATGCTCGACGCGGTGGACCTGCGCGCGGTCCTCGAACATGTCTCGTACGACATCCTCAAGGGCAGCGGTCTCCCGCAGGCGCTGGAGGATCTGCACACCCTCGGCGCGAAGTGGCCGGTGGTGCCGAGTCTGCCCGGGGCGCTGCACACGCCGGACGGATTCCGGGAGGCCGCACGGCAGTTCAACCGCATCGGGCAGGCGTCACGCGACGCAGGGCTCGGTCCGGTGCTCTTCCACAACCACGGCTCCGACCATGTGGTGGTGGACGGCACGAGCCTGTACGACATCCTCGTCACCGAGACCGATCCGCATCTGGTCGGCTTCGAACTGGACGTGTACTGGGCGGCGAAGGGCGGCGCGGATCCGGCGACGTACTTCGTGCGGCACCGGCGGCGCTTCCCCGCGCTCCATGTGAAGGACATGGCACCGGACGGCGGCTTCGCCGACGTCGGCTCGGGGACGCTGGACTTCGCCGCGATGTTCGAGGACGCGCAGGCGGGTGGCGTCAAGCAGTGGCTGGTGGAGCACGACAGCCCCGCCGACGCGTTCGCCACGGCCCGCAACAGCTACGCGTATCTGGCCGCGTTGCGGTACTGAGGTGCCCGCTCCGGCCGGGGTGCGTCCGAACCGCCCACCTTCTTGAAGAAGAGGGTGGTCGGGTGGAGCATCCCGGCCGGATCGGCCGCGTAGTCGGGAATGACCCCGGCAACCGTCCAACCGCCACGCCGGTACAGGGATTCGGCGGGGCTGCCGGTCTCCGTGTCCAGGACAAGGAGGGTCACGCCCGCGTCGGCCGCCGCCCGTTCCGCCGTGGCCAGGAGGGTGCGGGCGAGACCCCGGCCGCGTGCGGAGCCATGGACCATCAGCTTGGCGATCTCGGCGCGGTGCCTGCCGTTGGGCTTGTCCACGAAGCCGACGCTGACCGTCCCGGTGACCCGCTCTCCGTCGCGCACCACCCAGATCGCGAGCCGTCCGCCGGCCACCGCCGGGGCCAGGCTCCGCCACCAGTCGGCGGCGGCCGTCCTGTCCAGGGGCGCGAGGAAACCGAGGGACGATCCGCCCTCGACGACGTCGGCGAGCAGGTCCGCCAAGTCGTCGGCTGTCTCGCGGAGTTGACCGGCGGTGAGGCGCGTCGGAGCTTGGGGCGCTCGCCCGGTGCTCATCGCGCGACCACAACCAGGGCGTATCGCACGGCCCGCTCTCCGACGCACCGGAACCGCGTCGCCCCCCACACCCGGAAGCGCAGGCAGTCCCCAGGGGCAAGGGCGTGGGGAGCGCCTTGCACGGTCACTTCAAGACCCCCGTCGAGCACCCAGATGTGCTGCTCGAGCCCGGGTACGGGAGGTCGGTCGTACGACACGTCGGCGCCCGGTTCCAGTCGGCCCTCGACGAGTTCGCCGCGCAGCCCGGCGTGCGGCGGCGACACCGACCGGCGTACGAAGCCGGACGCGCCGTCGGTCCACACGCTCTGCTCGGCGGCGCGCACCAGTTGCGCGGGCTCGGCCTCCACCTCGCTCAGGAGCTGCGACATGGTGCGCTCGTAGACGGCACAGAGCCTGTTCAGCAGGGACGCGGTGGGGCTGATCTCCGCGCGTTCGGCCCGCGACAGGGTGGAGCGGCTCACGCCGCTGCGATCCGCCAGATCACCCAGGGACCAGCCGCGCTCCGCCCGCAGTTCGGCGAGGCGGGCGGCGAGCCGGTCGTCGACCCCGTCGTGTTCATGTTTCAGGTTCGGCGCGCGTTCCATATTCGGCACGCTATCCCGAATGTGAGACAGGCGCCATACTTCTCTGCGGCTGCGGCTGCGGCTGCGGCTCAGGCGTTACTCGTGCGCCGACACCGCCCCCAGCAGCTCGCGGATGCGTCCGGTGGCGTCGCGGAACTGGTCTGTGGCCAGCGTCGTCGCGTACGAGCGCTCGGCGGGGAGGCCGACCTCGATGATCTCCTCCACCGTGCCGGGGCGCGGACTCATCACGACCACGCGATCCGCCAGGTAGACCGCCTCCGGGATCGAGTGGGTCACCAGGAGCACCGTGGTCCCGGTCTCGCGCCAGATCCGGTTCAGCTCGACGTTCATCTGCTCGCGCGTGAGCGCGTCGAGCGCCCCGAAGGGCTCGTCCATGAGCAGCACGGGAGGCTCGTGAAGCAGCGCCCGGCAGAGCGCGACACGCTGCTGCATGCCGCCGGACAGCTCGTGCGGATAGGCGTCCTCGAAGCCGCCGAGCCCGGTCATGCGGATCAACTCGTCGGTACGCGCGCGTGCCTCGGCTCCCGGGATCCCCCGCATCTCCGCCTGAAGGAGGATGTTGCGACGTGCCGTGCGCCAGTCCAAGAGGGCGGCGCGCTGGAAGACGTACCCGATGTCGCGGCGTGGCCCGCGCACCCGCTCGCCGCCGAGCAGCACGTCGCCGGACGAGGGCGCGAGCAACCCGGCGATCAGCTTCAGGAGGGTGGACTTGCCGCAGCCCGACGGCCCGACGATCGCCACGAACTCGCCCGCGCCGACGTTCAGGGAGACGTCCCGCAACGCGGTGACGTCCTTCTTCTTCGTACGGAAGCGGACGGCCACGTCATCGAGGCGTACGGCGGACGGTGCCGCCTTCTGTGACGGCGCGCGTGGCTCGTCGCTCATCTTGAGAGTCGCATCCTTCGTCATGTGCCTGCCGCCCCTCAGCCCTTGATGCCCTTGGCCGCGTCCCAGTACTCGGCGACGGGCTTGGCGTTCTTGACCATGCCCGCCTCCGAGAAGACGTCGATGGTCTGCTGCCAGTCCGCCTCGGTGTTCGCGCCCGGCGCCTTCCCCTTCGTCGCGTCGGTGTGCAGCAGGGTCAGCGTCGTCTTGAACTGCTCGGACAGCACGTCCTTGGGCGGCAGTTGCTCGGAGGCGCCCTCCATCGAGGTGACCGCGGGCTCCGGGCTCTTCTCGGCGGCCGCCCACGACTCGCTCACGGCGGCCGTCATGCGCTTGGCCAGATCGCCGTTGCCCTGCAGGGTCTTGGGGCCGGCGATGAGGCCGTTGGAGTAGAAGTTGAGGCCGTTCTCGGAGAAGCGCAGATACGAGACGTCCTTCTTGGCCTTGTTCTGCATGGTGGGGCCCTGGTCGCTCGCGTACCCGAGCAGCGCGTCCGTCTTGCCCGAGATCACCGCGGCGATCTTGCCCGCCGGGTCGGTGTTCTGGACCTTGACGTCGGAGAGCTCCATGCCGTTCTTCTCCAGGAAGATCGGGAAGGTCTTGGTGAGCGCGTCGCCCGCCGTGCCCGCGATCATCTTGCCCTTGAGGTCGGCGGGCGCCTTGATGCCCTGCGCGTCGAAGAACTGCACGGAGGCGGGCGTCGTCTGCAGGAACACCCCGAGGCTCTTGACCTTGACGCCCTGGTCGACGCCCGCGAGCACCGCCGGGGTGTCCGCCCAGCCGAAGTCGGTCTGCCCGGCGCCGGTGGCCTGCACGGTCTTCTGCGACCCCTGGCCCGCCCTGATGTCGAGGTCGATGCCGTGCTTCTCGAAGATCTTCTGCTGCTTGCCGTAGTAGAACGGCGCGTGTTCGCCGTACGGATACCAGTTGAGCGTCAGCGTCACCTTGTCGAGCTTCTTGCCGGAGTCGCTCACGGTCGTCTTGTCGTCATCGCCGCCGCAGGCCGTCGCGGTCACCGCGACGAGGGTCAGGGGGACGAGGCCGGTGAGCAGTCTGCGCGCGTGCATGGGACGGCCCTTCTCGCGTACGTCGGACATGGCTGGGGGGGCGATGGTGCGTGCGGGGGTCAGTACGTCGTGGTGGCGGCCACGTCCCTGCGGCTCGCGTGCCATGGGAGCAGCAGCTTCTCGGCGATCTCGACGAGCACGAAGAGGACGACGCCGATCAGCGACATGACGAGCAGCCCCGCGAAGAGCATCGGGGTGTCGAGGTTTCCGTTGGCCTGGAGGATCACATAGCCGAGGCCTTCGTTCGCGCCGACGAACTCGCCCACGACGGCGCCGGTCACGGCGAGCGTGACGGCCACCTTCAGGCCGGAGAAGAGGTGCGGCAGCGACGCCGGGAAGCGGATCTTGAGGAAGGTCTGCCAGGGCCGCGCGCCCATGGTGGCGGAGAGTTGGAGCATCTCCGGGTCGACGGCCTTCAGGCCGGTCACCATCGAGATGACGACGGGGAAGAAGGCGATGAGCACGGCGATGAGAATTTTCGGCGCGATGCCGAAGCCGAGCCAGACGACGAACAGTGGGGCGATCGCGATCTTCGGTACGACCTGGGCGAAGAGGAGGATCGGGTAGAGCGTCTTCTCGACGGTCGTCGAGTAGACCATGAGGACCGCTGCGAGGACGCCGACGACCACGGCGATGACGAAGCCGAGCAGGGTCTCGTAGGTGGTGACCCAGGTGTGCTGCCACAGGTAGTCGGGCTTGTCGAGGATCACGTCGAAGGTCGCGCCCGGCGAGGGCACGAGATACGCCTCGACCATCTCGGTGGCGGCGATCAGCCACCAGACGCCGAAGCAGACGAGCAGCAGGACGAGCGGACGCCAGCTCTTCTCGGCCGCTTCTGCGACGCGTTGGCGCGGGGTGGGGCGGCTGCGGTCGACAACGCCTGCCGTTTTCACGGGAGTTGCCTGCAGTGCGCTCTGGCTCACGGTGAACTCCCCTGGCGATTTCGGCGGGGTACTTGTGGTGTTCCGGTGGTGCGGAAACCGCTTTCAGAAAGCGCTTTCTGATAGGGTGTCCGCCACGCTAATGACTGGCTGACCGCAGGGTCAATAGGTCGGCTCGAAGTTTCGCGGCGCGAGACGAGGGGGGCGCGGTGCGGGCGTTGGGGCGCGAGCAGGGGTCCGGAGCTGAGCTGCGGCAGGGGCAGGCACGGGCACAGACGCGGGCGCGGGCGCGGGGTCAAGGGCAGGAACCGCAGGCCGCACCGACCGGGCAGGAACCGCAGGCCGCCGCGCCCGGGCAGGATCTGCAGGCCGCCCCGCCCGGGCGGGGACGCGAGCGCGGGCCCCATGTCACCCTCCACGCGGTGGCCCGGACCGCCGGGGTCTCCCCGGCCACCGCGTCCCGGGCCCTGAACGGCACGACGCGCGTACGCGAGGACCTGCGGCGCAGAGTGCTCGAAGCGGCGGACCTGCTGGGGTACATCCCCAACGCCCATGCGCAGGCGCTCGCCAGTTCCTCGAACAACACCGTCGGCATGATCTGTCACGACGTCGGCGACCCGTACTTCGCGGCCATCGCGAGCGGGGTGATGGCAGCGGCGGCCGAGCAGGACGTGCTGGTCATGCTGGCCAGCACCTTCCGCGCACCGGCGCGCGAGATCGCTTACGTCTCGATGCTGCGGGCGCAGCGGGCGCGCGCGATCCTGCTGATCGGTTCGGGCTTCCAGGACCCCGCGTGGGAAAGGGCGTTGGAGTCGGAGCTCGCGCCCTACATGCGTGACGGGGGCCGGGTCGCCGTGGTCAGCCGGCATCGCAGCCTTCGCGTGGACACGGTGCAGCCGGAGAACCGCGAGGGGGCGGGTGCGCTGGCACGGGCCCTACTGGACCTTGGCCACCGGGAGTTCGCCGTCCTCACCGGCCCCGAGCGCCTCACCACGGTCGCTGACCGCCTGGCCGGGTTCCGCGGGGCACTGGCCGATGCGGGGGTCGCCCTCCCTCCGGAGCGGATCGTCGAGGGCGGGTTCACCCGTGACGGGGGCCATGCGGCGGCGGTCGAACTGCTGCGGCGGGGACAGCGTCCGACGTGCGTCTTCGCGGTGACGGACGTCATGGCCGTGGGGGCGTTGGGCGCGCTGCGGGAGCGGGGGCTCCGGGTGCCGGAAGACGTGTCGCTCGCGGGCTTCGACGACATCCCCTTGGTCGGCGAACTCACGCCCCCGCTGACCACGGTGGCACTGCCGCTGACACGAATGGGCCGGAACGTACTGGCCCTCGCCCTCCGCGAGCGGGGCGCGAGGTCACGGGTGGAGCGGGTGAGGGGCGAGGTGGTACTGCGGGCCAGCACGGGACGGCCCACGGGCTGAGGGCCTTCGCCGGCGGAGGGCATACCCATGGGGCCGGTTTCCGCTCCCCCCGGCTCCTGGCCCTTGGCCCACGGCTCCCGGCCCCCGGCCCTTGACCCACGGCTCCCGGCCCCCAGCTACTGAACAGCGGACGGCACGCCTGTGTCCCGACTTCCGGCTCCCGGCTCCCGGACCGGCGGCATCGGGCCGGGGCCACCGGAACGGGGCCACCGGGCAGGGCAAACATGCCTATGCGCCTGACCCTCCAGCCGCTGGCACGGCACGGCCCCAGCAGGTGCCGCCGAGTGCCCGCCCCCGTAGGCCCCGCTGGACCCCGTAGAAACGAAGAGCGCCACCCCTTGGACCTCGTGGAGGGGGTCAGTCCCTCACTCCCACCCCTCCCCCCGCCGCCCCGCCACCACCGCAGGTTCAGCGAGCGATGCCCTGCGCAGGTGCTCCGCCAGGGACTCGGCGGCCGGGGAAGCGGGGCCCGTTTTGGTGCCCCAGGCCAGGAGGTGGTGGCGGTGGGCCCAGGGGTCCTGCAAGTCGCATACGGCCAGGGGCTGGGAGGGGTCGATCACGCGGCGGGGGACGATGGCGAGGCCGACCCCTGCGGCGGCCAGGGCCACCAGGACGTTGAGGTCGGCGACCGTCGTGCGGTAGCGGACGACCGGTGCGTGGGGGCCCACATGTCTCTCGATCCAGCGGCGCAGCGAGGCGTCGGCGTCGAGGCCGACAAGGGGGTGCTCGGCTGCCTCGCTGTAGGTCAGGGACGTACGGCCCGCGAGGATCCCGCCCACCTGGCCGACCACCACCAGGGAATCGTCGCCGAGGGGTTCCATCGCCAGACCGCAGTCGCGCGCCTCGTCGTCCAGAACGATTCCCAGGTCCGCTTCCCCGTCCCTCAGCATCCGCACGATCTGTGGCGTGCGGTTCTCGAAGACGCGGACGTCGACGTCCGGGTGGGCCCGGAGGAACGAGACCAGGGCCTGCGGCACGAGCCGGTGCACCGCCGAGCCGCCACCCAGGAGGGTCAGGGGCGCGGTCGGGGATCTCGTATAGCTCGCGACCGCGCTCTCCAGACGGACGGTCTGGGCCAGGACTTCGCGCGCATGCCGGGCCAGCGTGGTCCCCGCCGGGGTCGGGCGTACACCCCTCCGGCCGCGGATCAGCAGTGCCACGCCGGCCTGCTGTTCGAGGGAGCGGACCCGCGCACTGGCCGACGGCAGGCTCAGGTGCATGCGGCGGGCGCCCGCCGTGATCGACCCCTCCGTCACGATGCCGAGGAACAGTCGCAGGTCGTCCAGGTCATAACGCACCCTCATGAGCCTATGGCACAGCCTTAGGCTGGGTACACCGATAACGCATTGTGGACCCACCGCTCACAGGGCGATCCTCGGCAGGTGGCAGAAATACTCCTCGTGCTGGTGGCAGGCGTCGCCGCCGGAGCGTTGAACTCCGTCGGCGGCGGAGGCACGTTCGTGGCGCTGCCCGCCCTCGTGGCGGTCGGCCTGTCCCCCGTGACGGCGAACGCGTCGTCGACCATCGCCCTCGTCCCCGGCGCCGTGGCCGGCGGGTGGGTCTACCGACGCGAACTCACCCCGCTCGGGACGACATCCACAAAGGCGCTGACAACGGTCAGCGTGGTCGGGGGCGGGCTCGGCGCCGTCCTGCTCCTCACCCTCCCCGCCGCCTCGTTCGAGGCCGCGGTGCCCTGGCTGCTCGCGTTCGCCACGCTGGTCCTCGCTTTCGGCCGCCGCGTCTCCCGCGCGCTGAGCGGCGCGCTCGGCCGTGAGCTCGGCATCGGCCCCCGGGCCGTTCTGCTCAGCCAGTTCCTCCTTGCCCTGTACGGCGGATACTTCGGCGGAGCCGTAGGCATCATGATGTTCGCCCTGTGGGGCATCGGCCTCGGCCTCGACACCGCGGTCAGCAATCCGATGCGGGTCACGCAGATCGCGGCCATCAATCTCAGCGCGGCCGCCCTGCTCCTCGTCGCCTCTGACGCGCT
This sequence comes from Streptomyces sp. NPDC002853, assembly GCF_053591915.1. NCBI lineage: Bacteria > Bacillati > Actinomycetota > Actinomycetes > Kitasatosporales > Streptomycetaceae > Streptomyces > Streptomyces sp. NPDC002853. Next base: position 399,146 of record NZ_JBSFUS010000007.1, on the reverse strand, counting down.
GAGCACTCCGCTCGTCCTCGCGGCGATGTTCGCCGGCGCCTTGGCCGGTGGCTTCACCGGAGCCCACTTCGCGCGCCACCTCTCCGACCGGCTGCTGCGCGCCATCATCCTGACCACCGCCGTGTCGATGACCGTCCTCTACTTCGTGCGCGGCTGAGGCCGACCGCCATGGACAGCCCGGACCTCCACGCCGCCGCGCCGCCGTACGAGGAATCGCCTCGCACCCGGCCGCCGTTCACCGACACAGCCCGAGCCCGGCTGGCGATGGCGTACGAAGCGTGCGAGCTGACCGAGATCGCGCGGGCGGCCGTACCCATCGGTGAACACGAGCTGCGCCCCGACGGCACCGCGCACTCCCCCGGTTCGGCGCTTTCCGACGCCGCCCATGTGCTTCGCGCCGCGCAACGCTTCTTCGAGGCCGCCGTCGTGTACGAGCGGTTCGGCGGGGCGAGCTGGCAGGTCGTCGGTGACTTCTTGGGCGTGGACGCACCGACGGCGCGGGCACGCTTCACCGCGGCCGAGTCCTGCTTCCGCGAGGAACTACGCGCCTCCCAGTCGGTCGCGGCCACCCACATCCCCACCCGTGCGGGGTGGTGGCGGGACTACGCGGCGGACAATCCGCTGGAAGCGGCCCGCGACCTCGACGACTGGGTCCTGCGCCACGCGGACGGGGACGGCGACATCGGCACCACACCGGTCTCCGGCGGCCTGACGTGAAGCGTCACCCCACCCACAAGTCCCGTCATCACATGCTTCCTGACAGTGCGTCAGGGGTGAGAACCGGACCGGCACTCTCCACGCACTGCCCGCCCCACCCCCTCACCCGTCAACAGGTCCACTCACGCCCACAGTTGACGCCACCTGGGCCGACATCCCCACGCCTGACGGACTCAACTCCCTTTGATTGAGGGGTAAATAGCAGCCGAAATCCTCCCGTATCGGCAATCGGGCGCAGCTCCTACTCTGTGAGGCGCACACGCGGGGGATCACTGTCCGTCTTCCACGGAGGTTGGCAATGTCTGCGTTGTCCGAGGGGATCTACCTGCTCAAGAACGAGGCGAGCGGGCTGTACGCGGGAGTGCAGGGGGCCAAGACCGCACAGAGCACCCCGGTCGTGCAGCAGGAACTGCACCCGCAAGGAACCGCCCGGCACAGCCAGTTGTGGCATCTGCGGCCCAGTGCCGCCAAGGAGGGCGCCTGGACGCTGCAGAGCGTGCACAGCACCATGCGCATGGACATCATGACCGGCCGTGGCCGCGCGGGCTCGCCGGTACAGCAGTGCCCGGCGGAGACCCGGCAGGACCTGCTGGAGTCCCAGTTGTGGCGGCCGGTCGCGGCCGGCGACGACCGGTACACGCTGGTCAACGTGCACAGCGGCCACCTGCTGTCCGTCCAGGACGACAGCAACATGCCGGACGTGGCCCTGGAACAGGCGGGCAAGCCCTCCGCGGGAGCCCGCACCGCCCAGCAGTGGCGCCTGGAGCGGGTGCCGAGCCGCGGCGAGACCACGGCCTTCGACGCGCTGACGGCCACCGTGGTCTCCGCGGGCGGCAGCCTCCTCGGTTCGGTTCTCGGCTCCCTGAGCGGCGCGGCCAAGCAGGCGCTCGACGCGGGCGGCGGGATCTTCGAGGCTGCCGCCAAGGCGATTCCGGACAGCGACGCGCCCTACGTACGCTTCGAGGGCTTCCGCCGTGACGAGTTCATCCGCTTCTCCAAGCGGCGGGGCATCGAGGCGGGGCCGCGGAGGATCGCCGATCAGTTCCCGCACCTGCCCAAGCCCTTCCGTGACGGCTTCGACGCCGTGGGTCCGGCCGCCAAGCGCAGCGGTCACACCTATCTGGGCTTCACGCGGGACCAGGCCATCGAGTTCTCCGAGCAGGGCCACGGCCCCGTCCACGACGCGGAGGCCATGCTGCACCCCGGCCTCGTACAGGCGGTCGGTGAGCTGTGCGACGTCACCGGCTTCGGCACCGAGCGCGGCCGGCTCGTGATCTTCGGCCGCGAGGACAGCGTCACCATGGACCCCACCAAGGTTGATCTGGCACGCGGCTCGTCCCACCAGCAGTTCCTGCTGACGGCAGCACCCGACGCCTTCGGGTTCGGACCGGACTCGGCGGCCACCGCCGTCTCGGACTCCACGGCGCACTACTTCCTCACCAAGGGCGACGAGTTCGTCGTCGTCTCCGAGGACAGGCTCATCCAGGGCCCGGCCAGGCTGACCGAGGCGTACCCGTTCCTCGACGGCCTCTGGATGTAGGGGGTAGCCACCGCTCACCCGCACGCGATCCGGTCCCGTCGGCCCCACCGCCGACGGGGCCGGAGGGTCCGCACCTCCGCACCCGAGCCGTCGAGCCGGCCCTTATCCCGCCGCCTCCCCCAGTGCGTCGAGCACCGGACGGATCAGCGGATGCCCCTCCGCCCCGCACCGCACCGCCGCGAAGACCCGGCGGGTGGGAGCGACGCCCTCCACCGGACGGATCACCACGCCCGAGACGTCCATGCCCCGCAGCGCGGAGCGGGGCACGAGCGCCACGCCCGCCCCCGCGGATGCCAGGGCGACCACCGCGCGGAAGTCGTCCGACCAGTGTTCGAGCAGGGGCTGGAAGCCCGCCGCCTCGCAGGCGAGTATCACCACGTCATGGCAGGGGTTGCCGACGAAGGGCCCGATCCACGCGTCCTTGGCGAGCTCCGCGAGCGGCACCCGCTCCGCCGCCGCCAGGCGATGTGTCTCAGGGAGCACCGCGTCGAACGGCTCCGCGTAGAGCGGGACGCGCGTCAGCCGCGGATCGTCCGCGCCCGGTGCGCCCCGGTACTCCACCGCCACGGCGACGTCCACCTGCCGGTCCAGCACCATCGGCAGGCTCGCGTCGCCCTCCGCGTCCTGGACCCGCACCCGGATGCCGGGCGCGAGGGTCGAGAGGCGCGCGAGGGCGGGACCGACGACCAGGCCGATCCCCGTGGCGAAGGACGCCACGGTCACCGTCCCCGCCGCGCCCGAGCTGTAGGCGGCGAGCTCCGCCTCGGCCCGCTCGAGCTGGGCGAGGACCGCGTTCGTGTGGGAGAGCAGGATCTCGCCCGCCGGGGTCAGCCTGACCCCGCGGGCGCCCCGCTCGACCAGGCGGTGGCCCGTTTCCTGCTCCAGGGCGGTCAGCTGCTGGGAGACCGCGGACGGCGTGAGATAGAGCGCGGCGGCAGCGGCCGTGACCGTGCGGTGGTCGGCCACCGCACGGAGGATGTGCAGCCGCCGCGCTTCGATCATGGGGTCGATTGTCCCAAACCGCGGGACTCACCGACACCAGTGGTCCGGCCAAGCCCTCCAGTCGCCCGAGGGTGGCCGGGCACCGTCAGGCGTCCAGCTCCGCACGCGCCGCCACGAAGGCGTCCACCGCACGGTTCACGTCCTCGGTGGAGTGCGCGGCCGACAGCTGGACGCGGATACGGGCCGCGCCCTGCGGCACCACCGGGTACGAGAAGCCGATCACGTACACGCCGCGCTCAAGGAGCAGCTCGGCCATGCGGCCCGCGACCGAGGCGTCGCCGATCATCACCGGGGCGATCGCGTGGTCGCCCGGCAGGATGTCGAAGCCCTCCTCGGTCATCCGCGAGCGGAAGAGCGCCGTGTTCGCGGCGAGCCGCTCGCGCAGGTCGCCTGCCGACTCCAGGAGGTCGAGGACCTTGAGCGAGGCCGCCGCGATGACCGGGGCGAGGGTGTTCGAGAAGAGGTACGGGCGCGAGCGCTGGCGAAGGAGCGCGACGATCTCCGCTCGGGCGGCGACGTAGCCGCCGGAGGCCCCGCCGAGCGCCTTGCCCAGCGTGCCCGTGATGATGTCGACGCGGTCCATGACGCCGTGCAGCTCGGGTGTGCCGCGTCCGCCGGGTCCGACGAAGCCGACGGCGTGCGAGTCGTCGACCATCACCATCGCGTCGTAGCGGTCGGCGAGGTCGCAGATGTCCGGCAGCGGGGCGAGGTAGCCGTCCATGGAGAAGACGCCGTCGGTGACGATCAGCTTCCGGCGGGCGCCGCCCTCGGAGGCCTCCTTCAGCTGCTGCTCCAGGTCCGCCATGTCGCGGTTGGCGTAGCGGAAGCGGCGGGCCTTGCTCAGACGGATGCCGTCGATGATCGACGCGTGGTTGAGGGCGTCGGAGATGACCGCGTCCTCGGCGCCGAGCAGCGTCTCGAAGACCCCGCCGTTGGCGTCGAAGCAGGACGAGTAGAGGATCGTGTCCTCCTGGCCGAGGAACGCGGACAGGCGCCCCTCCAGCTCCTTGTGCACCTCCTGCGTACCGCAGATGAAGCGCACGGACGCCATGCCGTAGCCCCAGCGGTCCAGGGCCTCGTGCGCGGCGGCGACCACCTCGGGGTGGTCGGCGAGGCCGAGGTAGTTGTTCGCGCAGAAGTTCAGCACCTCGCCGGGGCGGCCCCCCGCGGTGACGGCGACCGTGGCGGACTGCGGGGTGCCGATGACGCGCTCGGGCTTGTGCAGTCCGGCGGCGCGGATCTCGTCGAGGGTGGTGCGCAGGTCGTCGCGTACGGAGTCGAACATGCTTGAGTCCTTTGGGAGTTGAGCGGTACGGCCGAGGTGGTTCAGGAGGTCCAGTCGAGGATGACCTTGCCGCCGCGGCCGCTCGCCGCGTCGTCGAAGGCCGCCTCGAAGTCGCGGTGGCCGTAGCGCCCGGTGATCACGGGGGCGAGGTCGAGGCCGCCTTCGAGCAGCACGGACATGGAGTACCAGGTCTCGAACATCTCGCGGCCGTAGATGCCCTTGATCGTGATCATGGAGGTGACGATCCGGGACCAGTCGACGGCGAACTCCTCGGCCGGCAGACCGAGCATGGCGATCTTGCCGCCATGCGTCATGTTGGCGAGCATGTCGCGCATCGCGACGGGGTTGCCGGACATCTCCAGGCCGACGTCGAAGCCCTCGCGCAGGCCGAGCTCGCGCTGGCCGTCGGCGATCGAGGTCTCTGCGACGTTCAGTGCCAGGCTCGCGCCGACCTTGCGGGCGAGTTCGAGGCGCTCCTCGCTGACGTCGGTGATGACGACGTTGCGGGCGCCCGCGTGCCGGGCCACGGCCGCGGCCATCAGGCCGATGGGCCCCGCCCCGGTGATCAGGACGTCCTCGCCGACCAGTGGGAAGGACAGCGCGGTGTGCACGGCGTTGCCGAACGGGTCGAAGATCGCGGCCACGTCGAGGTCCACGGGGACGCGGTGCACCCACACGTTCGAGGCGGGCAGCGCGACGAACTCCGCGAACGCCCCGTCCCTGCCGACGCCGAGCCCCACCGTGGCGCGGCACAGGTGGCGGCGGCCCGCCTGGCAGTTGCGGCACTTGCCGCAGACCAGGTGGCCCTCGCCGCTGACCCGGTCGCCGATCTTGATGTCGGCGACGTCACGCCCGGTCTCCACGACCTCGCCGACGAACTCGTGCCCGACGACCAGCGGCGCCTCGATCGCCTGCTGCGCCCAGCCGTCCCAGGCCCGGATGTGCAGATCGGTCCCGCAGATCCCGGTGCGCAGCACCTTGATCAGGACGTCCCCGTGGCCGATGACCGGCTCCGGCACGTCCATCAGCCGGAGACCCGGCTCCGCCTTCTCCTTGACCAGCGCCTTCAACGCAACGGCTCCTGTCGAACGTCTCGTACGTCGCTTCTTCCACCGACGACACAGGAATCTTCCGTACGGCGGCGCCCTGGTCCATCGAGGATTTCTTAAGCGCCGCCGCAGCTTTCCTTCAGGCCCCTCCTCCGGCCCCCTTCAGGCCCGGGTCTGACCCCGCTCGAAGTAGGCGACGATCTCCGGGTCGAGCACCGGCACCTCCCGCGGTGTGCCCCCGTCGCGCAGCGACTGCGTGGCGCGTACGCCCGCCGCCACCGCCATCCGGGCCGCGACGGGCGAGGTGTCGGTGCGCCCTCCCTCGCGCACGAACCGTACGAACTCCTCGATGAGCAGTGGGTCGGAGCCGCCGTGCCCGCCCTCGTCCTGGGCGTCAGGCACCGCGTACTCGGCGTCGGCTTCGGGTCGGTAGGTCGAGCGGCGCGCGTTCCAGACCTTCACCACTCCGCCGGGGCCGTCGCCGAAGTTCTCCAGGCGGCCCGCGTCACCGATGACGGTGTAGTTGCGCCAGTAGTCGGGCGTGAAGTGGCACTGCTGATAGGAGGCCAACACCCCGTTGTCGAGGCGCATGTTGACCAGGGAGACGTCCTCGACGTCGATGACGGGGTTGAGGTCGCGCTGGGTGTGCGGCGGCCAGTGGCCGTCCTTGGTGTACCAGTCGTCCGTCTTGGGCTCGCCGGGCTCGCGGCGCGGGTTGTCCCCGTAGACCATGAGGTCGCCGAGGGCCTGCACCTGGCGGGTGTAGCCGTCGGCGAGCCAGTGCAGGACATCGATGTCGTGGGCGGCCTTCTGGAGCAACAGGCCGGTGGTGTGCTGCCGTTCGGCGTGCCAGTCCTTGAAGTACCAGTCGCCTCCGTAGGCGACGAAGTGGCGTACCCAAACCGTCTTGACCCGGCCGATCTCGCCACGCCCGATGATGTCGCGCATCAGCCTGACCACGGGCATGTGGCGCATGTTGTGGCCTACGTAGAGACGCGTTCCCGTTTCGTACGCGGTGCGCAGGATCTCGTCGCAGGCTTCGATGCCGATGTCGAGGGGCTTCTCCACGAAGACGGGCTTGTTCTCGCGCAGCGCCTCGCAGGCGAGCTGAGCGTGGGTGTGGTCGGGGGTGAGGATCACGACGGCGTCGACGTCCGGGTCTTCGACGACCTTGCGGTGGTCGGTGGATATCAGGGCGCCGGGGAAGGCCACGGCCGCCTCCGTCCGCGCGGTGACGTCATGGTCGGCGAGCGCGGTGACGCGGGAGCCCGCGCCCGGCCGATGTGCTGTGCGGGCGAGCGAACCGCGCAAGCCGTAGCCGAGGACGCCGAGACGGAGGTCGGTCATGGTGTGCCTTTCCGTACCAATACCTGTGCACAAATGCCTGTGCGAGTGCGGGTGTCGCTATGTACGTGCAGGGTGCACGAGTACGTGGGCGAGCGCCACGCGTCCCGTGCCGGTGAGCTTGATCCTTATGTATCTGGCTTCCGCGTCCGTGTCGAGGAGTGTGGGCCGGAGCGCTGGTCCGCGGACACGCAGGGTCGTCGCGTCGGAGAAGTCCGCGGTCCTGGCGAGCTGCACGTCGAAGTCGGCCGTGGTCATGGAGGTGTTGTTCCAGACCTCGACCTGTCCCACGTGGCGCGTCTCGCCGAGGTCGACCTGCCACCAGGCGCCCGGTTCGGACAGCGTGCGGGTGTCGGTGGTGGTGTCTCCGTCGGTCGCGTGCGCCGCCGGGGCCGCGCCGTCCGTGGAGGACTGGGAGGCGGTGCCCGTGCGGGCGAGGTCGGGGCGCAGCTGCTCGGCCGGCGCTCCGTGCGCCCCCGAACGGGCCGCCACGGCGAGCGCCCGCGCGGGCAGCCGGTCGAGCTTGGTGTGGTTTCCCTCCATCGTCGATCCGGTGCCGGTGAGGGCCGGTGCGTCGGTGTCGGTCCAGTTGCCGGTCGCGCGGTTCCGGATGCCGTAATCGGCCCAGTTGGAGACCCACTTGTAGCCGACGCGAGTGATCACATTGCCCTCGACGCGGATGTACGAGGACTGCTCGTCGAGGTAGATGCCGTTGCCGTCGCGCTCGGTGTTCTCGTAGGCGGAGCGGTTGATGTAGTTGCCGGAGACGACCGTGCCGGGCTGGGCTCCCTGGGTGTAGATGGCGCCGCCGTCGTGCTGGGTGTGCTCGACGCGCATCACGTTCGTGATCCGGTTGCCGGTGATCCTGTTGTCCCGCAGGACGGACTCCTGGGCCTCGGGCTGGTTCCATCCCCAGCCGACCGAGATCCCCGAGTAGGGCAGGTCGTCGAGGGTGTTGTGGTCGACGGTCAGCCCGGCCTCGTACCCGGCCCAGATGCCGACGGCGTCGGTGTACTCGGCTCCGGCGCGGCGGATCGTGTTGTACGCGACGGTGTTCCGCTCCCCCGCGCGTTCCGCCGCCGGCTTCGGCTCGGTGTCGCCGACGTACACGGCGCCGGACGACAGGTCCGTGAAGCGGGAGCGGGTGACCGAGGAGTCCTTGGTGCCCGCCTCGAAGACGACTCCGGCGCCGCCGAGGTGCGTGAACTCGGCCCCGCTGACCGCCACATGGCGGCTGCCCCGGACCGTCAGTGCGGCGCTCGGCTTGGTGTAGTGACGGCCCGCGTGGTCGACCGGCCCGCTCGCCCCGGTGAGGGTGAGGCCGGCCTGGGTGCCCGCATACCCCTCGTCGGTGGACGGTTGACGGTACGCGGCGTGGGCGAAGCCGATGCCCTGCACGCGTACGTCGTGGGCGCCGTCGATGACCATGAGGTTCTCGGTCACCGGGGTGAGCACGCGCGCGTGACGCATGTCCTCGCCCCTGCGCGGGAGGTAGGTGACGGTGCGGTCGTCGGCGTCCCAGACGAACTCGCCGGGCTTGTCCAGGAGTTCGCGGGCGTTCTCGAAGAAGGCCACTCCGGAGTAGCGCGCCGAGTCGACGGTGGTGGAGTCCCAGGCAGGACCCGTACGGTTCGTGCCGCTCGCGGAGTTGGTCCAGCAGGGCTGCGCGAAGGTCATCCGGTCGCCGTCCACGGAGGCGATCCGGCAGTGGTAGTCCCGCCAGCGGACCTTGATGACGGCCTCCGCCCCGGTGGGGCGCCGCCACTTGTCGATGCCGGTGGCGGTGGCACCCGTCATGCCGGTCTTCGTCGCGTCGCAGGTGCTCGCCGCACAGACCTCGCCCCGCGCGCGCACGGCCCGCTCCCCGTCCACGAAGAGCTGGCGGGGGGTGACCCCTTCGGGGACGTCGGCCGTCCAGGTGCCGTCGGCGCTCCTGTCCCAGCCGGTCAGCGCCTTGCCGCCGGTCAGGACGGGGCGGGCGCCGCGCGCGGCGGTCCAGGTGACGGTGTGCCCGTCGCGTCCGGAGTCGGCCGCGCCCAGCTTCAGCGGCTCGCTCAACTCATATGTGCCGTCGGCGAGTTCGATCCGCACGTCCCGTCCGCTCACGGAGCGGGCCGCGTCGCGGGCGACCTGCGGAGTGCAGGGACGGGTGGCGGTGCAGGACTTTCCCGAACCGTTCGGGGACGCGTGGACGACCTTGGGGCCCGGGGCGGCCTGGGCGGCGCCCTGCGGGGTGATGACGGCCCCGAGGGCGGCGAGGGCCACAGCCGCCGCGATGAAGGACGGGCGCCTCACTTCGCGACCCCCCAGTCCGGGTGGCCCGGCATGGGCGGGTTGTCGAGGTCGAACAGCCAGTGGTTCAGGAAGGTGCCGACCGAGTCGTCGCCGGTGACCTCGACGGCGTTGTCGACGAAGTCCTGGGTGGAGGCGTTGCCGTGCCGGTGCTCGGTCAGCCACTCCTTCATGACGGCGTGGAACTCCCTCTGCCCTATCTGCTGGTTGAGGGCATACAGGGTGACCGCCGCGCCGTCGTAGATGTTGAAGCCGCCGAGCCCGGTGGGCTTGCCGGGCGGCCCGTCGGTCTTGCGGACCGCGTCGAGCTCGGCGTACGCGGTCCTCATCTTCTCCTCGATGGGCTGGAAGCCCTTCTGGTCCGCCCACACGGCCGCGTAGTAGACGGCGGGGCCTTCGTTCAGCCAGGCGTCCTGCCAGGTCGTGGGGGTGACGGAGTCGCCGAACCACTGATGGGTCAGTTCGTGGACCATGGTGGTCGAGTACGTGGGCCGGTCGAACCACGAAGGGCCGAAGAGCGACAGGGTCTGGTTCTCCAACGCGTCGCTGTATCCGTCCCGCACGATCTGCACGCCGTACGTGTCGAACGGGTAGCGCACACCGAGGGTCTTCTCCAGCCACGCCAGTTGGCCGCCGGTCTCCTCGGCGATGGGCTTGTACTTCGCCTGCTGGTCCTCGGGGACGAGGTGGCGCAGCTTCACGCCGTGCGGGCCGCGGCCGTAGAGGTAGGTCTGCTTGTTGACGGAGATCCCCAACAGCTCGGGCGCCATGGGGGACTTGAGGGAGAAGTCCCAGGTCTTCGCGTCCCCGGCGTCACGCGTGCCGGTGAGGTTGCCGTTGGCGCCGGGCGTCCAGCCGTCGGGGGCGGTCAGATGGAAGGACCAGGTGGCCTTGTCGGAGGGGTGGTCGTTGACCGGGGCGAAGGTGTCGGCGCGGGAGGCCTGGGCGGCGGAGGCGAAGCCGCCGTCGGACATGTGACGCCAGCCGGGCTGGCCGATCGGCTTGGTCCTGCCGTTGCCGTGGTAGGTCAGTTCGACGTCGAAGGCCCGGTGGTCGCGCAGGGCGCCCGCCGGGGTGACGGTGAGTTCCTGGCCGCTCTGACCGGGCGCGATCGTCCAGGTGGCCTTCTTGCCGTTGACCTTGACCGCGTCGATGGCCAGGGAGTCGACGTCGAGGTTGAAGGACGACAGGTCCTGGGTGGCTCTCGCCTTGATCTTCATGGTGCCGGTGAAGTCGTACGTCACCGGCGTGAAGTCGAAGGACAGATCGTAATGGCGGACGTCGTAGCCGCCGTTGCCGAGCGTCGGGAACAGCGGGTCGCCGACGCCGTCCGCTCCCGGGGACGGGTCGAAGGGCGCCGCGTGGGCGGGGAGGGCGAGCGCGAGAGTGGCGGCGGCGGCCGCGGTCGCCGTCGCGGCACGGACGGTGCGAGCACGTACGGTTCGGGTCCTGTTCTCAGCCATGGGGCCGCAACGTAGTAATCGCTTACTGTCGCCGTCAACACCCAGGAGCCCCTGCGTTTCTGAACTCCCCGCCCTTCCTCTCTGGCGTCACGGGCCTGTTTCGGTACACGCTTACTGTCCACGCCGGGTGGGGCGGACCCCGTAAGGGGTGCGGGAAACCGCGCGACAAGCCACGCCGAACCCGCACGAGAAAGAGGGCCGAGAACATGGCGACGGCAGCGGCGGCAGGGCACGGCCCGCAGCGGCGACGGGCGACGGTCATCGACGTCGCGGCACACGCCGAGGTCTCATCGGCCACCGTCTCCCGCGTCCTGAACGGCAACTATCCGGTGGCGCGGGCCACCCGGGAGCGCGTCGAGGAGGCCGTCCGCGCACTCGGCTATGTCGTCAACGCGCACGCACGGGCGCTGGCCGGGACATCGAGCCGGACGGTCGGCATCATCGTGCAGGACGTCGTCGACCCGTTCTTCGCCCACATAGCGCGGGGCGTCGAACGCGCGGCCTCGGCGGCCGGACGCCTCTGCATGGTCTGCTGCACCCACGGCGACCCGCGACGCGAGCTGGCCTTCGTCGACCTGCTGCACGAACAGCGGGCGGACGCGGTGGTCCTGGTCGGCGGCGCGCACTCGGATCGCGCGTACGCCCGCGAAGTCGCCCGCAGGGCACGGGACCTGCACGCGGGCGGGTCGCGCCTCGTGCTGTGCGGACGGCCTTCGGTGGGCCGCGACGTGCCGACCCTCTCGGTGGAGTACGACAACGAAGGGGGCGCCTTCGCCCTCACCGACCACCTCATCACCCAAGGCCACGACCGCATCCTCTATCTGGGCGGGCCGCCCGACCTCTCCACCACCCGTGACCGCGTGGCGGGGCACCGCAGAGCCCTGGAGCTGCGCGGCGTCCCGTACGCGCCGGAACTGGTCCGCACCGGTGCGTTCAGCCCCGCGTTCGGACATCGGCGGCTGGCCGAACTCCTCGCGTCGGGGCTGACGTTCAGCGCGGTGTTCGCCGCCAACGACATGGTGGCGATCGGCGCGCTGCAGGCCCTTGAGGAGGCCGGACTGCGGGTCCCCGACGACGTCTCCCTGGTCGGCTACGACGACGTACCCATGGCCCAGGCCCTGCGGCCCCGCCTGACCACGGTGCACGTGCCGCTGGAGGAGATGGGCCGGCAGGCGGTGCGGCTCGCGGTCCCGGACACGGAGGCCGAGACCGAGACCGACGCTTGGCGGCAGCCGACCGGGGGCGGTCTGACGCTGGGCACGCACATCGTGGTGCGGGATTCGGTCGCGCGGCGGCGTTCGCAGTAGACCCGGCGGGCGGCGTTCACAGTAGGCACGGCGGCCTTCGCAGTAACCGGTTAACCCTGACCGCGGCCTGACGTACACCCGGGCCAGGAAAGAAAAACGTAGAAAGATGCCGGACCCTCTTGCCCTCTCACAGCAACCGCTTACATGCTGTCGCGGAATCGCTCACGCCCGCACTCCCCACACTCCGATGCCCCGACGCCACACGGGAGTTCCCCATGCGCACGCCCAGCTCCGGCTCCACCGGTCCCAGCCGTCGTACGCTCCTCGCCGCGAGTGCCGCATCCGCCCTCGTGGCACCGTCGATCGGCGGCACGGCGTGGGCCGCCCCGGACGCCGACCCGTACGAGCCCTTGCTCGCCCGCGCCGCGGCACAACTCACCGGCGGCACGTTCGACCCCGAGGACCCGGACTTCGCGGCGGCGCTGAAGGTCCTGGACACCCAGGCCTCCGGCTGGTGGCGTGACCTGGACCGGTCCGCGGGCCGTACCGCCCTGTGGGCCGACCTCTCCCCCGCGAAGGACGCGGGCAACTTCGGCCAGAGCTATACCCGCCTGCGCACGATCGCCACGGCCTGGGCCACGCCCGGCACCTCCCTCAGTGGCAGCGCCGAAGCGGCGGACGCCCTGCTCGCAGCCCTGCGTTTCCTGCACGACGACGCCTACAACCCCGGGCGCCCCGAAGCCGGCAACTGGTGGTTCTGGGAGATCGGCGCGCCCCGCGCCCTGATGGACACCTGTGTCCTGCTGCGCGAGAAGGTCGCGGCGGCCGACCTGACGGCGTACGTCGCCGCGGTGGCGAAGTTCTGCCCGAACCCGGACCGCCGCACCAACTCCCCGACCCTGTCCGAGACGGGAGCCAACCGCGCCGACAAGGCCGTCATCGTCGCGCTGCGCGGGCTGCTCGCGCGGGACGCGGCCACGCTGGCGCTGGCCCGCGACGGCCTGTCCGACGTCCGGGACAAGGGCAGGAACAGCCTGTTCACCTACGTCACCTCGGGCGACGGCTTCTACGAGGACGGGTCCTTCGTGCAGCACGGCTCCGTCGCGTACACCGGTACGTACGGCAGTGTCCTGCTCGGCAGCGCGGGGCAGCTCATCGCGCTGCTCGCGGACTCCGAGTGGGCGGTCACCGATCCGAAGACGTCCGTGCTGTACGAGGCGGTGGACCGGACGTTCTCGCCGGTCGTCTTCGACGGGCTGATGATGGACGCGGTGCGCGGCCGGGCGACGTCCCGCGAGAAGGCACCGGACCACAAGGACGGCGCGGCGGCCCTCTCCCACATCCTGCAACTGGCGGGCGGGGCTCCCGCCGCGTACGCCGATCGCTGGCGCGCGCTGGCCAAGGGGTGGATCCGCCGCAACAAGTCCCACCCCTACCTGAGTCTGGTGGGCGTCCCGGCACTCGCCCGCGCCAAGGCCGTCATCGACGACCCCGCGGTGCCCGCCGCCGGCCGGCTCACCGGGCACTTCGCGTTCGCCGACATGGACCGGGCGGTGCACCGGCGCCCCGGCTGGGCGCTCACGCTCTCGCTCTCCTCGAAGCGCATCGCCGCGTACGAGGCGGGCAACGGCGAGAACCTGCACGGCTGGTACACCGGCGACGGCATGACCTATCTGTACGACGGCGACGACCTGGGGCAGTTCGGGGACGGCTTCTGGGCGACGGTCGATCCGTACCGCCTGCCGGGCACCACCGTGGACACCCGCGAGCGCGCCGACATCGGCTCGGGCGCGGGCACGGGTACCTACCGGCCGAAGAACGCCGTCGCGGGCGGTGCGGTACTCGACGCGAGATTCGGCGCGGCCGCCATGGAACTCCTCGCCGACGGCAGCACGTTGCGTGCCAGGAAGGCGTGGTTCTTCCTGGACAACGCGGTCGTCGCCCTGGGCGCGGACATCACCGCGAGCGACGGCCGGACCATCGAGACGGTCGTCGAGAACCGGAACCTGTACGAGGACGGGGCACCCCGGCTGACCGTCGACGGCCGGCGTCAGCCCTCACGCACCGGCTGGTCGGCGCCCCTGCCCGGCGCCCGCTGGGCCCACCTGGACGGCACCGGCGGCTATGTCTTCCCCGACGACCCCGGACAGCCCTCGCACGGCCGGGGCGGCGCCCGCCTCAACGCCCTGCGCGAGGAGCGGACCGGCACCTGGCGCGCGATCAACACCGGCGCGGACACCGGAGGCAGCACCACCCCTCTCACCCGCCGCTATCTGACCCTGTGGCTCGACCACGGCGTCTCCCCCACCTCATCCTCGTACACCTACGTCCTCCTTCCCGGAGCGAGCGCGGCAGCGACCGCCGTCTGGGCCCACTCACGGCCCGTCCGCGTCGTCGCCAACAACGCCACCGCCCAGGCCGTCGAGGCCCGCCGCCACGGACTCATCGCCGCACACTTCTGGGGACCGGGCAGCGCGGCCGGGATCTCGGCGTCGGGCCCCTGCACCGTGATCGTCCGACGCGACGGCGCCGGCATATCGCTGGCCGTGGCCGACCCGGGCCGCACCGGCACGACCGTCTCCCTGGAACTGCCCCTCCCCGTACGGAAGGTGGTCCGCGCCGATGACACGGTCACCGTCACCCCGGGGCGCCGCCCCGTCGTCACCGTCCGCGTCGAGGGCTCGCGAGGCCACACGCACACCGCGGACCTGAGGTGACCGGCACACCCTCACCCGGAAGACCCCACCCCTAGGAAGCACGGACCCACCATGCCCGCACCGCACCTGGCCCTGCCGCCCACCGACCGGGTCCTGTCCCCGCTCACGGGCTGGACCCGCGCGCACTGGGAGGCGCTCGCCGACCGGCAGTTGGAGGCCCTCCTCCCGTACGCGACGCCCCACTTCGCGCAGTACCGGCTGCCGGGCCGGGGCAGCTGGTCGGGGGTCGTGTCGGACGGCCTCGAGGGGTACGCGCGGTCATTCCTCCTCGCCTCCTTCCGGATCGCGGGAGCGGGCGGCGAGGTGGACCCTCACCTCGTCGAACGCTACGCGCAGGGTCTGACAACGGGCACGGACCGTGCCGCAGCGGGCGGTGAGGCATGGCCCGAACTCAGCGACTGCTCACAGCAGATGGTGGAGGCGGCGTCCATCGCGATCGCTCTGCACGAGACCCGCCCCTGGATCTGGGACAAGCTCGACACCCGGGTCCAGGAGCGGGTCGTGGACTGGTTCTCCGGCTTCGTCGGCGGCAGGACGTGGGACAACAACTGGCGCCTCTTCCAGGTGGTGTCCGAGCAGTTCCTGGCGTCCGTCGGCGCCCCGCACAGCAAGGCGGACATCGACGGCGGGCTCGACCGCATCGAGGACTGGTACCGCGGCGACGGCTGGTACAGCGACGGGGACGGCCGCAACTTCGACTACTACATCGGCTGGGCGATGCATCTGTACCCGCTGCTCTGGGCCCGCATGGCCGGCCCGGACGACGGTGGGCGCGCCAAGGTCTACCGCGAGCGGCTGGCCCAGTTCCTCGCCGCCTACCCGCACTTCTTCGGAGCCGACGGCGCCCCCGTCCACCAGGGCCGCTCCCTGACGTACCGCTTTGCGGCGACCGCCCCCGTCTGGATGGGCGCCCTCGCGGACTGCACGCCCCTGGCGCCCGGCCTCACCCGGCGGCTCGCGTCCGGCACCGCACGGCACTTCGTGGAGCGCGGCGTACCCGACGAGCGCGGGCTGCTTCCACTCGGCTGGTACGGGACCTTCCTGCCCTCCACCCAGGCCTACTCGGGGCCGGCATCCCCGTACTGGGCGAGCAAAGGCTTCCTCGGTCTGCTCCTGCCGGCCGACCACCCGGTGTGGACGGAACGCGAACTCCCGCTCCCCGTCGAGGAGTCCGACCAGTACACGGCGCTCCCCCAGCCCGGCTGGCTCCTGCACGGCACGCGCCACGACGGCATCGTCCGCCTGATCAACCACGGAAGTGACCACAACCCCCTCGAAGGCCCCGCGGCCGACGACCCGCACTACGCCAAGTTCGGCTACTCCACGGCCACCGCCCCCGAGACCGCCCCGAGCGCGTGGGAACGCACCGTGGACAACCACCTCGCGCTCCTCGCGCCGGACGGCACACCCTCACGCCGCCGCCGGATCCACCCGGTGCGCTGCGAGGGCCGTGTGGCCGCCTCCCGCCACGACGCGCAACTGCCGGGCTTCGAGGGCGAGTTTCCCGTCGAGACGACCAGCGCACTGCACGGCCCCTGGGAGATCCGCGTCCACCGCGTACAGGCCCCGGCAGGCGTGACCGTACGCGAGGGCGGATACGCGGTGGCCGACGCGGCACAGCCGTACGCCGAGCAGGGGCCCGGCTGGGCCCTCACCCGTACGGAAGCCGGGCTGACCAGTGCCGTCGTCGCCCTGCACGGCTGGGACGAGCAGGCGGGCGTCGCCCGCGAGGTGGCCGCCAACGCCTACGGCCCGCACTCGGCGACGCCCTACCTGACCTTCGCCGGGCACCCGGGCGGCACCGGCCTCCACGTCACGCTGGTCGCCCTGTCCCAAGATGCCCTCCTGCCCCAGGCGTTGCGGGAGTCCATCGCCTGCACCGTGGAGGACGGGACGGTCCGTCTGCTGTTCCCCGACGGCACTCGCCTGGAGGTGTGAGCGCCAGATCCCGCGGCGTCAGATCCCGCCGTCCTCCCGGCGGTGGATCTGCTCGATCAGCTCGGCCGCCATGGCCTTGATCGTCTCCAAACCCGCCCTCCCCCAGGGGCGGGGCTCGACGTCCACGACGCAGATGGTGCCGAGCGCGATGCCCGTGCGGTCGATGAGCGGGGCGCCCAGATAGGAGCGGATGCCGATCTCGTCGACCACCGGGTTGCCCGCGAACCGCGGATAGTCGCAGACGTCCTCCAGGACGAGGGCCTTGCGCCGCACGATCACATGCGGGCAGTACCCGTGATCGCGCGCCATGTAGCGGAACGCCGTGTTCTCCGAGGCCGCCGTGGAGGTCAGCTCGCAGCCGTCCCCCGTGTCGTCGGGGGTGTGCAGGCCCGCGAAGAACTGCCGGTTCTCGTCGATGAAGTTGACCATGGAGTAGGGCGCGCCCGTGATCTCGGCGAGCCGGCCGGCGAACGCGTCGAAGGCGAGCTCCGGGCGCATGCCTATGCCGAGTCTGCGCAGCCGCCGCACCCGGCTCGGCGCCTCCTTGTCGACGGGAGTGAGCAGCAGGGGTGCGGTCGAGTCGTACATCAGGTGTGGGCTCCGTAGCTCGGGGCGGCCGGGGCGTGGGCGAGGAGGTGTTTGACGAGGGTGAGGAGGGTCGCGATGCCCGAGCTCGAGATCCGCGCGTCGCACCGCACGACGGGCACCTGCGGATCCAGGTCGATGGCGGAGCGGACCTCCTCGGGCTCATAGCGGTGGGCGCCGTCGAATTCGTTGATCGCGACGATGAACCCCATGCCGCGCTGCTCGAAGAAGTCCACCGCCGCGAAGCAGTCCTCCAGGCGGCGGGTGTCGGCGAGGACCACCGCGCCGAGCGCGCCTTCGGAGAGTTCGTCCCACATGAACCAGAAGCGTTCCTGGCCGGGCGTCCCGAAGAGGTAGAGCACATGCTCCGGGTCGAGGGTGATGCGCCCGAAGTCCATGGCCACGGTCGTCGTGGTCTTGTTCTCGACGCCCGACAGATCGTCGGTGCCTTCACTGACCGTGGTGAGGAGCTCCTCCGTGCTGAGCGGCGCGATCTCGCTCACCGCGCCCGTGAAGGTCGTCTTGCCGACCCCGAAACCTCCCGCGACCAGGATCTTCAGTGCGGTGGGGAAGGGGTCAGAGCTGTCGTCGTAGTCCATCGAGCACTGCCTCCAACAGGGACCGGTCAGTGGGGTTGTGGTAGAAGTCCGGGGCTCTCAGGGTGAGCGCCCCGCAGTCGACGAGATCGGAGAGCAGCACCTTGGTGACGACCGCGGGCAGCTTCAGCTGCGCCGCGATCTCCGCGACCGATGTGGGTGCCGTGCAGAGCCCGAGCGCCTGGGCGTGTTCGGGCCCCAGGTAGCCGGTGACCAGGCCTCCGGTGGCCAGCACCTGGGTCAGGAGGTCCAGTTGGGCGGTCGGCCGGGTCCGTCCGCCGCTGACCGTGTAGGGCCGGACGAGCCGTCCGGCGGATTCGTCGAGCCAGGGCCCGTCGTGCGGGGCCGCCACGCTCAATGCCTCATCGGGGCGGGTTCGCCGACGGGTTGCCGGGGCGCGGTGAGGAGGTAGGGGCGCACGCTCTTGACCAGCATCGCCATTTCGTAGCCGAGGACCGCCGCGTCC
Organism: Streptomyces sp. NPDC002853; assembly: GCF_053591915.1. Lineage (NCBI taxonomy): Bacteria > Bacillati > Actinomycetota > Actinomycetes > Kitasatosporales > Streptomycetaceae > Streptomyces > Streptomyces sp. NPDC002853. The sequence goes on along the minus strand of NZ_JBSFUS010000007.1, from coordinate 380,905 downwards.
GCGTCGCGCCCCGCGAGCACCGCGAGGCAGGTGCCGGAGCCCGCCGTGGAGACGAACAGGAGGGTGGAGTCGAGTTCCACGACGACCTGGCGCACGTCGCCGCCGTCCCCGAAGCGGATGCCCGCGCTGCGCCCCAGTGAGTAGAGCCCGGAGGCGAGGGCCGCCATGTGGTCGGCACTGTCCGGGTCCAGGCCGTGGACCGACTTCACGAGTCCGTCGGAGGAGAGCAGGACCGCGCTGTGGGTGTGCGGCACGCGCTGCACGAGCCCGCTCATCAGCCAGTCGAGGTCGGATACCTGCCCGGTCGGCGCATCGCTCGCCATGGTGGATCGACTCCTTGGGGTACGAAGGTCTGCCGGGGCAGACATGGTGCTGGTGGGGTGGTGGGGTTCAGCCACCCTGGTCGCCCCCTTCGCGGGGGGCGTTGAGGTCGGGTCCGGGCGCCGGGTCGCGCATCTCCTGTGCGGCGGCGAGTCCGATGCCGCGCTGGAAGGCGGCCATCAGGCCCGGGTCGTGGCCGATGTGGTGTTCGCTCTCCGGGCGGGGCGTGGGCGCGTCCCGCAGTTGGGGCGCGATGTGTTCCTGGGCGCGCCGCTTGGGCAGTTGGGGCTTCCCCACCCGGCCGCGTACGGCGGCGCCGTTGAGCGGGGTCGGCAGTGTCCCGGTGTTCTCGGCGGCGGCCTGCCGGTCCTCGGGCCGGATCCCCGGCACGGCGTCGGCCGGCGTCGGCCTGCCCTCCCTGCCCCGCACGGGCAGCGGGGCGGGCCCGGAGCCGTGCGTGCCGGGAGCGGTGGGCGGCGGGCTCTGCGGCACGTCCCGCTGCGGCTGCTGAGGCACGGCCACCGGCTCCGGCCGGGGGACGGCTGCGGGCGCCTGCACGGGTTCCCGTACGGCGCCGGGGGTGGCCGGGGGTGCGGCTTCCGGGGCCTGTTGCGGGCGTCCGGCGGCGATGGGCTCGGCCTGGGGCTCGGTGCCGAGGAGGCCCTGCGGCAGGATCAGTACGGCCTGCACGCCTCCGTAGATGTTGGTCTGGAGGCGGACCGCGATGCCGTGGCGCCGGGCGAGCGCGGAGACGACGTAGAGGCCGATCCGCCCGTCCTGGAGGAGGCTCGCGACGTTGACCTGGTCCGGGTCGGCGAGCAGGTGGTTCATCTTGTTCTGCTCGGTCAGCGGCATGCCGAGGCCGCGGTCCTCGACCTCGACGGCGAGCCCGGCGGTCACCAGGTTGGCGCGCAGCAGGACCTGGGTGTGCGGGGCGGAGAACACGGTGGCGTTCTCGACGAGTTCGGCCAGGAGGTGGATGACGTCGGCGACGGCGTGGCCGCGCAGGGTGCCCGCGATCGGCGGCACCAGCTTGACCCGCGAGTACTGCTCGACCTCCGCGATGGCCGAGCGGAGCACCTCCGTCATGGAGACCGGGTTGCTCCACTGGCGGCGCGAGATGGCGCCGCCGAGCACGGCGAGGTTCTCGGCGTGCCGGCGGATGCGGGTGGCCAGGTGGTCGACGTGGAAGAGGCCCTTGAGCAGCTCCGGGTCCTCGACCTCGTTCTCCAGTTCGTCGAGGATCGAGATCTCGCGGTGCACGAGGGACTGCAGCCGCCGGGCCATGTTGACGAAGACCTCGACCTTCTGTTCGCTGCCCGCGTGGCTGGAGAGCTGGGAGGCCTGCACGACGGCGGTGACGGCGACGTCCTGGGCCCGGGACAGCTCGGCTGCGAGCAGCCCGAATTCGTCGCTGTCCGGGGCGGGCCCGACGGGTGCCTTGCGCGGGGGCGGGCCGTCGCCGCGGCGCAGTTTCTCGACGACCTCACGCAGCTCGGCCTGTCCGCGCGCGGTGGTGCGGCGCAGGGTGCCGACGCGGTCGCGTACGGCGGTGGCGGTGCGGTCGGCCGCGACGGCGGCGATCACGACGCTGGCCAGGCTGATGGCACCGGCGGCGGCGAGGATGACGAGCAGCGCGGGTTCGAGCGGGCCGGGGGCCGAGCGGACGATGAACAGCACGGCGGCAGCGGCGCAGAGCACCACCGCGACGGCGGGCAGCACGGCGATGCGCAGGAGCTGGGGCCGTATCCGGGCCTCGGGCAGCGCCGTGCCGGGTCGGCTCCCGGGCCTGCCGTGCCGACCGCCCTCTCGGCGGTCTGCGCGGGCGGCCGGTGCACGGAGGTGAGACATCAGCGTCCTCGGTCGGGGAGCGGGCTCCGGCGGGCGCGAGGTGTGGATTCGCGGCATCGCCGTACCGGTCGGGCGGGCACAGGCAGGAGCGCTGCCATGATCCCTGCGTTGACCGGCGAACACTCACGGTAGTCATCAACAGTTCATGTGCGGGGGGCAGTTGACAAAGTCCGGCACCCAGCGTCCCGCTCTGGTATGACACGTCGCACGGCCGTCCGAATTAACCGCCGGGAAGGGTGCCCGGCGACCGACGGCAGCGATCCGGCGGGAGTCCGACGCTTCACGAACGTCTTAATGTGACACCTGACCCGCCCGGACTTCGCAGAGAAAGGACAACTGCGCATCCGTATCGGTGAAATACCGGCAGAACCCTGAGAGCCGCCCATGGCGTACTGCAATATCCGTCAGCACGAGAGTGATGGGCGACGTGGACCTGCACAGGTGCGGGAGAGGTGACTCTCTCCGCCCGGGGGCGGACGCGTCAGGTGAAGCGAGGCATCAGCGATGTCGGTGGAAAGGCTGCGGGACACCGGGAGCCAGCCGGGGTTCTTCCGGGAACTGGTCGAATCCTCACAGGACGCGATCCTCATGAAGACCCTGGACGGGCAGATCATCTTCTGGAACGCGGCAGCGCAACGGCTGTACGGATACCCACCCGAAGAGGCCGTCGGCAGCCATGTCGGCATGATCGTGCCCCCCGACCTCAAGGACGAGGAAGCCGGTCTGCTCGCGCAGATCGCCCGGGGCGTGCGGATCGAGCACTACGAGACCCGCCGGACGGCCAGCGGCGGCCGTGACCTGGACATCGACGTGACCCTGTGGCCGATCCGCGCCCACGACGGGACCATCACGGCCGCCTGCTCCCTCATGCGTGACATCACCGCCCGCAAGAGAGCCGACGCGGAACTCACCAAGTTGCACGCGCAGCAGCGCCAGGTCGCGCTGGCCCTCAACCTCATGGGCAACGCCAAACAGATTCCCGGCGCGCTGGCGGCCAGCCGCTATCTGCCCTCGACGCAGGGGCAGGGGGTCGGCGGGGACTGGTTCGACCTGATCGACCTGGGCGCCGGCCGGGTCGGTGTCTTCGTCGGCGACGTGATGGGACGCGGCCTGGACGCGGCCGTCGTCATGGGGCAGTTGCGCTCCGCGGCCCGCGCCCTGGCTCTGGCGGGGCTCCCGCCGTGCGAACTGATGCAGACGCTGGACGCGTTCACGCGAGATCTGCCCGAGCCGTTCGTCACCTGCGTCTATCTGGAGGCCGACCCTGCCCAGGGTGAGATGACCGTCTGTTCGGCCGGCCATCTGCCGGTGCTCCTCATCGAGCCGGACGCCACCGTGCGCGAACTGCCGGTGCCGACCGGAATCCCCCTCGGGGTGGGCGGGGTGCCGCACCAGCAGATCCGTCTGCCGCTGCGGGCCGGCACGACGCTCACCCTGTTCACCGACGGACTGGTGGAGACTGCGAGCAGCGACATCGACCTCCGCCTGAAGATGGTGGCCAGCATGCTGGAGGACGTCTTCGCCACGGCCGGTGGCCTGGAGAGCGCCGCCGACCGTGTCCTGCACGCACTGCTGCCGGACACCGAGGCGTACGCCGACGACGTGACCCTGCTGCTCGTCAGCTTTCCCACGGCGCCCCTGGACACCGCGGAGACGGGTCTTGCGTGCGAGGCGGTCTCGATCCCGGCCGGGCGGCGGTTCCTGCGCGCGAAGCTGGCCGAATGGGGCCTGACGGCACAGACCGACACGGCTCTCCTGCTGGCCTCCGAACTCCTGACCAACGCGTTCCGCCACGCGCGCGGGCCCTTCAATCTGCGGGTGTGGCACAGCGTCCGCGAGCTGGGCGTGGAGATCACCGACCACACCACGCCCCGGCCCCGGGCCCGGCTCGCGGAGAGCACCGAGGAGGACGGCCGCGGGCTGCTCCTGGTCGAGGCCCTCGCCGATGCCTGGGGCACCCGGCCCACCACCACCGGTAAGACCGTCTGGTTCACCATGCTCGTCGCACCGGCCGACAAGGGGTCCCCACAAGCGACCCTCGCGTCCGCGTCCGGCTGAGGCGGCTTGCGGGGCCGACGCGCGGCCTGCGTAGCTGAGGCGGCCTGCGAGGCGGGCACGGCTGCGGGACAGGCACCACTGCGGGACAGGCACCACTGCGGGACAGGCACCACTGCGGGGCGGCGCGCCGTACGCGACCGCCCCGCCTCCCGGTAGGTGCCGCGAGGCCCGCGGCGCCCACCGACGTGCCGTATCCGTCAGCCGACGCGTGCCGCCTCGGGCTCCCCGGTGCCTTCCGTGCGCTCGGGACGATCGGTGGCCTCGGTGGCCTCGGTGGTCTGCACGCGCTCGGCGGACCCTGCCGCTGACCCGGTGCTCGCGGTGACGCCCTCCGGGCGGGTCCATCCGCCCTCCGGCTCGATCGCGACGCCGCGCCACCACGGCTGCGACGGCGTCGCGTCCGCCCCGGGCTCGAACGGCTCGCCCGGCACGGGCAGCGCGATCCTCGCCCCGACGCGGGCCGCCTCGGCGAGCGTGCCCTCGCCCGGCGCGGACCACGGGTGCGGCGCGAGGTTGAACGTGCCCCAGTGGATCGGCAGCATCACGCCGTCGGGGCGCCCGCCCTGGAGGTCCAGGTGGGCGCGCACCCCCTCCTCGGGCGTCATGTGGATGTCGGGCCAGAACTCGCTGTAAGCCCCGATCTGGATCATCGTGACGTCGAACGGTCCGTGCTCCGTGCCGATCTCACGGAACCCGCCGAAATAGCCGGTGTCGCCGCTGTGGTAAACGCTGTGCTCGGGTCCCGCGACGGCCCAGGACGCCCAGAGCGTGTGCTGCGGGTTGCGCACGCCGCGGCCGCAGAAGTGGCGCGCGGGCGTCGCCGTGAGGGTCAGGCCGCCCACCTTCGTGGCCTCGTTCCAGTCGAGCTCGCGCAGCCGGTCGGCGGGGACGCCCCAGTGCTCCAGGTGGGCGCCGACGCCCAGCGGCACCGCGAAGACGGTGTCCGTGCCGGCCAGGGCCCGGATGGTGGGCATGTCCAGGTGGTCGTAGTGGTCGTGCGAGATCACCACGACGTCCACCGGGCCGAGCGCCGCGAGCGGCACCGGCACGGGGTGCAGGCGCTTGGGTCCGACCCAGGAGAAGGGTGAGCACCGCTCTCCCCAGACCGGGTCGAAGAGCACCCGCTGCCCGTCGATCTCGGCGAGCACACTGGAGTGCCCCATCCAGGTGATGCGCAATCCGCCGGCCGGGGGGACGGCGAGATCGGCGAGGGTGGTGGGATGCACGGGGACGGTGCCCATGGGCCCGCGCCGGATCCGCTCCTCCTTGCGGAAGTAGATCTTCGCGAACTCGAGCGTCGAACCGGTGGGCCGGGTCCGCGCCCCCTCGGGGTTCTGGAAGGACCCATCGGCGAAGTTCGGCGATCTGTGGATCCTCGCGAGCCGCTCACCGGCCGGATCCGCGCCGAAGGCGGCGGTCCTGAGCGAGCGGAGCCCAGAGCTCAGCGAACGGGACACAGCACCTCCTGGAAGGGATAGGTCAGATCTCCATTATGTGCACCGCCTCCGACAGCGGCTGCCCGGAGGGGCCCGCACCGGCCACGCGCGCACAGGCGCGTGATGTACTCCTACTGATCCCTCGTTCAGCAGGAGGACGCTCCATGCCCCCAGTTCCGGCGCCGCCCGCCGTCCCCGCCGTCCCTGCCGACACCTCTGCGCCGCTCACGCCCCTCCTCTCCCTCACCTGGACCGACCACATCACCGGCCACCGGGGTTTCCTGGTCATCGACCGTCTCGTACGCGGTGTCTGCAGCGGAGGCCTGCGGATGCGCCCCGGCTGCACCCTCGACGAGGTCGCGGGCCTGGCCCGCGGGATGACGATGAAGGAAGCCCTGCACTACGACCCCAGCGCCCGCTACATCCCGCTCGGCGGCGCCAAGGGCGGCATCGACTGCGATCCGCGCGCCCCGGAGGCATACGACGTCCTGGTCCGCTATCTGCGGGCGATGCGTCCGTACGTCGAGAGCTCCTGGACGACGGGCGAGGACCTGGGGCTCACCCAGGAGCTGGTCGACAAGGCGGCGAAGGAAGCAGGGCTGCTCTCCACCGTCCAGGCCGTCCACCCGCTCCTGGACGACGAGGCGGCGGCCCGGAAGCGCCTGGCGGACGCGTTCGCCGTTCAGGTCGACGGGATCGGGCTCGCCGAGCTGGTCGGCGGCCACGGCGTCGCCGAAGCGGTCCTAGCGGCCCTCGACCGCGCGGGACACGCGCACGCGGGCGCGCGCGTGTCCGTACAGGGCCTGGGCACCATGGGTGGCGCGACCGCACGGTTCCTCACGCGCGCGGGTCTGACGATCGTGGCCGTCGCCGACATCAAGGGCACGATCGCCAACCCGGCGGGGCTCGACGTGGAGGCACTGCTCGCCGCCCGGGACGCGCACGGCACGGTGGACCGCTCCGCCCTGCGGCCCGAGGACCGCGAACTCCCGGGCGAGGCCTGGCTGTCCACGCAGGCGGAGATCCTGGTCCCCGCGGCGGTGTCGTACACCATCGACCCGACCAACCAGGCGCGGATCACGGCCCGTTGGATAGCCGAGGCGGCCAACATGCCGGTGCTGCCACAGGCGGAGCACCTCCTCGCGCAGCGGGGCATCACCGTCCTGCCGGATGTCGTCGTCAACTCCGGCACCAACGCCTGGTGGTGGTGGACGCTGTTCGGCGACATCGGCCCCGACGCGGACGAGGCCTTCGCGTACACGCGCCGTTCGATGCGGGCCCTGGTCGAACTGATGCTGCGGCGCGCCGAGGCGTACGGCACGACGCCGCGCGCGGCCGCCCACGCGCTGGTCGCCGACCGGTTGCCGGTGATCGGGGAGCGCTTCGGCTGGTACGCGAACGCGTAGCGGGAGGTGGGTAGGCTGCCCGGCGTGGCGAGAGTGCGGTTGAGCGTGGCGGAACGGCGGGCGGAGCTGCTTGCCGCCACCGTCGAACAGATCGAGGTGCGCGGTGTGGCGGCCGTACGCATCGCGGACGTGGCCGCGGCGCTCGGAGTGAGCAACGCGCTGGTCCTGTACCACTTCTCCACGAAGGAGAAGCTGGTGGCAGCGGCCTTCGCGCACGCCGCGGAGAGCGATCTGGCGCATCTGCGCGCCCTCCTGGGCCGCCGCACCACGGCCCTGCGCCGCCTGCGCGCCGCCGTCCGGTGGTACGCCCCCACCGGCCGGGCCAAGGGCTGGCGCCTCTGGATCGAGGGCTGGTCCGCCGCACTGCGCGAACCCGCCCTGCGCACGGTCACGCGCGACCTGGACCAGCAGTGGAAGGCCGCCCTCGCGGAGGTCATCGGGGAGGGCGTCACCGCGGGCGAGTTCACCTGCGCGGACCCACGGTCCACGGCCCTGCGCCTCACGGCCCTGCTCGACGGCCTCGCGGTGCAGCTGACGGCCTACGAGGGCGCGCTGCCCCGCGCCCGCATGCTGGCGTGGGTGGACGAGGCCCTGGACCGAGAACTGGGCCCGGCCCTGGTCGCGTCGCCCTCCGCTGACGCCCCCTTCAGGACGCCGACTTGATGTGCATCCTGACGGTGTAGGGGTCCACGCTCCCCTTCGCCTCCACGTGGTCCCCCGACGACTCCCCCCGGAGCCTCCGCCCGAACCACGGAACGAGGTACTCGCGCGCCCAGTTGATGTTGTCGCGCCGCACCTCCAGCGTGCCGCGCGGCGGCTCCGGGGGCCACGGCTGATCCGGGTCCGCGGGGACCTCGAGGCCCAGGACCTGGGCCGCGCGCAGCGCCACCCGGGTGTGGCCCTCGGCGGAGAGGTGCAGGCGGTCGCCGTCCCAGGCACGGCGGTCCTGGATGGTCTTGAGGGACCACAGGTCGAGGACCGGGCAGCCGTAGCGGTCGGCGATCGCGCGGACATGACCGTTGTACGTGGCGATCTTGCCGCGCAGGTGCTTGAGGACCGGAATTCCCCGGGTGTCGAAGCCCGTGGTCACCATGACCGTGCCGACCGCCGACGTGAGGTCGACGACGGCCCGCTCGAACCGCTCGGCGACCTCGTCCGGGTCGGTGCCGGGACGGATGATGTCGTTGCCGCCCGCGCAGAACGACAGGAAGTCGGGGCCCATCTTCTTGGCCAGGGGCACCTGGTCCGCGACGACCTGGTCGAGCAGCTTGCCGCGCACGGCGAGGTTCGCGTACCGGAAGGTGTGTTCCGGCTGCAGGTCGTCGAGGAGCACCGCAAGGCGGTCGGCCCAGCCGACGAACGCACCGTCGGGGCCGGGGTCCCCCACGCCTTCGGTGAAGCTGTCGCCGACCGCTGCGTAGGAGGTGAATGTGTCAGGGATGAAGGTTGTCGACTCTGCTCTCACGTCGTCACATCTTTCACCTCACCAAGTGACCTACGCCACCGTAGGGAGGGGTTGACGGGGGGTGAGATAAGCCACCGGTCAAGTTTCGTCCAAGCCAGGAATAGACGGCCAACGCGTCGCCGCCGCGAGGGGGTTCACCTGTGAGGCAACGCTCATGCACCAGCAGTGATTGCCTCAGGTACCCATGTCGTATGGTCGAAGTCCCACCCCGACCGGCGAGTACGCCGGCGCCCGGACCGGAGGAGCCCCCGTGACGCAGCAGGTCCCGCCGACAGAGCTGACGACGACCGAGCAGGCGGAGCCCGAGCTGGCCGGAGTCCGCAACTTCCGTGACGTGGGCGGACTTCCGACCGTGGACGGCCGCCGCGTGCGCCACGGCCGGCTCTTCCGCAGCGGTCACCTCGCGCACGCCACCGCGTCCGACGCCGCGTTCCTCTCCACCCTGGGCCTGCACACGATCTACGACTTCCGCAACGCGGCCGACCAGCGGCTGGAGGGTCCGGACGTCGAGCTGCCCGGCGTACGCAACGTGAACCTGCCGCTGACCGACCCGGCCCACGGCGCCGAGTTCTGGACGATGGTCCGCGACGGAGACCTGGACCAGTTGCGCGCGGCGCTCTCCGAGGGGCAGGCCGCGGGGCGCCTCTCCGACACGTACCGCGAGATCATCAGGGACCGCACCGCCGAGCACAGCCGGGTGCTGCACGAGATGGCCGCGGACAGCGTGCCCGCCCTGATGCACTGCGCGGCGGGCAAGGACCGCGCGGGCCTCTCCATAGCCGTCACGCTGCTCGCCGTCGGCGTCGAGCGCGACGCCATCGAGGCGGACTACCTGGAGTCGAACGCCACCCACCGCCGCTACAAGGTGCGCCGCAGCGACAGCTCCCCCAACGCGATGTCCCCCGAGGTCATGCAGCTGCTCAGCCCGCTCTTCGAGGCCCGCGCCGAATACCTGGCCGCGGCCTTCGAGACGATCGAGCAGACCTGGGGCGACACGGAGACCTACCTCGCCGAGGGCCTCAACCTGACCCCCGAGACCCGCGAGCGGCTGCGCGAGCACCTCCTGGACTGACGCCCTCCCCGGGCCGCACCGTCACTGGTTCTGCGCGCCCAGCGTGAACAGCAGGTAGATGAAGGCCGCGAACACGTGGCCCACCGCGACGTAGATGATCAGCCGGATCCAGAGCCCGCGGGGGAGCTTCTCCTCCATGGACATGGCCTTCTTTGCGGGGACGGCCGGCTCGGGCTGCCGCGCTTCGGGTTCCGTCATCGCGTGTCTCCCAGGGTGGAGCTGTGCGGGGTCCCGCCGAGGCACAGCGCGGTGGCGGGACTCTGCAGCAGGGTGTGGACGAAGAGAAGGTCGGTGCCGAGGTGGTCCGCGGCAGCGATCCGGTGCGGGGTCAGCGAGTCGAAGTGCGCGCTGTCCCCCGGTTCGAGCGTGTACGTGGTGTCGCCGAGCCGCAGCCGAAGGCGCCCCTGGAGGACGTAGAGCCACTCCTCGCCGGGGTGGACGCGCACGATGTCGCCCTGTGCCCCATGCGGGACGTGCACCCGCAGCGCCTGCATGCCCCGGGCCTGCGCGCCCGCCTGCCAGTAGGTCCAGCCGCCGGCCCGCGTCGGTTCCATGTCCGAGGCGCGGACGATCGCGTCCCGGTCGGCGGGCTTCTCGCCGAGGAGTTCCGAGACCGTCGTACCGTAGGTGCGGGCGAGTGCGAGCAGCATCGGCAGCGACGGCTGGCGCCGCCCCGTCTCCAGGCGGGAGAGGTGGGCGGGCGAGAGCCCGGCGCTGCGGGCCGCGGCCTCCAGCGTCAGCGCGGCACGGCGCCGCAGCTCACGCAGCTGCGGGGCGACGGCGGGCAGAGCCTCGGCGGCCTCCGGGTCGAGCGGTTCTGGCTCGGCATTGCTCATACCCCGATTGAGCCAGGCTCTTGCCCCCGAGGCAACTTTCTTGCCCCAGAGGCAAAAGCCGCCGGGCCTGCCACCGGCACCCGGCGGTGACTCCGACGCCTCAGCGGTTCGCGACCGCCTGCTTCACCAGCGTCCTGCCGAAGTCCCACATCAGCCCGCCCCCGCTGTGCGCCTCGTCCATCACGGCGGTGAAGGCCTCCACGAACCGGTCGACCTCCCGCTCCCCCACGGTCAGCGGCGGGATCAGCTTGATGACCTCCAGATGGTCGCCGGAGACCTGGGTGAGGATGCGGTGCTTCTGCAGCAGCGGCACGACGACCATCTGCGCGAAGAGCCCCTTGCGGGCCGTCTGCAGCATGGTCCAACGCCCGCGCAGCTTCAGCGACTTGGGCCGCCCGAACTCGATGCCGACCATCAGGCCCCGGCCGCGCACCTCGCTCAGGAGCTCGTAGCGGTCGACGAGCGCGCCGAGCCGCGTCTTCAGGAGCTCGCCGGTCACGCGCGCGTTCTCCACGATCTTCTCGTCCTCCATGACCGCGAGGACCGCGAGCCCGGCCGCCATGGCCTGCGCGTTGGACCCGAAGCTCGCCGAGTGCACGAGCACCCGGTCCATGGACGAGTACACCTTCTTGAAGATCCAGTCCTTGCCGAGGGTCGCGCCCACCGGCACATAGCCGCCGGACAGCGCCTTCGCGACGCACACCAGGTCCGGCTCGACGCCTTCCTCGTGCTGGTAGGCGTAGAACTCACCGGTCCTGCCGAGGCCCGTCTGCACCTCGTCGGCGATGAGGAGCGCCTTGTGCCTGCGCAGCAGCTCCTGGGCGGCCGCCAGATAGCCGGGCGGCGTCTCGAGCACGCCCTTGCCCTGGATGGGCTCCACGATGAGCCCGGCCACGTCGCCCTTGGCCAGCTCCGCGCGCAGGGCGTCCAGGTCGCCGAGCGGCACCGCGGTGTCGGGCAGCAGCGGCGCGAACCCGTCCCGGAAGCCCGACTCGCCGTTCACCGAGAGCGAGCCGGTGGTCAGGCCGTGGAAGGCGTGCGTGCAGTAGAGCACCCTCGGCCTGCCCGTCGCGTACCGCGCGAACTTCAGCGCGGTCTCGACGGCCTCCGTGCCGCTGTTGCCGAAGAAGACACGGTCCAGGTGCGGGCTGTGGGTGAGCAGCTTCTCGGCGAGCAGACCGGGCAGCGGCTGGCAGTCGAAGCGCGTCAGGTCGGCGAGCGAGGCGTCCAGGACGTCGTGCAGCGCCTTGCGCACGACGGGGTGGTGGCGGCCGAGGCCCATCACCCCGAAGCCCGCGAGCATGTCGAGGTAGTCGTTGCCCTCCGCGTCCCAGAAGTACGCGCCCTCGGCCCGTTCGTAGACCTTGTCGAAGCCGATGGTGTGCAGCATGCGCGGCAGCTGATGGTTCAGATGCCGCGCATGCAGTTCGTAACGCTCGGCGCCCCGCTCGGCGAGGAGTCTGCCGAGGTCGAACTCCTTGGTCATGCTCCGTGCTCCTTGGCTGCCAGTGTGGCGCTGATCCGACCCGCGATCTCGACAGGGGTGAGCCCGAGGTCCGCGAGCACCTCGGCCCGTTTGGCGTGCGCGAGGAACTGCTCGGGGATGCCGAACCGCCGTACGGGAACGTCGACTTCGGCATCGCCCAGCGCGAGGGCGATCGCCGCGCCGACCCCGGACGCCCGGCTGTTGTCCTCCACGACCCCCACCACGCGGTGCCGTGCGGCCAGCGCGGGCAGCTCGGCGTCGACCGGCTTGACCCAGCGCGGGTCGACCACGGTGCAGGTGAGGCCCCGCTCCCGCAGCAGCTCCGCCGCCTGCAGGCAGACGGGCGCCATCACGCCGACCGCCACCAACAGCACGTCCACGTCGGCGTCTTGACCGCTTTGGTCGCTGGGGCCGCTGTGGGCCAGGACGTCCATGCCGCCGATCCGGTCCACCGCGGGGATCGCGGGGCCCACCGACTCCTTGGGGAAGCGGAGCAACGTCGGCGCGTCGTCCACGGCCACCGCTTCCCGCAGCTGTACGCGCAGTTGGTCGGCGTCGCGCGGCGCGGCGATCCGCAGCCCCGGCACGACCTGGAGGATCGACATGTCCCACATGCCGTTGTGCGAGGCCCCGTCGACGCCCGTGACCCCGGCCCGGTCCAGGACGAAGGTGACGCCGCACTCGTGCAGCGCGACATCCATCAGGAGCTGGTCGAAGGCCCGGTTGAGGAAGGTGGCATAGACGGCGACGACGGGGTGCAGGCCCCCGGTGGCGAGTCCGGCGGCCGACACCGTGGCGTGCTGTTCCGCGATCCCGACGTCCCACACCCGGTCGGGGAAGGACTGGGCGAACTTCGTCAGACCGACCGGGCCCAGCATGGCCGCGGTGATCGCGACCACGTCTTCCCGCTCGGCACCGATGCGCACGATCTCGTCGCCGAACACCGAGGTCCAGGACGGGCCGTTGGAGGGCGCGAGCGGCTCGCAGGTCAGCGGGTCCATCACCCCGACCGTGTGGAAGCGGTCGGCCTCGTCGGCGAGCGCGGGTTCGTAGCCGCGGCCCTTCTCGGTGAGGCAGTGGACGATGACGGGGCCGTGGAAGCGTTTCGCACGTCGCAGTGCCGACTCCACGGCGCCGGTGTCGTGCCCGTCGATCGGCCCGACGTACTTCAGGCCGAGGTCCTCGAACATGCCCTGCGGCGCGAAGGCGTCCTTGAACCCCTTCTTGGCGCCGTGCAGCGACTCGTACAGCGTGTGCCCGACGACGGGGGTGCGCTGGAGTATGTCCTTGCCCCAGGCCAGTACCTGTTCATAGCTGTCCGTCGTACGAAGTGTGGCGAGGTGGTTGGCGAGACCGCCGATGGTGGGGGCGTACGAACGCTCGTTGTCGTTGACGACGATGATCAACGGCCGGTCCTTCGCGGCCGCGATGTTGTTGAGCGCCTCCCACGCCATGCCGCCGGTGAGCGCGCCGTCCCCTATGACGGCGACGACGTGGCCCCGCTCCCCCAGGACCTGGCGCGCCTTGGCCAGTCCGTCGGCCCAGCCGAGCGCCGTCGAGGCGTGACTGTTCTCGACGATGTCGTGCTCGGACTCCGCGCGCGAGGGGTAGCCGGACAGGCCGCCCTTGCCGCGCAGCTTGGAGAAGTCCTGCCGGCCGGTCAGGAGTTTGTGCACGTAGCTCTGGTGGCCGGTGTCCCACACGATGCGGTCGATCGGCGACTCGAAGACCCGGTGGAGGGCGATGGAGAGTTCCACCACCCCCAGATTGGGGCCGAGGTGGCCTCCGGTCCTGGCGACCGCGTGCACCAGGAACTCCCGTACCTCCTCGGCCAGTTCGTCGAGCTCGTCCTCGGTCAGCGCCTTCAGGTCACGCGGCCCCCGGATGGATTCCAGAATGGTCATGCTCGGCCCCCTCTCTGGTGGAACTCAGCTCACCATGACGTCCGGCACCCCTGAGGTGACGCCGTCGTCCTGCATCTGTTCGGCGATCTTCATCGCCTCTTCGATGAGGGTCTCCACGATCTTCGACTCGGGAACGGTCTTGATGACCTCGCCCTTGACGAAGATCTGCCCCTTGCCGTTGCCGGACGCGACACCGAGATCCGCCTCACGGGCCTCGCCGGGGCCGTTCACGACGCAGCCCATGACGGCGACACGCAGCGGGACCTCCATGCCGTCCAGGCCCGCGGTGACCTCTTCGGCCAGCTTGTAGACGTCGACCTGGGCACGGCCGCAGGACGGGCAGGAAACGATCTCCAGGCGGCGCAGCTTGAGGTTGAGGGACTCCAGGATCTGGATGCCGACCTTGATCTCCTCGGCGGGCGGCGCGGACAGCGAGACGCGGATCGTGTCGCCGATGCCCTCGCTCAGCAATGCCCCGAAGGCCACCGCCGACTTGATCGTGCCCTGGAAGGCGGGACCCGCCTCCGTCACACCGAGGTGCAGGGGGTAATCGCAGGCCGCAGCCAGCTGGCGGTAGGCGTTGACCATGACCACCGGGTCGTTGTGCTTCACCGAGATCTTGATGTCCCGGAAGCCGTGCTCCTCGAAGAGCGACGCCTCCCACAGCGCGGATTCGACCAGCGCCTCCGGGGTGGCCTTGCCGTACTTCTTCAGCAGACGCGCGTCCAGGGAGCCCGCGTTCACACCGATCCGGATCGGCGTGCCCGCGTCATTCGCCGCCCGCGCGATCTCCTTGACCTTGTCGTCGAACTGCTTGATGTTGCCCGGGTTCACACGCACAGCGGCGCACCCGGCGTCGATGGCCGCGAAGACGTACTTCGGCTGGAAGTGAATGTCCGCGATCACCGGGATCTGCGACTTCCGCGCGATCGTCGCCAGCGCATCCGCGTCGTCCTGCGTCGGACACGCCACCCGCACGATCTGGCAGCCGGAAGCGGTGAGTTCGGCGATCTGCTGCAGCGTCGCACCGATGTCGGACGTACGCGTCGTCGTCATCGACTGCACCGACACCGGCGCGCCGCCCCCCACGGCCACCGGCCCGACCTCGATGCGTCGCGAGACGCGACGCTCCGCGATCGGTCGGACCGGCAGCTCAGGAAGGCCCAGTGCGACAGGCGTTCCAGGGGTCATCACGTCACCCGCGGTTTCCGGAGACCGTCTCGCGGGCGGCGCGGATGGACTCCTTGAGGGAGCCCATGGTGGCCAGGACGGCGGTCGGCTCGTAGCCGCAGTGCGCCATGCAGTTGGCGCACCGCGGGTCCTTGCCGCGGCCGTACTTGTCCCAGTCGGTCTCCTCGATGAGCTCCTTGTACGTCGGGACGTACCCGTCGCTCATCAGGTAGCAGGGGCGCTGCCAGCCGAAGAGCGAGTAGTTCGGGATCGCCCAGGCGGTGCACGGGAAGTCCGCCTTGCCCTCGAGGAAGTCGAGGAACAGCGGCGAGTGGTTCAGGCGCCAGCGCCGCCTGTTGCCGCCCGCGAACGCCTTCTTGAACAGTTCGCGGGTCTGCTCGACGCCCAGGAAGTGCTCCTGGTCCGGCGCCTTCTCGTAGGCGTAGGCGGGCGACAGCATCATCTCGTCGACCTGCAGCTCGTCGTTGAGGTAGTTGAGGACCTCGATGATGTTCTGCGGGGTGTCGTTGCTGAAGAAGGTCGAGTTGGTGGTGACCCGGAAGCCGCGCTTCTTGGCTTCCTTGATCGCTGCCACCGCCTCGTCGAACACGCCCTCCTTCGCGACGGACTCGTCGTGCCGCTCGCGCATGCCGTCGATGTGCACGGCGAACGCGAAGTACGGGGAAGGCGTGAACTTCTCCAGCTTCTTGCGCAGCAGCATGGCGTTGGTGCAGAGGAAGACGTACTTCTTCTTGGCCACCAACTGCCGCACGATCTCGTCCATGTGAGGGTGCATCAGCGGCTCGCCACCGGCGATGGACACCATCGGCGCACCGGACTCAAGGACGGCGCCCACGGCCTGGGCCACCGGCATGCGCTGCTTGAGCACACCGGCCGGATGCTGGATCTTCCCGCATCCCTCGCAGGCGAGATTGCACGCGAAGAGCGGCTCCAATTCGACGATCAGCGGGAACTTCTCACGCTTGCGGAGCTTTTGTTCAAAGAGATACGTCGCGACCTTGATGGTCTGGCGCAGCGGCATGGCCATCTGGCTCACCTCCGTGGGAGCAAAGAAGAACGGTGCCATTCGAAAAATGCGGGAAGCACGGTGCGAAGAACACGGAAAGCCGATATTCCACCGCGCACCGTGCCGATGCGGACGAGTTCGTGCTGTGGGGCGTCCACGACCACCCGGACGGCGGCAACGGGACGGTCTCCCGCCCGCAGCGCGCTGTGCAGGGTCGCGGCGGACTCCATGTCCACCGCGATCGCGCCCGTGGCGAGCAGGCCGGCACGTTCGTGCCCCCGGACGACATGGTCGGATCCGGTGAGCGGGCCGGTGTGCACGGTGCGTCCGGGAACGGCCCGCTCCAGCTCCTTGACCAGCAGATCGGTGCCGACGCAGGGCGTGTGGCCGTGTGCGCCGCGGGTCTCGTCGGCGACGATCAGGTCGCCGGGGTGCATGCCGGGGGCGAGCCCGGCGCAGAAACCGGTGGCCACGACGGCGGCGTGGCGCAGCGGTTCCTTGCCGAGGGCGGCGGTGACGGCGCGCTCGGCGTTCTTGGGGCCCATGCCCGTACGGAGCAGGGTGACCCGCCCGTGCGCGTCGCCGCGGTCGCCCGTGCGCAGGGCGAGGTGCTCGATGCCGAGCGCGCAGGCGATCAGCAGCGGTGCGGGGTCCGGCGCGGCCGGGGTCCTCTCCATCAACCCCCCTTGGCGGAGAGGCCGGCGAACGGCTCCCCGTTGACGTACCGGCCGAGGGCCGTGAGCGGGAACACCTGCCGGTAGAGGTGGTAGTTGATGGAGAAGTCCCAGGGGAAGCCGGTGCCGGTGAAGTACGGCTCGTCCCAGGAGCCGTCGTCCCGCTGTGTCTCGGCGAGCCAGGAGACGCCACGCTCCACGGCCTTGGAGTCCCGCTCCCCGGCGGCGAGCAGCGCGAGCAGCGCCCAGGCGGTCTGCGAGGCGGTGGAGACGCCGTGGCCCCGCCACTCCTCGTAGCGGTAGGAGCGCAGGTCCTCGCCCCAGCCTCCGTCGTCGTTCTGCACCGACTCCACCCAGGTGACGGCGCGGCGCAGCGCGGGGTGCGATCCCGGCAGTCCCGCCGCGGTGAGCGCGGGCACCACGGACCCTGTCCCGTATACGTAGTTGACGCCCCAGCGGCCGAGCCAGGAGCCGTCCGGCTCCTGTGCGGCGAGCAGCCACTCGATGCCGCGCCGGGTGCGCGGGTCGTGTGCCTTGCCCTCGATGGCGAGCATCTCGACGACGTGCCCGGTGACGTCGGCCGACGGCGGGTCGATGACCTCCCCGAAGTCGCAGAACGGCAGCCGGTTGGGGAACGGGCTCGTGTTGTCGGCGTCGAAGGCGGCCCAGGCGTTGTTCTTGGACTGCATGCCCAGGGTCCAGCGCACTCCGCGGCTGATCGCGTTCTCCATGCGCGCGCGGTCCGGGTGGTCGACGCGGCGCAGGGCCAGGATGACCTCGGCGGTGTCGTCGATGTCGGGGTAGTTGTCGTTGTGGAACTCGAACGCCCAGCCCCCGGGGGCAAGTTGAGGCCTGCGGACGGCCCAGTCACCGGGCCGCGCGATCTCCTCGGCGAGCATCCAGTCCGCGGCCTTGATGAGCTGCGGATGGTCGGCGGGCACGCCCGCGTCGGCGAGGGCGATGGTCGCCAGGCAGGTGTCCCAGACCGGCGACTGACACGCCTCGATCATCCGTGCGCCGTCCTCGCGCCACACCGCGAACCGGTCGAGGGATGCCAGGCCCGCCTTGAGGACCGGGTGTTCCAGGTCGTAGCCGAGCAGATGCAGTGCGATCACGGAGTAGACGGCGGGCGGCTGGATACCGCCCCAGCAGCCGTCGTTCTCCTGGCGTTCGATGATCCAGCGAGCGGCACTGTTCATCGCGGCCTTGCGCAGCTTGCGCGGGGCGACCTTGTGGTAGACGTGCAGCGCCTTGTCCAGGCGCTGGAAGACGCCGTCCCAACTCCCCATGGGCGCGAGGGGCTTGCCCGGGTTCGGGACACGCACGTCGCTGTGCAGCTCGTCCAGCGGGAAGGGCGCGGGACGGACGGGGCGCTTGGCGGAGACGACCGTGAGCGGCACGATCGTCTGCCGGGCCCAGCACCCGAAATCGTAGATGTTGAGGGGCAGCCACTTGGGGAAGTAGATGAGCTCCGGCGGGAGTTCGGGCAGGTCGTCCCACTTCCACCAGCCGAACAGGGCCAGCCAGATGCGGGTGAAGACGCGGCTCTCGGCGATGCCGCCCTGGTCGCGGATCCAGGCGGAGGCCTTCGCCATGTGCGGGTCGTCGGGGGCGTCGCCCGCGAGGCGCAGCGCGACGTACGCCTCGATGGTGGTGGAGAGTTCGCCTGGGCCGCCGAAGAAGGTGGCCCAGGTGCCGTCCTCGCGCTGCTCGCCGCGGATGAAGAGCGCGGCGGCGCGGGTGGTCCTCGCGTCCCGGATGCCAAGGAACTGACGGAGCAGCAGGTCCTCGGCGTCCATCGTCACGTTGGTCTCGAGGTCGCCCTTCCACCAGCCCTGGGCGTCCTGCTGTCCGAGCAGGAACTCGGTCGAGCGTTGTATGGCGCGCGCGGCGGCGTCATGTGGCCCTGCTGTCGCGGCGGCGTGGTCGAGTGGCTGGCTGGCCGAGGTTGCGCGGGGCGTCACCGCTCCGGTGCTTCCGTCGGTCGTCGCTGTCATGGCTTCCCCTTCGTGCAGTCGTCTTCTCTGCTGTGGGTCCGCCGTCGGCCGACGCGCTGGGCGCCGGCCGGCGACTGCGAGTCCTATATCTGCTCGATAGTGATCATCTCTTCCGTACGACGACGAAGTCGGCGAGCGCGACAAGCTGCGCCCGTACCCGGTCCGGCATCTGGACGGTGTCCAGGGCCTCGATGGCGATGGTGTGCTGGCGCCGGGCCTCCTCGGCGGTCCACTCGCGGCCGCCCGCCTGCTCGATCAGGGCGGCACGCGCGGCGAACTCCTCCTCGGAGAAGCTGTCGAAGTCGTTGCTCTTGGCGTCGGCCGCGAGCAGCTCGCCGAGCTGCTCGGAGGCCGGCCCGCCCGCGGCGAGTGCGGCCACGACCGGCAGGGACTTCTTGCGCTGGCGGAGGTCGCTCCAGGTCTGCTTGCCGGTGGCCTCCGGGTCGCCCCAGATGCCGAGCAGGTCGTCCACGGCCTGGAAGGCGAGGCCGAGGTGGTAGCCGTACTTCTCCAGGACGTCGGCGGTGTGGTCGTCGGCGCCGCCGAGGACCGCGCCGATGGAGACCGCGCAGGCGAGCAGGGCGCCGGTCTTGTTGCCCTCCATCTCCAGGCACTCCTCGACGGTGACCCGCTCGCGGTGCTCGTAGGAGATGTCCTGCGCCTGGCCGTCGATCAGGGCGCGGGTCGCGGTGGTCAGGCGGCGCGTGGCGCGGCCCGCCTCGACGGTGCCGATCTCCAGGAGGATCTCGTTGGCGAGCGCGAAGAGGGCGTCGCCGACGAGGATGGCCTGGGCCGGGCCGTGCACCTTCCACACCGTGTCGCGGTGCCTGCGCTGCTCGTCGCCGTCCATCAGGTCGTCGTGCAGCAGCGAGAAGTTGTGCACCAGTTCGACGGCGACAGCTCCGGGCACGCCGACCTCCGGCGCGGCGCCCGCCGCCTCCGCGGAGAGCAGGGCGAGCGCGGGACGCACGGCCTTGCCGCCGTCACCGTCCGACGGGTTGCCCTCGGCGTCGATCCAGCCGAAGTGGTAGGCGGCGACGGTGTCCATGGGCGGTGCGAGACGGTCCACGGCGGACCGCAGCACCGGGGTCGCCAGCGTCCTTCCGCGCTCGAGCAGTGAGGTCACGTCCACCGTGTCGGCAGCCGATTCGGCCGAGGGCACAGTCGGCACAGTCTCTCCTCTTGTTCCGGTGCTGGATTCCTGGGGACCTGACCCCAGAAGGGCTGGCTTCACGCGGCCTCCTCGACGTCGAAGAGGTGATCGCGTGGGCGGTCGAGAGCGGAGAGAGCGGCCCCGGCGGCACTGATGCCACTGCGCACGGCGCTCTCCATGGTCGCGGGCCACCCCGTGGCGGTCCACGCCCCGGCCAGATACAGGCCGGGAGCCTTGGTGCGCGCACCGGGCCGCAGCCGGCCCACACCGGGAGTCGGCGCGAAGGTCGCCGTGCGCTCCCGGGTCACGAAGAAGTCCCGTACCTCCGCGCCGTGCGCGGCGGGCAGCAGCCGCTCGAGCTCGGGCAGATAGCGCTCGCGCAGCGCGGCGACGGGTGCGTCGATCTCGTCCTGGGCGGCGGACTGGGACAGCGCGACGTACTGCCCCTCGGTGAGCCCGGAGGCGTCGGTCCGGTCGAAGACCCACTGCACCGGCGAGCCGATGGCGGCGAAGAACGGCCGCTTGAGGACCTTGCGGTCGTACACGACGTGGATGTTGAGGATCGGCGCGGTGTCGATGTCGAGCAGCCGGTCGGGCTCGTCCAGGGCGCCGTCCGGGAGCAGGTCGTGGGCCTCGTGCTGCGGCACCGCGAGCACGACGGTCTGCGCCTCGATCGTCTCGCCGGGAACTTCGACCTGCCAACCCCCGTTGTCCGTACGGGAGATGGAGGTGACTCGTGCCCTCAGTTCGGTTCGCACGCCCGCGGAGTCGAGCGCCTTGCGGGCGAGCGTGTCGTGGAGATCACCGAGGGGCACGTGTGCCCAGCCGATGTCTGCGGCGCCCGGGTCCGAGAGCAGCCCGGTCTTGAAGACCATCGCGGCGAGGCCCAGCGAGGAGTCCCCCGCGACGGCGTTCAGCGTGGCCACGCCGACCAGGTCCCACAGCGCCTCGATGGCGCGTGCCGACTGGCCGTGCTCGGCCAGCCAGCTGCCGAAGTCCTGGCCGTCCAGCTTGGGGTCGGTCGGGTCGAGTCCCTTGAGGGCGAGCGCGGCGCGGCCCACGTTGGCGCGCTCCGCGAGCGACAGATGCGGATACGTGGCGAGGCTCGCCGCCAGATGCAGCGGCACGGGCAGCGCGGTGCGGCGCAGTCGTCCGAGCCGGTTGCGGTCGGCGTCGAGTACGGGCACGTCGAGACGTTCCTGCAGGGGAGCGAGGGCGGCGCCGTCGACGCGGTCGAGGAACCAGCGGTAGGCGGTGCAGCAGCGCAGATAGACGTGCTGGCCGTTGTCGACGGTCAGTTCGCCGCGCTTGAAGGAGAAGGCGAGCCCGCCGAGGCGCGGCCGCCCTTCGAGCAGCGTCACACGCAGTCCCGCGTCGGCGAGGGACAGCGCCGCGGTGATGCCGGCGAGACCGCCGCCGACCACCACGGCGGCCCCGCGGCCCGCATTGCCGTCGGCCTCCGCGGCCGACCGCGTGTCGTCGTCGCTCATGCGCTTTTCCCCTCGGCGGTTGCAGTCTGGGACGCCGGAGCCCGGCGGAGGGTTGCCCGCCGGTTGCAGGGGGATGCCCTACGTTCACCGCATTCGCCGCGGATGCCCATCAAGTACGCCTCCTGACGGTCTGTCGGGAGATGGTGCGCGCATCGAGACCGGAGAGACCGCGCACGGCGACATACGCCTTTTCGCGGCCGGGCAGCGAGACACGGCCGCGCAGGACCGCCTCGGGCTCCCGCTCGATGCGGTCGAGGAGGCGCCGGTAGATGCCCGCCATGGCGGCGACGCAGGCCCCGCTGCGCCGGTCCAGCATGGGAAGGAGCCGGTACCCCTCGGCGAAAAGCGCCCGCGCCCTGCGCACCTCGAAGTGCACGAGCCCGGCGAAGTCGGAGCCGGCGGGCGGCTCGGAACCCGAGAACCCGGCGGAGCAGCCGAACTTGGCGAGATCGTCGGCGGGCAGATACGTACGGCCGCCCTCCGCGTCCTCGCGCACGTCCCGCAGGATGTTGGTCAATTGGAGCGCGAGGCCGAGCGTGTCGGCATACTCCGGCGCGCGCTCGGCATTGAGCGCCCCCCGTTCCGTACCGAACACGCCCAGCGAGAGCCGGCCGATGGCTCCCGCCACGCAGCGGCAGTAGACCTTGAGGTCCTCCCACGTCTCGTACGTCTCGCCGCGGACGTCCATCAGGACCCCGTCGATCAGTTCGTCGAGCCCGCCGAGCGGGATGGGGAAGTGATTCGCGGCGTGCGCGAGCGCCACGGCCACGGGGTCGGTGTCGTCCTCGTCCACGTTCCCCGCGCGGATCCGGGCGAGGAGGGCCCGGGTCTCGTCGAGGCGCTCGGCCTTGACGTCCGGGGCGAGCGCGCCGTCGCCGATGTCGTCCACGCGCCGCGAGAGGGCGTAGAGCGCCGACATGGCGCGGCGCTTGGGCATCGGCAGCAGCCTGATGCCGTACGCGAAATTGCGTGCCTGCTGTCCGGTGACGGCCTCGCAGTAGCTGTATGCGGCGAGTACCGGCGCGGACACGTTCGGGCCTGACTCCACGGTCCGGCTCACCCCTCTCCTCGCAGAACCGCCCCCACCTCGCGCAGCAAACGCGGTTTGGTGGGTTTCGGCGGTCCAGGAAGTACGTCGTATCCGGCGGCGGCGATCGCGGAGACCGCCGCCCTCCCCCCAGCCACGAAACCTGCAAGCAGCACCTTCAGCCTGCCGTGGACGCTACCCACCAGGGGGGTGCCTTCATTCAGGAGGCAGCGGGCGCGTTCTGCTTCATATGCAACCAGTGCGCGCACCGATGCGCCTGCTGTCGGCGCGGCGAGATCCCGCTCCTGGACATGAAATCGCTTCATGTCCTCGGCAGGCAGGTAGATGCGGCCCTGTCCCAGGTCCTCTGCGACGTCCTGCAGGTGCTCGACGATCTGGAGGCCGGTGCACACCGCGTCCGAGCGGCGGATCCGCTCCGGCGTCGCGGTGCCTGTGATGCCGAGCACGAGCCGGCCCACGGGGTTCGCGGACAGCTCGCAGTAGGCGAGGAGGTCGTCGTACGTCTCGTAGCGCGCGACGAGCTGGTCCTGGCGGTTGGCCGCGATCAGGCCGAGGAAGGGTTCGGGGGTGAGGCGACAGCGCCGCACGGTGGGCTGGAGCGCGCGCATCAGCGGGTGCCGCGGAGTGGAGTCGAAGACCCGGTGCAGGTCGGCCTCGAAGGCGTCCAGGAGAGCCGGCCGGTCCTCGGCCGCATCGGGGTCCACGCCCAGGTGGCGGGCGTCGGCGCCGCCGGGGGCCAGGTCGCCGTCGCCGATGTCGTCGACGAGGCGGGCGTAGCCGTACACGGCCATGAGGTCGTCGCGCCAGGCGCGGGGCAGGAAGAAGGGCGCCACGGGGAAGTTCTCGTCCGCGGCCTTCGCTAGGACGGCGGATGCGTCGTGCAGCTGGAGATCATCCGTAGCCATTGCCGTCACATCTCCCGTTCTACACTGCCGACCCAATACATCCTATTTCGGACACGCCGCCCGGCCCTCCGCGAGGCGGACCGTGCCATGAGCCGGGGCGCCGCGCGATATCGCCCCACTTGCCGCGAATCAGCACCGGTACAGCTTACGTTGTACAACGCAGCCTGCATCGTCGGGGTGTTCCGCGCATCACAACAACACACCGATTGGCGTCAATCTTCCCTGCAGGCAAGGGACTTGAGGTAACCACCGGGGCTGTCGGGACTCAGGACGCGACAGGGCCCCGCCGGGTTGACTCCGGCGGGGCCCTGGTGCATTCGGGCGTACGGCAGGGGCTATTTGCCCGTGAACTTCTCGTATTCCTTTATGACCTCGTCGGTCGGCCCGTCCATGCGCAGCTCACCGCGCTCCAGCCAGAGCACGCGGTCGCAGGTGTCACGGATGGACTTGTTGTTGTGACTGACGAGGAAGACCGTGCCGGCCTCCTTGCGGAGCTCGCGGATGCGGGCCTCGGAGCGCTTTTGGAACTTGCGGTCACCCGTCGCGAGCGCCTCGTCGATCATCAGTACGTCGTGGTCCTTGGCGGCCGCGATGGAAAAGCGCAGGCGGGCCGCCATGCCCGACGAGTACGTACGCATCGGCAGGGTGATGAAGTCGCCCTTCTCGTTGATGCCCGAGAAGTCGACGATCTCCTGGTAGCGCTCCTTGATCTGCTCGCGCGTCATCCCCATCGCGAGCCCGCCGAGTATGACGTTGCGCTCGCCCGTGAGGTCGTTCATCAGGGCCGCGTTGACGCCGAGCAGCGAGGGCTGGCCGTCGGTGTAGACCTTGCCCTTCTCGGCGGGCAGCAGGCCTGCGATGGCACGGAGCAGGGTCGACTTGCCGGAGCCGTTCGAGCCGATCAGGCCGATGGCCTCGCCGCGGTAGGAGGTGAAGCTGACGCCGCGCACGGCGTGCACCTTGCGTACGCCCCGCTCCTCGCCGCGCCTGAGGATGCGGCTCAGGGCGGAGGTCGCGCTGCCCTTGCCCGTCTTGGCGCCGTTCACGCGGTAGACGATGTGCAGCTCGTCGGCGATGACGGTGGGGATGTGCGTCCTGTCGATCTTGTCGACGGTGTTCTCATCAGCCACGGCCGTAACGCTCCTCAGCCTTCCAGAAGTACACGAAGCCCCCGACGGCGATCAGCACGGCCCAGCCCGCGGCGATCGCCCAGGTCCAGTAACCCAACGGGAGGTACTCGATGCCGTACCCGTCGATCAGCGCGAAGCGCATCAGGTCCATGTAGATGGCCGCCGGGTTCCACTGCAGGATGTCGGCGATCCACTCCGGCTTGCCCTCGAGCATGACCGGGATGGAGAACATCACGCCGGACGCGTACATCCACGTACGCATCACGAACGGCATCAGCTGAGCGAGGTCGGGGGTCTTGCTGCCCAGCCTGGCCATGATCATCGCCAGGCCCGTGTTGAACAGGAACTGCAGGGCGAGGGCCGGGACGATCAGCAGCCACGACAGCTTGGGGTAGCTGCCGAAGCCGATCGTGATGACGAACAGCACGATCATCGAGAACAGCAACTGCTGGAGCTGCTGCAACGAGAAGGAGATCGGCAGCGAGGCCCGCGGGAAGTGCAGTGCGCGCACCAGACCGAGATTGCCCGCGATCGCCCGGACACCCGCCATCACCGAGGACTGCGTGAAGGTGAAGACGAAGACACCGGTGACCAGGAACGGGATGTAGACCTCGCGTTCGAAGCCCCGGTCGGCCTCCAGGATCAGACCGAAGATCAGGAAGTAGACGAGCGCGTTCAGGAGCGGCGTCGCCACCTGCCACAGCTGGCCGAGCTTGGCCTGGCTGTACTGAGCGGTCAGCTTCGCCTGCGAGAAGGCGAGGATGAAGTGGCGCCGTCCCCAGAGCTGGTTGACGTACTCGAAAAGTCCGGGCCGTGCGCCGCTGACGGTCAGACCGTACTTGGCGGCGAGATCGGCTCGGGAGAGCCCGTCATCGGGCGACGGAGGCGAGGTCACCGCGACTCCGCCGTCATGCGTTGTCTCACTCACGAGTGGAAACTTTCGTCTTCAGATGCGCAGCCGGTCGGGCGTAGGCGTGGGCCAGGGACCGGGGTATGGCCCAGATGTTCTCAGACCCGAGCTTCTCAGATGACAGGAGGTCGGCCCAGTCGGGTCAGCCGCCACACCGTACGCCACCTCATCGGCCTGCGAGGTCCGCAGGGCGTCGTCCAGCCCTCCTTGAAGCCGCCGAACCAGGCCTTGAGCGCGGGGCCCGAAGGCTTCCTGGCCAGGGTCAGGAGCATCCACACGCCGAGGTAGACCGGGACCAGGAGCGCGGGCAGGTTGCGACGGGCGAGCCAGACACGGTTGCGCGCGACCATCCGGTGGTAGACCGCGTGCCGCGAGGGGGCGGTCGTCGGGTGGAGGAGCACCATGTCGGCGCGGTAGTCGATCATCCAGCCCGCGTTCAGGGCACGCCAGGCGAGGTCGGTCTCCTCGTGGGCGTAGAAGAACTCGTCGGGCAGTCCGCCGACCTCGGCCGTGACCTGCGTACGGACGGCGTTGGCGCCGCCGAGGAAGGTCGTCACGCGCGAGGAGCGCATCGGGTCGGCCGCGCGCAGGCGCGGGACGTGGCGGCGCTGGGTCTCGCCGGTGTCGGGGTCGGCGATGCGGAAGCTGATGATGCCGAGCTTCGGGTCGGCGGCGAAGGCCTCGCGGCACAGCTGGGCCGTGTCCGTGTTGGCCAGGAGGCCGTCGTCGTCGAGGAAGAGAAGAACGTCGACGTCGGTGCCGCCGGGGCCGAAGGCCTCGATGCCGACGTTGCGCCCGCCGGGGATGCCGAGGTTCTCGGGCAGCTCGACGGTGCGTACGCCTTCGGGGACGTCGGGCACGGGGGCGCCGTTGCCGACGACCACCACCTCGACCGGGTCGCCGTCCTGCTTGGCGACCGAGTCGAGCAGGGCGCGCAGCTCCTGCGGCCGGTTGCCCATGGTGATGATGACCGCGCCGACCTTCAGGGGCCGGCTCCCCGCGGCACTCACTTCAGCCTGCTGGAGGCGAGGATGGACACGAGGTGCAGCAGGGTCTGCAGCATCGCGATGCCGGCCAGGACGGCGACACCGATCCGGGAGAAGAGCAGGTCGCCCCGGACCGAGTCCACGATCGCGAGGACCAGGATCAGCAGCGACGCCTCGATGCCGAGCACGAGCCGGTGGAACTTCAGCGCACCCGCGGCCCTGCGCGCCAGGGCCATGCCGGAGGAGCGCGGTTCGGAGGCCGACTCCTTGACCGGCGCGAGGCCCTGCTGGTGGCGGGCGACACCGACGAGGTCGGTCTCCGCCTTGATCAATATGGCGCCGAGCGCGGCGAGCGTGCCGAGGAAGGCCCACAGCCAGTCGATGCGGCCCGAGCCCCACAGGTCCGCGGCCCGCAGACCGAAGCCGACGAGCACGGCGGCGTCGCACAGGTAGGCGGCGACCCGGTCCAGGTAGACCCCGGCCATGGAGTACTGCTTGCGCCAGCGTGCGATCTCGCCGTCGACGCAGTCCAGCAGGAGATACAGCTGGACCATGATCACGCCGAGCACGGCGCCCGTGATCCCCGGCACCAGAAGCGCCGGGGCGGCCAGGGCGCCGGCCACGGTCATCAGATACGTGAGCTGGTTGGGCGTGATCCTGGTGTTCACCAGGTAGCGGTCGCAGCGCAGCGAGATCTCTCGCATGTACAGGCGTCCCGCCCAGTGCTCACCGCTGCGCCGGTCCTTCACCCCTGCGGGGTGAACGACGGGGCGGAGTTCAGCTACCGATGGCCTTGGCATAGTCGGCGTATGCGTCCTTGATCTGGTCGGAATTCAGATTGAGGTGCTCGAGGATCGTGTAGCGCCCGGGGCGCGTCTGCGGGGCGTACTCCACGACCTGGACGAACTCGTCCACGGTGAAGCCGATCTCCTCCGGCGTCACGGGGAGGCCGTGCCTGCGCAGCACCTCCACCATGTACAGCGACTCCTCGCGGGCTCCACGCAGGAACATCGCGAAGGCCGCGCCCAGGCCGCACTGCTCGCCGTGGCTCGCCGCGCGCTTGGGGAAGAGGAGGTCGAAGGCGTGGTTGATCTCGTGGCAGGCGCCGGACGCCGGGCGGGAGTCGCCCGACACGGACATCGCGATGCCGGTGAGGACCAGACCCTCGGCGAGGACCTGCAGGAAGGCGTCGTCGCCGACACCACCGGGGTGACGCAGGACGGCTTCGCCGGCCTGGCGCGCCATCGCGGCCGCGAGGCCGTCGATGTCCTCGCCGCGCTCACGGGCGGCGAGCTCCCAGTCCGCGATCGCGGAGATGTTGGACAGGGCGTCACCGATGCCGGAGCGCACGAAACGTACGGGGGCCTCACGGATCACGTCGAGGTCGATGACGACCGCGATGGGATTCGGCACTCCGTACGAGCCGCGGCCCGCGTCGTTGTCGAGCGTGGCGACCGGCGAGCACAGGCCGTCGTGCGACAGGTTCGTCGCGACGGCGACCAGCGGTGCGCCGACCCGCGCCGCGGCGAACTTGGCGCAGTCGATGATCTTGCCGCCGCCGAGTCCGACGACCGCGTCGTAGCGGCCCTTTTTGATGGCGTCGGCGAGCTTGATGGCGTCGTCGAGCGTGCCACCGCCCACCTCGAACCACTCGGCGGTGGGCAGCGACGGTTCGAGCCGCTGGCGAAGCACCGCGCCGGAGCCGCCACTGATGGCGATGGCGAGCTTGCCGGTTGACGAGCAGATCCGCTGGTCGGCCAGGACACCGGCCAGGTCGTTGAGCGCCCCCGGCCGGATGTCCACGACGACCGGCGAGGGGATGAGCCTCGTCAGTACTGGCACGCGATCTCCCGGCCCTTGGCGAGGTCGTCGTGGTTGTCGATCTCGACCCACTTGACGTCGCCGATCGGCTCCACGTCGACCTTGAAGCCGCGGTTGACGAGCTCCTGGTAGCCGTCCTCGTAGTAGAGGTCGGGGTCACGCTCGAAGGTGGTCTTCAGGGCGTCGGCCAGCTGCTCGGCGGCGTCGCCCTCGATGAGCGTGACACCGATGTACTCACCGGTGGCGGTCGCCGGGTCCATCAGCTTGGTGATCTTCTGGACGCCCTTCTCGGGGTCCACGATGACCTTCATCTCCTCGTCGGCGAGGTTCTTCACCGTGTCGAGGGCGAGGATGATCTTCTTGCCGTCGCCGCGGGCGGCGAGCAGCGTCTTCTCGACGGAGACGGGGTGCACGGTGTCGCCGTTGGCGAGGATCACCGTGTGCTTGATCGCGTCACGACCGCACCAGAGGGAGTAGGCGTTGTTCCACTCCTCGGCCTTGTCGTTGTCGATCAGCGTGAGCTTGAGGCCGTACTTCTCCTCGAGCGCCGCCTTGCGGTCGTAGACCGCCTCCTTGCGGTAGCCGACGATGATCGCGACCTCGGTGAGACCGATCTCCGCGAAGTTGCCGAGGGTCAGGTCGAGGATGGTGGTGTCACCGTCGACCGGCACCAGGGCCTTGGGAAGCGTGTCGGTGTAGGGGCGAAGACGCCGTCCGGCGCCGGCCGCCAGCACGAGGCCGATCATGCGGGTTCTCCTTCATCGTGTACGGCGGGTGCTCCACGTTTGTGAGCGGTCACCCAGAAGCGGATGCTCTCGACGAGCACCACAAGTGCCACGGCCACGGCGAGTGCCGTGAGCGCGACGGTGAAATCTGTGTCGGTGAGCAGCGTGGCGGCCAGGGCGACCGCCAGCGTCCTGCCCTCATGCCCGCCGATCGCCCGCACCAGCCAGTGCGGCGGCGCGCCTGCGTCGCCGCGGATGCGGTACACCGTGTCGTAGTGATGGTAGGCGACGGCGGACACCAGTCCGAAAGCCGCGGGCAAGGCACCGTTCACGTCCGCCTTGGCGGCGAGCAGCAGGATCGTGCCGTACTCGGCCGCGCGGAAGAACGGCGGGACGAGCCAGTCGAGGGCGCCCTTGAGGGGGCGGGAGACGGCGAGCCCGGAAGTGATGACGTAGACGACGGCGGCGACGATCACCCACGGGCTGCCGTACGACGTGAGTCCCGCCACGCAGACCAGCACGGCACCGCCGACGAAGGCGAGGACCGGCGCGGGCAGCGCGAGGCCGCCGAGCCTGAGGGCGGCGAAGGACGACGCGAGCGGCCCGGTGTCGGCGAGGTCCGCGAGTGCCTGTGCGGCGCGGTCGGTGCGGGTCGCCTTGCGGGTGAGGGAGCGCAGGACGCGGCCCGCCGTGGTGTAGCAGGCGGCGAGGCCACAGCCGATGAGCAGCACGATCAGGGTGATGCGCGGGGTGGTCACCGCGGTGAGCACGGCGATCAGCGCCCAGCGCTCACCGATCGGCAGCACGATCATCCGGCGCAGCCAGACCGTCCAGCCGACGCTGTCGAGCTTGTCGGAGAGGGCCGCGGTGGGGCTGGTGTTGGCGGTGGCGTCGTGGTTCGCCTCGTTGAAGGAGAAGTCGACCACGTGCCGGCAGGTCTGCAGGACCATCGCGCCGAGCGCGAGCGCCCATACGTCGTCGCCGCCGCGGGCCGCGCCGAGCGCGAGGCCCGCGTAGTAGGCGTACTCCTTGGCGCGGTCGAACGTCGCGTCCAGCCAGGCGCCCAGCGTCGAGTACTGCAGGGAGTAGCGGGCGAGCTGCCCGTCCGTGCAGTCCAGGACGAAGGAGAAGAGAAGAAGGAGACCGGCCGCGACGAAGCCGCCGCGGGTGCCGGTGGCCGCGCAGCCCGCCGCGATCAGGGCGACGAGCAGCGAGGCGGTGGTGACCTGGTTCGGGGTGAGGCCCCGGCGCGCGCACCAGCGGGCGATGTAGCGCGAGTACGGGGAGATGCAGTACGTCGTGAAGAAGCCGTCCCGCGACTTGACGGCCGTACGCAGGCGTACGGCTTCGTCGTCCACGGCGGCGACGGCCTGGCGTGCCTCGTTCCGCGTCTGCGGATCGCTGGGCACGGTGGCGACGAGGGTGCCGAGGTCGGGGCGGTGCAGCGCGCGGCCCTCGGCCTCGATCGCCTCGGCCACGTGGTCCGCGAGCGCCTCGACGGTCACGGCGGAGCCGCCGCCGTTGCCGGAGCCGGTGGTGGCGCGCAGGGCACGCGTCAGGTCGGCGCGGGCCTCGGGCTGCGCGGTGACGGCGCCGGGGACGGCCGACGCGGGGAAGCGCGGGTCCGTCAGGCCGAGACGGAGCGCGTGGACGTGGCCCACGAAGCGCGCGTCGACGACCGCGACCCGCTGTCCGGCGGGGACGGCGGCGAGCAGCGTCTCGGTGTCCGCCGCGTCGGAGGCGACCCGGACGTCAAACCCCAGGGACCGCAGATCGCCTTCGAGCGGCGACCCGGGGACCGGCTGACCGGTCAGGATGGCGGTCGACAGACGAACTCACTCCTTGATTGCCGGCGCGGCTCGCGCCGGGCACGTGCGTGATGAGGGGCGCCCCTGGCCGGCAGCGGCCGGGCGGCACGTCGGCAGAGGCTATCGGATGATGGGAAGCGGGCGTTCACCGCCCGTTTACGGCCCCATAAGCATGACCTGCAGAGGCCTCCGCCAACTCGATCATCATGGTCGATCGGGGGCGGCACCCACAAACCGCGCTTCGATCGACCGGCACAAACGACATAAAGTCGACGCCCATGACATGGATGATCACAGGTGGAGCGGGATATATCGGGGCACATGTGGTGCGGGCTCTGGCCGGCGCCGGGGAGCGGGTCGTCGTCCTCGACGATGTCTCGGCCGGGGTGCCCGAGCGGCTCCCCGCGGACATCCCTCTCATTAGGGGCTCATCGCTCGACGGCGAGCTGCTGCGGCGGGTCTTCGCCGAGCACGAGGTGACGGGTGTGGTGCATCTCGCGGCGCGCAAGCAGGTCGGCGAGTCCGTGGAGCAGCCGCTGCGCTACTACCGGGAGAACCTCGGCGGCCTGGTGACCCTGCTCGACGCGGTGGCCGAGGCCGGCATCAAGCGCTTCGTCTTCTCCTCGTCGGCCGCGGTGTACGGCAACCCGCCCGACGTGGACCTGGTGACGGAGGCCACCCCCTGCGTGCCGATCAACCCCTACGGCGAGACGAAGCTCGCCGGGGAGTGGCTGGTGCGGGCCGCCGGGCGGGCGCACGGCATCGCGACCGTGTGCTTGCGCTACTTCAACGTGGCGGGCGCCGTGACCCCCGAGCTCGCGGACACCGGGGTCTACAACGTGATCCCGATGGTCTTCGACCGGCTCACCCGTGACGAGTCGCCGCGGATCT
Organism: Streptomyces sp. NPDC002853; assembly: GCF_053591915.1. Taxonomy (NCBI): domain Bacteria; kingdom Bacillati; phylum Actinomycetota; class Actinomycetes; order Kitasatosporales; family Streptomycetaceae; genus Streptomyces; species Streptomyces sp. NPDC002853. Next base: position 349,335 of record NZ_JBSFUS010000007.1, on the reverse strand, counting down.
TCGGCGCCGACCATCCGACGCCGGACGGCACCTGCGTGCGCGACTACATCCACGTCGCCGACCTCGCCGACGCCCACCTCGCGGCGGCCCGCCGCGTGGAGGCGCACCCCGAGGGCGACCTGACGGTGAACATCGGCCGCGGCGAGGGTGTTTCCGTACGCGAACTCGTCACGCTCATCGGGGAGATCTCCGGCGACGCCCGCCCGGCGATCGTCGAGCCGCGCCGCGAGGGCGACGCGCCGCGCGCCGTAGCGGACGCGGGCCTGGCCGCCGAGAAGCTGGGCTGGAAGGCGCGGCGCACGGTACGCGAGATGGTCGAATCCGCGTGGGCGGGCTGGTGCCTCCACCACCCCGAGGCGCGCCGCCCCTGATCACGTCAGCGCTCTGACCTGCGGTCATTTCCGCAGGTCAGAGCATATGACAACGGTGTTCAGTGCCGTGTTGCCGGATACCCCCCACCAGTAGTTCACTGTGATCGCGACAGACGCGCGACCAGGGAACAGAAGACCGATACCGAACACACGGAGGCGGCTTCCATGGGGGCTGGGCACGACCACGGACACACGCACGGGGGGACGGCGACAGCGGCGTACCGGGGGCGGCTGCGCATCGCGCTCTCGATCACGATCACCGTCATGGTGGTCGAGATCGTCGGCGGCATCATGGCGGATTCGCTCGCGCTCATCGCGGACGCGACGCACATGGCGACGGACGCGCTCGGCCTCGGCATGGCACTGCTCGCGATCCAGTTCGCCAATCGCCCGGCCACGGAGAACCGCACCTTCGGCTATGCCCGCGCCGAGATCCTCGCCGCGCTCGCCAACTGTCTGCTGCTGCTCGGCGTCGGCGGCTACGTCCTGTTCGAGGCGATCCAGCGGTTCATCACGCCCGCCGACACCGAGGGCGGACTGACCATCGTCTTCGGCGTCATCGGCCTGGTGGCGAACATGATCTCCCTCTCGCTCCTGATGCGCGGCCAGAAGGACAGCCTGAACGTGCGCGGCGCCTTCCTGGAGGTCATGGCCGACGCGCTGGGCTCCCTGGCCGTGATCGTCGCTGCGGTGCTCATCCTGACGACCGGCTGGCAGGCGGCGGACCCGATCGCTTCGCTCGTCATCGGTCTCATGATCGTCCCGCGTACGGTGAAGCTCCTGCGGGAGACCCTGAACGTGCTCCTGGAGTCCGCGCCGAAGGGCGTCGACATGGCCGAGGTCCGCTCGCACATACTGGATCTGCCGGGCGTCGAGGACGTCCACGACCTGCACGCCTGGACCATCACCTCGGGGATGCCGGTCCTCTCCGCGCACGTGGTCGTCAGCACCGAGACGCTGAACGCGATCGGCCACGAGAAGATGCTGCACGAGCTGCAGGGCTGCCTGGGCGACCACTTCGACGTCGAGCACTGCACCTTCCAGCTGGAGCCGGTCGGCCACGCGGAGCACGAGGCGAAGCTCTGCCACTGACCGGTCTTCGAGCACCGGTGAGGGTGGCTTCCGGTGGTTCCTTGCCAGGAGGGCCCCTCACGTGCGGCAGACTTGAGGCTCGAAGACCGAAGCGAAGGATGGGTATGCCGACCACACCTGCCACCGCGGCGAACAGTTCGTCGAACGGCACCGGAGAAGCGATCTTGCTGGAACTCGTCGACGAGGACGGCAGGACGATCGGCACGGCGGAGAAACTCTCCGCGCATCAGGCGCCCGGGCAGCTGCACCGGGCGTTCTCCGTCTTCCTCTTCGACGAGCAGGGGCGGCTGTTGCTGCAGCAGCGCGCCCTGGGCAAGTACCACTCCCCCGGCGTCTGGTCGAACACCTGCTGCGGTCACCCGTACCCCGGCGAGGCGCCGTTCGCGGCCGCCGCGCGCCGGACGTACGAGGAGCTGGGCGTCTCGCCCTCACTGCTCGCGGAGGCGGGCACGGTGCGCTACAACCACCCGGACCCCGACTCGGGCCTGGTGGAGCAGGAGTTCAACCACCTCTTCGTCGGGATGGTCCAGGCACCGCTGCGGCCCGACGCGTCCGAGGTCGGCGAGACCGCGTTCGTGACGGCCGCCGAGCTGGCGGAGCGGCACGCGAAGGAGCCGTTCTCCGCGTGGTTCATGACCGTCCTCGACGCGGCACGCCCCGCCGTCCGCGAGCTGACGGGGCCTTCCGCCGGCTGGTGAGTCAACTCTCCTGCGGGCCGGAGCCGTTGGGCTTCAGGGGCAGGGCCGCCCAGATGACCTTGCCCCCGCTCGCGGTGTGCTCGACGTCGCAGGCACCGCCCGCCTCCTGGGTGATCTCGCGCACCAGGAGAAGGCCGCGGCCGCCGGTCTGGCCGTGGTCGGCCACCAGGGCGGTCGGGCGGTAGGGGTGGTCGTCCTCCACGGAGACCCGCACCCACTCGGCGCCGACCGCCACCTCCACCGCCAGCATCGGTGAGAGCAGGGCCGCGTGCCGTACGGCGTTGGTGACCAGTTCGGAGACGATCAGGAGCAGGCCCTGCACGAGGTCGTCCGAGACGGGCACGCCCTGCCGCGCGAGCAGGTCGCGTACCGCGTGCCGCGCCTGGGGCACCGAGGCGTCCACGGCGGCGGCGGTGAACCGCCACACGCCTTCGTACGGCACTTTCGCGGGCTCCCGAGGGAGTGGGCCGGGCCCCCTCCCGTCGTCGTCCATCGTCCGGTCGCCGCCCTTGCGCTCGATTGTCACCACGTGTCGAGTGTTGGGAATACGTTGGTCCGGACCGTGTGACTGAACAGAAGTCAGCGACTATCGACGATATTTGATCACTGGCGCCCGAGCGCGGCTGGCTGGTGACTACTTCTGTCCCTCCGGCTTCGCTTTGAAGGTTTCTTCCGCTTGTACGGGTTGCTCGCCTTGTCCCGTCTCCGGGCCCTCGCTGACCATGCTCACGATCCGGCGCCCGCCCAGGCCCGCGGCAAGCAGGCCGAGGCCGTCGAAGAGCAGCGCGAGCGAGAAGAAGCAGCCGATCACGTACTGGCTGCTGCTGGGCCAGTTGGCGAGCACCAGGATGCCGAGCAGCAGACCGAAGGCGCCCTGCACGAGCGTCCAGCCGAACTGCGGGCCGCGCACCACCAGGCTGCCGACAAGCCGGAAGACACCACCGGTCAGGAAGAGCAGCGCGGCGAACATCGTCAGCGCCTCCGCCGCCACATCCGGCCTGCGGATGATCACGACACCGGCGGCGAGGTTCAGGGCGGCCACCACCACGCCCAGCCAGAAGAAGTTCGTGCCCCGCGACTGCACGGCGTGCAGCAGACCGACGCAACCGCCGATCAGGAGCAGCCAGCCGAACAGGAGCATGGAGGTGAGGGTGGCGACGCCCGTGTAGACGAGGCCCACGAGCCCGGCGATCGCCAGGATCGCACCCAGCAGGGCCAGCCAGCCGAGACTGCGGTTGAGCTGTTTGGCGCCCTGGGCCTGGGGTGCGGCGGCCTCGGCGCGCTTGGATCGGGCCATCAGCGTCTCCGTCCTGCTTCCCCCGCTGCACAGAGTTCTCAGGGCCGCCCCTTCTTGATCGTACGTTCGAGAGGTGCGGATAGCATCCTGCGCATGGAGCCGCAGCTGAGGCAGGCCGTCACCCACGGCGTCGCCACCGTCGTCATCGACCATCCGGCGAAGCGCAACGCCATGACGGCGGACATGTGGCGTCAGCTGCCGCCGCTGCTCGCCGGACTCGCCGCCGATCCGGCCGTGCGGGCGCTCGTCCTGACCGGCGAGGGCGAGACCTTCTGCGCGGGGGCCGACATCTCCTCGCTCCGGGAGTCGCCGGGTGAGGCGCAGGACCTGGCGGTGCGGGCCGAGGAAGCCCTCTCCGTCTTCCCCAAGCCGACGCTGGCCGTGGTGCGCGGCTACTGCGTGGGCGGCGGGAGCCAGCTCGCGGCGGCCTGCGACCTGCGGTTCGCGGACGAGGGCGCCTTGTTCGGGATCACTCCGGCGAAGCTGGGGATCGTCTATCCGTCGTCGTCGACGCGGCGCCTGGTGTCGCTCGTGGGCCCGTCCACCGCCAAGTACCTGCTGTTCTCAGGTGAGTTGATCGATGCCGGGCGGGCGCTGCGCACGGGTCTCGTCGACGAGGTGCTGCCCGCGGGAGAACTGGACAAGCGGGTCGCGGAGTTCACCGCCGTCCTCGCCTCACGTTCGCAGCTGACGCAAGCCGCGGCCAAGGAGTTCGCGGCCGGGCGCCTCGACCGCGACGCCCACTGGGGCGAGCAGGCGCGGGCGGGCGGCGACACCGCCGAGGGGGTCGCCGCCTTCCTGGAGCGCCGGGAGCCGCGCTTCACCTGGACTCCTGGCCGGCCTCCCGGCGACGGCGCTACTGGCTGAGGCGCTACTGGCTGAGGCGGCTCTCCGCGCGGAACTTCTCGACGAGGTGGGCGGGCGCCTTGTGCGGGGACCCGGCGTCGTAGGGCGGCTGGGGGTCATACTCCGTCAGGAGCTGCAGGGTCTGGGCCTGCTCGTCGCCCGCGATCCGGCCGATGAGGGCGAGCCCCATGTCGATGCCGGAGGAGACCCCGGCCGCCGTGACGTACTTGCCGTCGAACACCACCCGCTCCCCCGTCGCCTCCACGCCGAACCGCCCCAGCTCCGGGAGCGCGAGCCAGTGCGAGGTGGCGCGGCGCCCCTTCAGGAGCCCGGCGGCGGCGAGCAGGAGGGAGCCGGTGCACACGGACGTCGTCCAGGTACTTGTGGCGTCGGCGGACCGCAGCCAGCCAAGCAGCGTCTCGCTCTCCATGTGGTCGCTCTGCCCCGGGCCGCCGGGGACGAGGAGGATGTCGGGGTTGGGCACGTCGGCGAAGGCACGGTCGGCGACGAGCGCGAGGGAGCCGTTGTCGTTGCGCACCGGCCCGGGACGCTCCGCCACGAAGACGGTCTCTGCGCCCGGCGTACGGCCGAGCATCTCGTACGGTCCGACCGCGTCCAGCGCGGTGAAGCGTTCGAACAAGGCAATGGCGATCTGCATGGAGTGCTGCCTATCTGTTGAGGGCGGGTGCGGGCCGGGGGACGAGAGGGGCGTGGAAGCGCCGCCGGTACTCGGCGGGCGCCGCCCCGAGGAGCTTGACGAAAGCGCGGCGCATCGCCTCCGGGGTGCCGTAGCCGCAGGCGCGTGAGACCTCCCCGATCCCGTGCGACGTGTCCTCCAGGAGGCGGCGCGCGTGCTCGACGCGCACGCGCTCGACGTACTTGCCCGGCGTCATCCCCGTCTCCGTCTGGAACGCGCGGGCGAAGTGCCGCGGCGAGAGCCGGGCACGGGCGGCGAGCGACTCGACGCAGAGGTTGTCGTCCGGGTGCTCGGTGATCCACTGCTGGACCTCGCGCAGGGGCTCGCGCAGGGCCGTCTGCGCGGCGAGCTGGGCACTGAACTGTGCCTGGTTCCCCGGCCGCCGCAGGAAGACGACGAGGTAGCGCGCGACCATCAGCGCCTCGTCCCGGCTCAGGTCCTCCTCCACCAGGGCCAGGGCCAGGTCGATGCCCGCGGTCACGCCCGCGGAGGTCGCGACATGACCGTCACGGACGAAGATCGGGTCGGGGTCGACCTCGACGGCCGGGTGATCACGCGCGAGCTCGGCGCAGAACGCCCAGTGCGTCGCCACCCGGCGGCCGTCCAGGAGCCCGGCCTCGGCGAGGAGGATGGCGCCGGTGCAGACCGAGACCAGGCGCTGCGCCCGCGGGGCGTTCGTCCGGAGCCAGTCGATCAGGCGGGGGTCGGCCTCGCGGCTGCCGATGCCGCCCGGGGCGAGGAGGGTGTGCGGCAGGGGGGCGTCGGCGAGGGAGGAGTCCGGTACCAGCGTGAGCCCGCTCGACGTGCGGACGGGGCCACCGTCCAGGGAGGCGGTGCGGACGCGGTACGCGAGCCGGTCTCCGCCGTGGCAGGCGGCGGCGCCCGCGAACACCTCCACCGGTCCCGTGACGTCGAGGCTCTGGACACCGTCGTAGAGGACGACCAGGACAGTTCGCTGTTCCATGCCCCGATTGTTGGCCTCCCACCGGATGGCCGCAATGACGAATGGCCCTCCTTTCCTGCCACCGGCGGCGGTGACGCGCGGGCGGCCAGTTCTCGCGGCGCCCCGGGCTTCACGTCATACCAACCAGTCGGTAGCGTGCGGCCATGACTTCTCTCAAGCCCCCCTCCCCGGCCGCGGCACTGCACCCGCGCGCGGGACGCCGGTGTCACAACGTGCTCAATTCGCTGCACTCGACGCACTACTTCTCGCCCGACACCGGGCGCGAGCTCACCGAGATCGGCATCACCCACCCCAAGGCCGTCAATTTCGCCGTGCGCACCGCGGCGATGGGGCCGGTCGGCGCCGGAGTGGTCACGGCGGCGTTCTACAACTACAAGCACGAGACGGTCGCCCGGCACGTGCCCGGGATCTGGCGCATCGCGTCCCCCGAAGACGTCCTCGCGGCACGCGCGCGTGCCGTCGACTCGACGCTGCGGCGCCTCCTCGGAGAGGAGGCCCTCGCGTCGCCGGAGATGGCGGAGGCCGCCGAGCTCGCGCTGCGCGCCACCGAGGCCTGCTCACGCTCGGCACGGCCGCTCTACGCCGCCCACGCGGACCTGCCCGTACCCGAGCAGCCCCACCTGGCGCTCTGGCACGCCGCGACGCTGCTGCGCGAACACCGGGGCGACGGGCACCTCACGGCCCTCCAGCACGCCGAACTCGACGGCCTGGAGGCGCTGGTGAGCCACACGGCCACCGGCAAGGGCATGCGGCCGAAGTGGAACTTCCACACGCGCGGCTGGACCCAGCAGGACTGGGACGAGGCCGTTGAGCGGCTGCACGCCCGCGGACTGCACGACGGGGTGGCCGAGTTGACCGAGGCGGGCGTCGCGCTGCGCAAGGACGTCGAGGAGGCCACGGACCGCCTGGACCGGGCACCGTACGAGCACCTGGGCGCGGCCGGCGTCGAGCGTCTGACGGAGCTGGGGACCGTCTTCGCGGGCGCGGCGCTCCAGGCGGGAGCGTTCCCCGCGGATCTGCTCGGCAAGGAGTAGCCGGACCCACGGCGCGGTCGGCACCACGGCGCAGGCATGGGTGGCGCCGTGCGAGGTACTCGTTCGTCTCCGCTCCGGCGCATCTGGCGCCGGACCGGGCGACGAAAGGGGAAATCCCGTGTTCCGAGCGATCGCAGATGTCCTGCGCCAGATCGGCGCGGCACTCGCCACCGTGGTGACGCTGCCGTTCCGCGCCGTTGCCCGGCTGTTCGGCGGTGCCTCGAGCTCCACACGGCGATCGGGGCGCCGGTCCGGACGCCGCCCGGGGCGGGCGAGCCGGGTCTGATCCCCCCGCTGTCGGTGCCACCTGCCACAATTGCCCCGCAACCCCAGTGAGAAGGCGGGAAACGTGGCACCTCTGCAGACGTCCACAGCATCGATCGAAGGCAGGATCGCCGAAGAACTCGGCGTACGGGAGCGGCAGGTGAAGGCCGCCGTCGACCTGCTCGACGGCGGCTCGACGGTGCCCTTCATCGCTCGCTACCGCAAGGAAGCGACCGAGATGCTCGACGACGCGCAGCTGCGCACGCTCGAGGAGCGGCTGCGTTATCTGCGGGAGCTCGAGGAGCGGCGCGCCGCGATCCTCGAATCGGTCCGCGAGCAGGGCAAGCTCACCGACGAGCTGGAAGCGCAGATCCGCGCCGCGGACACCAAGGCTCGGCTCGAGGACATCTACCTGCCGTTCAAGCCGAAGCGCCGCACGAAGGCGCAGATCGCCCGCGAGGCAGGGCTCGAACCGCTGGCCGACGGCCTGCTCGGCGACCCCTCGGTGGACCCGCACGCCGCGGCCGCCGCCTTCGTGGACGCCGACAAGGGCGTCGCCGACCCGCAGGCCGCGCTCGACGGTGCCCGCGCGATCCTCGCCGAGCGGTTCTCCGAGGACGCCGACCTGATCGGTGAGCTGCGTGAGCGCATGTGGGTGCGCGGCCGCCTCGCCGCGAAGGTCCGTGCGGGCAAGGAGGAGGCGGGCGCCAAGTTCGCCGACTACTTCGACTTCGCCGAGCCCTTCAAGGAGCTCCCCTCGCACCGCGTCCTCGCGATGCTGCGCGGCGAGAAGGAGGACGTGCTCGATCTCGTCCTGGAGCCGGAGGAGGCCACGGAGGGCCCGTCCTCGTACGAGGGGATGGTCGCCCACCGCTTCGGCGTCGTGGACCGCGGCCGCCCGGCCGACAAGTGGCTGCAGGACACGGTGCGCTGGGCCTGGCGGACCCGCATCCTGGTGCACCTGGGGATCGACCTGCGCCTGCGCCTGCGCACGGCCGCCGAGGACGAGGCCGTGCGGGTCTTCGCGTCGAACCTGCGCGACCTGCTGCTCGCCGCACCCGCGGGCACGCGCGCGACGCTGGGGCTCGACCCCGGTTTCCGTACGGGTGTGAAGGTCGCCGTGGTCGACGCGACCGGCAAGGTCGTCGCCACCGACGTCATCAACCCGCACGTCCCGGCGAACAAGTGGGACCAGTCCCTGGCGACGCTCGCGAAGCTCGCCAAGGAGCACTCGGTCGACCTGATCGCGATCGGGAACGGCACGGCGTCCCGCGAGACGGACAAGCTCGCCGGTGAACTCATCACGAAGCACCCGGAGTTGAACCTCACGAAGGTGATGGTCTCCGAGGCGGGCGCCTCGGTGTACTCCGCTTCGGCCTTCGCCTCGCAGGAGCTGCCCGACATGGACGTGTCGCTGCGCGGCGCCGTGTCCATCGCCCGGCGCCTGCAGGACCCGCTCGCCGAGCTGGTGAAGATCGACCCGAAGTCCATCGGCGTCGGCCAGTACCAGCACGATCTCTCCGAGGTGAAGCTGTCCCGCTCCCTCGACGCGGTCGTCGAGGACTGTGTGAACGGCGTCGGCGTGGACGTGAACACGGCCTCCGCCCCGCTGCTCTCCCGGGTCTCCGGCATCGGCGCCGGCCTCGCCGAGAACATCGTGGCGCACCGCGACACGAACGGCCCCTTCTCCTCCCGCAAGGGCCTCAAGGACGTCGCACGGCTCGGCCCCAAGGCGTACGAGCAGTGCGCGGGCTTCCTGCGCATCCGCGGCGGCGACGACCCGCTGGACGCGTCCAGCGTGCACCCCGAGGCGTATCCGGTGGTGCGCAAGATGGCGAAGAAGACGGGCGGCGAGGTCGCCTCGCTCATCGGCGACACGGCGACGCTGCGCTCGCTGCGGGCGGACGAGTTCGTGGACGAGTCCTTCGGCCTGCCCACCGTCAGCGACATCCTGAAGGAGCTGGAGAAGCCGGGCCGCGACCCGCGTCCCGCCTTCAAGACGGCGACCTTCAAGGACGGCGTCGAGAAGATCTCCGACCTCGCGTCCGGGATGGTCCTGGAGGGGGTCGTCACGAACGTGGCGGCGTTCGGCGCCTTCGTGGACATCGGCGTCCACCAGGACGGGCTCGTCCATGTCTCCGCGATGTCCAGGACGTTCGTCAAGGACCCGCGTGACGTGGTGAAGCCGGGCGACATCGTCAAGGTGAAGGTGATGGACGTCGACATCCCGCGCAAGCGGATCTCGCTGACGCTGCGCCTTGACGACGAGGCGAGCGCCTCCGGCGGGGAGCAGCCGAAGCGGGGCGGGCGTCCCCCGCAGCAGCGGCAGCAGGGCGGCGGCCAGCGCCCCCAGCGGCAGGGCGGTGGTCAGGGGAAGCGGCAGCAGGGGCCGCCGCCGGCCAATGACGCGATGGCGGACGCCTTGCGGCGGGCCGGGCTCCTGGACCCCAAGAAGCGCTGACCCGGGGAGAGTTGACGGAGGTCAGGGTGACAGTTCGGTCACCTTGCCCTCCGTCACCTCCAGCCGCCTCGTCACCCGCACCGCGTCCAGCATCCTGCGGTCGTGCGTCACCAGGAGCAGCGTGCCCTCGTACGCCTCCAGGGCGGACTCCAACTGCTCGATGGCCGGCAGGTCGAGGTGGTTCGTCGGTTCGTCGAGGACCAGGAGGTTGACTCCCCGGCCCTGGAGCAGCGCGAGGCCCGCCCGGGTGCGTTCGCCCGGGGAGAGGGTGGCCGCGGGGCGCAGGACGTGTGCCGCCTTCAGGCCGAACTTGGCCAGCAGCGTGCGGACGTCGGCCGGTTCGGTGTCGGGCACGGCGGCGCAGAACGCGTCCAGGAGCGACTCCGGACCGTGGAACAGCGCACGGGCCTGGTCCACCTCGCCCACGAGCACTCCGGAGCCGAGTGCCGCGTGGCCCGCGTCCGTGGGGATGCGGCCGAGCAGGGTGCCGAGCAGGGTCGACTTGCCCGAGCCGTTCGCGCCGGTGATCGCCACCCGGTCCGCCCAGTCGATCTGCAGGGTCACGGGGCCGAGCGTGAACGCGCCGCGGTGCACCTCGGCGTCGCGAAGGGTGGCGACGACGCTGCCGGAGCGCGGAGCCGACGCGATCTCCATCTGCAGCTCCCACTCCTTGCGGGGCTCCTCCACGGCGTCGAGCCGTTCGATCATGCGCTGCGTCTGGCGCGCCTTGGCTGCCTGCTTCTCGCTGGAGTCGCTGCGGAAGTTACGGCCGATCTTGTCGTTGTCCCCCGCCTTGCGCCGGGCGTTCTTGACGCCCTTGTCCATCCAGGACCGCTGCATCTGGGCGCGGCCTTCCAGGGCGGATTTCTTGTCGGCGTACTCCTCGAACTCGTCGCGGGCGTGGCGCCGTGCGACGTCTCGCTCCTCCAGGTAGGCGTCGTAGCCGCCGCCGTAGAGGTTGACCTGCTGCTGGGCGAGGTCGAGTTCGAGGACCTTGGTGACGGTGCGGGTGAGGAACTCGCGGTCGTGGCTGACGACCACCGTGCCGGCCCGCAGTCCGCGGACGAAGCTCTCCAGGCGTTCGAGGCCCGCGAGGTCGAGGTCGTTGGTCGGCTCGTCCAGGAGGAAGACGTCGTAGCGGGACAGGAGCAGGGAGGCGAGGCCCGCCCGGGCGGCCTGGCCGCCGGAGAGCGAGGTCATGGGCTGGTCGAGGCTGACGTCGAGGCCGAGGGAGGCGGCGACCTCCTCCGCCCGCTCGTCGAGGTCCGCGCCGCCGAGCGCCAGCCAGCGCTCCAGGCTGGAGGCGTACGCGTCGTCGGCGCCCGGGGTCCCGTCGACCAGGCCCTGGGTGGCCTCGTCCATGGTCCGCTGGGCTTCGTCGACACCGGTGCGGCGGGCCAGGAAGGCGCGGATGGTCTCGCCGGGGCGGCGGTCGGGCTCCTGCGGCAGGTGGCCCACGGCCGCGCCGGCCGGGGCGAGGCGCAGTTCCCCGGTCTCCGGGGTGTCCAGGCCGGCGAGGAGGCGCAGGAGGGTCGACTTGCCGGCGCCGTTGGCACCGACCAGGCCGATGACGTCGCCGGGCGCGACGACCAGCTCCAGTGCGGAGAAGAGGGAGCGGTCGCCGTGGCCTGCGGCGAGATTCTTGGCGACGAGGGTTGCGGTCATCAGGGGGTCGAGTTTAGGCGAGACCCGAGCTCGCTCGTCCGGCAGCACGGCCCGGCCGTCACGTGAGGCGCAGGCCGCCGAGTTTGTCCGGGTTGAACTGGAAACGCATGTTGTGGATCAAGCCGTCCGCGAGGTCGTAGGTCAGGCACCCTCCGATGTAGTCGCCCAGTTTGAAGAGGACGCCCAGTTCGCCGTTGATGGTGGCGGGCTCGCAGGTGACGCCCGTCATCACGGGCTTGGCCAGGACGCCGAGGAACCAGCGCGCCACATGGTCGGTGCCGTGCAGCGGGCGGCGGGCCGCCGTGACCTTGCCGCCGCCGTCCGACCATGCGGTGACATCAGGGGCGAGGAGTTCCATGACCGCGTTCAGGTCGCCGCCCGAGCAGGCCGCGAGGAAGCGCGCGGTGACCTGGCGGCGCTCGTCCGCGTCCGTGTCGAAGCGGGGGCGGCGCGCCTGGACGTGGGCGCGGGCGCGGCGCGCGATCTGCCGGACCGTGGCCTCGGGGCGGTCCACGGTCTCGGCTATCTCCGCGTGCGAGTAGCCGAAGACCTCGCGGAGCAGAAAGACCGCGCGCTCCACCGGGCTCAGGGATTCGAGGACGACCAGCATGGCCGTGGAGACGGTGTCGGCCAGCTCGCTCTCCTCGGCTATGTCGGGCGCGGTCAGGAGCGGTTCGGGAAGCCACGGGCCGACGTACTTCTCGCGGGTGGCCCGCGCCGAGGTGAGGCGGTTCAGCGACAGGTTGGTGACGGTGCGCACCAGGTAGGCCTTGGGGTGGCGGACGGTTTCGCGGTCCGCGGAGTTCCAGGTCAGCCACGCGTCCTGCAGGACGTCCTCGGCATCGGTGACGCTGCCCAGCATCCGGTAGGCGGTGGAGTGCAGCAGTCGCCGGTGCTCGAGGAACGGGTCAAGTGCGGGCGTGGCGTCGGTCATCGGGGCATGCTCCCAGCGTGGCGACAGGGCGACAAGGCGTACGCGGCCCTCGCCCGGCCCCTTCACTTGCGGAGGCGGGTCGCCCGTATCGCGGTGACCGCGAACTGGTGGCGAGGCTCGTCACGCGTCCCTCGCGGGCCGGGTCGCGCGGCCGCCGTGGGACAAGTAGGCGGAGACGTAGACGCGCTTGGTGAGGCGGTACATCTTGACCGGACTGCCGCTGATCAGCTCCTTGTAGGCGACAGCGGGCCTGCCGCGCAGGAACCAGCGGCGCGGGGTGTCGTCGGCGCGGGTGAACTGGATGACCGCGTCACGGCGGCCGAGACTGACGGGCTGGTGGAAGTAGCCGAAGCGAAACGGCTTGACGCTCTTGCCACGCAGCCGCCCGGCCAGGGCGTCGGCGGTGTACGCGGCCGTGGGGAGGCCGCTCTGGCAGGTGCCGTGGACCTGGCCCCAGGCCTGGTGGACGGCGGCCGCGTCGCCGATCGCGTGGATCTCCGGGTGCGAGGTCGAGCGGAGGGTCGCGTCGACCAGGATCAGTCCGCGTTCGTCGACGGCGATGCCCGCGTCCGCGGCCAGGGCCGGTACCCGTACGCCGGTGGTCCACAGGCACATGTCGGTCTGGACGATCACGCCGTCGGCCAACTCGACCCCGCCGGGCAGGACTTTGCTGATGGCGGAGCCGGCGCGAAGGGTGATGCCGAGGCGTTCGAACGCGGCGTGGAGGTGGGCGCGCGCCTTCGTGTTCAGCAACGGGCCGGGCTCGCTCCGACTGATCAGCGTGACGCGCAGGCCGGGGTGGCTCTCGGCGATCTCCGTGGCGGCCTCGACGCCGGTCAGGCCGCCTCCGCACACACTCACCGAGCCTCCGGTCGCGGCCAGTTGGGCGAGACGCTCCACGAAGTGGCGTGCGTTTTTCGGATTGTTCAGGGTGTGGGCATGCTCGGCGGCTCCGGGGACCGTGCTCGTGTCGGTGGCGCTGCCGAGGGCGTACACCAGGCTGTCGTAGGCGAGTTCGGCGGACCCGTCAGGTGTTTCGACGGTGACCGCCCGGCCCGCGGTGTCGATGGCCGTGGCCGTGCCCCGGACGAACACGACGCCCGTCCCGTCGAGCAGATCGGCGATGTGGTGATCCGCCAACTCCTGCCCGGCGAAAACCTGATGCATCCGCAGCCGCTCGGTGAAACGGGGCGAGGGATTGACCAGGGTGACGCGGACGCCGGTGCGCCGGGTGCGGCGGGCCAGACGGATGGCGCACAGCATGCCGGTGTAGCCGCCGCCCAGGACGAGGATCCGGTGGTTGGTCTCCATCTTCGACTCCCGCGCTCATGCCCCGGATTCGGGGGCGTCTTGTCGGTGACGCCCATGGGACAAACACGCCGGCCCTGGCGTGACAGGTCGGGGGTGTGAGCCACGTCACACAATCGCAGCCCCCTCGGGGAGAAGTCGAAGACTCTCGGATCATCTCACTATCGGAGCCGTCAGGACGCTGTCCGTCGTCCGGGCCACCACGAACGATTCTCCCTTCGTCGCCTTGGCGTCGAGCCGGACGCGGTGCTCGCCCGGTTCCAGGACGCCGTCGAAGACCTCGTGGACCTGGGTGCGGGAGAGCCGGTCCAGGCGGTAGGCGACGAGCTGCACCCGGCACGTCGAGGTGATCTCCACGTCCGCCGAGCCGTCGGCCGCCGCGAGCCGCGTCAGACGCCGCAGTTCCAGCGGGCTGCGGTCCAGGGCGTGCTCTATCTGCGCGACCAGGAGCGGGATGATCGGGGCAAGCCCGTCGACGTACGCGACCCGGAGTCCTGCCCCGTCGAAGGCCGCCCGCACCCCGTCGCGTGTCACCGCAGGGACGGAGCGGCCGAAGGCCACCGCCCCGTACGTCCGCAACTCGTCCGGGGGCACGCCCGCGGCGTCCGCCGCGATCTCGGCGCCGACTCCGATCGTGCGCAGCGCCGCCGCGAGCTTGGCCAGGACGGCGACGCGGGCGCCGATGAGGAGCACCCTGCGGCGCGGCGCCGGCTCGCCCGCGGTCAGCAACTGCCGCAGTGCCTCGCGGTATTCGGCTCCCTGGAACCGGAAGGGCCCTATGCCGTGATAGCCGTTGAGCTGCAGGTCGGCCCGGTCGGCGGTCTGCCAGGCGAAGTCCCGCCATACGTAGGCGTCGGTGCCGTCCGGTGCCCGCTCGATGACCGCGGTGACCGCTCCGCAGTCCAGGCCCTCGCACTCGGGACAGCCGTAGATGACGTGCCGGTCGTCGAGCAACGGTGCCCGGGTCTCCAGGAGGAGTCCGCGTACATGGTGGGTGAAGATCGCGGGTGGTACGTCGGAGGCGAGCGGGGAGACGGCGTCGAGGTCGGAGAGCTGGAACAGCAGCGGGCGCCCGTTCACGATGAAGTCGACGAAATCCCGGTGGACTTGGAAGTCACCGTTGGCGAGAACTCCACCGGCGCGCATGGCCGGTGCCAGACCGAAAGTCGCGTACTCGGCAGACATGGTGTGAGTATCCCCATCTGGGCGGTGATGTGAGCACGGCATGACGGATTCCGCCACGTTCCCCGTGGGGAGGGGGTGCCGGTCAGTGAGCCGGACGGCACGGACCGGCCGTACGCATGGTCGATGGCGTACGCGGCGAGACGCGGCTGGACTTTCCGCCGCCGGTGCCGGGGGTGCGAGGACGCGCAGAAGGCGGCGCGCCTCGGACACGAAGCGGCCGCCTCCTGAAAGCGGATGAACTCAGACCTTGGTGGCCCCGCTGTCCTCCTCGTCTCCGTTGTCGCTCGGGCCGATGCGGAGCTCGAAGTCACCGTCGTACTGCTCGTGGCCCGCGATCACGGCCTTCTCGACGGCCTCCGTGCCGTGCTCACCGCGGACGATCAGCGGGTCGTGGCGCAGGTCCCGCATCAGGGCCACGCACATCCCGATCATCACCAGGGTGAAGGGCGCGGCGACCAGGATCGTCAGATTCTGCAGGCCCTGGAGTGCGTTGCCGGACCCGTCGCCGATGAGCAGCATGATCGCTGCCACGGCTCCCGTCACGACGCCCCAGAAGACCACCACGAGCTTGCCGGGTTCCAGCGCGCCCTTCTGCGAGAGCGTGCCCATCACGATCGACGCCGCGTCGGCACCCGACACGAAGAAGATGCCCACGAGGATCATCACGAGCAGGCTCGTCACCGTGGCGATCGGGTACTCGTGCAGCAGGCCGAAGAGCTGGCCCTCGGGGGTCGACTCGCCACCGAGACCGCCGCTCTCCTTGACCTTCATCGCCGATCCGCCGAAGACGGCGAACCAGACGAGGCTGACGGTGCTCGGCACCAGGATGACGCCACCGACGAACTGCCGGATCGTGCGCCCGCGGCTGATCCTGGCGATGAACATGCCCACGAAGGGCGTCCAGGAGATCCACCAGGCCCAGTAGAAGACCGTCCAGCTGCCCAGCCAGTCCGAGACACCCTTGCCGCTCGACGCCTCGGTGCGCCCGATGAGCTGGGGCAGGTCGCCGAGGTAGGAGCCGATCGAGGTCGGCAGCAGGTCGAGGACGATGACGGTTGGGCCCGCGATGAAGACGAACACGACGAGCAGCAGCGCGAGCACCATGTTGATGTTGGACAGCCACTGAACGCCCTTCTCCACACCGGAGATGGCGGACGCCACGAAGGCCACCGTGAGGACGGCGATGATGGCGACGAGCAGGCCGGTGCCCGCGTTCTCCATCCAGTCGAGCACCTCGAAGCCGCTGCCGATCTGCAGGGCGCCGAGGCCCAGCGACGCGGCGGAGCCGAAGAGCGTCGCGAAGATGGCGATGATGTCGATGACCCTGCCCCAGGCGCCGTTCGCGCGCTTCTCGCCGATGAGCGGCGTGAAGACGGCGCTGATGGTCTGCCTGCGCTTGCGCCGGAAGGTGCTGTACGCGATGGCCAGACCCACGACCGCGTAGATCGCCCACGGGTGGAGCGTCCAGTGGAAGAGGGTGGTGGACATCGCCGTTTCCATCTTCGCCGCCGAGTCGGCGGGATCGGTGCCCGGCGGGGGCGTGGTGAAGTGGGCGAGCGGCTCGCTCACGCCGTAGAACATCAGGCCGATGCCCATACCGGCGCTGAACATCATCGCGACCCAGGAGATGGTGCGGAACTCCGGCTCCTCACCCTCCTCACCGAGGGTGATCTTTCCGTACCTGCTGCAGGCGAGCCAGAGCGCGAAGACCACGAACCCGCTCGCCGCCAGCATGAAGGCCCAGCCACCGTTGTGGATGAGGCCGTTGAGCATCTTCGTGGAGGCGCTCTCGAGCGAGTCCGTCGCCACGGCACCCCAGACCACGAAGGCCAGGGTGAGCACGGCGGTCACGCCGAACACGATGCGGTCGGTCTGGGGATGGGCGCCGCCATGAGCGGCGTGCATCAGATGTCCGTCCCCTCCCCCGCCGTCCGCTTTCTGTTGGTCTTGCGTCACAAGTACACCTCTCACGGTTTCGCATTCGTACAAACTCTGTGGTCCGCTACCCAGTACCACATGTGACGCACCTAACAACCACTCAACAATTGGTGTCGGGCGAACCTGTGACGAGGTGGTAGGCAGCGCGCTCGTCGAGAAGCAACGGTACGAGAGATCGCGCCGACTGCCGCATCGGCACGTAGGCTCCCTTGCCGTCCTTCCTGACCTTTACTCCGTGCAGGGCGAGTTCGTCCTTGATGTCGCCGAACTGGCCCGCGTCGAGCCGGTAGCCGCACGGCGGGTCCTGGATCACCTCGGCGGGCTCGGCGGGGTCGTTGTCGGCGCCGCCGACATAGACGGGCCCGCGGTCGCGGAAGCCTTCGAGGCGGGCCGCGCCGGTGGCCGCCTCCAGCTGTCCGCGCCGTTCGTCGGCGTAGGTGAACAGGCCTTTCAGCGCCGCCAGTTGAGAGGTGACGCGGCGCCGGTTGTTCAGCGCCTCGTCCTTCTTCTCGGCCTCGGTGAGCGGATCGACGCGGCTCTCGATGAGCAGACCGGCCGCGTGCTTGATGCCGGAGACGTTGCGCAGGATGCGTTCCTGACCGTCACCCGCCGTCTGTTTGATGGGCTCACCGGTCACCGGATCGGTCCAGATTCCATACGTCCCCGTCGTATGTCCCGCCTTGCCCGCGGCGGGCCTGACGTACGCCTTGGACAAGGTCTGCGCCTCCTTGTGGACCGCCTCGTCGGTGTTGAGGTTGCGCGGCCACAGGTCGAACAGGTCTTTGTCGTAGTACTTCGGGGTGGCGCCGTACTCGTGCAGGTCGTAGATGGAGTCGGGCTTTTTGTCGCGGATGACGGCGGCCATGGCGCGGGCCTCCGCGGTCTGCAGGGAGATGTGGTCGCGGTTGATGTCGACGCCGTCGGAGTTGCCGCGGGTGTCGGCGGCGCGGCCGTCCGGATTGGCGGTGGGGATGACGAGGAGTGTGGTGCGCGAGAGGAACTTGTGGGTCTTCTTGTCCTTCGCGTACGCCAGATCGCGGATGGTCGACAGGCAGGCGTCGCGGCCCGACGGCTCGTCGCCGTGCTGGCTGCAGATCAGCAACACCGTGTTCTTCGTGGGGCGTTCGCCGATGCGGACCAGCTGCACGGGCCGGTCCTGCTTGGTGGTGCCGATGCGGGACACCGAGACCCGGTCGGTCGCCTTGTCGACGGTGGCGAGCAGCTTCTGCTCCTCGGGCTGACTGGTCCAGCGCGCGCCGTTGCTCTCCTCGAACCCGGTGCGGGGCGGGGACGGCGTCGCCTGCGCGGGCACCGTCAGGAGCGGCGCGGCGAGCGCGGCGGTGGCGCAGGCGAGCGCCAGGGTGCGGACACGGGGCCTGAGGCGGCCGGTGCGGGGGCTCATGAAGTGCTGCCTCCAGGTACGGGGCGGAACGGACGCGGCGGGGCCACGCCGTCGAGACGGGAGTCGCGGTCGGTGACGGTTCCGGTGGCGCGGAAAGCGTCGGCGCCGCCCACCAGCGGGACCTGCGCCGACGTACGGGACAGGTCGATGGCGAGCGTCGGGGTGTCGGACGGCGGGTCGATGAGGCCCTTGTCCGTGCCCGCGATGATCAGCGCGAGGCGGTGGCCCTTGGGCACGACGTGGTCGCTCGCGGCCAGGTCGAGGGTGATGGTGTGCTTCTTGCCCGGCGTGAGGGGACGGCCCTGGTGGTCGTCGGCCCAGTTGCCGAGGTCGGCCCAGCCGCGGCTGAAGACGGTGTGGTCGACGTCGGCGGTCTTCGCCTTCGTCTCCTTGAAGCAGGAGCTGTCGCCGCCGGTGCTCGGGCCCCAGCAGGTGCGCTCGGGAAGCGTGGTGATGCCCTCGCCGGCACTCGCGTAGTCACGGATGGTGGCGGGGCCGAGGTCGACGAGGACCGCGGAGAGGTGGGCGGTGCGGGTCGTCGGGGTCGCGGTGACGGTGACCTCGGAGGAGCCGGAGAGTCGCAGGTCGCTGCCGAGGGGTCGGCTGACGAACCCGGCCTTCGACGGGGTGGAGGTGTCGATCTGTGCGGCCCAGTCGGTCTCGCTCAGGTTCGGGTCGTCGGTGAAGGTCTCGGTGCCGGAGCCGGGGCGCGTCCCCAGGGTGCCGACGCCGGGCGAAGTCCCCTTGCCGGGGCGGAGCTTGACCGTGTCGGTGGAGCGCGGGGGCCAGACGCGGTCGGTGGTCCACCGTCCGGGTGCGCGCTCGATGTCGGCCATCGGCTCGCGGTCGATGCCGTTGTCGTATCCGAGGAGTTCGTGGTCGAACCAGCGGTGCAGGGTGCGCACCCAGTCACCGCGGCGGAAGTCGAAGGGGTCGACGTGACCGGTCTGGCTGAGCCACACCTTGCGGTCGACGCCCTCGTCGGCGAGCGCGTCCCACCACTGGCCGAAGTGCTTCATCCGGACGTTCAGGTCCTGCATGCCGTGTACGGCGAAGACGCTGGCCCGCACCTTGTCGGCGTCCGGGGTGTGGTCGCGTTCGCTCCACAGCCGGGTCCAGTCGCCGGTGCGGGGCGCCTCGTCGACGAGGCGCTTCTGTACGGCGCCGCAGCGGGCCCTCGCCTCCGGGCTCTCCACGTAGTCCGAGAGCCATTCGGGGCCGCTGTCGTAGAGCGGGGCGCCCTTGGCGAAGTAGTAGTCGTACCACGAGGAGATCGCGCCGATCGGGACGATCGTCTTGAGACCTCGCACTCCGGTGGCGGCCACGCCGTTGGCGACCGTGCCGTCGTAGCTCTTGCCGATCATGCCGGTGGCGCCGTTCGACCAGGACGCCTTGGCGCTCTTGCCTCCGGTGCGGGTGGTGTAGCCGCGGGCCCGGCCGTTCAACCAGTCGACCACGGCCTTGGCGGACTGGACGTCGGAGCGGCCGCCCACGTCCACGCAGCCGTCGGAGCGGTTCGTTCCCGCGAGGTCGACGGCGACGAATCCATAGCCGCGGGGGACGAAGTAGTTGTCGTAGTAGAGCGGGAACTGGACGGGGTTGCCGTCCGCGTCGTACGTCTTCTTCTGGCTCTCGTTGCCGCGCCCGCAGCAGGAGTAGTACGGGCTCGCGTCCATGATCACGGGTATTTTCCGGCCGTGCTGCGCCGGTTCGCGGGGCCGGACGATGTCGACGGCGACCCGGTCGGTCTTCCCGTCGCTGTCACCGTCGATCTTCGTGTCGACCCAGACGGATTCGCGGATCGCGCTCTCGTACGAGTAGACGGGCTTGCTCTCACGTGGGGCGCTCGGCGCCCCTTGGGCGGCTCCCGGGGTCAGGAGCGTGGACAGCAGGGCGGCGATGGCCGCCGCCGGCAGGGATCTCCAGATCAAGCGC
The DNA here is from genome assembly GCF_053591915.1 of Streptomyces sp. NPDC002853. Classification (NCBI taxonomy): domain Bacteria; kingdom Bacillati; phylum Actinomycetota; class Actinomycetes; order Kitasatosporales; family Streptomycetaceae; genus Streptomyces; species Streptomyces sp. NPDC002853. The sequence goes on along the minus strand of NZ_JBSFUS010000007.1, from coordinate 329,244 downwards.
GTGCGTCGCGCACGTATCGGCATGGCGCGGAAGGTACACCGGTCAACTCCCGCGCGACAGAGGGCCGTACACACGCATGACAGGTTCGTGGGGCGTTTTGGCACATGTCGGCCGAATGGCGATCGTGTGACAGTAGCGACCATGGACATGACGCGTGGCCAAGGGCTCAATATGGTCGGACCCAGCTACGGATCCACCCCTTCGACGCGTACGACTTGGAGCTCTTGTGCACCGCAGACTCATCGCCCCGGGCGCGCTCGCGGCCTCCCTGCTGCTGGCGATCCCGGCATCGGCGGCCGACTTCACCCCTGGGGCGCCGGGTATCGGCGATCCCTACTACCCGGCGAGCGGCAACGGCGGATACGACGTCTCGCACTACGACCTGCGGCTGAAGTACCAGCCGAAGACCGACCTGCTCGAAGGCACGGCGACCATCAACGCCACCACGACGCAGAACCTCTCCCGCTTCAACCTCGACCTCGGCCTGAAGGTCAGCGAGGTGCGCGTCAACGGCAAGAAGGCCGCCTTCAAGAAGTCCGGCGAGCAGGAGCTGGAGATCACTCCGGCGGCAGGACTGCCCAAGGGCACACCGATCACGGTGGTCGTCCGTTACGCGGGCAAGCCGTCCGAGGTGAAGATCAACGGCTTCACCGCATGGGCGCGCACGCCGGACGGCGGTGTGGCGGCGCAGGAGCCCGACTCGGCCGCCTGGTGGTTCCCGTCCAACGACCACCCGCTGGACAAGGCGACGTACGACGTCTCGGTCTCCGTGCCCGACGGTTCGCAGGCCATCTCCAACGGCGTACTGCAGTCGCAGAGTTCGAAGCTCGGCTGGACGCGCTACAACTGGCGCTCGAACAAGCCGCAGGCCAGCTATCTGGCCACGCTCGCCGTCGGCAAGTTCGACATCACGACCGACAAGACCGCGGACGGTCTGCCCGTCCTGAACGCCTACAGCAAGGACCTCGGCGACAACGCGGGGGCCGCGCGGGCGAGCATCGAGCGCTCCACCGAGGTCGCCGAGTGGCTGGAGACGGTCTTCGGCAAGTACCCCTTCAACGCCCTTGGCGGGTACGTCCCGAACGTGACGAGCGGCTTCGCCCTGGAGACGCAGACGCGGCCGTTCTACAGCCCGAGGCAGTTCGCGAACGGCTCGAACGTGTCCGTCGTGGTCCATGAGCTGGCCCACCAGTGGTACGGCGACAGCGTGTCCGTCGACGGCTGGAAGGACATCTGGATCAACGAGGGCTTCGCGCGGTACAGCCAGTGGCTGTGGTCGGAGAAGGAGGGCGAGGGGACGGCGCAGGAGCTTGCGGACTACGTGTACGCGCAGCACCCCGCCGACGACCCGTTCTGGAAGGTCAAGCCGGGCGACCCCGGTCCGGAGAACCAGTTCGACATCGCCGTGTACGACCGCGGGGCGCTGGCCCTGCAGGCGCTGCGCAACGAGATCGGCGAGAAGTCCTTCTCGGCGATCTTGAAGGGGTGGCCGAAGGAGCACGCGTACGGGAACGCGAAGGTGAGTGACTTCGTGAAGTACGCGGAGAAGGTCTCCGGGAAGCCGCTGGCTTCGCTCTTCGACGCGTGGCTGTTCCAGCCGTCCCGGCCGGATGCTCCCGCCGCGCGGGGCGCGGGGATCGCTCGGTCCTCGGCGGTCCCGGCCGCACCGAAGTCGTGGAAGTCCATCGCTGCGACGAACGGTGTGCACGGGCACGGTCGCGGCCACGATCACGGGCACGGTTCCGGTCACTGATACTGAGCCGCCGCTTCGCGGCGGATGCTTCCCGCCCACCCACCTGATCACCCGGCAGCGAGCTGCTGGGAAGGGTGGGTGGGTCGGCGGGTGGGGGAATCAGCCCGTCCGGCGCTTGAGGACGAGCTCGGCAGAGGCGGTGGTTCTTCCCCGGTGCGCCCGAGCCCTGCGAGCCATCGGCAGGTAGCGCAGGCGTTCCGGCAGGCGGGGCACCACCGTCCGCACGACTCCGCCGAGGCGGCGCAGCCTCCGCTCCTGCGCCGCCGTCCACGGCAGCCCGATGGCCGCCCTCGCGTCCGGGGGCATCAGGCCGATCGTGATGAAGCGCCGGAAGCGGGCCAGCGGCGGCAGCAGCAGCGGCCACAGGGCGCGCAGCGTCACCCGCAGCAGGTAGGGGCCGCGGTCCGGTGGCGGGACCGGGCGGTCCGTGGCGACGAGGTCGCGGACCACCTCGGTCTCCTCGAGCTCATCGGCGAGGATCTTCGCGTAGTACGGCCAGAACTCCTCGATCGTCTGCGGCATGTCCCGGTCACGTATCCCGAGAATGCGGCCCACCTGGAGCCACTCCGCGTACAGCTGCCGCGCCTGCGCCTCGGTGAACGGGCGGCCCAGGTACTTCTGCGCGTGGTGGTAGACGGGGAACCCGGTGGCGTGGACCCACGCGTAGTAAGCGGGCGTCAGCGCGTGGTAGCCACGGCCGTGCGCATCCGTGCCTTGTATGTGTTTGTGCAGGTCACGCAGTCTGCGCCCTTCCTCGGCCGCGCTCTCGCCGCCGTACACCCAGGTCTGCAGGGACCGCAGCGACCGCTCGCCGCGCCCCCAGGGGTCGGTCCGGAAGACGGAGTACGTGTCGACACCCGCGCCCACCGCGGGGTGCGCGACCTGCATCGTGAGCGCGGCGGGCAGCGCGAGCAGGGCGCGGACGTCGCCCGCGATGTCCCACAGGATCCCGCCGGGCGGGGGCGGCTCGGGAGTCTGGCGGCGGTCCGGCATCACACGGCTCCCAGGGTTCGGGGCGGCGGGCCCCGCCGGTCGGTGCCCGGTTTGTACGTCTTCCAGTATGCGACTGCCCAGGTCACGGCCATCCACAGGGGTGGCGGCCCGCACCCGTCCCGCATCTCCCGTCCGGCGGTGACCCGCGGCAGCGGTGTTGACGCGTCCGGCGATACAAGTCGATAGTTCTTGTAACTTTGACACACCGAGCGGAGGAAGGGCATCAAATGGCTTGGCGCGGGGGCAAGTTGAGGCCAGTGACGGCCGGTCAGGTACTCGTGGACGCCGCCGAGGTCCGCTACACCGTACTGAGGCAGCGTCGGCCCGCACTGCCCGTACCCCGGTCACATCCCTGGAGTGCCGCATGACCACCTTCTTCGTACGTTCCCCCGCCACCGGCGAACCGGTCGGCGAGCACCCGGTGCACGGCGCCGACGACATCGCGCACGCGGTCGCACGCGGCCGGGGCGCCGCCGCCGTCTGGGCGGGGCTCGGCTGGTCGGGCCGCCGTGCGCGGCTGCTCAAGTGGAAGCGGTCGCTCGCCGTGCGGATGGACGAGCTCGCGGGGACGGTCGCCGCCGAGACGGGCAAGCCGGAGCACGACGCGCGCGCCGAGGTGCTGCTGTCCCTGGTCCACCTGGACTGGGCGGCCCGGCACGCGCACGGCGTGCTGCGGGTGCGCCGGGTTCCCTCGGGGCTGCTCTCGGTCCACCAGCGGGCGCTGCTCGGCTACCGGCCGCTGGGCGTCGTGGGGGTGATCGGTCCGTGGAACTACCCCGTCTACACCCCCATGGGTTCGATCGGCTACGCACTCGCGGCGGGCAACGCCGTCGTCTACAAGCCGTCCGAACTGACGGCGGGCACCGGGGTGTTACTGGCGTCGACGTTCGACGACGCCGTGCCGGACTGCGCGGGGCTGTTCCAGACGGTGACCGGGCCCGGGTCGACCGGGCAGGCGCTGGCCGAGGCGGGTGTCGACAAGGTCGCGTTCACCGGATCACCGGGGACCGCACGCAAGGTGGCCCAGGTGTGCGCGCGGTCGCTGACGCCGCTCCTCGCGGAGTGCGGGGGCAAGGACGCGGTGATCGTGGGCGCGGACGCCGACCTGACGGCGGCCGCGGACGCGGTGGTGTGGGGCGCGATGGCCAACGCGGGGCAGACCTGCGCCGGTGTGGAGCGGGTGTACGCGGTCGAGTCCGTGCACGAGAGGCTCTGCTCGCTGATCGTCGAGAGGGCGCGTTCGCTCAGCGCCGGGGAGACCTACGGGCCGATGACGCTGCCCGCCCAACTCGGCGTCGTGGAGCGTCACATGAAGGAGGCCCTGGCCGCGGGGGCGCGGGCGCCGCTCGGCGGCCCCGAGGCCGTGCGCGGACCCTATGTGCATCCGGTCGTCCTGGTGGACGTGCCCGAGGACTCGCCCGCGATGACGGAGGAGACCTTCGGCCCGGTGGTCGCGGTGAACCGCGTGCGCGATCTGGACGAGGCCGTACGGCGGGCCAACGCGTCGGCGTACGCGCTGGGCGCGGCGGTCTTCACCGGGTCGCGCAGGACCGGGCTCGCGGTGGCCGCGCGGCTGAACTCCGGCGCTGTGTCGGTGGGTTCGGTGCTCGGGTTCGCGGCTGTGCCCGCGCTGCCGTTCGGCGGCACCGGGGAGTCGGGGTACGGCCGGATACACGGCGCCGAGGGGCTGCGGGCGTTCGCGGTGCCGCGCTCGGTGACGGTGAAGCGGTTCGCGCCGTACGCGGACCTGACGTCGTTCACGACCGCGCGGGAGAAGACGGCGCGGGCGGTGGAACTGGGGCGCAGGCTGCACACCCGGCTCTAGGCCGCCCGTTCACCGACTCTCGGTGCTCAGCTGCCGAGCAGCGGGACCAGGTAACGGCGCGCGAAGTCCCGTACGTGGTCGTCCTCTTCGAGTGCGAAGCAGCTCACCGGATTGAGCAGGAAGGAGACCGTGATCCGCACCATCAGCTCGGCCACCGGCGTCGGATCACCTTCCTCCTTCCCCTCGGCCCGCTGCGCGCGGCGCAGCCGGTCCGTGAGGTATCCGCGCATCGCGAGGAAGGCAGGGCCGCTTTCCAGCGTCAGGAACGGCAGCATCGTCTCCGGTTCCAGGCGCATCAGGCCGCCGATGAGCGGGTGTTCGCGGATGTGCCGCAGCACCACGACGAAGCCCTCGACGATGCGGTCCTCCATCGTCGGGAGCGGGGCGACGGCCTCGTCCACCTCCCCCACGAACCGGCGGTACTCGCGCAGCAGGCAGGCGGAGACGAGCGCCTCCTTGTTGCCGATGCGGCGGTACACGGTGACGCGTGAGACCTTGGCGCGCTTGGCGACGTCGTCGACGGTCGAGCGGCGCAGGCCGAACGTCATGAACTGTTCGCGCGCCGCGTCGAGTATCTGCTCGGTCAGGGCGTCGGGCGGCGGCGCCGCGTCCAGCGCGCGCTCCATCATCGAATCCATGAGCCCTCCCCGTCGTCCCCACGCACTCAACCACAGCTACGGCGCCAACTCCCCGTGGCTACATGGACACTAACTCACGCTCTTTGTAACTATGCCCAGACCAGGAGGGTTCCATGACGCAGCGCCTCAGCTCGGAGCAGTTCGACTTCACCGCCGCGCTCCGCGACTTCGCGCAGCGCGAGTGCGGCACCCGGGAGCAGCGCGACGCCCTGACCGGGGAGTCGGGCGGCCCGCACTCCCCCGCCCTCTACGCGAAGCTGGCCGAACTGGGCTGGCTGGGGGTGTGTCTGCCCGAGGAGTACGGCGGGTCGGGCGGCGGCATGACGGACGCCTGCCTCTTCCTGCGCGAGACGGCGCGCGGCCTGGTCCCCGCGGGCGGCTTCGTCACCTCCGTCATCACGGCCAAGGCGTACGAGAGGTTCGGCTCGGCGGCGCAGAAGAAGGTGGCGGTGGGCGGGGCCGTCGCCGGGCAGGTCCTCTCGATCGCGATGTCGGAGCCGGACGCCGGGTCGGACGTGGCGGCGCTGCGCTGCCGGGCCGAACGCTCCGGTGACCCGGGCGCCGGCGGGTGGTCCATCAACGGGCACAAGACATGGATCTCCAACGCGCACCTGGCCTCGTACATCCTCCTGGTCGCCCGCACGGACGCGAGCGGGCCCAGGCACGAGGGCCTGACCATGTTCCATGTGCCCGCGGACACCCCGGGGATCGAGATCCGGGGGATCTCCACGATGGGCGGCCGCGAGGTCAACGACGTCTACTTCACGGATGTCCGGCTGCCGGCGGACGCGGTGGTGGGAGTCGAGGGCAGGGCGTGGCCGCAGCTGATGGCGGGGCTCAACGCGGAGCGGCTGTTCCTGGCGGCGAACATGCTGGGGCTCGCGGAGCGCATCCTCGACGACACGCTCACGTATGTGCGCGGGCGCGAGCAGTTCGGGCGGCCGGTCGGCTCCTTCCAGGCGCTGCGGCACCGGATCGCGGATCTGGCGACCGAGATCGAGTGCGTACGGCTACTCGTCCTCGACGTGGCGGCGAGGTGTGACGCCGAGCCGGAACGCCTCTTCCCGCGCGAGGCCTCGATGGCCAAGCTGAAGGCCACCGAGACGGCCAAGCGCGCGGCCCTCGAAGGCATGCAGATGATGGGCGGTTACGGCTACGCGACCGAGTACGACATGGAGCGGCATCTGCGGGCCGCGGTGGTGTCGACGGTGTACGGCGGCACCAGTGAGATCCAGCGGGACATCATCGGGAAGAGCTACGGACTGTGAGCCGGCCCCCCGCCGCTCCGCTCAGCGGGCGGCCGCGTACGCCTCGAGCACGAGGTCGGTGACCGCGTCGGGCTCGCGCAGGGTCGGGAAGTGGTCGCTGTCCCGCAGCCGCACGAGCCGGCAGTCCGGGATGCGTGCCGCCATCTGCTCGTTGCAGCGGACCACCTCGGGGTCGTCGTGCTCCCCCAGGGCGAGCACGCACGGCACGTTCAGCTCACCGAGGCGGTCGAAGGCCGGCGGGTCGGGCACGTGGTGGGGGTGAACGGCGAACCAGGACGGGATCACCTCCCTGATGAGCGCCGCCGCGGGGTCGTCCCCGGCCCCCGCGGCGGCCGACGTGCGCCTCACCAGAGCCACGATGCCGTCCATGTCGCCGGCCTCCGCGAGCCTGCCCACCTCGGCGGTGAACTCCTCCATGACGAAGTCCGGGTTGCCGGTGATCCCGGGGACGAGCAGCGCGAGTCCCGCCACCCTGGCGGGGTCGGCGAGCGCCATGCCGATGGCGGTGGCACCGCCCATGCTGGACCCCGCGAGGAACGCCCGTGCGACGTCGAAGTGGTCGAGGACGGCGCTCAGGTCCTCGACGAGCGAGAAGGACGCGGTGGGGACGGGAGACCTGCCGTAACCCCGCGCGTCGTAGCGGATGACCCGGCGTCCTTCCGCCAGGCGCGGCACGATCCCGTCCCAGACCCGGGAGTCGGCGACTCCCGGGTGCAGCAGGACCAGCGGCATTCCCGCGCCGCCGGAGTCCTGCGCCCACACTTCGCCGTCCTTGACCGGCACCATGAGTTCCATGGTGCGAGCGTGCCGTGGGTCCGGCCCGGTGGCCAGACGGAACTCGGCCTGTCTGCCGGCCTAGCGGCCCGAAGCCGACGCCGCCGGGAGCGGCTCTCCCACGATCCTGCTCGCGAGCACCGTCGCCAGCTGGGGAACCCTCGCGTGCAGTTCCACCTCCGCCGACGCACGTTCCGTCGCGATCGCGGCCCGGCCCGCGGCGGAGATCTCGTCGCGTTCGCGCACGGCGTCCTCGCGGGCGGCGGCGATCAGGGCGGCGCCTTCCTCCCGGGCCTGCTGCCGCGTCTGCGCGGCTTCGTGGCGGGCCCGGGCCAGCAGTTCGTCACGCTCGGCGCGTATCCGCTCGGCCTCGCGGCGCAGGTCCGCCGCCGGTCCGCCGGTGACGCCCTCAAGGATCGTGGCGCGCTCTTGGAGTACGCGGTCGACGCGGAGGATCATGCGCCTGACGAAGAAGTAGAGGGAGCCGAACAGCACGGCTCCGACAGCAAGATTCTCGACATCCGGGTTGATCGGCCCTAGCGGCATGGGAATGAGCTGCATGCCGCTGACCTACCCGCTCATGCGTGCCCAACAACGCGCATTTGCACGCCACTTGAGTGACCCCCACCACTCGACGGCTGCCCGGACGGCGGCTCAGTCCCCGAAGTCGTACACCGTCACGGCGATGCCCCGCTCCACCAGACGCCGGGTGATCAGCGGCTCGACGCGGGACCACTTGCCGCCCGCGAGCCCACAGCCGATGCGCGGCATGTGCACGGAGGCGCCGAGCTCGGCCGCCCTGTCGGCGAGCGTGGCCAGGGCGGTGTCGATCGCCTCGTACCGCACGGGGACGCCCTTGCTGCCGGTGCGCATGCCGTGCTGGCCGATCATGTTGGCCACCCAGGTGTAGGGGCCGACCTCGACGAACTGGACGGCTCCCAGGCCGAAGTCGTTCTTCGCGCGCTCGCGGTGCCATCGGCGGTACGCGGCCTCCGGCTCGGGCCAGCGGCGCGACACCGCGACGACGAAGCCCTTGCCCCAGCCGCCGAGGTCGTTGCAGACATGGGCGATCAGCTTGATGCCCTTGCCCGACGGCGCGGTGGCGTCACCTCGGACGTAAGTGATCTCCGACATGACGCCACCGTAGGCGCTGCCACTGACAGTGGCCGTTGACCTGCTGTTGGTGCGCTACTTCGTGAGGCCCGCGGCCTCGCGGTCCACCCTGCGGCGGATGCCGTACCAGCCGACGGCCAGCGCGGCCGCGATGATCGGGATGAGGTAGAGCGTCTTGCGGCCGATCTCGGGGTCCTTCCACATCAGGCCGAGCACGGACAGCAGGAAGACGATCGTGACGATCTCCGTGACCGGGCTGCCGGGGAGCCGGAAGCTCGGGCGGGTGAGCAGGCCCTCCTTGGCACGGCGGACGAACGCCAGGTGACAGATCATGATGATCACCCAGGTGCTGATGATGCCGAGGGACGCCACGTTCAGGACGATCTCGAAGGCCTGGCTCGGCATGAGGAAGTTCAGGCCGACGCCGAGCACGCACACCGCGGAGGTGAGCAGGATGCCGCCGTAGGGGACCTGGCTCTTGTTCATCCTGGCGGTGAACTTCGGCGCCGAACCCGCCATCGCCATCGAGCGCAGGATGCGGCCCGTGGAGTACAGGCCCGAGTTCAGCGAGGACATCGCCGCCGTGAGGACGACCAGGTTCATCACGTCACCGGCCGCGGGGACGCCGATCTTGGACAGGACCGTCACGAACGGACTCTGGTCGGCGGAGTACACCGACCCCGGCAGGAGCAGCGCGAGGAGGACGACCGAGCCGACGTAGAAGAGGCCCACGCGCCACATGATGGAGTTCACCGCGCGCGGGACGATCTTCTGCGGCTCGGCGGTCTCGCCCGCCGCGACACCGACCAGCTCCAGCGAGGCGTACGCGAAGACGACACCCTGCATCACGATCACGACCGGCATCAGGCCGTGCGGCAGGAAGCCGCCGTTGTCGGTGATCACACTCAGGCCCGGCGTCTCGCCGCCGACCTTGTGCTGGGTGACCAGCAGGAAGATGCCGATCAGCATGAAGGCGATCAGGGCCGCGACCTTGACGATCGCGAACCAGAACTCCATCTCGCCGAAGTACTTCACCGAGATCAGGTTGATCACGAGGACGACGGCGAGGGCGATCAGCGCGAGCACCCACTGGGGGATGTCGGTGAAGAGGCTCCAGTAGTGCGTGTAGAGCGCGATCGCGGTGATGTCGGCGATGCCGGTGGTCGACCAGTTGAGGAAGTACATCCAGCCGGCGACGTAGGCGCCCTTCTCGCCGAGGAACTCACGCGCGTAGCTGACGAACGATCCCGACGAGGGCCGGTAGATGACCATCTCGCCGAGGGCGCGCACGACGAAGAAGGCGAAGATGCCGCACACGAGGTACGCGACGGCGAGCGCGGGGCCCGCGGAGTGCAGGCGGCCGCCCGCACCGAGAAAGAGTCCAGTTCCGATCGCGCCACCGATGGCGATCATGTTGACGTGACGGGCCTTGAGGTCCTTGCTGTAACCGGCGTCGCCCGCGTCCGCGGGGGCCTGGGACGCATCTGTGCGGGATGCGTCCGCAGCGGCCGTGTCTACGGCTTCCTTGCTCACGTGGGGGGTCTACTCTCTGGTGCCCGGAAAACTCCGGTGTCCGGATGTGCTCCGGTCCACGACACCCCTGACATGTGCGTGGACCGACGCGACACCTTCCCCCAGAGATCGCCCGACATGCGGTGGCGCACGTCACATAGCGGCACTTCTCACATGGTGGGCAGGGGGTGTACACACCATGATCACAGGGTGTACAGACCGTGCATCACTGGGAGTACAGCCCGTCGATGGCCTCCGCGTACTTCTCCCGGATGACCCTGCGGCGCAGTTTCAGGGAGGGCGTCAGCTCGCCGGTCTCCGGGCCCCACTCCTCCCCCAGAAGCCGGTAGCGCTTGATCTGCTCGGTGCGGTTGAGGCGGGCGTTGGCCGCCTCGACGGCCCGCGCGACCTCGTCCTGTACGGCCTCGCTGGCCAGCAGGTCACCCGTGATCCCGTGGCCCGCTGCCCACACGGGTGCCATCTCGGCGTCCAGGACGAGCAGCGCGACCAGGTAGGAGTGGCCGTCGCCGTGCACGAGGGCCTGGCCGATGAGGGGGTGCTCCTTGAGGGTGTTCTCGACGAGCGCGGGCGAGACGTTCTTGCCCGTCGACGTGACGATCAGCTCCTTCTTGCGGTCGGTGAGCCACAGGAAGCCGTCCTCGTCGATGCGCCCGACGTCACCGGTGGCGAACCAGCCGTCCGCGTCGCAGGCCGACTCCACGCCCCCGTCGGGCAGGAGATAGCCGTCGAAGACCGTAGCGCCGCGCACCAGGATCTCGCCGTCGTCGGTGGTGCGGATCTCCAGGCCGTCCAGGGGCCTGCCCACGGAGCCGAGCCGGAAGGCGTCCGGAGTGTTGATGGTGACGACCCCGGTGGTCTCCGTGAGACCCCACGCGTCCATGATCACGATGTCGAAGCCCGCCCAGAAGCGCACGACGTCCAGGGGCATCGACGCCGCCGCGCTCGCGGTCCACACCAGGCGGTCGAAACCGGCCAGCGAGAGCAGCGGGCCGATGACCTTCTCCTTGGCCTCGCGATACGCCCTCTCCAGGTCGGCCGGCGGTTCCTCGCCGCGCTCGACGCAGTCCACGCGCGCGCGTGCCGTCTCGTTCGCCGCCTCGATGGACTCCCGCTGCTCCTGCGGCAGCCCGGCGAGCACGGCCTTCACGGACGCGGCCAGCTTCTCCCACACGCGCGGGACCCCGAAGAACTGCGCGGGACGCAGCTCACGCGCGGTCGCGGCGACGGCGGTCGGATCCGCGCACAGGTACACGTGCGAGGCGCGGAACACGGGCAGGTAGATGCCCAGCATGCGCTCCGCGACATGGGCGAAGGGGAGGTAGCTGATGTGCTCCACGAAGTCGGGGAGCTCGACCACGGCGTCCAGGGCGACGCCGTTCAGGACGACGTTGCGGTGCGTGATGCGGACACCCTTGGGGTCGCCCGTGGTGCCCGAGGTGTAGACGACGGTCAGCGGATCGTCGGCCCGGGACTCGCGCCATGCCTTCTCGAAGGCGTCCGGATCGAACAGCCGGCCTCCGGTGGCGTGCAGGGAGCCGTACGTGCGGTGCGGGCCCGCGTCGGCCGCCTCGACGACCACCAGGCGCTCGATCGGCGCCTCGGGGTCGGCAAGGAGCGGCTCCCAGCGTTCCAGCTCGCGGGCGCCCTCGATGATCGCGAAGCGGGCACGGCTGTGCCGGGCGATGTGCGCGATCTGCTCGGGGGCCGATGTGCCGTACACGGTGATGGGGACCGCGCCGATGTGCACGAGGGCGAGATCGCTCAGCCAGTGTTCGGGGCGGTTGCCCATCATCATCAGGACGTGCTCGCCGCGCCGTACGCCGAGTGCCGTGTAGCCGGCGGCGAGGACCGCGACCTTGCGGCGTGCCTCGCGCCAGGTCAGTGTCGACCACTCCCCTTCGGGGGTGGCACGCCAGGAGAGTGCGGGGTGGTCGCCGTGGTCCTCGGCGTTGCGGAGCAGCAGGGCGGGGAGCGTGATGTCGGCGGGGTCCCCGGGGAGTCGCAGGATCGTGGTCATGACCGCCTCCTGGCGTCATCGACGAAGCAAGTGACTGGGCGGGACGCTTTCACAACAGTGGTGAGACAGCAATACTGTTGCACCTGATCGGTGCACAACTCGGTGCCCGGCCACGGGTGTACGACTGGGGAGGCGATGCGCTGCCATGACGATGACGACGGCTTCGGACACGGACGAGCCGACGCTCACGGTCGACGAGCTGGCCGCGCGCGCGGGCGTCACCGTCCGCACCATCCGCTTCTACAGCACGAAGGGCCTGCTGCCGCCACCGGTGATCGGCCCGCGCCGGGTGGGGCACTACGGCCAGGAGCATCTGTCCCGGCTCGGTCTCATCGAGGAACTGCAGCACCAGGGCATGACACTGGCCGCGATCGAACGGTACCTGGAACAGCTGCCGCCCGGTCTGAGCGCCCACGACCTCGCCATCCACCGTGCGGTGGTGGCTTCCTGGGCCCCCGACTCGGCCGAGGACACCGACCACGCCGAGCTGGAACGCAGGGCGGGCCGAGCGCTGACGGACGGGGACCTTGACCGGCTCTCGGCGATGGGCGTCGTGGCGCCCGCGGAGGACTCTGGGGCGTACCGCGTCGACCCGGGACTGCTGCGCCTTGGGGTGCAACTGCTCGACGTGCCCATCGCGCACGAGACGATCCTGGCGGCGCGCACGGTCCTGATGGAGCACACCCGCTCGGCCGCCGTCGAACTCTCCCGGCTCTTCCGCGACGAGGTGTGGAGCCCCTACCGCGACCGGGAGTCGGACCCCGAACACGTGGCCGCGATGCGCTCCCTGTCGGCCCACATGCAGCCGATGGTGGTGCAGGCCCTGGTGACGGCGTTCCAGCGCTCCCTCAAGGAGGAGCTGCGGGAGTGGCTCGCAGAAGGCTGAGCCACTCCCGCCTCCCTGCTGTCAGGCGTCGCTGAACTTCTCGCCGTTGTCCGCCTTCTCGACGAGCAGCGCGGGCGGCGTGAACCGCTCGCCGTAGCGGTCGGCCAGCTCACGGGCGCGGGCCACGAATCCGGGCAGGCCGCCCTCGTAGCCGTTGATGTACTGCAGGACACCGCCCGTCCAGCCGGGGAAGCCGATGCCGAAGATGGAGCCGATGTTGGCGTCCGCGACGGACGTCAGGACGCCCTCCTCCACCAGGCGCACCGTGTCGAGCGCCTCCGAGAAGAGCATCCGCTCCTGCATGTCCTGGAACGGGATCTCCGTGCCCGGCTTGGTGAAGTGCTCGCGCAGCCCCGGCCACAGGCCCGCGCGCTTGCCGTCCACGTACTCGTAGAAGCCCGCTCCCCCGCTCCTGCCGGGACGCTCGAACTCGTCGACCATGCGGTCGATGACGGAGTCCGAGGGGTGCCCGGCCCAGGTGCCGCCGGCCTCCTCGACGGCGCGCTTCGTCTCGTTGCGGATCTTGCGGGGCAGGGTGAGGGTCAGCTCGTCCATGAGGGACAGGACCTTCGCCGGGTAGCCCGCCTGGGCCGCCGCCTGCTCGATGGAGGCGGGCTCGATGCCCTCGCCGACCATCGCGACGCCTTCGTTGATGAAGTGCCCGATCACGCGCGAGGTGAAGAAGCCACGCGAGTCGTTGACGACGATCGGCGTCTTGTTGATCTGGCGTACGAGGTCGAAGGCGCGGGCGAGCGCCTCGTCCCCGGTCCGCTCGCCCTTGATGATCTCGACGAGCGGCATCTTGTCGACGGGCGAGAAGAAGTGCAGGCCGATGAAGTCGACGGGCCGCGTGACGCCCTCGGCGAGCTGGGTGATCGGCAGCGTCGAGGTGTTGGAGCACAGCAGCGCGTCCGGCTCGATGACGTCCTGGATCTCCTGGAACACCTTGTGCTTGAGCGAGGTGTCCTCGAAGACGGCCTCGATCACGGCGTCGCAGCCCGCGAGGTCCTGCGGGTCGGCGGTCGGCGTGATCAGGGCGAGCAGCGCGTCGGCCTTCTCCTGGGTCGTACGCCCCCGCTGCACCGCCTTGGCGCACAGCTTCTCGGAGTAGGCCTTGCCCTTGGCGGCGGCCTCGGCGGAGACGTCCTTCAGGACGACCTCGATGCCGGCGCGGGCGCACGAGTAGGCGATGCCCGCGCCCATCATCCCGGCGCCGAGGACGGCGGCCTTGCGGACCTGACGCGGCTCGATGCCCTTGGGGCGGTTGGCGCCGGAGTTGACGGCCTGGAGGTCGAAGAAGAACGCCTGGATCATGTTCTTCGCGGTCTGGCCCGTGACCAGCTCGGTGAAGTACCGGGCCTCGATGGTCAGCGCGGTCTCGAAGTCGACCTGCGCTCCCTCGACGGCCGCCGCGAGGATGTTGCGCGGGGCCGGGTAGGGGGCACCGTTGATCTGCTTCTTCAGGTTGGCCGGGAAGGCGGGCAGCTTCGCGGCGAACTTCGGGTTGGCGGGGGTGCCGCCGGGGATGCGGTAGCCCGGCTTGTCCCAGGGCTGCGCCGACTCGGGGTTGGCGTCGATGAAGGCGCGGGCCTTCTCGATCATCTCCTCGCGGGTGGCGGCCACCTCGTGGACGAGGCCGTTCTCCAGGGCGCGCTTCGGGTTGTACTGGGTGCCCTGGAGCAGCACCTTGAGCAGTGCGTCGGCGATACCCATCAGGCGTACGGTGCGGGTCACGCCGCCGCCCGCCGGGAGCAGGCCGAGGGTGACCTCGGGCAGGCCGATCTTGGATCCGGGCGCGTCAAGGGCGACGCGGTGGTGGCTGGCCAGGGCGATCTCGTAACCGCCGCCCAGGGCCGCGCCGTTGATCGCGGCGACGACCGGCTTGCCCAGGGTCTCGATGCGGCGCAGGGACCTCTTGATGGCGACACCCGCCTCGAACGCGTCCTGCGCGTTCTCGGGGCCCGCCTGCATCATGTCCTTGAGGTCACCGCCCGCGAAGAAGGTCTTCTTGGCGGAGGTGTAGATGATGCCGCGGATGGAGTCCTTCTCGGCCTCCGCGCGGTCGGCGATGGCCGCGATGGAGTCCTTGAACCCCTGGTTCATGGTGTTCGCGGACTGGTTGGGGTCGTCGAGGACGAGCGTGACGACACCGGTGTCGTCCTGTTCCCAGCGGATGGTCGTGCTTTCGGTCATTTTCGGGTCTCCGTGAAGTCAGATGCGGTGGGCGCTTGGCGGTGGCGGGGTCCGGGGAGGGCGCTGCTGTCTCGTTGCCGACTGACGCCGGTGGGGGCTGGTCGCGCAGTTCCCCGCGCCCCTGAGATGCGCACTGCGTGCGCCATCTCAGGGGCGCGCACCGGGGAAGGCAGCGGCGCAGCCGCACGCCTTCAGGGATGCGGGGAACTGCGCGAGCAACCACGACGCACCCGCATTCGGCGACGGACAACAGCCCCACGGCGCTTAGCCGGAGACCCGTTCCACGATCGTGGCGATCCCCATGCCTCCGCCCACGCACAACGTGGCGAGCCCGTACCGCTTGTCCTGACGCTCCAGCTCGTCGACGAGCGTGCCCAGGATCATCGCCCCGGTCGCGCCCAAGGGATGCCCCAACGCAATCGCGCCGCCGTTGACGTTGACCTTGTCCAGGGACAGGCCCATGTCCTTCACGAAGCGGAGCACCACCGCCGCGAAGGCTTCGTTGATCTCGACGAGGTCGATGTCGTCGATGGTCAGACCGGCCTTGGCGAGCGCCTTGCGGGCCGCCGGGGCAGGACCGGTGAGCATGATGGTCGGCTCGGAGCCGGAGACCGCCGCGGAGACGATGCGGGCCCGTGGCGCGAGCCCGTACCGCTCGCCGACCTCCTTCGTGCCGATGGCCACAAGCGCCGCGCCGTCCACGATGCCGGAGGAGTTGCCCGCGTGGTGGACGTGGTCGATCTTCTCGATCCAGTGGTACTTCTGCAGCGCGACGGCGTCGAAGCCTCCGAGGTCGCCGATGTCCTTGAAGGACGGCTTCAGCTTGGCGAGCGAGTCGGCGGTGGTGCCGGGGCGCATGAACTCGTCGTGGTCCAGGACGACCAGACCGCTGCGGTCCTTCACCGGCACGACGGACTTCTCGAAGCGGTTGTCCTTCCAGGCGGCCGCGGCACGCTCCTGGGACAGGGCCGCGTACTCGTCGACGTCACGCCGGGAGTAGCCCTCCACCGTGGCGATGAGGTCGGCGCCGATGCCCTGCGGCACGAAACCCGTCTCGTAGTTGGTCATCGGGTCGGCGAACCAGGCGCCGCCGTCCGAGCCCATCGGAACGCGCGACATCGACTCGACGCCGCCCGCGAGGACGAGGTCCTCCCAGCCCGAACGCACCTTCATCGCGGCCATGTTGACCGCTTCGAGGCCCGAGGCGCAGAAGCGGTTCTCCTGGACGCCGGCGACGGTGTCCGGAAGACCGGCGGCGATGGCCGCGACACGCGCGATGTCGGAGCCCTGGTCGCCGACGGGGCCCACGACGCCGAGGACGATGTCGTCGACGGCCGCCGGGTCCAGGTCGGGGAACCGCGCCCGGATCTCGTGGATCAGGCCGACGACGAGGTCGATCGGCTTGGTGCCGTGCAGGGCACCATTGGCCTTGCCGCGTCCGCGCGGGGTGCGGATCGCGTCGTATACGTACGCTTCGGTGGTCAAGACAGCAGCCTTTCGCAAAGAACTTTGCAGGTGAGGGTGGGGAAGGCTCAGGCGAGCAGGGAGCGGCCGATGATCTCCTTCATGATCTCGGTCGTGCCTCCGTAGATCGTCTGGATGCGGCCGTCGGTGAAGGCCTTGGCGACGCGGTACTCGGTCATGTAGCCGTACCCGCCGTGCAGTTGCAGGCAGCGGTCGGCGACGCGCTTCTGGAGTTCGGTGGCCCACCACTTGGCCATCGAGGCGTGCACGGCGTCGAGTTCGCCGTTCGAGTGGTCGACGATGCAGCGGTCGAGGAACGTACGGGTGACCGCGCACTCGGTGGCCATCTCGGCGATCTCGAAGCGGATGTGCTGCAGCTTGGAGAGCGGGCGCCCGAAGGCCTCGCGCTCCTTGACGTACGACGTGGTGATGTCCAGGAGGTGCTCGGCGGCGGCGATCCCCGCGACGGCGATGCCCATGCGCTCCTGCGCGAGGTTCGTCATCAGGTGGATGAAGGCGCCGTCGAGCTCGCCGAGGAGGTTCTCCTTGGGGACGCGTACGTCGTTGAAGAACAGCTCGGCGGTGTCCTGGGACTTCTGGCCGATCTTGTCGAGGTTGCGGCCCCGCTCGAAGCCGTCCGTGCCGCGCTCGACGACCAGGAGGGACAGGCCCTTCGCGCCGCCCTCCGGGGAGGTCTTGGCGACGACGATCACCAGGTCGGCGAGGATGCCGTTCGAGATGAACGTCTTGGAGCCGTTGAGCAGCCAGTGGTCGCCCTGGTCGGTGGCGGTGGTGCGGATGCCCTGGAGGTCGGAGCCCGCGCCCGGCTCGGTCATCGCGATGGCCGTGATGATCTCGCCGGAGCAGAAGCCGGGCAGCCAGCGCCGCTTCTGGTCCTCGGTGGCGAGGGAGGTCAGGTAGGGGCCGATGATGTCGTTGTGCAGTCCGAGCGCGAGCCCTGAGGCGCCCGCGCGGGTGAACTCCTCGGCGAGGACGGCGCTGTAGCGGAAGTCGGTGTTCCCGCCGCCTCCGTACTCCTCGGGCACGGCGAGCCCGAGCAGCCCCTGCTTGCCCGCCGCGAGCCACGCGTCACGGCTGACGATCCCGTCCTTCTCCCACTCTTCGTAGTGGGGCAGCACTTCCTTGCTGAGGAAGGTGCGGACGGTCTCGCGGAACGCCTCGTGTTCGGCGGAGAAGATCTGTCGCTTCACGTACGGCCTCCTACAGCCCTAGAGCCAGCCCTTGACGGTCTCGATCGACTTGGCCGGCTCGGGGCCGACGGGAATGACGTTGAGCATGGTGACGCCCGCCTCGCGGAAGGCCTCGACACGCTCACGGACGTAGCTCTCGGGACCGCACAGCGACATGAGCTCGCAGAACTCGTCCGGGACGGCGGCCTCGGCCTCCCTCTTCTTGCCCGCGAGATACAGCTCCTGGATGAGCCTTGCTTCCTTCTCGTAGCCGTACGCGACCGCGAGGTCGTTGTAGAAGTTCTTCCCCGGGGCGCCCATGCCGCCTACGTAGAGGGCGATCTGGGGTCGGGCCAGATCCCGTGCGGCAGCCGCGTCGTCACCGATGGCGAGCAGTCCGCCCGCGACCGTCTGCAACGGCCCGAGCGCCGGATCGCGCTTCTCCTTGCCCTCGGCGAGCGGAGCGCCCCACACCTGGTGGGCCTTCTCCGGGATGAAGAGGGTGGGCAGCCAGCCGTCGGCGACCTCGGCGGTCATGCGGACGTTGGCCGGACCGAGGGACGCCACGTACAACGGCACTTCCGGACGCACCGGCCTGGTGAGGATCTTGAGCGGCTTGCCCAGCTTGCCGCCCTTCTCCGCGGGCAGCGGCATGTCCGTGATGCCGTGGTGGTCGATGACCTCGCGGCGCAGGATGCGGCGGGTCAGCTCGATGGCCTCGCGGGTACGGGCGAGGGGCTTGTCGTACGGCTTTCCGTGCCAGCCCTCGACGACCTGCGGGCCCGATGCGCCGAGCCCGATGATCGCCCGGCCGCCGGAGATCGCGTCGAGCCCGGCCGCCGTCTGGGCGATGAGGGCGGGGGTACGCGAGTAGACGTTGAGGATCGCGGCGCCGATCTTCATACGCTCCGTGCGCGCGGCCAGGTAGCCCATGATGGTGGGCGAGTCGAAGCCGTACGCCTCCGCCACCCAGACGGCGTCCAGACCGGCGGACTCCAGGGCCGCGACATCGTCGGCGGCCTGCCGCGGGTCGCCCGCGTAGGCGAGAGGTGCGGAGATCTCCATCAGCTGTGTTCCTTCGTGGTGGTGTCGGAATGCTGGACGAGGGCCGGTACGTCCCAGTCGCGGGCCACGGCATCGGTGTCCGCGCCCGGCTGGGCGGGGCCGCTCCGGACGTCCGTGGGTGTCGCGGAGAAGCGCGGCGCGGGGGCGGGCTGGGTGATGCCGCCGTGGTCCACGAAGGTGCCGCGGGCGGCGAGGTGGGGGTGTGCGGGGGCCTCGCGCAGTGAGAGCACGGGCGCCACGCACGCATCGGAGCCCTCGAAGACGGCCGTCCACTCCTCGCGCGTGCGGGCCTTGAAGCGGGCGGCGACCGCCTCGCGCAGCTCGCCCCAGCGGGCGAGGTCCTTGCGCGCGGGCGCTTCGTCGCTCAGGCCGAGCAGCGCGATGAACTCGTCGTAGAACTGCTGCTCAAGGGCGCCGACGGCCATGTAACCGCCGTCGGAGGTCTCGTAGTTGCCGTAGAACGGGCAGCCGCCGTCCAGGAGGTTGGCGCCGCGCCGGTCCTGCCAGCCGCCGGCCGCGAGCATGCCGTGGATCATCGACGTGAGGTGCGCGGTGCCGTCGACGATCGCGGCGTCCACGACCTGACCGGCGCCGGTCGCACGCGCGTGGTGCAGGGCCGCGAGGATGCCGACGACGAGGTAGAGCGAGCCGCCCGCGTAGTCGCCGACGAGGTTCGCGGGGACGGTGGGCGGCTCACCGGGGTTGCCGATCATGCCGAGGGTGCCGGTGATCGCGATGTACGCGATGTCGTGCCCGGCGCGCTGGGCGAGCGGCCCCTCCTGGCCCCAGCCGGTCATCCGGCCGTAGACGAGCCTCGGGTTGCGGGCGTGGCAGGCGTCCGGGCCGACGCCGAGGCGCTCGGCGACGCCGGGGCGGTAGCCCTCGATGAGGACGTCCGCGCGGTCGACCAGGTCGAGGACGCGGTCCGCGCCGTCCGCCGCCTTGAGGTCGACGATCACGGAGCGTTTGTTGCGGTTGGTGACGTCGTACTCGGGATTGATCGCGAGGCCGCCGCCGCCCGGCCGGTCGACGCGTACGACGTCGGCACCGAGGTCGGCGAGGAGCATGGCCGCGAACGGGCCGGGACCGATGCCCGCGAGCTCGACCACACGCACCCCTGCGAGCGGTCCGTGAACGCCCTTGTCCGGAACTGCCATTGAGCCCCCAGCGCTATGGCACAGCTATGACACAACTGATGTAACACCAGTGATGCTAAGAACGTGTTCCACTCCGCACAAGACCCTAGCAAGCAAGCGCTTAGACAAATCGGGGGACGGGCCTTGCGCCGCGACTCCCCTCGCACGCTAGCCTCGGCCACCGACATCGGCGTGGGGCGCACGGCAGAGAGGTGCCATGACCAGTCAGAACGGCAACGGCAAGGAGCGTGCGGCGGACCGCACGTACGACATCGTGCTCTTCGGGGCGACCGGTTTCGTCGGTGTGCTCACCGCGGAGTACCTCGCGGCACACGCCCCCGAAGGGGTGCGCTGGGCGATCGCGGGGCGTGACACCGGGAAACTGGAGCGGCTGCGGGACAAGCTCGCCGAAGCCCACCCGGCGTGCGCGAAGCTCCCCCTCGTCCGCGCCGACGTGGCGGACCCGGCGTCCCTGCGGGAGATGGCGGGGCACGCGCGCGTGGTGGCCACGACCGTCGGCCCCTACCTCGAGTACGGCCAGGAACTCGTCGCCGCGTGCGCCGACGCGGGCACGGACTACGTGGACCTCACCGGTGAGCCGGAGTTCGTCGACCTCATGTACGTGCGGCACGACGCCCGCGCGCGGGAGACCGGCGCACGCCTCGTGCACTCCTGCGGCTTCGACTCGGTCCCGCACGACCTGGGCGCGTACTTCACGGTGCGCCAGCTCCCCGAGGGCGTGCCGCTGCGCGTCGACGGGTTCGTGCGCAGCAACGCGACCTTCTCCGGGGGTACGTTCGCCTCCGCGCTCGCCCAGTTCGCGCGGGGCCCGCAGATGCTGGCCGCCGCACGGGACCGGCGGCGGCACGAGCCGCGTGTGGTGGGCCGCAAGGCGTACGCCCCGCCGAGCGCGCCCCGGTACGCGGGTGAGGTCGGCGCCTGGGCCCTGCCCCTGCCGACGATCGACCCGCAGGTGGTGCAGCGCTCGGCCCGGGCGCTCGACCGCTACGGGCCCGACTTCCGTTACCGCCACTACGCGGCCGTGAAGACCCTGCCCTTCGCGGTGGGCGGCGCGGTGGCCGTCAGCGGTCTGGTGGCCGCGGCCCAACTGCCGCCCGCGCGGCGGTGGTTGTCCTCACGCCTGAAGCCCGGCGAGGGGCCGAGCGAGCAGCGGCGCGCGGACAGCTGGTTCTCGGTGCGGTTCGTCGGCGAGGGCGGCGGCAAGCGCGTCTACACGGAGGTCTCGGGCGGCGATCCGGGGTACGACGAGACGGCGAAGATGCTGGGCGAGGCGGCCCTGTGCCTGGCCGTCGACGACGATCTGCCGGACGTGGCCGGGCAGCTGACCACCGCCGTGGCGATGGGCGACGCGCTGACGGCGCGCCTGACGGCGGCCGGGCTCAGCTTCCGGGTGGCGGCGTCGCGGTAGCGGTCGCCTCGCGCAGGGCCGCGCGGCAGAGGGCGTCCGCGCGGCGGGTGGACTCCGGGAGGCGGTAGCGCGGTGTCAGCCGGAGCGTGTGGGCGCAGGCGTTGTCCAGGCTCACGCGGTGGCCGACGGAGACGAAGACCGGCTTGACGTCCTCGCGGGTGCGCAGGGCGCGGCCGATCTCCTCGGCCCCGTCCAGGAGCGGGGCCGCGCTCCCCCGGGGCGCGTCCGGAGCCTCGTACGTGAACGTGAAGGGGTTCTTCGCGACGCCGATCGTGGCCAGCCCGGTGAGGACGCCGAGGTGGCTCGCCAGGCCGAACCTGCGGGGGTGGGCGATGCCGTAGCCGTCGCAGACGACGAGGCCCGGGGCGGCCTTGAGTTCTCCCAGGGCGGCCAGCACGGTGGGGATCTCGCGGAAGGCGAGCAGCCCCGGCACGTACGGGAAGGCCACGCGGCCCACCGCGGTCGCCTCCTCGACGACGTCGAGGGTCGCCGCGTCCAGGACGACGACCGCGGCCGCGACGATGTCGCGCTCGTCGTCGTAGGCGACGTCGACGCCGGTGACGTGTCCGGTGCCCGGCTCGGGGCCCGCCTCGTCGAGCACGACCCTGGCGCGGAGCCGGTCCTGGACCGCGCGGGCGGCCGGCTCGTCAACGGGCCAGTTGTCGGGCGCGTGGGAGGGGGCAGTCGTGTGCGTCGTCATCGTGCGGGCAAGCCTAGGCGGCCTCCCGGCTCCCTCGGCTCACTCGGCCGCCGGGAACTTCCAGATGAACGTCCGGCCGTTCTGCTCGGACCAGTGGACCTCCAGGTCCTTCGCGTCCTTGGGGACCAGATAGGTCTCGCACATGACGTGGGTCTCGCCCCGCTTCCAGCCCTTGATGGACGAGGGGGACTCGCAGCCCGGCGCGTTGTCGGCGGCGCCGACGATCAGGGTGCCGCGCCTGCCGTCCGCATAGATCGTGGTGGGCTGGCTGGCGCGCGGGCGCTCCGTGAGGGTCGGTCCCGACCTGTGCGTGTACTTCACGTGGGCGATGGCCGGGACCAGGCCCTTTGCCAGCTTGGGCGCCGAGACCATCTTCGCGGTCTCGGCCTCCGTGCCCAGTTCGACCTTCTGCGCGGTGAGGTCGTAGGTGACGAAGACGTCGCCCTCCTTGGCCTCGCCGGTGGCGCTCTCACCGGTGGCGCGCGCGACCCGCTTCCTGTCCGATGCGTCCTTCTTGCCGCCGTCGCCGCCACAGGCGGTCAGCGCGAGGGCGAGCACCGCCACCGTCGCGACAACCCGCGAAGTGGTCTTTCTGTACAGCAAAGTGAACTCCCGGCAGAAATGGGGCAGCCGCGCGGCGCAGAGTGGCCCCATGGAGCGGCAGGTGGAGCCGTCAGCATAAGAGTCGGTCGGGCGAGGGGCCGCGACCGCCCCGGGCCGCCACCACGGATGGCGGCGCGCGGCGGTAGCCTCGCGATCATGTTCGTTCTCGAGTTGACCTACACCGCGCCCGTGTCCGCCGTCGACAAGGAGCTCGAGGCCCACGTCGCCTGGCTCGACCAGCTCTACGAGCAGGGCGTCTTCATCGCCTCGGGGCGCAAGAATCCGCGCGACGGCGGCGTGATCCTGGCCGTGGCCGACGACCGTGCCGCGATCGAGGAGATCGCGGCGGGCGACCCGTTCGTGCTCGCGGAGGTCTGCGAGTACCGCATCACCGAGTTCATCGCCACGAAGACGGCCCCGGCACTCGCCCCCTACCGCCAGCAGCTTCCCTAGGACCCTGACCGTTCCCAGCGCGCGATCCGGCCCTTCTCGCCGGACGCCCAGCAGGCGCGGTCCCGCGTGCAGTCGACGGTGTCGTAGGACCCGGGGTCGACGGTCCGCCAGCTGCGCCCGCCGTCCGACGTGACGTCCGTGCCGGTCGGCCCGACCGCGAGCGCGTCCCGACGGCTCCCGGGCAGCCAGGCCACGCCGGAGCGGTAGGCGGGCGGAGGCTCGGTGGCCGTGGTCCAGGTGCGGCCGCCGTCGCGGGTGGTGGCCGCGGCCCTGGGAGAGGGTCGGCCCGCGTTGTAGTCGCCGCCGACCGCGATGCCGTGCGTACGGTCGCGGAAGGCGAGGCCGAAGACACCGCGGGCCGGGTCGCCCGCCGGGATCGGCGTGTCCGTGGCCGTCCAGGTGCGACCCCGGTCGCCGGAGTGCAGGACACGCGCGCGTGCCGCTCCCCCGGTGGCGAGCCACACGTCGCGGGAACCGGAGCTCACCAGGCACTGGCCGCTCGCCGCGAAGCCCGCCTCGCCCTCCTGGGCGGCGGGCATGCCGTCGCTGGGCAGGACCTTCCAGGAGCGGCCGCCGTCGGCGGTGGACAGGATGCGGTACTTGCCGTCCACCGGATCACTCATCGCCAGGCCGTGGTGCCGGTCGAAGAACGTCATGCAGTCGTAGAAGGCTTTCGGGTCGGTGTTGCGGAAGCTCTCCGTCCAGGTAGCTCCGCCGTCCGACGTGCGAAAGACCCGTGAGGCCTCGCCCTCGCCGATGGCGAGCACCACCGCGCGGCGGCCGTCGAAGGCTTCGACGTCCCGGAACTCCAGCCCCTCGGCTCCGGGCGGAGAGACGTTTCGCCAGTTCGCGCCGCCGTCCGACGTGCGCAGCACGGTGCCCTTGGAGCCGGCCACCCAGGCGGTGTGCCTGCTGACGGCGGCGAGACCGCGGAAGCGCGCGTCGGTGCCGCTGTCCTTGAGGTCCCAGCCGCCGCCCCGCTGTGCCTGGCTCCCGGCCGCCGCCTGGGCCGTGCCCGGCGCGGCCAGCGCCGTCGCGGCGAGCGCCGCCCCGCACAGTCCCACCGACACCGCGCGGCCCATGGACCGCACCCATCTCGTCTTCCCCAAGGACTTCATGGCGGGCGAAGTTACCACCGGAACGCAGGATTCCTTCCGGGGATTCCGTGAAGAGAGTGAAGAGCACGCGGTGACCGAGGTCACTCCGTGTTCGCGTGCACGGATTCCGTCATTCCGACGTCTATGAAAGTGCCGACCCGAGTCGTCCAGCTGTAGTTGAGGGAGCAGGCGTTGTCCACCAGCATCGAACAAGCCGTAGAGGCCCGCCTCGTCGCCGCCGCACCGCGGATGTCGACCATCCCCGCGACGCTGCACTACGACCCGAGCGATCCGTTCGCCGTCCGGATGAGCTTCCCCGCCCCGGCGACCCTGGAGGGCATCGAGGTCTACTGGACCTTCGCCCGTGAGCTGCTCGCCCAGGGCCTGGAGCAGGCGGTGGGCGACGGAGACGTCCGCGTGCGGCCCTACGGCTTCGACCGCACGGTCGTGGAGTTCCACGCCCCCGAGGGCACGGCGATCGTCCACATCCGCACCGGCGAGCTGCGCGGCTTCCTGCAGCGCTCGCTCTCCCTGGTGCCCATGGGCGACGAGCATCTGTACATCGACCTGGACCGGGACCTCGCCGACCTGATGCGGGACGCCTGCTAGCACCCCACCGCGGACCGCCCCTCAGCCACCCCCGCTGCCGCCCGACCTGGCCGCCTCCGCGGCCGACACCGCCGACGCCAGGGCCTTGCGCAGCCCGCGCATCAGCTCCGGAAGCTCTGGGGCAGGGGCCCCGCCACGGTCGGTGAGCGCGTCGAGCCGGTCCTTGTACTGCCTGCGTTCCTTGCCTGAGATGAGGCCGCGCAGTTTGCCCGTCGCCGCGCAGACCACCAGGGCCGCGTCGCCCGCCGGGACCTCGGAGACCGGCACCGGGCCGCGCAGGACCGCGAGCGCCTCGGCGTGCAGAACCTCCACGTATCCGGCGCGCTCCAGTTCGTGACGCCGGGAGGGGAAGATCCCGAAGACCCGAACGCGCTCCGTCCGCAGATAGCCCTCCGCCACCAGCTGATCGCGCACCCTGTCCATCGTGTACCGCGACTTGTGGGTGATCCAGCCGCGCCATTTGCGGGGCCGGGACTCCTCGATGAGTTCGAGGACGGCGTCGAGCCCCGGGTCCCCGGTGCGGGCGCCGAAGACCGGCGTGACGATGCCGTTCACGTCCGAGACGAGTCCTCGCTGGGCCAGCTCCGCGAGCGCGCAGGCCCGTACCGCGTACTGCAGGTCGGGGGCGCCGGTGATCCTGTTGCGACCGGTGTCCCAGGCCAGCAGGAAGATCCGGGTCGGAAGTGAGAGCGAGCCATAGGGCATGAGGGCCTCCTCGTACGCGCTCTTGTCCGCGCTCACGATAAATCGTTGACAGCCCCAGGGCTGCACCCTACGGTGTATAGCGGTTCTGTTGTCGCCGATAGGAGTAGGACGTTGCTCGTCTGAGGTCTGGTGTCACCGCGTCACACGGCTCGGCCGTGTGCGTAGCGTGCGACCTCGGCGTACGAGCCGTCCCCGGGCGCAGGGCCCTTTTTTCTGCCCTCCTTCCCGCCTTCCGACGACGCTCCTCCCGTCCTCCTGTCGCACCTCGCGGTGTCCCGAAACGCGTTGCCCCTGACCGCGCTTCATCTCACGCAACCGCGAGGACCACATGTCTACCCACCCCACCTCCATCACGTGCACGTCGCTCGACTTCACCTGGCCGGACGGCACCGGCGTCTTCGACGGTTTCCAGGCGGCGTTCGGCACCGGCAGGACCGGCCTCATCGGCGTCAACGGGTCAGGAAAATCGACCCTGTTGAAGCTCGTCGCCGGTGAACTCACGCCGACCGACGGCACCGTCCGTGTCGCCGGCGAGATCGGGTACCTGCCGCAGAACGTCACCCTCGACACCGCTCTGCGCGTCGAGGAGGTGCTCGGCATCGCGTCGACTCGCGCCGCCCTGCACGCCATTGAGGCGGGCGACGTGGCCGAGGAGCGTTTCACGGAAGTCGGTGACGACTGGGACGTGGAGGAGCGCGCCATCGCGGCCCTCGATCAGCTCGGTCTCGGCCACATCGGTCTGGACCGCACCACCGGCGAGGTGTCCGGCGGCGAGTCCGTGCTGCTGCGCCTGGCCGCACTGCTCCTTCGCCGGCCTGACGTGCTCCTGCTCGACGAACCCACCAACAACCTTGACCTGTATGCCCGTCGGCGCCTGTACGCGGCCGTCGAGGCCTGGTCCGGGGTCCTGGTCGTGGTCAGCCACGACCGTGAACTCCTCGATCTGGTCGACCAGATCGCCGATCTGCGGGACGGAGAACTCAAGTGGTACGGAGGCAACTTCTCCGCGTACGAGGAAGCGCTGGCCGCGGAACAGGAGGCGGCGGAGCGCATGGTCCGTGTCGCCGAGTCCGACCTGAAGAAGCAGAAGCGTGAACTGGCCGACGCACACGTCAAGTTGGCCCGCCGCAAGCGGTACGGCCAGAAGATGTGGGACACCAAGCGCGAGCCCAAGGTCGTCATGAGCGAGCGCAAACGGCAGGCCCAGGTGTCCGCGGGCAAGCACCGCATCATGCACGAGGAGAAGCTCACCGAGGCGAAGGAGCGCCTGGACGACGCCGTCGACGCGGTGCGCGACGACGACGAGATCCGCGTCGACCTGCCGTTCACCGCGGTCCCGCCGGGCCGCACGGTGCTCACGCTGCGCGAGCTGACCCTGCGCTACGGAGCCCGCGTGCAGGGCGAGTTCGAGCTGCGCGGCCCCGAGCGGATCGCGCTGGTCGGGCGCAACGGCGCGGGCAAGACCACGCTCCTGCGGACCATCGCCGGAGAGCTGGCAGCCGTGGAAGGAGAGGCGCTCGCGCACGTCCCGCTGCGTTTTCTGCCCCAGCGCCTCGATGTCCTCGACGAGGCGCTGACCGTCGCCGAGAACGTGGCACGGTACGCCCCCGGAGCCACCAACAACAGGATCCGGGCCCGCCTGGCCCGCTTCCTGTTCAAGGGCGCGCGGGCCGATCAGCGGGCGGCGACCCTGTCGGGCGGCGAGCGGTTCCGTGCGGCGCTGGCCGCGCTGCTGCTCGCGGAGCCCGCGCCGCAGCTCCTGATGCTGGACGAGCCGACGAACAACCTGGACATGGCGAGCGTGAAACAGCTGGCCACGGCTCTGGAGTCGTACGAGGGGGCGCTGATCGTGGCCAGTCACGACGTGCCGTTCCTGGAGTCGATCGGCATCACGCGGTGGCTGCTTCTCGACGGAGAAATGAAGGAAATCACGACAGAAGCTGTCGGGTATCCCGGCTAGCTTCGCGTGTATGCACCAATTCATCACCATCACAGGGGCCCGTGAGAACAACCTCAAGGAGGTGAACCTGCGTATTCCGAAGGACCGGCTCACGGTGTTCACCGGCGTATCGGGTTCAGGGAAGTCGTCGGTCGTGTTCGACACGATCGCGGTCGAGTCGCAGCGCCAGCTGAACGAGACGTTCACGTGGTTCGTCCGTAACCGGCTGCCGAAGTACGAGCGGCCGCACGCGGAGACCATCGAGGAGCTCTCGCCCGCGATCGTCGTCGACCAGCGGCCGATCGGCGGTCACTCGCGCTCCACCGTGGGCACCATGACGGACATCTACTCGGTGATGCGCGTGCTGTTCTCGCGGCACGGCACACCGAGTGCGGGTCCGGCCACCGCGTACTCGTTCAACGACCCCTCCGGCATGTGCACCCGGTGCCACGGCCTGGGCAAGACCGTGCGGCCCGACTACGACCGCATCCTGGACCCTGCCAGGTCCCTGGCGGACGGCGCGATCCTCTTCCCGCCGTTCGCCGCCGGGACCTGGCAGGGCCAGACGTACACCAACACCCCCGACCTGGACACCCACAAGCCGGTGGGACGGTTCAGCGCGCGGGAGCGGGAGTTCCTGATGCGCGGCGGCAAGCAGAGCGGCAAGGTCAACGTCGACAACACCGGCGGCGCGCGGGACATCGACTACGAAGGGCTCGCGGACCGCTTCGAGCGGCTCTACCTCAACCGCGACCTGTCGACGCTCTCGCAGAAGACCCGCGACCTCGTGCAGCGCTTTCTGGTCGAGGGCGAGTGCGACCTCTGCGAGGGGGCACGGCTCAACGCGGCGGCGCTCGCCACCCGTATCGACGGCATGAGCATCGCCGACTGCTCGCGCATGGAGGTCACCGATCTCATCCCGGCGCTCGCCCGCATCGACGACCCGGTGGCGGGGCCCGTCGCGTCGGCGGCCGTGGCGGCGCTCGAACGGATCGAGGCGATCGGCCTCGGCTACCTCAGCCTCGGCCGCGAGACGTCCACGCTCTCCGGCGGTGAGGGGCAACGCCTGAAGACCGTGCGGCACCTCGGCTCCAGCCTGACCGGCATGACGTACATCTTCGACGAGCCCAGCGTCGGCCTGCACCCGCGTGACGTGGGGCGGCTGAACGATCTGCTGCTGCGCCTGCGCGACAAGGGGAACACGGTCCTGGTCGTCGAGCACGACCCGGACGTGATCGCCGTCGCGGACCACGTCGTCGACATGGGTCCCGCGGCGGGCACGGGCGGCGGTCTGGTCGTCTTCGAGGGGACACCGCAGGAGCTGCGCCGCGCCGACACACTCACGGGCCGGCACCTGCGCCGCTCGACGGGCGTCAAGGAGAGCCCGCGCGAGGCGATCGGCGGACGGTGGGTCAAGGGCGCCGACCTGCACAACCTCAAGGACGTCAGCGTGCGCGTGCCGACGGGGGTGCTCACGGCGGTGACGGGCGTCGCAGGGTCGGGCAAGAGCACGCTGGTGTCGCGGGCGTTCGTCGCCGAGCACCCGGACGCCGTGGTCGTCGACCAGTCGGGCATCGGCATCTCGGGCCGGTCGACCCCGGCGACGTACCTCGGGATCATGGACTCGCTGCGCAAGCTGTTCGCGCGCGAGACCGGCCGGGAGGCGGGGCTGTTCAGCTTCAACTCGGCGGGAGCGTGCGGGAGTTGCCAGGGGCGCGGGATCATCTACAGCGACCTGGCCTTCATGGATCCGGTGACGACGACCTGTGAGGCGTGCGAGGGGCGCCGCTTCAAGGAGGAGGTGCTGCGGCTGACCGTCGGCGGCAGCTCCATCGCCGACGTCCTCGACATGACGGCCGAGCGCGCCCTGGAGTTCCTCGCCGCGGTCGATGCCGCCGACGCCACAGCCGTGAGCCGCCGGCTGCGGGCCCTGCACGACGTGGGGCTCACCTATCTGACGCTCGGGCAGCCGCTGAGCACCCTGTCGGGCGGTGAGCGGCAGCGCATCAAGCTCGCCACACAGCTGCACCGCACCGGCACGACGTACGTCCTCGACGAGCCGACGACCGGCCTGCACATGGCGGACGTGGACGGCCTGCTCGCCCTTCTGGACCGGCTCGTGGACGCGGGGAACACCGTGCTCGTCGTCGAGCACAACCTGGAGGTCGTCAAGCACGCGGACTGGGTGATCGACCTCGGCCCCGACGGCGGCAAGCACGGGGGCCGGATCGTGTTCGAGGGAACGCCGGGACAGCTGGTCGAGGCGGAAGGCTCGTTCACCGCCGATCATCTGCGCCGAGACCTGGGCCTGGACCCCTCGCACGCTGCATGATGTGCGGCAGGTCCCCGGGCCGGCGTCCGCCGGACGGGGGCGCCCCCCCGCCGCTCCATCCCTACGGAGAACATCCCGTGCCCAGCAGGAAAGCGCTGATCCGCCGGCCAGGACCGCGCCTCGCCGAAGGCCTGGTCACCCATGTCGAGCGGACCCCGGTCGACGCGGGTCTCGCCCTCCGGCAGTGGGAGGCGTACGCCGACGCGCTGCGGGCGCACGGCTGGGAGACGGTCGAGGTGGAGCCGGCCGACGACTGCCCGGACTCGGTCTTCGTCGAGGACACCGTCGTCGTCTTCCGCAACGTGGCACTGATCGCCCGCCCCGGCGCCGAGTCGCGGCGGGCGGAGACGGCCGCCGTGGAGGAGGCCGTGGCCCGCCTCGGCGCCTCCGTGAACTGGGTGTGGGAGCCGGGCACGCTGGACGGCGGCGACATCCTCAAGGTCGACGACACCATCTACGTGGGGCGCGGCGGGCGCACGAACGCCGCCGGCGTGCGGCAGCTCCGGGCGGTCTTCGAACCGTTGGGGGCGCGGGTCGTGGCCGTACCCGTCAGCAAGGTCCTGCATCTGAAGTCGGCGGTGACGGCGCTGCCGGACGGCACGGTCATCGGCCACCCGCCTTTCGTGGACTCGCCCTCGCTCTTCCCGCGCTTCCTGCCCGTGCCCGAGGAATCCGGGGCTCACGTGGTGCTTCTCGGTGGCGCGAAACTGCTCCTTGCGGCGAGTGCGCCCAAGAGCGCGGAACTGCTCGCGGACCTCGGTTTCGAACCCGTCGTGGTGGATATCAGCGAGTTCGAGAAGCTTGAAGGCTGTGTGACATGCCTCTCAGTCCGGCTCAGGGAGCTGTACGCCTGACCAGTCCTGGGGCGGGCGGGACACGAGGGGGTCATGGGCCCCCTGTCTCGGCCACTTTACGGAGGGCTTAACCTACGGCAACGTAACCTACGAGACCGTAGGTAGGTAGCACCCGCTCGGGCTACCGCGTAACCCCTACGCACGTAATCCGTAAAAAAACTCCCGTCCCCCTGGAGCCCCCGTGACGATCACCTCTCCTCATCTCGGCAGCACCGACGACTGGACCGATGCCCGGTTGCTGTTCGCCCTGGAAGAAGTGGTCGAGCAGGAGCTGAACCGCCACCTGAAGGTGGCGAAGGACTGGATGCCGCACGAGTACGTCCCGTTCTCCGACGCCCGGAACTTCCCCGGTTACTTCGAGGACGGCGAGGCCTGGGAGCCCGAGCAGTCCAAGGTGACCGACATCGGCAAGATCGCCCTCGTCGTCAACCTGCTGACCGAGGACAACCTCCCCAGCTACCACCACGAGATCGCCTCCCTCTTCGGCCGTGACGGCGCCTGGGGCACCTGGGTGCACCGCTGGACCGCGGAGGAGGGCCGCCACGGCATCGTGATGCGCGACTACCTCCTGGCCTCGCGCGCCGTGGACCCGGACAAGCTCGAGCAGTTCCGCATGGCGCACATGGCCGAGGGCTTCGAGTCCGACAACCGCCACTCGATGCTCCACTCGGTGGCGTACGTGGCCTTCCAGGAGCTCGCGACCCGCGTCTCGCACCGCAACACGGGCCACCAGTCTGGCGACCCGGTCTGCGACCGCATGCTGGCGCGCATCGCCACCGACGAGAACCTGCACATGGTCTTCTACCGCAACCTCCTGGGCGCGGCCTTCGAGCTCGCCCCGGACCTGACCATGCAGTCCGTGCGTGACGTCGTCGTCAACTTCCGGATGCCCGGCCACGGCATGCCCGGCTTCGAGCGCGCCGCCGCCCAGATGGCGATCGGCGAGATCTACAACATGCGCATCCACCACGACGACGTGATCCAGCCCGTCCTCCGCTTCCTGAAGGTCATGGAGATCGGCGGGCTCGGCCCCGAGGGTCTCAAGGCGCAGGAAGAGCTCGGCCTGTACATGAACGGCCTGGACACCGAGGCCGCCAAGTTCGACGAGAAGCTCGCCGCCCGCAAGGCGCGGATGGCGGCTCGGGGCAAGTAGGCCCTTGGCCCGCGGGCTGCCGGGTGGGCGGGTTCTTGCCCGCCCACCCCTCTGATCGCCCCGCGGTCACTCGTACGACGTGCACACCGACAGCGCGGCGTCCCGCACGTCCGGGACTCCGTGCCCCCGCAGGGACCCCAGCAGGTCCCGCCACGGGGCCGCCCAGCCGTCCCGCTCCCCGCAGGACTCCACCACCGCCACGGCGAAGAGGCCGGACGCAAAGCTGCCGTCCCCGGCCAGGCCGCCGGCCACCGCG
Source organism: Streptomyces sp. NPDC002853 (assembly GCF_053591915.1). Classification (NCBI taxonomy): domain Bacteria; kingdom Bacillati; phylum Actinomycetota; class Actinomycetes; order Kitasatosporales; family Streptomycetaceae; genus Streptomyces; species Streptomyces sp. NPDC002853. The sequence continues at coordinate 297,266 of NZ_JBSFUS010000007.1, read as the reverse complement.
AGGAGCGGAGCCACCCCGCCCGCAAACTCCGTGCCGGAGAGCCGCGCGCCCAGCGTCGACGCCGTCCGCACGGCCAGCGCGGGCCGCCCCTCGTGCAGCCTGGCCAGTCGCGCCAACGCGGCCGCCGCTTGCGCGGGCTCGCCGTCCAGCGCCACGGCGCCGGCCAGCACCTCAGCGGCCTGCGGCACGAAATCCCCGTACCCGGCGAGCAGCCCGGCCGCCCGCAGGGCAGCCGTCCGGTACACCTCGCCCTCGTCCGCCAGCGTCCGGGCCACATACTCGATCCGCCGCCGCGCGGGCAGATCCCGGTCCGGCGAATCGGGCGCATCGACCCCTGCCAAGGCGGCGAGGGCGCCGCACAGCGCCTCGCCGCCCCGGGGCGCGGTCGCCGCCGCCGTCACGAGCCCCCGCGCGGCCACCTGCCACGTGGCCCGCCGGTCGAGGTCCGCGACCGCGTGCGCGAGGACCGGGGCCGCATCCGGCGACCACGGGGCCCACCGCGCCAGGGCGGCGAGCGCCTGGCCCGCCACGTCGTCGTCATCGGCGCCGACCGCGTCGCGCACAAGATGCGCGTACCGCTCCCGGTGTTCCCGCGCCAGGTCGAGCGGCCGGACCCGCAGCACCGCCGTCCGCAGCACTGCCTCTCCCCCGGCCGCGTCCCTCAGCAGCTCCCACACCCGCTCCTCGCCGAGCAGCCCGCCCGCGAAGGCGACACACGCCGCGCGCACGTCACGGTGGGCGTCCGGTGCCTCATAGGCGTCGCCGAGCAGCGCAGCCGCCCGAGGCGCGGGCAGCCGCACGGCGGCGAGACGCGCGGCCTCCTTGCGGCTCGTGACCTTCTTGCCGGGCCCGCACAGGACGTCGCGCAGCATCTCCGCGAGCCGGGACGGCGCGACGTGCCGGGACGCCCGCGTCGCCGCGTACACGGCGACCCGCGCCCGCTCGCCACCCGCGTGCGCGAGCAGGGCGGGCAGTGTGTCCCCGGGCCGCGAGGTGTGGGCGAGGGCGCCGATGGCCGCCTCGGCGAGCACGGTGTCGGACGATCCGGTCCAGCGGTGTACGAGCTCGTCGCCCGCGCCGGGGATGCACGCACCGCGTGCGATCGCCTCGGCGCGGTCCCACGCCGGGAGCCCCGCGTCGTCGGCCGCCTGCTCCAACTGCCGCGCCAGTGCTGCCTGTTGACGCGGCAGCCAATGGCGGACCTCGCGGGCGTCGGCGGGCACGGTCCAGGTCGCACCCTTGGTCAGGAACCGTCCGTAGGGCGGCGTGGTGGAAAGAAGCGGGTCGAGCAGGTCCGTGCGGCGCGAGCACAGCACGGTGTGGACCGGGGTGAGCACGCCGGTCGACTGCTCGTGTGCCAGTACGCGGGCGACGCGTTCGTCGCGGGTCGCGGGTGGCTGCAACCACAGGTCGACCGCTCTCGACACCGTCGCGTTGCTGCCGAACCTGATGGCCTGCCAGAGGAGTTCCTGCAACTCCCTCATTCCGGCGGCACGGCGGCCGACCGCGCGGGCCAACGCGAAGGTGAGGCTGTAGTCGGCCTTCTCCGCGCCCGCCTCGATCCAGGGGCGCAGCGCCTCGAACACGTCGTGCTCCTGGCCACGGCGCAGGGTGTGGTCCAGGCGCCCGAGGTCGGCGCCGCCGGTGTTGCCGGAGATGCGGACGAGCGTGCGCAGCGCCCAGTTCACCAACTCCCGCTGCCCGCCCGCAGCGTGCTCGCGCAGGACGGCGACGGCCAGGCGGCTGAGGCTGCCGCGGGTGGCGTGCGAGGAGTCGCGGGCCGCGACGGCGTCTGCGGAGATCCGGTCGAGGAACGGTTCGGCGTCGGCCCCGAAGAGGGCGGGGCGGGTCTCGGCGAGCGCGGTCAGGGCAGCGGCCCGAACAGGATCCTGTTCGTTCGCGAGCCGGGTCATCTCGCCGAGTACGGCTGTGACTTGGGCAACTTCACCGGAGCGGGCGGCGTTGCGGACGAGCAGCGGCCAGGCTTGCGCGCGGTCGTCGGCCGCGGGCCGCCGGGTCGCCGCCACGAGCCGGTCGCGCACCTCCGCACAGGGCAGGAAGGACTCGGCGAGCAGTATCGCGCTCCAGTGTCCGCCGTTCCGCTCGGCCCGTCCGGCCATCCGTCGCGCCTCTTCGGCCACGGCGTTGCGGGGCAGCGCGCCGAGGATGACCCCGTCGACGATGCGGAACCCCGCGCCACGCCCCTCGACGGCGCGCGCGTGGACCGCGGCCCGTTCGGCCGGCCGGTGGGCGAGCATCAGCCGGGCGAGGTCGGCGGAGTCGTCGGCGACGGTGCGGGCGTACGCGCGCAGTTCGGGAGCGCCGGAGCGGGCGAGCTTGCGCAGCACGGAGGAGGTGAGCGCACCACTGCGTCGCAGGGGCCATCCCCAGGGACCGGCGAGGATCGTGAGGACACGACCCGGCGCGGCGTCGGCCAACACACCGAGGCGCCGTCGGAGTTGAGTCGGAAACGCGCTGGGCGCGAACCGTTCGAGCAGGTCGAGCACCCGGGTCGGCTCCGCCTCCGTGACGGCCGCGACCCCCGCCGCGTACCGCTGCCACCACGTGTCCCGCAGCGCTTCGGGCAGGTCGTCGAGCTCACGTCCGGCGACGTCGAGCAGGGCTCCCGCGTGCCGTGCGGCCAGCGGGCGCCAACCCCGTACGGCATGGAAGAGCCCGGGCAGCAGCCGCTCGACCACGGGGCCCGAGCAGCCGGGGAGCAGCCTGGCCGCCTCGGCGTCACCCCATTGCCCGCGCAGCGGGTCGATGACGCGATCGGCGAGCGTGCTGCGCCGCCCGGCGACGATCGCCCGCAGCAACTGCCGCCGCACCACCTCGGGAGCGTCGTCGAGCGCGGCCTCGAAGGCGGCGTCCGGCACCCCGTGGCTCTCCGCGACCCGCAGCGCGTGCCCCCGCACGAAGGGGTCGGGGTCGGCGATCCGCGCCCCGGTCCACTCGGCGTCCCCACCCGCACAGGCCAGCAGGACGGCCACTCCCCGCTCGTACGGGCCGCCGCGCTCGAGCTCCTCGACGACCGGCCGCAGCGCCCCGCGCCCCGCGAGGTCCCGGGCAGTCTCGGCGATCTCCCGTACCCGTCGCGGATGGGGCAGGGGGTCGAGGTCGGAGAGCAGGTATTGGGCGGCGGTCTTCTCGTGCGGAGCCATGCGCGGATTCTGCCCGGCGGGACCGGCCCGCGGACAGCGAATTGCGAAGGGGGCGGGACGGCTGGAATCGAACCAGCGTGTTCCGGTTTTGGAGACCGGCGCGACAGCCCCTGCGCTACGCCCCGCCTTGCGGTGAATCGTATCCCCAGGGCGGGCCGAGGGCTCGCGATTCGGGGCGGTGAGAGGGGATTCGCCTCACGAGCTCAACGGTGCACGCTGCGTACCGCCGCCACATCCCGTGGGGTCGCCGGTGCCGGAATGTGTGCGCTGAAGGCGGCGAGACGGCGTTTGATGCTCGCCGCGATGCCCTGGCCGAGGACGAAGCGGGTGGGTGTGCGCGCGTGTGCGGCGGTGTCGAGCAGACGGTGGGCCTGGCGACTGCGCAGGCCGGTGTGGCTGAGCACCAGGTGCACCAGGCGGTGTTCGACCGCGGCGAGGCTTTCCGCGATGGCTCCGGCCGCCGTGTCGTCGACGTGGTTGTCCGCCGCGCCGAGCGTCCCCGCGGCGCGCACCCGGCCGAGGTCGAGCAGCCGCACCCCGGCGGTCACGGAGGCCGCGACAAGCCGGGCGGCGCCCCGCGGCCCGATGCCGTTGCTGGCCAGAGCCAGGCGATCGAGCCCGCCCGGCGCCGCGCGCTCCAGCGCCTCCGCGATCAGCAACGCCCCCTCGTCGCCCAACCCCGCGGCCGATACGTACAGTTCGCGCACACCGCCCCGCGCGATCAGCTCGGCCAGCGGGGCCGCGCCCGACGGTCCGAGCGGGTTGCCGCCCAGGAAGACCCGCTCGACGCCTCGCCCGGCACCGGACGCCGCGAGCAGGGCGTCGGCGACGGCCGCCGTGCCGGCCGCGTCCAGGCCGGTCTGGACGAGGTCGAGGGTGCGCAACGTGCGTACGGACTCGATCAGTTCGGTGGCGGCGGCTCCCGCACCCGGGCCCAGCGGATTGCGTTTGAGCCAGAGACCGGTCACGACCTGCGGCGAGGCTCGCAGCTGGTCCGCGATGCGGCAGGCGCCGCCGGCGGTGATGCCGTTGCAGCCCAGGTAGAGCGTCTCGACGCCGGTGGGGCCCGCCTCGCCGGTCGCGGCCGCCGCCGCGACGGCCGCTCCCTCATCGCCCAGGCCGTCCGTGCCGAGCAGCAAGTGCCTCACGGCGGGCCCCTGCTCGCCTCGATCGGCCCGTAGCGCCCCGGCGATCAGTGCGGCGCCTTTCGCTCCGATCGCTTGCTTGCACAGGTCGAGCCGCCCGTCCGGGAGCACCGTCCCGGCTGCGAAGTCGAGACGCGCACTCGCCGCCTTCCCGTCTCGCAACCAGGCCAGGAGTGGGGCCAGTTCGGAGGTGGGGCGCGGATCGACGCCGGGCACAACCGCGAACCGCCGCGCCTCGAAGGGGTCGTTCACCACTCGGCCTCCCTGTAGTCCTTGAGGAAGACTCCCGAGACCGGCACGCCCGCCTCGCCGCGCACGATCGGGTCGTAGATCCGGGCCGCGCCGTCGACCACGTCGAGGGGCGTGCGGAAGCCCGCTTCGGCGATGCGGTCCTTCTTCGGCGCGGGGTTCTCGTCGGTGATCCAGCCGGTGTCGATGGCGCACATGTGCACGCCCTGGTCGGCGAGTTCGGCGGCGCTCGTGCGCGTGAGCATGTTCAGGGCGGCCTTGGCCATGTTGGTGTGCGGATGCCCGGCCGTCTTGTTGCGCACCGCGAAGCGCCCCTCGACCGCGGTGACGTTGACGATGTACGTGCGGGGGCGCGGCGAGGCGAGCAGCAGCGGCAGCAACCGGTCACAGAGCAGGGCCGGGGCGAACGCGTTGACCAGCTGCGTCTCGAGGACCTCGGCCGGGTCGAGGTCGCCGAGCCGGGCCGACCAGGAGTTCTCCGGCGAGGGATCGGGCAGCAGGCCCGCCTCGTCGGCCGCGCGCAGGGCAGCGGACGCGCTCTGCGGGCCCCCGTCACCCGGGGCGTCGGCCTCGCTCAGGACGAGAGCGAGCGCGCCCCGCGTCGCGGCGGAGCCCTCCAGTGCCGCCATCGGGCGGAATCCGGGCGCGCCACGGGCCCCGGCGGGCAGTCGCGCCGCTTCCCCCGCCGTGAGCGCCGCGTACGACTCAGGTGGTCTGCGCACCGTCTGCGCGGCGTTGTTGACCAGGATGTCCAGCGGTTCGCCCTCCTGCCGCAACTCCTCGCACAGGCCCAGGACTTGGCGCGGGTCACGCAGGTCGACGGCGAGCACGGTGAGCCGGTCGAGCCACTTCTCGCTGCCCGGCACGGCAGCGAAGCGCCGCCGTGTGTCGTGCGGGAAGCGGCTGGTGACCAGGAGTTCCACGCCGTCGCGCAGCATCATCAGGGCCAGTTGGAAGCCGATCTTCACGCGGCCTCCGGTGAGCAGCGCACGGCGCCCGCTCAGATCGGTGGCGAGACCGCGCCGGGCCCGGTTGTCGGCGGCACACTCGGGGCAGAGCCGATGGTAGAAGGAGTCGACCTGTCGATACGACGCCTTGCAGACATAGCAGGGCCTGGGTCGCCGGAAGACTCCCGCGACACCCGCAGGGACCCCAGTGCTCGCGACACCCGCGACACCCGCAGCCCCCGCAGCCCCCGCAGCACCATCGGCGACCAGCGGCGCGTCCTCACGGCGGTCGTCCGCCCCGGTGGCCGTGGCGGCCATCACGGCCGCGTCGGCGGCGGAGAGTTCGGCTCCGCGCGCCTTGCGCCTGCGCAGCCGTCCGTCGCGGGCGAAGGACGCGGCGACCTGCTCGGCGCGCAGCCGGGCGGGGTCGTCGACCGGCAGTGCGCGGAGCCTGCCGATCACGTCGTGGAAGACCGCGAGATCGGCCTCGCTGATCACCTCGCCGGTGTCACCGCTCTCACTCATCCGTCCCGCCCCGCCCGTACCGTCCGCTCGTGGTCCCGACCGGATTCGAACCGGCGTATCCGCCATGCCATGGCGGTGAGTCTGCCTCTGCTCTACAGGACCCCGCACACACGCGGACCAGGAGTGTTCCGGTCCGCCCGCGCCCCCGGATCGTAACCGCACAAGACCCCTGTGCCGAACCGATTTACGACCGCCCGCCCCGGTGCAACGGTGGGCACGGGGGTGGAACCCATGGCACAGACCCATGAATGGATGTTCTACGAGGTCATGTGGCGCGGCTGGGCGGGACGGGCTCAGGTGCCCTACCCCGTTCCGTGGTGGGCCCAGGCGGCCTTCCGGCGCTGGAGCGACGACTTCGACCCGGGAACGTACGAATCCAAGGAGGCCGCCTTCGCCTCCAACGCCCTGTACCGCTACTGGCACATGGTGGGCGTCAAGGACCACCGGCAGGAGTCCCTGATCGGGCAGGCGGGCGAGATCGAACCGGTCTACGACAAGTACTGCCTGTCCTTCTTCCTCTACTCACCGTCGACCGGCGCCGTCCGGCTGCCGCAGCTGACGGACGCCGGGGCCGTCGGCCAGCGCATGGAGGCGCCCCATCTGCCGGTGGTCCTGACGACGTTCCGCACCGCGGACGGCACCGAATTCGTGCAGCGCACCTTCGGCACGGCGATCGGCCCCCGGCAGCGGGACCTCGTCGTGACCCGGCTGACCGTGGGCAGCGCCACCGGGCAGCCGCGCGAGGGCTGGCTGTGCGCGGCCGTCATGCCCGCGGGGCCGAGCGGTTTCCAGCGGCACGACCGCAACGGCCGCCAGATCACCGACCGGCGCCTGACGTTTCTGCGCCACCTGCCCGACGAGGGGCGGGTGGAGACGAACTCGGGCTGGGGCCCGGTGTTCGACACAGCCCCCGAGCAGTACGGCGTGTACGGCAATCCGGACTTCACGTACGACCCGGGCTCCTATCTGACCCGCAACCCGTTCCACGACCTCGTCACCGGCGGCAAGCTGAACGGTGCCCTGCAGGCGCAGGACCAGATCGCCGGCCTGTGCAGCGCGGCCTTCGCCTGGCCCTACCGCATCACCGACGACGAGCTGTTCGAGCTCGATGTGCGGCTTCCTGTCGACCTCTACAGCGGGCCCGCCGACCTGGCGGAGATCAAGGCCACGCCCGCCGCGGACCTGGAGGAGGCCAACCGAGTGTTCTGGACGGGCCAACTGATCGCGCACGGCGTGCAGCCGCAACTGCCGCAGCCCGTGGCCCACTTGGCCGACCAGTTCCGCCAGTGCCGCTCGCAGCTCCTGATCCTCTCCGACCACGGCGAGATCCACCCGGGGCCGACGGTGTACGACTCCTTCTGGATCCGTGACTCCTCCGTCGAGGCCACGGCGTGTTCACTGGTCGGCGACACGGCGCTCGCCGAGCGCCAGTTGGGCACGCACTACCCGCTCAAGTTCAACCGCGGCTCGGGCCGCATCGGGCCGTGCGCGGAGTACGGCTTCTACGGCGGGCCGCACGAGAAGGACGACCGCGAGTGGGACAGCAACGGCCAGGCGCTGTGGGCGATCGGCCGCTTCGACCGGACCCATGGCCGAGCCACCGCGTTCGGCGCCAAGCTCTACACGCCGTACGTCATCGACGGCGCCCGGTGGCTGCGGGACAACCGCGACCAGAACGGCCTGTTGCACAGCGGCTGGAGCGCCGAACACCTCGGCGAGCGCCACAAGCCGCACTACTGGGACGACCTGTGGGGCCTGGCAGGGCTCTACGAGGCCGCGCGGCTGGCGGAGCGGCTCGGCTCCCCCGACGTGGCCGAACTCTGGGGAGCCTTCGACGACTTGAAGCGAGCGACGGCCGCCTCGATCCGCTGGGTCCTCGATGAGCAGCGCAAGCAAGGTGCCTGGGAGACGTACATCCCGACCGGGCCGGCCGACGTCGGGCGGCTCGACTCGACGATGATCGGCACGGCGGCGTTCTTCCACCCGCTGCGGCTGCACATGGGCAGCAAGCTGGGCGAGGACATCGACCGGGCGGCCCGCTGGACGCTCGACACGATGTACGCGCACTTCGTGACCGGCGGCTACCGCCACGAAGCGGCCTGGAACACCTACGGCCCCTACCTCACGACCCAGTTGGCGCACGCCTATCTGCTCGCCGGGGACACCGAGCGAATGGACGCGCTGCTCGGCTGGATCGTCGGCGCGTCGCTGCCGCGGGCCGAGGAGCGGGCGGTGGCGCTCGGCGCGTGGAACGAGCAGCACGCCTTCCCCATCGCCTCCGACTACCGCGAAGTCCCCGACCGGCACTGGTACATGGGGGACATCCCGCACGGCTGGGCGGCGGCGGAGTATCTGCTCCTGATCCGCGACATCCTCTTCTTCGAGGCCGACGAGGACCGCGACCCGCACCTCTACATCGCTCCGGGCATACGCCCCCACTGGGTGCCGGACGGCGCCACGGTGGCCGTCGACGACGCCCCGAACCTGTTCGGCGCGCCATTCGGCTACCGGCTCGCCCACGACGCGGGCGGGCGGAAGGTGACCGTGGACATCACGCGGGCCCCGAAGCGGGTGCGCTACGTCTATCCGTGCCGGTTCGGCCCGGTGCGGGCGGTCACGGCGGACGGCCGCGACCTGACGGTGACGGGGGACAACGTACACATTCCGGCGGGCACGAGGAGGTTCACGGTCACCTACGGCACGTGAGGGGGTCAGGTGCGTCTGAGGCTGAGCCGCTCCTTCTCCGAGAGGCCGCCCCAGACGCCGAACCGCTCGTCATGGGCCAAGGCGTATTCGAGGCACGCGGGGCGCATCTCGCAGAGCCGGCAGATGTACTTGGCCTCGCGCACCGAGCTGCCCGGTTCGGGGAAGAAGAACTCGGATCCGGTCTGGGCGCACAGGGCCTGCTCCTGCCAGGCGAGTTCCGGCTCGGCTGTCATCTCGATCTGCATGCCGCCGATGCTGGCAGGGCGCGCGAAACAGGAGATCAACGAACGATCAACGCGGCGACGTGCACCGATTTCGGGCGCCTTCTGCTTGCCCACGTGGAACGTGGCGAAAACGCGCACGCCGCCGCAAAGCCGCAAGCCGTCAGCCGCAAGCAGCAACCGCTCCTCTCAGCCCGCGCCCGGCGCCTCCGGCTGCATCAGCGCGAACCGCGCCCCCGAGGGATCGGCAAGCTTGGCGAAGCTGCCGACGCCCGCGAGGTCCATGCGCGCCGTCCGCACCGTGCCCCCGGCAGGCTCGACCTGGGCGAGCACCGCGTCGATGTCGGTCACCTGGAAGTACGGAGTCCAGTACGCCCCGGCCTCGGCTTCGTCCGGGGCGTCGGACAGCGGCCACAGGCCGGCGAACATGTCGTCCGCCGTGCCGCCCGCGGGGTGCACCATCGTGTACGAACCGCCCTCGATGCCCTGGGTGGTGGCGCCCCAGCCGAACACGGAGGCGTAGAACTCCTGGGCCGCCGCGATGTCCGGGGTGTAGAGCTCGGTCCAGGACATGCTGTTCGGGGCGTCGACCAGGTCGAGGCCCTTGTTCGTGCCCGGCTGCCACACCGCGAAGCCGACGCCCTGGGGATCGCTCAGGACGGCCATGCGACCCAGGTCGCCTACGTCCATCGCCTCGTACACCACGCTGCCGCCTGCCTGCTCGACCGCCTTCACCGTCGCGTCGGCGTCCGTCGTCCTGAAGTAGATCGTCCAGGCCGGAGGCGCCTGGTCCGCGGGGACGGTCATGGCGCCCGCCACGGTCTTCCCGTCCGCCTGATACATGCCATATCCACCGAATTCCGCACCGCCGGACAGGAACTCCCAGCCGAACAGTGCGCGGTAGAAGGCATGGGCGCCTTCAAGATCCGGGGTGCCGAGGTCCACCCACGTGGGAGCGCCCACGACATAACGGGTATTGAGCATGATCGACTCCTTTGTCGCATCTCTCTGCCGTCCTTCCGAGTCTGACACCCGGCACTGACAGTGCGCGCTTGCTGCCACCTTGTGAAAGAAACAAGATTCTGAGAGCGCTCTCAGTCACAACTCTTGACGACCGAATTGGCCGACGCGACAGTGGTCGCACCACACGGCCACCACCCCCCACACGGCCGCACGGCCGCACGACATCCCCCCCACACATCCCGGGAGACCTTCCGTGATTTCGCGTCGAGTGTTCCTGTCCACTGCCGCCGGTGCCGCCGGAGCCCTCACCTACCCCGTCTGGGGAAGCGCCCTCAGCCCCGGCGCCAAGGCAGCCCCCGCGACCTGTGAACTCGCCCTGCAGAACAAGTCGTTGCCCGGCGAGGTCCGCGCCTACGTCACCGGACACGAGCAGGGAACCGACCGCTGGGTCCTGCTGAAGCCGGACGGGGGCGTCTACCGGCCCGACTCCCCGTCGGCCCCGCAGACCCCGCTGCCCGTAGACTGCGCGATCCCGCTCGGCGCCGCGGGCTCAGCCCCGAAGGTCCTGACGCTGCCTCAGATGTACGGCGCGCGCGTCTACTTCGTGCGGGACGACAAGCTGGACTTCTTCCTGAACCCGGGCCCTTCGCTGGTCGAGCCGGCCTTCGCGACCAAGGAGGACGCCAACTACGGGCGCACCTGGTCGTTCTGCGAGTTCACCTTCAACAGCTCGCAGCTGTACGCCAACATCAGCTACGTGGACCTCGTCACCGCCCTGCCCATCGGGCTGACCCTGGAGGGCGACGGCACGCACACGGTGGCCCCGCTGCCGGACGGCGCCGTCGACAAGATAGCCGCCGACCTCGTGGCCCAGGGCGAGAAGGACGGGCAGCCCTGGGGTGATCTGGTGATCCGTGGCGACGGCGACAAGGTACTCCGGGTCATCTCGCCGCAGAACCTGATGGCCCCGTACTTCGACCGCCCGAACGAGATGCCGTTCCGGGACGTGTGGAACAGCTACATCGACCAGGCGTGGGAGAAGTACCGCGGCACCGACCTGAAGATCGACCTCCAGGGCGGCCGGGGCGTGTTCACGGGCCGCGTGAGCGGCGACACGCTGACGTTCAACGGCGGGCACACCTTCCCGAAGCCGACGTCGAAGGACATCTTCACCTGCAACCACGGGCCCTTCACCAACAACCCCGGGGACTCCGACGACAAGAAGGGCCTCCTCGCGCGGCTCGCGGCGGGCTTCAACCGCAGCATCATGCTGTCGCACGCGCAGCAGCCGAACGGGGCCGGCGCCGGGGACTACTACAAGGGTGACGTGACCAACCACTGGGCCCGTGTGGTGCACGCGAACTCACCGATCGGCTACGCGTTCCCGTACGACGACGTCCGGCCGGACGGCGAGCCCGATGTCTCCGGGGCGGCGCACGACGGCAACCCGCGCCGCTTCACGGTGAGCGTCGGTTCCTGACACCAGCGGCTCTCGCGGGCCCACCCCCACACGTGCTCCGCCCCGTCGCGCACTGGTCGCGACGGGGCGGCGTGCCGTCCGGCAGGGATCGCCCGCCGGCCCGGAGACCTACTTGCAGTGGTTGCCGGCGGCCGGGTTGAGGAGACCGACGACGTTCAGCGAGTTGCCGCAGGCGTTGATCGGAATGTCAACGGGAACCTGGACGACGTTGCCGCTGAGGACGCCCGGCGAGTTCTTGGCCGTGCCCTCGGCGTAGGCGCCGGAGCCCGGGCCGGGGTCGGCGGCGGCGGAACCGGCCCCGCCGATGACGGTGACCGCGGCGAAGGCCGCTGCTGCCAGGATCGCGCACTTGCGCATGGTGTTACCTCCGGATGAGTGGAAGTGCTGAAGCGAGCCTCACCCGGCCACGACGCGACAAAAACGCGGGTGGACCGTGCGGGGGAACGAGGGCACCCGTTCGTGGGACGGAGAGGGTGCCGGGCCCCCGCGCCTACGCCGACGTCCGTCGCACCAGCTTGGTCGGCAGGACCACGCTCTCCGGGGGGAGGGCATCGCGTGACAGCAGCATGCGGGCCATGAGACGGCCCATCTCCTCGATGTCCTGGCGCACCGTCGTCAGCGGTGGGTCCACCTGTTCGGCCACCGCGAGCATGTCGTCGAAGCCCACCACCGCGACGTCCTCCGGCACCCGCTTGCCCCGCTCCCGGAGCACCCGGAGCGCACCCGACGCCGTCAGGTCGTTGGCGGCGAAGACCGCGTCCAGGTCGGGTACGCGGTCCAAGAGCTCGCGCATCGCCCGCTCGCCGCCCGCCGGGGTGAAGTCGCCGTGCGCGACGAACCTCTCCCCCGCCTCCGGAAGCACGTCGCGGAAGCCGTCGAGGCGGTCCACGGCCGACGTCTGGTCGAGCGCACCGGTGATGTGCGCGATGCGCGTGCGGCCCAGCGAGCGGAGGTGACGGACCGCGTCCCTGGCCCCGCCGCGGTTGTCGCAGTCGACGTACGGAGTCGTCACCGTGCCGTCCGGCCACCCGGGACGGCCGCCGAAGACCGTCGGCACCCCCGCGCCCTGGATGATGCCGGGCAGCGGGTCGTCCAGGTGCAGGGAGAAGACGAGGGCGCCGTCCACATGGCCACCGGCCAGATAGCGGCCGACCCGCTCGTGATCGTCCCGCCCCTCCGTGAGCAGCAGCACCAGCTGGACGTCCCGCGACGTCAGCTCCTTGCTGATGCCCCGCAGTTGAAGCGCGAAGAAGGGGTCGGCGAAGACCCGGGTCTCCGGTTCGGCGATCACCACGGCGACCGCGTCATGCCGACGGGTCACCAGACTGCGGGCGGCGCGGTTCGGGACGTAGCCGAGCTCGTCGACCGCCAGCCTGACCCTCTCGGCCAGCACCTCACGTACGCCCGTGTCGCCGTTGACGACACGGGACACCGTGGCCCGCGAGACCCCGGCTCGGGCGGCCACGGCCTCCAGGGTGGGGCGCGGGGCGGCGCTCGGCGGCTCGGTCACGTGGGGCTCCTCGGGGGCGGCTGGCTGGTGCGCCGGTCAGGATACGACCGGTGGGCGGGGCGGGGGGATGTCCCCCCGCCCTCGTCACGCGCGCGCGTCCGCCCTGATCAGCTCGGCCGCCTTCTCCGCGAGCGCCACCGTGGGGGCGTGCGTGTGGCCGCGCGTGATCCGCGGCATCACCGAGGCGTCCACGACCCGCAGCGCCAATGTGCCCCGCACCCGCAGCGCCGGATCGGTCACGGAGGCGTCGTCGAGGCCCATCCGGCAGGTGCCGACCGGGTGGTAGAGGGTCTCGGACGCCCCGCGGATCGTCCGGGCGAGCGTCGCGTCGTCGACCGTGCCCGGATGCGGCGCCAGCGGCCCCGATGTGTACGGGCCGAGGGCGGGCCCCGCGAGCAGTTCCTCGGCGCGGCGCACCCCGGCGACGAGCGTGCGGATGTCGGCCTCGGCCGTCAGATATCCGGGGTCTATGAGCGGCGCGGCGCCCACGCCCGGCCCCCTCGGCGTGATCCGGCCCTCGCTCTCCGGCTGGAGGAGCACCACGCCGATCGTGATGCCGTGTTCGGTGGGCGGGGTCAGGCCGTGGTGGACGAAGGGGACGGGGGCATAGACCAACTCGATGTCGGGGGCCGCCAGTTCCGGCCGCGTCTTGATGAAGGCGACGGCCTCGCCGACGTTCGACGTGAGCGGGCCACGCCCGCCGAGCAGGAAGCGTCCGACGTTGGCGAGGGAGTCCGCGCCGGTCAGCGTGACGGGCTCCGGGCAGCGCATGGTGACCGCGTAGGCGAGATGGTCCTGGAGGTTGCGGCCCACGCCACGGGACGCGATGCGTGGTTCGATGCCCGCCTTCGCGAGGTCGTCCGGGTCGCCGACGCCGGACGCCTGGAGAAGCTGCGGGGAGCCGATCGCGCCCGCGCTGAGGAGCACCTCGCGGCGGGCGATCAGCTTGCCGGGGACACCGTCGGCGATGACCCCGGCCACGCGCGTCCCGTCGAACTCCAGCCTGCGGACCCGCGCTTCGGTCAGGACGTCCAGGTTCCGGCGCCGCCTGGCCGGTTTCAGGTAGCCGTCGGCGGCGCTCCACCGTCGCCCGCGGCGCTGGTTGACCGGGGTGAGCGCGAAGCCGCTGTGGTCCGGCTCGTTCAGCTCCGTCAGCTCGCGCAGGCCCGCGTCGCGGCAGGCGTCGAGGAACGCGCCGGTGGTCGGGTTGAGGGCGCGGGGCGGCGAGATCCAGAGCGGCCCGTCACTGCCGTACACACTGCGGGCGCCGGAGCCGCACGCCCCGCCCGCCCACCGCTCCGCGCGCCGGAAGTACGGCTCCAACGCGTCGTAGGACCACTCGGGCCCCGCGGCCTCGCCCCAGGCGTCATAGTCGTCGCGGTGGCCGCGCACCCACATCATGGCGTTCATCGAGGACGAGCCGCCCAGCGTGTGGCCGCGCGGCCAGTACAGTTCGCGGCCGTCGAGCGCGGACTGCTTCACGGTGGAGTAGTCCCAGTCGTAGGACGTCTTGAACAGCTTCGGGAAGGCCGCCGGGACACGGATCTCGGGCTTGCGGTCACGTGGCCCCGACTCGACGAGCGCCACCCGCACCTTGGGGTCCTCGGAGAGCCGTGCGGCGAGAACACATCCCGCGGAACCGGCACCGACGATGACGTAGTCGTACACGCTGTCCTTGCTCAACTCGACTCCCTTGAATGGCAGTTCACGGAGGGGTGCGCACAGGGGACGTACGGGTGCTGCGCATGGATGACGCGTACAAGGAGTACACCCATCGTGGACCTCTGGGTAAAGGGATGGCGCGAGGATCGGCCTGTCCCACACGATCTCCACATGACGAACAGAAAGGACGACGCCGAGCACAGCACCCGGCGGGCCTTCTCCCTCCTTCGGCGGGTACGGCGAAGAGCGTGACCGGCTCGTGCACGCCGAGCTCCGGCAAGACGAGGTCCGGCCGTACACCTCCGGACGGCTCGTCGGGCCCGGCGGAGACCCGCTCGGATGCCGCGGGACCGTCAGCCGTGGCCCGCGGATCTACGTACAGGACGAGCCGTACACCGCGTGGGCCGTGCTCGACATCGGCACGCTCGGCGTGTGACGCGGCCACTGCGGACGAGCGTCGCCGGTCGCCCGGCCCTCATCGGGCCTCATCGGTCCTCAGGAGGACCCTAGGCTGTCGGGATGTTCACGAAGCGCAGGGAGCGCAAGCAGGCGGAGTTGCACGAGAAGCTGGCCGCCGAGCTCCGGGACCCGGACGCGGCGGTCCGGCGCAGGGCGGCGGCCACCGCGGCCGCGAGTGCCGATCCGCGGTGGGCACTGCGCGAGCTGACGTCGGCCGTCGAGCGCGAGCCGTGGGCGGAGGAGTTCCAGGAGACGGTGGTGGACGGCTTCGCCGCCGCGCTGCGCCGCGAGCAGCCGGTCCGCGAGCGTACGGAGCGGATCTTCGCGGCGCATCTCGACGACCCCGAGGGCTTCGTGCGGGCCTGGACCGAGCTGACGGAGGAGCTCGGCGGCGCCCCCGCCGTGCGGGAGGTCCCCGGGGACCTGCGCGACGACATGCGGGCGCGCCTCACCTCCCTGAAGGAGCGGGGCTGGACGGCGCAGGGCCTGGCCGGTCTCGGCCGGCCGGACGACTTCGTACGGGAGCTGGCGTTCGACCTGGCGGTTCTGCTGGCGTCCGTCGTGATGCGCCGGAACACGCCGCTGCCCGCCGAGGAGGCGGCGCAGGTCCGCGCCGAGGCGCGCGCGACCCTCAAGAAGGCGCTGCCCCACGCACCGGGGAGCACCGAACGGGCGGCGCTCCTGGGCCCCTTTCCCCGCAAGGCGGAGCTGGGGTCGTGGACCGACCGGGCGCGCGCGGGCCTGCGCGCCGACGAGGCACTGGCGCTCTGCGCGAGCGACGAGCCGGAGTTGATCACGCTCGGCGCCGAGGCCCTGGCCAAGCTGCTCTTCGGCGAGGCGGTCCGCCGCGAGGAGGTACTCACCACCCTCGACCGCCTGCTCACCGACCCGGCCCCTTTCCTCCTGAGCCGGATTCTGGACTGCTACAGCAACCTGCACGCGGTGCTGCCCCTGGACCCGGCGCCCCTTGGCCTCTTCCTGGACGGTCTTCGCCACCCTGATCCCGGGGTCCGGGCCTCCGCCGCCGAAGGTCTCGAATCGATCGCGCCGGGCTCCGCCGACGAGGGCCGGGCCGTGGAGGGGCTCGTCGATCTTCTGGACGACGACCCGGAGATTCTGGTCCGCCGGCACGCCGCGACCGCGCTGCGCTGGATGGACTACGGCGAGGACCGCCACTCCCGCGTCGGCGCCGAGGCCCTGAAGCGTCAGGCGGACGCCGCCGACCCCGAACTGCGCGCGCACAGCGTCGCCGACGCGCTGCGCTGTGGCGTCCCGGACGCGTACGACCGGTTCCTCGCCGGGCTCGAATCTCCCCACGTGCACAGCCAGTTGCTGTCGGGGCTCCTCAACGTACCCACCGACTCCGGGTTCGTCCTGCCCTCGCGCTCCGTACGCAAGGAGCTCATCGAACGCCTGGAAGCCCTGCGCGACTCGGGCTGGGCGGACCAGGAGGCGCCCGGCGCCACCGCGCCCAAGACCCCGGGCCCCGACTCGGCCCGCCCGAACGTGGAGTTCCTGACCGCCGCCGACCGGGCGGAGCTGCTCGCGGACCTCATCGAGGCCCTGCGCGACCTCTAGGGCCCCGTCCTTGGCCCCTAGCCGTGATCGTGCCCGGACGCACCGGACTTGGCCTCTCCGGAGTCGCTCGACTTGCCGGAGTCGCTCGACTTGCCGGACTTCCTCGCGGCCGACGGATGATGCGGCTCGTAGTCCGGGATGGTGCCGTCCGCCTTCTTCACCAGGAAGTATCCCGCCATCCCCATGTCGGAGTGGCTCTGCACATGGCAGTGGTACATCCAGGCGCCCGCGCCCACCCCCTCCCCCGCGATGACCTGGAAGCCGAAGGAGTCGCCGGGCCCGGTGATCTTGTCGTCCAGGACCTGGCTCGGGTCGTCGGGGCCGGTCAGCAGGCCCGTGCGGTTGTCGGCCCAGCGGTGACCGTGGACGTGGAACGTGTGGTAGTACTCCCCGTGCGTGATCGAGATGAACTCGACCCGATCGCCCACCGTGGCCTCGAAGTTGGGGCTGTCATGCCCCGCCTTGTTGTTGATCGTCATGTCGTTGAAGACGATCGTGAAGGTCTTGTCCGGCAGCAGGTCGCCCTTGCGGCGCACGACCAGCGCGCCGTAGAGCCCCTTGCGCACGCCACCCGTCCCGTGATCGGTGCCGACGACGTGGTCGTGGTAGTGCCAATAGCCCGCCGTGCCCGGCCGCCACGTGCCGTCCTTGCGGCGGCCCGGGGCGTGGGTGCGCCAGGTGTACGTCCGCTTGCCGCCCGGCTCGACGTGGCTCTTGGTGTGTCTGGTGCCGTCGCTGGAGATCTCGTAGTCCATGCCGTGCACGTGCAGGCTGGCGTCCACGTCCATCGTGTTCTCGAACTCGATGTGCAGCGTGTCGCCCTCGTTCAGCTCGATGAGCGGGCCGGGGATGGACGCCTTGCCCTTCTCCAGGCCGTATCCCATCTGCCCGTCCGGCAGCTTCTCGGCGTACATCTTGATGCGGCGCACCTCGCCGCCCGCGGGGGCGGTCTTGGGCCCTTCGGCCGTGCTCGCCTCGGGCGCGGTGGCCAGCGACAACGATGTCACCCCGGCCGTCGCGACCGCCCCGCCCACGAGCATCCGTCGGTTGAAGCTCCGTCGGTCCATGCCGAACCGGTCCATGCCGAACTCCCCACTGCGGTACGGGTGCTGACGGGGCGCAGGTGGCCCCCGGGACGGCCACACGGTATCGGGGGGATCTTCGTTTATCCACACGCAGGACAAAGTTCGCGGTATTCCGTCCGTACCTATTGGCGAGTGGCAAAAAGAGGTCTAGCTTCGTCCGCGCCTGTTGCTGTGACCGACGAGGGGTGGGTGTACTCATGCGGCTCACACCGCATCAAGAGCCCTTGGCTGTACGAGGGTTGAGCAGAGCCAGACGCAGACCGAACCGCAACGACCGGAACCGGAGCCGCACACGCCGCGCCTGGGCCGCCGCCCTGATCTCCGGGGTCATGGTCACCGGCGCGCTCTCCACACAGGCCGCCACTGCGCGGCCCTATCCCGAGCCACCGTTGACAACGATGTCCCTGCCGTCGCCGCCCGGCCAGGCGAACGTGCGTGTCCTCGTGTTCCACGGATCGGCGGCGGGCGGCGACGAGTCGCCCGTCGTGAACGCCGGCATCGAGGCCATCGAGAAGATCGGCCAGTCCGGCCCGGCCGCCCAGCGGTTCAAGGTCGAGGCGACGGACGACCCGGCGGTCTTCACGAACGAGGCCAAGCTCGGCAAGTACAACGCGATCGCCTTCCTGACCGGCGGCGGCGACGTCCTGGACCCCGAGCAGGAAGCGGGCCTGGAGGCGTACATGGAGGCGGGCGGCGGCTTCGTCGGCATCCATGACGCGGCGCGCGCCGAGCCGTACTCGACCTGGTTCACCGGCCTGATCGGCGCCCGCCCGGCCGATTCGAGCCCGACGAACGTGCAGCGCGCCACCGTCGAGGTCGGTGACCGGGAGAATCCGGCCACCAAGGATCTTCCCCTGGAGTGGAAGCGCCCCGACCAGTGGCTGAACTGGACCAAGAACCCGACCGGCGAGGTCCACACCGTGGCCCGCGTGCGGGAGTCCACCTACCAGCCGGGGCAGAGCAAGAACGGCGCCGACCACCCGGTCTCCTGGTGCCGTGACTACGACGGCGGGCGCTCCTTCTACACCGGAATGGGCGGCACGGCAGCCTCGTACGACGAGACGGACTTCCGTCAGCACCTGCGGGGCGCCCTGCTCTGGACCAGCCGCATCGCGCGGGCCGACTGCAAGTCGACCATCACCGCCAACTACAAGGCGTCGCGCCTGACCCAGCCCAACCAGCCGGGCCAGAACGACCAGATCGGCGAGCCGCACGGCCTGGTCACCGCGCCCGACGGCCGTGTCTTCTACATCGGCCGCGGCGGCGCCGACTCCTCCCAGCCGGTCATCACCGACTGGAACAACCCGGACATCGGCAAGGGCAAGGGCGAGATCCACGTCTACGACCCGAAGACCAAGAAGACGACTCTCGCCGGAGCACTGACGATCTTCGGCAACAAGGGTGGCGGCGATGAGCTGATCAAGGTCGAGGAGGGCCTGCTCGGCATCGAGCTCGACCCCGAGTTCGAGCAGAACGGCTGGGTGTACCTGCACTACACGCCCCACTCGAAGATCAACCGTGAGACGCACATGGCCGAGCGCTACGTCTCGCGCTTCACGCTCGACCAGGCCACGAACAAGCTGGACCTCGCGAGCGAGAAGGTCCTGCTCAAGTGGCCGGTTCAGATCCACAGTTGCTGCCACGCGGGTGGCGGCATGGCCTGGGACTCCAAGGACAACCTCTACATCGCGACCGGCGACAACAACTCGTCGGGCTTCAGCGACGGGTACTCGGGCAACAACCCGCAGCCCAACTTCAAGGGCGTCTCCTTCGCCGACGCGCGCCGCACCGCGGGCAACACCAACAACCTCAACGGCAAGATCCTGCGCATCCACCCGGAGGCCGACGGGACGTACACCCTCCCCGAAGGCAACCTCTTCACCGGCAAGGAGCCGGACGAGGGCGGCGGCAAGACGCGCGGCGAGATCTATGTGATGGGTGTCCGCAACCCGGCGCGCATCTCCGTCGACAAGAAGACGGACACGCTGTACGCGGGCTGGGTCGGCCCGGACGCGGGCGCGCCGTCGACGACGTGGGGCCCGGCGAAGTACGACACGTTCGCCGCGATCACCCACGCCTCCAACCGCGGCTGGCCGTACTGCATGGGCAACAACCAGCCCTACCGCGACCGCAATCTGCCGGACCCGACGAAGCCGCTGGGCTGGTACGACTGCAAGAACCTCAAGAACGAGTCGCCCAACAACGACGGCCTGGTGAACATCCCGCCGGCCGAGCCCAACAACATCTGGTACTCGCCGCAGGGCGGCGGCGTCGACTACCCGCGCGACGCGAAGGGCGTCCCGAGCTACAAGACGGAGGAGCAGAAGATCCTCCTGCCGTGGCTCAAGGGCGGCGGCCAGGCCACGATGAACGGCCCGGTCTACCGCTTCGACGCGGCCAACACCAGTGCGGACAAGTGGCCTTCTTACTGGGACGGCAAGTGGTTCGTCGGTGACTTCTACGACGCCGACCAGCCCCGGCACGCGGTCCTGACCGACCCGAAGACGGTCGGCAAGGGCGGACTGCCCACGCACGCCGAGTCCCTGAAGAAGATCATCCTGATCGGCAACGACGGCATCAAGAACCTCATGGACTGGAAGTTCGCCGCCGACGGTTCGCTCTACGTCCTCGACTACGGCCGCGGGTTCTTCACCTCGGACTCCAAGTCGGCGCTGTGGCGCGTCACTTACTCGGGCGGCGCGGCCACACCGGCCGCCAAGGACCTGGCAAGGAAGGCCGGATGATGCCAACCGTGAACAAGCGAAGACTCTGGACGGCGCTGTTCGCGTCGCTCCTGATGGTGCTCGGCCTGACCTCGACGGCGGCGAGCCAGCCCGACAATCCGGGCCGGGCGGCGGCCCAGACCCTGACCTGGACCGCCGACAACGCGATCGACAAGTACGCCTCCGCGCCCGCCACGGCGGTCGCGGGCGCGACGACGATCGTCTTCGAGAACAGCGAGGCGACCGGCAACAACACCGGCATGCCGCACACGCTGACGTTCGACGTCTCGGACCCCGAGTACAACAACGACGTACCGCTGAACATCCTGGCCAACCCGAACGACGACCAGGGCGGCAAGCACACGGCGGAAGTCACCCTCACCCCCGGCAGGTACCGCTACCACTGCACGATCCCCGGCCACGGCTCGATGCAGGGCATCCTCGTGGTGACCGAGGGCGGCGGCGAGGACACCACCGCTCCCGAGACCGCGGCCAAGGTCGAGGGGCAGACCAACTCCGATGGCGCGTACGTCGGTTCCGCCACCGTCGCGGTGACGGCGACCGATGAGGGTTCGGGTGTCGACAAGACCGAGTTCGCGGTCGGGGCGGACGGCGCCTGGCAGCCGTACACGGCGCCCGTGGTCGTCGACCAGGTCGGCACCCACAAGATCCGCTATCGCGCGAGCGACAAGGCGGGCAACGTGGCCGCGGAGAAATCCGTGGACTTCACGGTGGTCCCGCCGTCGACCGACGACAAGACGCCACCGGAGACCTCGGCCACGGTGACCGGCGAGAAGAACGACAAGGGCGAGTACGTCGGGATGGCGACCGTCACCGTGACGGCGTCCGACACCGGATCCGGCGTCAACAAGATCGAGTACGCGGTCGGCGACGGCGGCGCGTGGACGGCGTACACCGCGCCGGTCATGGTCCACGCGGCGGGCGCGCACAAGATCCGCTACCGCGCGTCCGACAAGGCGGGGAACCAGGCGGCCGAGAAGTCCGTCGAGTTCACCGTGGTCACGCCGCCGGTCGAGGACAAGACGCCGCCGGAGACCACCGCGAAGGTCGAGGGCGACAAGAACTCGGACGGCGCGTACGTCGGCAAGGCGAAGGTTTCGGTCAGCGCGACCGACGCCGACTCCGGTGTCGACAAGGTCGAGTACTCCCTGGACGGCGGCCCGTATCTCGCGTACGCCGAACCGGTGGTCGTCGACCGCGTGGGCCGGCACACGGTGGCCTACCGCGCGAGCGACAAGGCGGGCAACACCTCGGCGGCCAAGGACGTGTCCTTCACCGTCGCGGAGGGTGGCGGTGTCCCGGCGCCCAACTGTGCCGAGTTCGACGAGCGGTTGACGGTCATCGTCGGCACGGTCGACACGGGCATCCCGAACCGCGTCACCAACAACCGGTGCCGCATCAACGAGATGATCGAGGACGAGAAGGAGTGGACGTCCCACGCGCTCTTCCTGAAGCACGTCAAGAGCGTCACGGACAAGCTCCTGAAGGCCGGTGAGATCGACCGGCGCGAGTACAACAAGATCAACCGCGCCGCCAAGCAGTCCGGCATCGGCAAGCCGGGCCAGACCGAGGGCTACCGCAAGATCTTCGACGGCACCCAGGAGTCCCTGAACAAGTGGGAGCAGGTCGGCGGCGGCAAGTTCGGCCTGAACGCCGACGGTTCGATCACCAGCAGCACCACCGTCGAGGGCATGGGCATGCTGTGGTTCCCCGAGCGCAAGTACGGCGACTTCTCGCTGAAGCTCCAGTGGCGGGACGACGCGCCGGGCAACGGCAACGCCAACGGCGGCGCCTTCGTGCGCTTCCCGCAGGTCCACGACCACCCGGAGGAGTCGCGTCCGGAGTGGGTCGCCATCAAGTACGGGCACGAGGTGCAGATGCTCGACCGGCCCGACGGCGACATGTACAAGACGGGGTCGATCTACGGCTTCGACCGGGTGGGTCTCGGCGGCGCCGGGGTCACCCCGAAGGGCACGTGGAACGACTACGAGATCAAGGTGGTGGACCAGCACTACTCGATCTACCGCAACGGCGTCCTGATCAACGAGTTCGACAACACGGGCGGCCAGGTCTTCACGCCGCCGCGTGGCGACGACCCGGGCACGGACGGACGGCGCTACTCGTCCGGCTATGTCGGGCTCCAGGTGCACGGGGTCACGGATGTGATCTCGTACCGGGACATCCGGATCAAGGAGCTGTAGTCGCCTCCTGATCGGCCCTTCTTCGGCCCCCGCACCCCGGCTTCGGGGAGCGGGGGCCGTCGTCAGTCCTCGTGCCTGGCCCGGCTCGGCTGCACCCGCTTCGGCTCGCCCGGCATCTTCGGGTACTCCGGCGGGTAGGGCAGGTCGCCGCGGCCATGGTCCCGCTCGTCCTTGGCGGCGAGTTCGAGGAGCGCGTCCAGGGTGAAGGCGTGTTTCTCCATGTCCGCGTGTACGTCGCCGACCTCGGCGAACCGCTCGGGCATCGTGCCGATGTCGAAGTCCTCGGGCACCGCGTCATCGACCTCGTCCCAGCGCAGCGGCGCCGACACGGGGGCGTTCGGCCGGGGGCGCACCGAGTAGGCGGAGGCGATGGTGCGGTCACGGGCGGCCTGGTTGTAGTCGACGAAGATCCGCTCGCCCCGCTCCTCCTTCCACCACGCGGTGGTCACCTGGTCCGGCATGCGGCGCTCCAGCTCGCGGCCGCAGGCGATCACGGCACGCCGCACCCCGGTGAACTCCCACCGCGGTTCGATCGGCACGAAGACGTGCAGGCCACGCCCGCCGGACGTCTTGGGCCAGCCCTGGAGGCCGTACTCGTCGAGGATCGCGCGGAGCTCGTGCGCGGCGCGGACCGCGTCGGCGTAGTCCGTGCCGGGCTGCGGATCCAGGTCGATGCGGAGTTCGTCGGGGTGGTCGGTGTCGCCGCGCCGTACCGGCCAGGGGTGGAAGGTCAACGTGTTGAACTGGGCGGCCCATACGACCGCGCCCACCTCCGTGGGGCACATCTCCTCGGCGGTGCGGCCGCTGGGGAAGGCGATGGTGGCCGTGGGGATCCAGTCGGGGTGAGTCTTGGGGATGCGTTTTTGGTAGAAGAACTCGCCGGCGACCCCGTCCGGGAAGCGCTGGAGCGTCGTGGGGCGGTCCCGCAGGGCGCGCACGATCCCGTCGCCGACCGCGATGAAGTAGCGGGCGACGTCCAGCTTGGTGAACCCCCGCTCCGGAAAGACGACCTTGTCCGGACTGGAGAGCCGCACCGTACGCCCGCCCGCGTCGAGCTCCACCGCTTTACCACCCATGCCGCCACGCTAGGCGCAGCGGAGACATGTCGCATACCGGGCACAAAGTGACGTATGGGCTCAGAATCGGAGCATGGATCTGCCGGTCATGCCCCCCGTCAAGCCCATGCTCGCCAAACCCGTCGCGAAAATCCCGCCGGGCATGCAGTACGAGGCCAAGTGGGACGGCTTTCGCGCGATCGTCTTCCGGGACGGCCCTGACCTGGAGATCGGCAGCCGTACGGGCAAGCCGCTGACCCGCTACTTCCCGGAGCTGGCCGAGGCCCTGCTCGACCGGCTGCCCGACCGGTGCGTCGTGGACGGCGAGATCGTGATCGCCCGGGACGGCCACCTCGACTTCGACGCGCTCACCGAGCGCATCCACCCGGCCGCGTCCCGGGTGCGCACGCTCGCCGAGCGGACCCCGGCGTCCTTCGTGGCCTTCGACCTCCTGGCGGCGGGCGACGAGAGCCTGCTCGACGTACCCCTCACCGAGCGCCGCACACGTCTGACCGAGGCCCTGGAGGGCGTGCGCGCCCCCGTGCACCTCGCGCCCGCGACCACGGATCCGGAGCTGGCCCAGGAGTGGTTCGAGCAGTACGAGGGCGCTGGGCTGGACGGTGTCATCGCCAAGCCTCTCGACCTGCGCTACCGGCAGAACGAACGCCTCATGTTCAAGATCAAGCATGAGCGCACGGCGGACTGCGTGGTCGCCGGCTACCGCTTCCACAAGAGCGGCCCCATCGTCGGATCGATGCTCCTCGGCCTGTACGACGACTCGGGCACCCTGCAGCACGTCGGCGTCTGCGCCGCGTTCTCCATGCGGCGGCGCGCGGAGCTGATCGACGAGCTCGAACCCCTGCGTCTGGAGTCGGCCGACGAGCACCCCTGGGCCGCCTGGGGGGACGAGTCCGCGCACGAGACGTCCCGGATGCCGGGCGCGCCGAGCCGCTGGACGGGCAAGAAGGACCTCTCCTGGGTGCCGCTGCGCCCCGAGCGCGTCTGCGAGGTGGCTTATGACCACATGGAGAACGGGCAGCGTTTCCGGCACACCGCGCGCTTTCGCACCTGGCGACCGGACCGCACCCCTGACAGCTGTACGTTCGCCCAGCTGGAGGAGCCGGTCCGGTACGACCTGGCGGATGTGCTGCGCTAACCGGCGGGCCTGCTCGCGCCCACGCCCGCGTACTGGCTCTCCGGGCGTGCGAGGCCGTAGTGGTCGCGCAGGGTCGTGCCCGTGTACGCGGTGCGGAACAGGCCACGGGCCCGCAGGATCGGCACGACCTCGTCCGCGAAGAGGTCGAAGCCGCCGGGCAGCCCTGGCGGCATCACGTTGAAACCGTCCGCGGCACCCTGCTCGAACCACTCCTGGATCTGATCGGCCACCTGTTCCGGCGTGCCCGCGATGACGCGGTGCCCGCGCGCCCCCGCCAGACGGTGCAACAGGCCCCGCACGGTGGGCTGTTCGCGGTCGATGATGTCGAGGATCACCTGGAATCGGCTGCCGTTGCCGCGCTCGCCGCCGGTCTCGATGAGGTCCCGGGGCACGGGGCCGTCCAGTTGCTCCGCGGTGAGCCGCAGCCCGAGCATGCGGTGCAGGAGCTGCAACGAGTACTCGGGCTGGGTGAGTTCGTTGTACTCGTCGTGCAGGGCGCGCGCCTCGGCCTCCGTGGAGCCGATGAAGGGGCTGATGCCGGGCAGGACGAGCACCTTGTCGGGGTCGCGCCCTAGCCCCGCGGCCCGCTTCTTGAGGTCGGCGTAGAAGTCCTGGCCGTTGCGGAGGGTCTGGTGCGCGGTGAACACCGCCTCCGCGTACCGCGCGGCGAACGCACGGCCGTCCTCCGACGAACCCGCCTGTACGTAGACGGGGCGGCCCTGGGGTGTGCGGGGCGTGTTGAGCGGGCCGCGCACCTTGAGGCGTGGGCCCTCGTGGTCGATGGCATGGATGCGGTCGGTGTCCGCGAAGAGCCCGTTCTTCTGGTCGGCGACGAGCGCGTCGTCCTCCCAGCTGTCCCAGAGCTTGGTGACGACGTCGAGGAACTCCCTTGCCCTGTCGTACCGTTCGGCGTGCACGGGGTGCGCGTCGAGGCCGAAGTTCAGGGCGGCCTGCGGGGCTCCGGTGGTGACGATGTTCCAGCCCGCACGCCCCCGGCTGAGATGGTCGAGGGAGGCGAAGAGGCGGGCCAGGTTGTAGGGCTCGCTGTAAGTGGTGGACGCGGTCGCGATGAGGCCGATCCGTGAGGTGACGGCGGCGATCGCGGAGAGCCAGGTGAAGGGCTCCAGGCGGAAACGGCTCGCATAGCGGACGTTGTCGGCGAGCGCCGGGCCGTCGGCGAAGAAGATCCCGTCGAAGGTGGCGGCCTCGGCGCGCCGGGCGAGGTCCTGGTAGAAGTCGATGTCCAGGATTCGTGCGGGGTCGGACGCGTGGTGCCGCCAGGCGGCCTCGTGGTGCCCGCCGGGGTAGACGAAGAGGTTGAGGTGCAGCTCGCGAGGGCTCATGCGACAGCCGCCTTCTCCTTGGGGGCGCGCTCGGCGTCGTCGGTCCGTGCGGCGTCGTCGGTTCGTGCGGGGTCGTCCTCGGCGAGATCCACGCCCAGTTGCCGCAGCAGCCGCCCTCGCAGCGCCGCGTACTCCGGGCTCCCCTGTCCGCGCGGCGCGGGCAGCTCCACCCGTATGTCGGCCGCGATGCGTCCGGCGTCCAGGACGACCACCCGGTCGGCGAGTGCGATCGCCTCGTCGACGTCATGGGTGACCAGGAGCACGGCGGGGCGGTGTGCCTCGCAGAGGCGTCGCAGCAAGGCGTGCATCCGGATGCGCGTCAGCGCGTCCAGGGCACCGAACGGCTCGTCGGCGAGCAGCAGTTGTGGTTCACGGACCAGGGAGCGGGCCAGCGAGACCCGCTGCTGTTCGCCGCCGGACAGGTCCGCGGGCCAGGCGTTCTCCCGGCCCGCCAGACCCACCTCGGCGAGGGCCTCGCGGGCCCGCTCCCGCGCCCCGGCGCCCGTCAGGCCGAGGGCGACGTTGTCCAGGACCCGCTTCCAGGGCAGCAGCCGTGCGTCCTGGAAGACGACCGAGACATCAGCGGGCGCCGCGAGGTCTCCGCTCCCCGCGACCTCGTGGTCGAGGCCGGCAAGCGCACGGAGCAGCGTTGATTTCCCGGAGCCGCTACGGCCCAGGAGGGCCACGAACTCCCCTGCCCCGATGCGGAGTTCGAGTCCGTCCAGGATCTTCCGGTCGCCGAACGACCGGACGAGGTTCTCGATCCGGACCGTCAGCCCGCCAGCGTGCGTCGCCATGACAGCGCCTTCCTCTCCACGAGCCGTACGAGTGCGTCCGAGACGAGACCGAGGAGGCCGTACACGACGAGGCCGACGATGATGATGTCCGTCTGCCCGTAGGTGCGGGCGAGCTCCATCATGTAGCCGATGCCGCTCGTCGCGTTGACCTGCTCGACCACGACGAGCGAGAGCCACGCCGCGGTGACCGCGAACCGCATGCCGAGCAGGAAACCCGGCAGCGCTCCCGGCAGGACGACATGGCGCACGAACCCCGAACGTGAGAGCCCGACGGTCTCGGCGAGTTCGGCGTAGCGGCCGTCGATCGTCCGCAGGCCGTTGTGGGTGTGGATGTAGACGGGCACGAACACGCCGAGCGCGATGGTGATGACCTTCATCGACTCGCCGATGCCGAACCAGAGGATGAGCAGCGGGATCAGCGCGAGCGAGGGGATGGCCCGCTTGATCTGTACGGGGCCGTCGATGATGCCCTCGCCGATCCTGCTGAGCCCGGCGGCGATCGCCAGGGCGAGCCCGGCGGCAGTGCCGAACAGCAGTCCCAGGGCGGCACGTTGGGCGGAGGTGGCGAGGTTCGACTGGAGCCGCCCCTCGGCGATCAGATCACCGGCGGTGCTCACCACGGTCCAGGGCGCGGAGAGGTTGCGGGCATCGATGAACCCGGCGGCCGACCCCGCCGACCAGATGGCGAGCAGCAGCAGCGGGCCGATCGCCCAGCCGTACGGGATGGGCCTGCCGGGACCGAGCCTGCGGCGGCGCTGACCACGGCGCGCGCGGGCCACGGGCTCGGGGCGGGTGGCGGAAGCCTTGGTCAGAGTGGGTGCTTCGGCGCTCATGATTCCTCCCCCGCACCGGACTTGAGGGCGTCCGCGCCGACCGACTCGTACCGCCGGTCGAAGAGGACCTCCGCGTCGAAGGTCTTGCGGCCGGTCTCCTTCGCGAGCAGGTCGACGGTCTTCTGCTGGCGGGCGATGGCGGTGGTCCAGTCGGCCGGGATGTCCGGATGGCCGATCCCCTTGACCAGGTACTCGCCGTCCGCGCGGGTCAGGCCCTGATCCTTGACGTACCAGCCGGCGATCCACTCGTCGGGGTGTTTGTCGGCCCATTCGGAGGCGCGCGCCCAGTACTTGACGAACTCCCGGATGGCCGCGGCCTTCTGGGGGTCCTCCACCGACTCGGTCGGCACCCACAGATGCCCCGGGTCGTCGCGCAGGCCGTGCTGGATCGTCTTCGCGCCGTCCTTGCCGTACTTCGCGGGATAGCGCTTGATGTTGACCCCGCCCAGCGGCGCCGCGTCGACCTGGCCGTTGCCGAGCGCCGACGGATAGACGTCACCGGTGCTCGGCAGTTCGACGAGTTCCACGTCGTCCTTGGCGAGCCCGGCCTTGGCGAGGATGCGCAGGACGAGGGCGCCCTGCGCCTGCCCCGGGCTGTAGGCGATCTTCTTGCCGCGCAGGTCCTTCAGCGTGTCGATGTCCGCGCCGGGTGCGATGCCGAGCTCGTACACGGGGTGCTTCAGCGGGTCCTTGCGGTATTTGGCGGCGACCAATTTCGTGTCGAGCCCCGTCCAATGGGCGTGAATGGACGGTATTTCCGCCGCGGAGCACACGTCCAGGGAATGCGCCCTAAATGCCTCGGAGCACTGGGGGCCGCCGCTGATGTTGGCCCATTTCACCTTGAAGGGCAGCTTGTCGAGCTGTCCGGAGAGTTTCAGGGCGACCTGGGTGTCCGGCGCCCCTACGGTGATGGTGGTGTCCGGATCCACTTTCGCCGGGATCTTGGCGGAGACCTGTTTGGCGTCGACGGTCGTGGTCGAGGCGCCGTTGCCTGCGCAGCCGGCCAGGAGCAGCGGGGCGAGGAGGGCAGCGGCGAGCGCCGCCCGTATATGTGTGGGCATGGGTTCTTTCCCGGAGTGCGGACCTTCACGGAGGGAGGAAAGACCGGCAGCGGAATTGCCTGCGGCTCCTCACAGTGATTCACGAGAGAACGTGCGTTTTGAAGGTCAGCTACACAGAGCGGTGGCCACGCGCATCAGATCAACAGCGCGCCGCTGCTTGAACCGCCGGGATATTCGCATGGCGACGAAACTAGCCACGGCACCAAGAGGGGGTCAAGCCATCTCACCCGCCCCGGCTTTCCGGAAACGCAGCCTTCGCACTGTGGCCATACGCGCGTCACACCACGCCATGACCACGCCATGACCACGCCACGACTCCTTGCCGGGAGCGCATTCGCGCCAATGTTCCGGCTCGCGCCCGCACGTCGCTTCCACGTCACCGACCCCGACCGTAAGCTCCCTCGCCGGATACGGGAGTTACTTACGGTAAGGGGGCCGACGCATGGGGTACTCGGGATCTGCGGGCAGCACGAGGCGGACCTTCGTCGCGGGGGCGGCCGCCGCGGGCGGCGTGGCGGCGCTCGGCGCGGGGGCGCTTCCTGCGGCGGCCGCCGACCGCGCCCCGCGGGCGGAAGCTGCGGCGAAGGTCTCCGTGGCCGTACTGGGCGGCGGCGTCGCGGGCCTGACCGCCGCGCACGAACTGGCCGAGCGCGGCTTCGCCGTCACGGTCTACGAGCGCAGGGCGCTCGGCGGCAAGGCCCGCAGCATGGACGTACCGGACAGCGCGAAGGGCAACCGGAAGCCGCTGCCGGGCGAGCACGGGTTCCGCTTCATCCCGGGGATCTACCACAACCTCCCGGACACGATGCGCCGCATCCCCTTCCCCGGGAACGCGAACGGCGTCTGGGACAACCTCGCGGCGCCGCGCGAGATGTCGTTCGCGCGCACCGGACGCGAGGACATCCGGATGCCGATCCCGTGGCCGGGCAGCGAGCCGGAGAAGCTCACTCTGGACGACATCGCGCGGGCCCTCACCGCGCTCCTCGACACCGCCTTCAACCTGCCCGCGCACGAGGTGGCGTACTTCGTGAACCGCGCCCTGGTCTTCCTCACGAGCTGCGACGAACGCCGGGACAGCACCTGGGAGTCGACGCCCTGGTGGGAGTTCACGCGCGCCGCGAAGATGTCGAAGGACTACCAGCGCATCCTCGCGATCGGCGTCACCCGCAACATCGTCGCCACCAAGGCCGAGGAGGCGAGCACCCGCACCGTCGGCACGCTCGGCGAGGCCTTCGTCCTCAATGCTCTCGGGCAGGGCGCCGACGGTCCGCCGGACCGGCTCCTGAACGCGCCGACGAACGAGGCGTGGATCGATCCCTGGGTGGCCCATCTGAAGTCGCTGGGCGTGGAGTTCCGGATCGGCTGGAGCGTGCGCCAGTTGGGCTTCGCGGGCGGCTGCGTCAGCAAGGCCGTCATCGAGGATCCCGACGGCGTACGCCGCGACATCACCGCCGACCACTACATCCAGGCCATGCCGGTGGAGCACGCCCGCAAGACGTGGAGCGCGGAACTGAAGGCGGCCGACCCCCAGTTGGCGCGCTGCGACAAGCTGGAGACGGACTGGATGACGGGCATCCAGTTCTATCTGACGGAGCGTCCGCCCACCGTGAAGGGTCATTTCAACTGCATCGACTCGCCCTGGTCGCTCACGGGCATCGCCCAGGCGGGCCACTGGCCGGGCCGTGACTTCGCGAGGGACTACGGGGACGGCGCCGCGGTCGAGTGCCTCTCGGTGGACATCTCCGAGTGGGACAAGCCGGGGATCCTCTACGGCAAGACCGCCAAGCAGTGCACGCGTGACGAGGTCGCCAAGGAGGTGTGGGCGCAGCTCAAGGCCGCCCTCAACGACACCGGCAAAGTGGTCCTCAGTGACAGCAAGCTGCACTCGTGGTTCCTCGACCCCGGCGTCGACGGCATCGGGACGCCGAACCCGACCAACGAGGACGAGCTGCTCATCCACCCGGTCGGCACCCTGCACAACCGCCCGTCGGCGGCGACGAAGATCCCCAACCTCTGTCTGGCGGGCGACTACGTGGCCGTGCCGATCGACCTGGCGACGATGGAGGGCGCCAACACATCGGCACGCCAGGCGGTGAACGCCGTCCTGGAGAGGGTCGGTTCGGATGCCGAGCCCTGCACGGTGACCTCCTTGTACCGCGCTCCGGCGGTCGAGCTCCTCAAGCGCCACGACCGCACCCGCTACCGTCTCGGTCTGCGCAACGCCCTCGATCTGGGCTGAGGGCGGGAGAGCAGGGGCGTTCGGGGTAGGACACCCGTATGGGAACGCGGACACGGACACGACGCACGGCGGTGGCGGCGGTGGCGGCCGTCGCCGCCCTGGCCCTGGCACCCGGCTGCACCCTGAGCCGGACCGGCGAGGGCGACGCGAAGGACCCCGGCGGCGGGCGGGTGCTCGCCGTGAAGATCGACAACGTAGGTCCGGCCCGCCCGCAGACGGGTCTCGACGCGGCGGACGTCGTGTACGCGGAGCAGGTCGAGGCCGGTCTGAGCCGCCTGATGGCGGTGTACGCGGGCCGGCTTCCGCCGGTCATCGGCCCGGTGCGCAGCGCGCGGGAGACGGACCTGGAGCTGCTGCGGCAGTTCGACGACCCGGCTCTGGTGTTCTCCGGGGCGCAGTCGAAGCTCCTCCCGCTGATCTCGGCGGCACCCCTGCGCCAGCTGTCGCCCGGCAAGGCGCCGGGCGACGCCTATTTCCGGGGCGCCGACAAGCCGGCCCCGCACAACCTCTTCGTACGCCCGAAGGCACTGGACGCCACTCCGGGCGACGGAGGCCTGAAGAGCATGGGCTTCAGCTTCGGCCCGCGCCCCAAGGGCGGCACCCCGGAGCGTGAGCGCACCGTCCGCTTCCCGGCGGCGCGGTTCACCTTCACCTGGGCCGCCGAACAGCAGCGCTGGCTGGTCTCCATGGACGGTGAGCGGGCGCGCACGGCGGACGGCAGGACGCTCGGCGCGTCGACGGTCGTCGTGCAGTACGTGAAGGTGCGCGAGTCGCGGTTCCACGACCGCGGGGGCAACAACACGCCGTTCACCGAGACCGTCGGCTCCGGGAAGGCCCGGGTCCTGCGGGACGGCCGTGCCTACGAGGCGCGCTGGGAGCGGACCACCCCGCGGGACGGCACGGAGTTCACGACGGCGGACGACGGCAAGGCGCTGCCGTTCGCCAAGGGTCAGGTGTGGGTGGTGTACGCGAAGGCGTGACTCATCCCTGGTGGGCGACGACGGGCTCGGTGGGGTTGCGCAGGCCCTCCGCCGCGTCCGAGACCCGCTGGATCAGGTCGAAGAACACCGTCTGCTCGGCCGCGGAGAGCGGTCCGAGGAAGACCTGGTTCATCCGGGCCGTCCGCACCGTCAGCTTGCGGTGCGTGCGCTTGCCCTCGTCGGTGAGGTGCAGCAGATACCGGCGGCCGTCCTGCGGATCGCGGACCTTGTCGAGCAGTTCGCGGCGCATCAGGCGGCTGATGACCTCCGCGATGGTGGAGCGGTCGAGGCCGACCCGCTCGCCGACGGTGCGCTGGTCGAGGCCGGGCTCGGCGACGAGCGCGTTCAGGACGGCGAACTGCGGCGAGGTGATCTCCTCGGAGACCATCGTGTTCCACAGCAGGTAGTGCGCCTGCTGCAGGCGCCGGGCCAGGTGCCCGGGGTGGGTGGTCAGGTCCACCGCGGCCATGAGTTCCTCCACTGCCTTGAGCCTGCTGCTTGAGCTGTTCGGGCCCGCGCATTTCTGTAGGTGCACTGAACAGTACCCGCCCTTGACGGCTTAGGGAACGAGTGGCAGCGTAAGCCGGACCTCGTGGAAATAGTCAGTGCCCTGATTAATTGGCGGGGCATCGAAGGCCAGGAAGAGATGGGGCTCGACAGATGGACAAGGTGGTGGCCTCGGCCGCCGACGCGGTGGCCGATGTGGGGGACGGTGCGTCCCTGGCGGTCGGCGGGTTCGGGCTGAGCGGTGTGCCCGGCGTGCTGATCGCGGCGCTGTACGAGGCCGGTGTGTCGGGCCTGCGGGTGGTGTCCAACAACTGCGGGGCGATGGAGTCGGGCCTTGCCGTGCTGCTCTCGGCGGGCCGGATCGCACGGGTGACCGGCTCGTACATCGGCGCGAACAAGGAGTTCGCCCGCCAGTATCTGGGCGGTGAGCTGGAGGTGGAGATGATCCCGCAGGGCACGCTCGCCGAGCGGCTGCGCGCGGGAGGATGCGGAATCCCGGCGTTCTACACCCCGGCCGGGGTGGGCACGCAGGTCGCCGACGGCGGACTCCCGTGGCGCTACGACGGTTCGGGCGGGGTGGCGCTCGCCTCGCCCGCCAAGGAGGTGCGGGAGTTCGACGGGCGGGAG
This sequence comes from Streptomyces sp. NPDC002853, assembly GCF_053591915.1. NCBI lineage: Bacteria > Bacillati > Actinomycetota > Actinomycetes > Kitasatosporales > Streptomycetaceae > Streptomyces > Streptomyces sp. NPDC002853. The sequence goes on along the minus strand of NZ_JBSFUS010000007.1, from coordinate 264,029 downwards.
TACGTCCTGGAACGCGGCATCCGGACCGACTTCGCCTTGGTGCGGGCCGCCAGGGGTGACCGGCACGGGAACCTCGTGTTCAACAAGTCCACCCGCAACTTCAACCCCCTGGCCGCGATGGCCGGACGGGTCACCGTCGCCGAGGTGGAGGAGCTGGTGGAGCCGGGCGAGATCGACCCCGACTCCGTGCATCTCCCGGGGATCTACGTCCAGCGGGTCGTCGAGCTCACCCCCGAGCAGGCCGCCGACAAGCAGATCGAGCGGCGTACGGTCTCCGCGCCGCCGGCCCGAGGCACGGTGGGCGCCTGATGGCCTGGACGCGAGAGCAGATGGCCGCACGCGCCGCACGCGAGCTGCGCGACGGGCAGTACGTGAACCTGGGCATCGGCCTGCCCACGCTGATCCCCAACTACCTCCCCGAGGGCGTCGAGGTCATCCTGGAGTCGGAGAACGGCATCCTCGGCGTGGGCCGCTACCCCACCGACGCCGAGGTGGACCCGGACCTGATCAACGCGGGCAAGGAGACGGTCACCGTCCGCCCCGGCGCCTCCTACTTCGACTCGGCCCTGTCCTTCGGAATGATCCGCGGCGGCCACATCGATGTCGCGGTGCTCGGCGCCATGCAGGTGTCCGCGCGCGGAGACCTGGCCAACTGGGCGATCCCCGGCAAGATGATCACGGGGATCGGCGGTGCGATGGACCTGGTGCACGGCGCCCGCACGGTGATCGTGGCGATGACGCACACCGCCAAGGACGGCTCCCCCAAGATCCTGGAGGAGTGCGCGCTGCCGCTGACCGGCAAGGGCTGCGTGAACCGGATCATCACCGATCTGGGCGTCCTGGACGTCACCGGAACCGGTCTGGAACTGGTCGAGTCGGCGCCCGGTGTCACCGCCGAGGAGATCGTCGCCAAGACCGCGGCCCAGGTCCGCGTCCCCGAAGCCCTCTCCGAAGGAACCCCGTCATGAGCCTGCGCGACGTCTACATCGTCGACGCCGTACGCACCCCCGCCGGCAAGTACAACGGCGCACTCGCGGGCGTCCGCCCGGACGATCTCGGCGCGCACGCGATCCGCGAACTCCTCGCCCGTACGCCGGACTTGGACCCCTCGCGGATCGGTGACGTCTACTTCGGCAACGCGAACGGCGCGGGCGAGGAGAACCGCAACGTCGGCCGCATGGCCGCCCTGCTCGCCGGTCTCCCCGTGACGGTGCCGGGCGTGACCGTCAACCGGCTCTGCGCCTCCGGGCTCGAAGCCGTCATCCAGGCAGCGCGGGCCATCGCACTCGGCGACGTCTCCATCGCCCTGGCCGGCGGCGTCGAGTCGATGACCCGCGCCCCCTACGTCCTGCCGAAGAGCGACCGACCCTTCCCCGCCGGGCACACCGAGCTGTACTCCACCACGCTGGGCTGGCGCATGGTCAACCCGAGGATGGAGCCGCAGTGGACGATCCCGCTGGGCGAGAGCGCCGAACTCATCGCGGACAAGCACGGGATCACGCGCGAGCAGCAGGACGCGTACGCCCTGAGCAGCCATCAGAAGGCGGCCGCAGCACAGCGGGAGGGGCTGTTCGACGCGGAGATCGCCCCGGTCTCCCTCCCGCAGCGCAAGGGCGAGCCCGTCCTCTTCGCACACGACGAGTGCGTACGCGCCGACGCCTCCCTGGAGGCCATGGCCAAGCTGAAGCCGTCCTTCCGCCCTTCGGAAGGGACCGTCACACCCGGCAACGCCTCGCCGCTCAACGACGGCGCGGCCGCGCTGCTCCTGGTCGACGAGGAAGGCCTGCGGGCGACGGGCCGGGAGCCGCTCGCCCGCGTTTCGGCGTCCGGCGTTTCCGCGACCGATCCGCACTACTTCGGTCTCGCGCCGGTCGAGGCCGTCAACCGCGCCCTCGCCAAGGCGGGCAGGTCCTTCGCCGAGCTGAGCACGCTGGAGCTGAACGAGGCCTTCGCGGCACAGGTGTTGGGGTGCGCGGCCGAATGGCCCGACCTCGACCCGGCCGTCCTTAACCCGCTCGGCGGCGCGATCGCGCTCGGCCATCCGCTCGGCGCGTCCGGCGCGCGACTCGCCGGAACCGTCGCCCACCAGCTCGCCCGGCGCGGCTCGGGCACGGGCGTCGCCACCCTCTGCATCGGCGTCGGGCAGGGCCTGGCCCTCGTCCTCGAACGCTGACCCGCAGCCCCCTTCCGCAGCACGCCGTACTCACGGAGCCGACAGACATGACCCTCACCGAACCCCTGCCCGACGGGCTCAGCCAGCGCGAGATAGACACCGAGGTCGCCAAGGCGCAAGCCGCTGCCGCGCCCTCCGACCACCCGCCGCGCGACTATCCCCCGTACCGCAGCAGCCACTTCCGTCACCCCAAGCAGCCACTGGTCCCGCTGCGCGACCCGGAGGCGGTGGAGCTGAGCGGCCCCGCGTTCGGCGTCACCGACATCACCGCGCTCGACCGCGACCTCACGCGCCAGCACCTGGGCGAGCCGCTCGGCGAGCGGATCACCGTGTCCGGCCGTGTCCTGGACCGCGAAGGGCGGCCCGTACGCGGCCAGTTGGTCGAGCTGTGGCAGGCCAACGCGTCCGGCCGTTACGCCCACCAGCTGGACCAGCACCCCGCTCCGCTCGACCCGAACTTCACGGGCTTCGGCCGCTGCCTGACCGACGACGAGGGCACGTACAGCTTCACGACGATCAAGCCGGGCGCGTACCCGTGGCGCAACCACGTCAACGCCTGGCGCCCCGCACACATCCACTTCTCGCTCTTCGGCACCGCGTTCACCCAGCGCCTGGTGACCCAGATGTACTTCCCGGGCGACCCGCTGTTCCCCTACGACCCGGTCCTGCGCTCGGTCACCGACGAGTCGGCCCGCAAGCGGCTGGTCTCCGCCTACGACCACGATCTCTCCGCCCCCGAGTGGTCGCTCGGCTACCGCTGGGACATCGTGCTCGACGGCCCGTCCGCGACCCTCTTCGAGGAAGGCGACCACCACTGATGTCGTACGCTCCGACTCCCTCCCAGACGGTCGGCCCCTTCTACGGCTACGCGCTGCCCTTCCCGCGCGGCGGCGAGGTCGCCCCGACCGGCCACCCGGACACGATCACCCTGCACGGGTACGTGTACGACGGCGCGGGAAACCCCGTCCCGGACGCGCTCATCGAGACCTGGCAGCCCGCGTCCGACGGCTCCCGCAAGGGCGCGCCGGGATCGCTGCGGCACGACCCGGTCACCGGCGAGGTCATCGGCCGTGACGGTGTCGCGTTCACCGGGTTCGGCCGCGTCCCGACCGACGCGGACGGCCACTGGACGGTCCGTACGCTCCCGCCGGGCGGCGCCTCGTACATCGCGCTCGCGGTCTTCGCGCGCGGCCTGCTGCACCATCTGTACACGCGCGCCTACCTGGTCGACGAGCCGGGCGACCCGCTCCTCGGCTCCCTCGACCCGGCGCGGCGTACGACACTGATCGCCCGCCCCGAGACGAGCCACACGTACCGTTTCGACATCCGCCTTCAGGGCGAGGGCGAAACGGTGTTCCTGGAGTTCCAGTGAGTGGTGACGGTGACGGTACCGACGTCGGCCTGCTCGCCCCCGGGCGTGCGGGCTCCCCTGCCGAGTCCAAGACGGGCGACACGGCCTTCCTGCAGGCGATGCTGGACGCGGAGGCGGCGCTGACGCGGGCGCAGGCCGAGGTGGGCCTCGCCCCGGCGGACGCGGCGGCGGCCGTCGGCGCGGCGGCTTCCGCCGACCGTTTCGACGTACGTGACATCGCGCTCCGCGCGCGGTCCGGCGGCAATCCGGTGATCCCGCTGGTCGCGGACCTGACGGCGGCGGTGCCCGCGCAGGCCGCGCCGTACGTCCACCGGGGGGCGACGAGCCAGGACATCATGGACACCGCGATGATGCTGGTCGCCCGGCGCACGCTCGACTCGATCCTGGCGGACCTGACCCGCACGGAGGCGGCACTGGCCCGCATCGCGGCGGAACACCGGGACACGGTGATGCCGGGCCGCACCCTGACGCAGCACGCGGTCCCCACGACGTTCGGCCTCAAGGCCGCGGGCTGGCGGTCACTGGCCCTGGACGCCCGGGACAGGGTGCGGTCGGTGCGTGACACGCTCCCGGCCCAACTGGGCGGCGCGGCGGGCACGTTGGCGGCTTTCGGGGCTTACGGGGCTCATGCGGGCGGCAGCGGGGGTTCGGCGGGAGCAGGCTCGGCGTCCCCGGAAGACGGGCCCTCGGCCACCGCGCGGAGCGGCCTCGGGGAGGAACTCGTCGCTGTGTACGCCAGGGAACTGCGGCTGGCCGAACCGGCGCTGCCCTGGCACACCCTCCGCACCCCGGTGGCCGACCTCGCCGGAGTTCTCGCCTTCGTCGCCGGGGCCCTGGGCAAGGCGGCCGTGGATGTCCTCACCCTCAGCCGCACGGAGATCGCCGAGCTTTCCGAAGGTGCGGGCGGCGGTTCCTCCGCCATGCCCCACAAGGCGAACCCCGTGCGCTCCACCCTCGTCGCGGCCGCCGCCCGCCGCGCTCCCGCCCTGGCCGCGACGCTGCACGCGTCGATGGCCGCCGAGGACGAACGCCCGGCAGGGGCCTGGCACGCGGAGTGGGAGGCCCTGCGCGACCTCCTGCGCACGGTGGGCGGCGCGAGCCACCACGCGGCGGAGCTCACCGAGAACCTCCGGGTCCACCCGGAGGCGATGCGCGAACACCTCGGCCTCACCCATGGGTTGATCGTCTCCGAACGCCTCACCGCGGAGCTGACGCCCCTCCTGGGCCGGGCCCGCGCGAAGGAGCTGCTCACCTCGGCGGCCCGTCGTACCCGCGACGAGGGCAGGAGCCTCGCGGAGGTGCTCGCCGAGGAGCCCGCTCTTGCCGCCGTAAACCTCACCGAACTCACCGACCCCGCCCGTTACACCGGCTCCGCCGGAGCCCTCACCGACCGAGCCCTGGAGCGACGATGACCGGCAAACTGCCGCACCACACGAGCGAGGGCGCCCCGACGGCGCCGCCCCTCATCCTCGGCTCGTCCGTCGGCACCTCCACCGCCCTGTGGGACGCCGTGGCGCCCGAACTCTCCACCACCCACCGGGTCATCCGCTGGGACCTGCCCGGTCACGGCAAATCCCCCGCCGACCTGATCGGCCCGGGAGCGACCGTCGCCGACCTGGCGGCGCTCGTCCTCGCGCTCGCCGACTCCCTCGGCATCGACCGCTTCGCGTACGCGGGCGTCTCCCTGGGCGGCGCCATCGGCCTGCACCTGGCCGCGCATCACCCGGAGCGCGTGGAGAGCCTCGCCGTGATCTGCTCGTCGGCGCACTTCGGCGGCAGCGCCCGCTGGGAGGAGCGCGCGGCACTCGTCCGTCGCGAAGGACTCGCCTCGCTCGCGGACAGCTCCCCGGAGCGCTGGTTCACCCCCGGCTTCACGGTCCCCGGCCTGGTGGAGGACCACCGGACCACCGACCCCGACGCGTACGCCGCCTGCTGTGACGCGCTGGCGGCGTATGACATCAGGGACGCGCTGGCGTCGATCACCGCGCCCACGCTCGTCGTCGCCGGCCGCGAGGACCCGGCGACGCCGCCCGCCCACGCACGCGAGATCGCCGACGCGGTGCCGGGCGCCTCCCTCGCGGAGCTGGCGGGTGCCTCCCATCTGGCGCCCGCGGAACGCCCGGAGGCCGTGGTCGCGGCGTTGCGCACGCACGTGGCGGGGGCAGCCGCGAGCGGCATGGCGGTCCGGCGGGCCGTTCTCGGCGACGCGCACGTGGACCGCGCGCAGGGCAACACCACCCCCTTCACGGCCCGCTTCCAGGACTTCATCTCCCGCTACGCCTGGGGCGAGATCTGGACCGACCCCACCCTCGCGCGCCGCGAGCGCAGCATGATCACCATGACGGCCCTGGTCGCGCACGGGCACCATGACGAGCTGGCCATGCACATCCGGGCGGCCCGCCGCATCGGGCTCACCCCCGAGGAGATCGGCGCGGTGCTGCTCCAGACGGCGGTCTACTGCGGTGTACCCGCGGCCAATTCGGCGTTCGCAGTAGCACAGCGGGTCCTCTCCGAGGAGTAGCGAATCAGTAGGTGAAGTAGTAGAGGAGTAAACGGTCTCGGGCCGACCCTTTAGGCTGCTGCTGATCAGGGGGATCAGAGGAGCAGGGGCTCAGGGGAACCGGGGGGCAAGAGGCCATGAACGACGCGACCGAGGTGTTCCAGCCGCTGCAGGCGGAGGATCCGCCGGTGGTGGCCGGTTACCGGCTCGCGGCCAGGCTCGGCGCCGGCGGCATGGGCCGGGTCTATCTGTCGCACACACAGGGCGGCCGACCGGTCGCGATCAAGGTGGTACGGCCCGAGCTGGCCGACGACCCGGCCTTCCGGCGGCGGTTCGGCCGGGAGATCAAGGCGGCCCAGCGGGTCCGGGGCGCCTACACGGCCGAGCTGATCGACGCCGACGCCGACGGCGTACCGCCCTGGCTGGCCACCCTGTACGTGCCCGGCCCCTCCCTGACGGAGGCCGTCGCCCGGCGCGGTCCGCTGCCGGTGCCCGCGCTGCTGTGGCTGATGGCGGGGATCGCCGAGGCGCTGCAGGCCATCCACGGCGCCGGAATCGTGCACCGTGACCTGAAGCCGTCGAACGTGCTGCTGGCCGCCGACGGACCGCGCGTGATCGACTTCGGCATCTCGCTGACCTCCAGCGCCACGTCCGCGTACACGGCCACCGGTTCCGCCGTCGGCACGCCTCAGTTCATGGCTCCCGAGCAGGGGTCCGTGGGTGAGGTCACGGCGGCCACCGATGTCTTCGCACTGGGTCAGACCGCCGCGTTCGCGGCACTGGGCGAGCCGCTGTACGGGGACGGCCCCTCGGTCAGCGTGCTGTACCGGATCGTGCACTCGGAGCCCGACCTCTCCCTTCTGCCCGCCCAACTGCGTCCGCTGTTCGCCAAGTGCCTGGCCGCCGATCCACGGGACCGGGCCACCCCGGCCGAGATCGTCGAGTGGTGCCGTCAGCGCCTCGGCCGGGACACCGACGCGGGAGCCGGCCTTGCCGTCTGGCGCGATGTCATGGGGCCCGAGGTCACGGTCCCGGCGCCGGTCCCCCACCCCACGCCGGTGCACACGCTGCCGCTGTTCGCCCCGCCTCAGCCGTCGCCGACGACCCGGCCGACTCAGACGGACGAGCGGCGGGCCCGCCGAAGACGCAACGCGCTCATCGCGGCCGTGGTGACGGGGTGCGCGCTGCTGGTGCTCGGCCTGACCTGGGCGGTCACGGACGCGATGGGTCTGCGCGTACGGGACACATACTCAAAGTCCGGGTCTGACGCGTCCGGTTCGGATGCCTCCGGCCGGTCGTCGGGGACCACGTCGGGCTCCACATCCGGGTCCACCGCGGGTTCCGGGGACGGCAAGAGAGCGGCGACCGGCGAGAACGCCGACGCCGGTGACAAGAGCGACGGGTCGCCGGACGCGTCCCGCCCCTCCTCGAAGGCGCCCAGTCCCCCACGCCCCGCCGCGTATCCCCAGGAATGGTTCGACGAGAAGAACTCCGTGAGCCTCAGGGAGCCCGTCCGCCGCAAGGACCGCAAGGGCGACCTCCGCTTCGTCTGCGGGCAGGGCCGCTGTTCGCTGCAGAGCGACAAGAGCGTGATCTCCTTGCTGTACAGCAAGCCGGGGGCCACCCTCGACTCATGCCGCGTCGCCCTCCAGGGCGCCGACAGCCACAACCTCCCGCTGGCCGCGGTGGCGGCCGGCAGCGAGATCTGCGTGAAGAACCCCTCCGGGGACATCGCCCTGCTGGTGGTCCAGGTGAAGTCGACCGCGCTCCCGAACGACGGGATCAGCTTCCTGACCGCGGACATGACGGTCTGGCGGGAGGCCTGACAGACGGGCGCCGGCACCAGGAGACGCGGGGCGCGGTCCCGGCCCGGCAGCTGTCAGGAGGGGCTAGGTGGCGCTGCGCTCGCTCGCCTCACGGTACCGCCGCTCGATCGCGTCGACGTATGCCTCGTCGCCCGGCCGCCCCGCCCGCAGCAGACGCCACCACTGCTCGATGCTCCAATTGGCCGGTTCCGTCGCCCCGATGAACTCCTCGACGAGCGCGAGGAAACGCACCGGATCGGCGTGGAAGGGGAAGTGCCCGGCCCCGGGGAAAATTTCGAGGCGGCTGCCGGGCATCGCCTCGTGCGCGGTGTACGCGTGGTCGACCGGAAGGACGCCGTCCCGGTCGCCCCAGACGATGAGGGTGGGCATGCCCTGGGCGAGGTAGCAGCGGTCCAGCATCGTGACCACTTGACCGCGCCAGTCGACGACCGACCGCAGCGTGCGGATGAACGCGGCCCGCGCCCACACGTCGGGAAGCGCGTCGACCAGGCCCATCAGCTCCGGCGCGTCCTGCCCGAGCCCGGTGTCGAGCAGCCGCAGCAGCGCGACGGTCCCCCGGACCGGCAGATCGGCGCCGGGCAGCCCGAGCAGGGAGAGCAGCAGCGCGGCGCCGGGCAGTGAGACGCCCCGCAGCACGGGGGTGACCTGCGGGCCGACGCCTCCGGTGCTCACCAGGACGAGCCGGTCGACGCGCTCGGGGAACTGGTAGGCGAACTGCATCGCGACCCCGCCGCCGAACGAATGCCCGACGAGGGTGACGCGCTCGATGCCCAGCACGCCGAGCAGGTCCCGGACCCCGTTGGCGTACGCCGCCACCGAGTAGTCGGCCCGGGGCTTCTCGGACGCGCCGTGGCCGAGCAGATCAGGGGCGATGACGGTGTGGGCGCGGGCCAGTCGGGGGATCAGCGGGGCCCACGTCGCGGACGAGTCGCCGACGCCGTGGATCAGCAGGATCGCCGGTCCCTCACCCGCGATGCGGTACGCGCGCCGGTAGCCGTGCACGGTGCGGAACCGCAGGGCGGGCCCGCTCTCGCCGCCGGTGGGAAGCCGCCTGGTCTCGAAGGGCAGGATCCGCGCCATGGGCCGGAGTGTAGGCGGGCTGCGCGGTGGGGTGGTTGCGAGGGGGTTTCGGGTGGCGCAATTCGGGCGCTTCGCCCTGCGGCGCTATGCGGTGGCGTAGAACCCCAGGAACATGTCGACACCGGCGACGATCAGACGCTCCGTCAGGTCCTCGCTGACGTCGGTCCCGTACGAGCCGAAGACCAGGTGCGGGAAGACCAGCAGGGAGTAGAGCTGGAGGACCGCCGTCTCCATGTCGGGGACGGTGAGCCGTCCCCGTTCGGCGAGCTCGCGCAACGCGCCCGCGATGGCGGGGTGATGACCTTCCGGGCCGCGCGCTCCCCATGCCTCGCCGAGCGAGGGGAAGCGGTGGATCTCCCGGGCCACGAGGTGGCGCAGGGCGTTCATCTCTTGGTCGTTGCGGACGACGTCGACCCAGGAGCGGGCCACGTTCAGGAACGCCTCGCGCAGGTCGTCCGCCTCGGTGAGGCCGTCGAGCGCGGCGACGGACGACGAGGCGTCGAGGGGTTCGTCGAGCGCGTCCGCGATCACCGCGACGAACAGCGTCTCCTTGTTTCCGAAGTGGTTGTAGACGGTCACCTTGGACACGCCCGCCTCGGCCGCGATGGCGTCCATGCCGACATCGAAGCCCTCCCGCAGGAACAGCGAGCGGGCCGCCCGGACGATCGCCTCGCGCTTGCGCTCGGCGCGCGGGCCCGTGGGGCCGCCACTTCGTGCCTCGCCGTTTCCCTCAGTGCGCATGCGCCGCACTTTACCAGCGAACTGAACTGAACAGTTGAGTTCACATGAACTAGTCAGTACAGTTCAGTTGCAGCGGCCATGCGCCCGCCCCGCACCGCCCCAGCCCCTCCCCTGCCTCTCCCGCTGCCCCAAGGACCCGCCATGTCGCATGCCCACCCGACCCCGGCCGCCGCGCCCCACACGGCCGCGCCACCCCCCACCGGCTCGCGCCCGTGGGCGGCGCTCACGCTGTTGTGCGTCGCCCAGTTCATGCTGGTGCTCGACGTGACGGTCGTGAACGTCGCGCTGCCGAGCATGGCCGCCGATCTCGACCTCGGCCGCACCGAGCTGACCTGGGTCGTCACGTCGTACACGCTCTGCTTCGGCGGCCTGATGCTGCTCGGCGGACGGCTCGCGGACGTCCTCGGCGCGCGCCGCACCCTCCTCTGCGGCCTCGCCCTGTTCACCGCCGCCTCCTTGCTGACGGGCCTGGCCTCGGGCCCGGCGACGCTCCTCGCGGGCCGGACCGCGCAAGGCGTCGGAGCCGCGCTGCTCTCCCCCGCCGCCCTGGCCATCGTCACCACGACCTTCCGGGGACGGGACCGCCATCGCGCGCTCGGCGTGTGGTCGGCGATCGGCGGTGCGGGCGCGGCGATCGGCGTCCTGCTCGGCGGAGTCCTGACCGACGGACCCGGCTGGGAGTGGATCTTCTACGTCAACGTGCCCATCGGCGCGGCCCTGCTCCTCGCCCTGCCCGCCGTCGTCCCCGCCCGCGCGCCCCGGCCCGCCCGCCTCGACGTACCCGGCGCGCTGCTGGTCACCGCCGGCACGGGCTCGCTCATCTACGGCCTCGTGGCGGCGGGCGACACGGGCTGGTCGAACCCCCGGACGCTGGTGCCGGTGGCCGCCGCGATCGTGGCCTACGGAGCCTTCGCCGCCGTGGAGCGGGCGCAGCGTTCACCGCTGATCGATCCGGCCGTCCTGCGGCGCCGTCCTGTCGTCGCCGGCTCGTATCTGATGCTGGTCGCGACGGCGTTGCTGATCTCGCTGTTCTTCCTGGGGTCGGTGTTCCTCCAGGAAGTACGCGGCCACAGCGCCCTGCGGACCGGGGTGCTGTTCCTGCCGGTGGCCGTCGCCACCGGAGTCGGCGCGCACCTCGGCGGGCGGTTCGTGGGCCAGTGGGGAGCCCGGCCCACCGCGGCCGGGGGGCTCGCGCTGGCGGGGCTCGGCACCGCTCTGCTCGCCGGGGCGGGGACCGAAGGCAACGCGTGGGCGAGTGTGGCCCCGGGTATGTCCGTCGCCGCCCTGGGGCTCGGTTCGGTGTTCGTGGCCGCCACCACCACCGCGCTGGGCTTCATCGCCCACGAGGAGGCGGGCGTCGCGTCCGGCGTGGTCAACACCTGCCATGAGGTGGGCGGATCCATCGGCGTGGCCGTGATGTCGACGGTCGCCGCCGCCGGGATCGACGGCGGGACGGGAGGCGGCTTCGCGGACGCGTTCATGGTGTGTGCCGTGGCCGCGGCGGTCAGCGCGGCCGCCTCGTTCGCCCTCGTGCCGAGCGGGAAGCCGCAGCTGACCGGCGGGCCGCACGTGCACTGACGCCACCCCGCGCCGGGCGGGGCCCGCACACCCCGCCCGCGCAGACGCGGCACGCACACCTGATCGAAGGGTGGCTGTCGCGCCACGTGACCGAACGATCACCCAGGTGACGGTTCCGGCGGTTAAGTTGCTTGGTGACCATGGGAGTTACGCGGCCACGTGAGGACTTTGCCACTGTGACGGGAGCCGGGGTGCGCAGGCGGATGCTGTCCGCGGCGCTGGTCGCCGTACTCCTGGTGATCGTCCAGTTCTTCGCGCACGGGGTCAACGAATACGCGTCCGCCGTGGAATCCCGTACGCCGCCGGCCACGGCGCCCTACGCCCAGTGCGGGGAGAACACGCACCCCGAGGAGTCCGAGCGCTTCCCGGCGCGCGGACGCCCGCACTGCCGTGACCTCACCCCCGACACGGCTCCGCACCCGCACGCCCGGCCTGCCACGACCGCGGACGACGGCACGCGCGCGTGCCGCGCCATAGCCGTCACCCACTCCACGACGAAACCCGCGGGCCGCGAACTGCCGGCCCTCCTTCAGGTCTTCCGCTGCTGATCGGGATCTCCGGCACGGCCATGCCGCCAGGCTCTCCCGCCTGACGCGCCGCCGGCCGGACCCGAACCGGTCCACGTCACACCGATGCGCCCCCCACGGCGCTCAGGAGTCAACCGACATGCAGCCTTCCCCTGCCTCCCTGCTCGACCGCGCCCGCTCGGTGTTCACGGCACCCGACGGCGCACGACACGACTTCGCGGCCTCCGTGGTCGTCTTCCTCGTCGCCCTGCCGCTGTGCGCGGGCGTGGCCGTCGCCTCCGGAGTACCCGCCGAACTCGGCCTGATCACCGGCGTCGTCGGCGGTCTCGTCACCGGCCTGCTGCCCGGCAGCAGCCTCCAGGTCAGCGGTCCCGCCGCGGGGCTCACCGTGCTCGTGTACGAAGCCGTGCAGCAGTACGGTCTCGCCGCGCTCGGAGCCCTCGTGCTCGCCGCCGGGCTGCTCCAGCTGGCCATGGGCGCGCTCCGCCTCGGCCGCTTCTTCCGCGCCATTTCCGTGGCCGTCGTCGAGGGCATGCTCGCCGGGATCGGACTCATCCTGATCGCCGGGCAGTTGTACGCCATGACGGACAGCGAGGCCCCCACGAGCGGCGTCGGCAAGATCGCCGGGCTGCCGGGGATGCTCGCCGGCGCGATCGGCTCGCAACGCGCCCTCGCCGCCCTCGGACTCGGCGTGGGCACCATCGTCGTCCTCGTGTGCTGGCACAGGCTTCCCCCGAAGGTCCGCGTGGTCCCCGCGCCGCTGGCCGCCGTGGTGCTCGCCACGGGTACCTCGCTGCTCTTCTCCCTGCCGGTGGCCACCGTCGAGGTGCAGGGGCTCGTCGAGGCGGTGCGGGTGCCGGACGCCGCCGCCTTCGGGGAGCTGATGAGTCTCGGTGCCGTCGGCACCGTCCTGGCGTTCGCCCTGATCGCGTCGGCGGAAAGCCTGTTCAGCGCGGCCGCCGTGGACCGCATGCACGACGGACCGCGCACGTCGTACGACAAGGAGCTGATGGCGCAGGGCGCGGGCAACACCATGAGCGGGCTGCTCGGCGCGCTGCCGATGACCGCGGTCATCGTCCGCAGCTCCGCCAACGTGCGGGCGGGCGCGCGGACGAAGGCGTCCCGCGTCCTGCACGGGGTCTGGCTGCTCCTCTTCGCGGCGCTGCTGCCCGCGGCGCTCGGCCTCATCCCCGTCGCCACGCTGGCGGGCGTCCTCGTGCACGCGGGCTGCAAGCTGATCCCGGTGCGGCAGTTGGCGCACCTGTGGCGCGAGCACCGCGGCGAGGCGGTGGTCCTGGTCGTGACGGCCACGGCGATCGTCACGGTGAGCATGTTCGAGGGGGTCCTCATCGGCCTGGTGCTCGCCGTGGTCAAGTCCGCCTGGGAGACGTCGCACGTGCACGTGGACATCGTCGACAAGGGCGTGGGGCCGATCCACGTGCACCTGTCGGGCAACGCCACGTTCCTGCGGCTCCCCAAGCTCCTCGACGCGCTGGAGTCCCTGCCCCCGGACCGCCCGGTCGAACTCGACCTCACGGGGCTGCGGCATCTGGACCACGCCTGCCATACGTCGCTGGAGAACTGGGCGGAGCGGCACAGCGCGGAGGGCACGGATCCGGTGCGGGTGGCGTCAGGGGCCTGAGGGTCGCACGGAGCGGCCCTGTCCGGCCCTGTCCGGCTCTGGCCGGCTCTGGCGGCACTTGGTTCGGCGGGTGCGCCCTGGGTTCTGGTGGCACTTGGTTCAGCGGTGCGCCCTGTCCGGTTCTGGCGGCGCCTGGTCCTACCGAGCCCCGTGGACCGGTTGAGGCGCCTCGGCCCCGGCGAGCAGCTCTAGGGCCGAGTCGCCCGCCTCCGCCGGGGTCCAGCGTGCCCCCTTGTCGGCCGTCGGCCCCGGCCGCCAGCCCTCCATGACGGTGATGCGCCCCGCCTCGGCCTCGAAGACTCGTCCCGTGACCCCCGCGGACGACTCGGAGCCGAGCCACACCACGAGCGGCGACACGTTCTCCGGGGCCATCGCGTCGAAGCCGCCGCCTTCGGGCGCGGCCATGGTTGCCGCGAAGGTGGTCTCCGTCATCCGCGTGCGCGCGGCGGGCGCTATGGCGTTGACCCGCACTCCGTAGGCGGCGAGTTCCGCGGAGGCGACCAGGGTGAGCCCGAGAATCCCGGCCTTGGCCGCGCTGTAGTTGCCCTGCCCCACGCTGCCCGACAGCCCTGCCCCGGAGCTGGTGTTGACCACGCACGCGTGCCGCGCACGGCCCGCCTTCGCCTCGCCTCGCCAGTACGCCGCCGCGTGCTTCAGCGGCAGGAAGTGCCCCTTCAGATGGACGCGCATCACCGCGTCCCAGTCGTCCTCCTCAAGGTTGACCAGCATCCGGTCCCGTAGGAAACCCGCGTTGTTGACGAGGGTGTCGAGGCTTCCGTACGTGTCGAGTGCGGTCCGCACCAGGGACGCGGCGCCCTCGGACGTGGCGATGTCACCGCCGTGCGCGACGGCCTCGCCTCCCGCCGCGCGGATCTCCTCGACGACCTCGTGCGCCGGTCCGCCGGAGGCCCCGGAGCCGTCGGCGCCCACTCCCAGGTCGTTCACCACGACCTTGGCGCCTTCCGCGGCACAGGCGCGCGCGTGCGCACGGCCGAGGCCACGGCCCGCGCCCGTGACGATCACGACGCGGCCCGCGCAGATTCCCGTGCCCGGCTTCGTGGCTGAGGTCATGCCTGAGGTCATGCGGAACTCCTCGGATGCATTCAGTGGTTGACGGACGCGGCGTCCAGGAAAGCGGGGCGTTCGCCGCCCCCGTGCAGGTGCAGTGCGGCGCCGCTGATGTAGCGGGCGCTGTCGGAGGCGAGGAACACGCACGCGTCCCCGACGTCCGACGGATCGGCGAGACGGCCGAGCGGCACGGTGCGGGCGACCGCCGCGACACCGGCCTCGTCCCCGTAGTGCAGGTGGGCGCTCTCGGTACGGGCCAGGCCGAGCACGACGGTGTTCACGCGCACCTCCGGGGCCCACTCCACGGCCATCGTGCGCGCGAGGTTCTCCAGGCCCGCCTTGGCCGCCCCATAGGCACCGGAGCCGGGCGAGGGCCGGGAGCCGCTGACGCTGCCGATCATGGTGATGCTGCCGCCGCCGCTCTCCTGGCCGCGCATCACCTCGTACGCCGCCAAGGACGCGTAGAGCGGGGCCAGCAGATTGAGTTCGACGATCTTCGCCTGGCGGGCCGGGGCCGACTCCGCGAGCAGTCCGAACGGCGTGCCGCCCGCGTTGTTCACCAGGGCGTCCAACCGGCCGTGATCGGCTGCCACATCGGCGAAGAACGCGTGCGCCGCATCCGCGTCACGCAGGTCCAGGCGCCTGAACTCGGCTTTCGCTCCCGCCACTTCGATCGGCCGGTCCGGCGGTCTGCGGGCACAGACGACGACCCTCGCACCGGCCGCGAGGAAGCTGCGGGCGATACCGGCGCCGACGCCTCGGGTGCCGCCGGTGACGACCACCACCTGTCGGGTGTCAGTCATCGCTGCTACCTTCCTGACTAACAAATGTTTGGTTGAAGGGCCTGGTTGAAAGGTAGCGGATCCTCAGATGTCTGTCTCCACCTCCACCCCGGACAAGGGCGTTGCTGTCGTCACCGTCGACTTCCCGCCCGTCAACGCCCTGCCCGTGCAGGGGTGGTTCGACCTGGCGGCAGCGGTGCGCGCGGTGGGCCAGGACCCCGGGACGCGCTGCGTCGTCCTCGCCGCCGCCGGCCGCGGTTTCAACGCGGGCGTGGACATCAAGGAGATGCAGCGCGACAGCGGCCACAACGCCCTGATAGGCGCCAACCGCGGGTGCTACGAGGCGTTCTCGGCGGTGTACGAGTGCGAGATACCGGTCGTGGCGGCGGTGCACGGCTTCTGTCTGGGCGGTGGCATCGGCCTGGTGGGCAACGCGGACGCGATCGTGGCGAGCGATGACGCCACCTTCGGCCTGCCCGAACTCGACCGGGGCGCGCTCGGCGCGGCCACGCATCTCTCCCGCCTGGTGCCGCAGCACCTGATGCGCGCCTTGTACTACACCTCGCGCACGGCGACAGCGGCGGAACTGCACGCGCACGGCTCCGTGTGGCGGGTCGTCCCGCGCGAGGAACTGCGCGATGCGTCAATGGAGTTGGCGCGGGAGATCGCGCGGAAGGACGGGACGCTGCTGCGGTTCGCGAAGGCCGCGATCAACGGCATCGACCCCGTGGACGTACACCGCAGCTACCGCTTCGAGCAGGGCTTCACCTTCGAGGCGAACCTGAGCGGTCTGGCCGACCGGATCCGCGAGGACTTCGGGACGGCGCCCGGAGAGAAGGAGGAGGAGGGCAGGGCATGACGGACAAGACCATGACGCCCGACGCGATCGTGGGGCGGCTGCGCAGCGGGATGACGCTCGGCATCGGCGGCTGGGGGTCGCGCCGCAAGCCCATGGCCCTGGTGCGGGCCCTGCTCCGGTCCGGGATCACCGACCTCACCGTCGTGTCGTACGGCGGTCCGGACGTCGGTCTGCTCGCCGCAGCGGGAAAGATCCGCAAGCTGGTCACGGCGTTCACGACCCTCGACTCGATCCCCCTGGAGCCGCATTTCCGCGCGGCACGCGAGCGTGGCGCCCTCGAACTGGTCGAGCTGGACGAGGCGATGTTCATGCAGGGCCTGACCGCCGGCGCCCAGCGGCTGCCGTTCCTGCCGATCCGCGCGGGCCTCGGCTCGGACGTCCTGCGGGTCAACCCCCAGCTGCGTACGGTCACTTCGCCCTACGACGACAAGGAGGAGCTGGTCGCCGTGCCCGCCCTGCGGATGGACGCGGCCCTGGTGCACCTGAACCGCGCCGACCGCCTGGGCAACGCCCAGTACTTGGGCCCCGACCCGTACTTCGACGACTTGTTCTGCGAGGCGGCCGACACGGCGTACGTGTCGTGCGAGCGGATCGTCGAGTCGAGCGAGCTCACCGAACGGTCGGCGCCGCAGACGATGCTGGTCTCACGGCACGCGGTGACGGGTGTGACCGAGACACCCAACGGCGCGCACTTCACCTCGTGCGTGCCGGACTACGGCCGCGACGAGCCCTTCCAGAAGGCGTATGCCACGGCCGCGGGCGACCCGGACGCCTGGAAGGAATTCGAGGACCGCTTCCTCGCCGGCACCGAGCAGGACTATCAGATGGCCGTCCAGACGTGGCACGAGGAGCAGCGATGACGCGGACCGACCCGACGGCCACGGCCGGTGCGTCCGAGACGACCGCCGTCACGCGCGCCGAGTACTGCGTGATCGCCTGCGCCGAGGCCTGGCGGGACGCCGGCGAGATCCTCGCGTCGCCTATGGGCACGATCCCCTCGATCGCCGCCCGCCTGGCCAAGCTGACGTTCTCACCGGATCTGCTGCTCACGGACGGCGAGGCGCTGCTGATCGGGGATGTGCCTGCCGTGGGGGCGCCGTCGGCGGTGACGGAGGGCTGGTTGCCGTACAGGAAGCACCTGACGATGGTCATGGGCGGCAGGCGTCACGTGATGATGGGCGCGAGCCAGATCGACCGCTTCGGGAACCAGAACATCTCCTGCATCGGTGACTGGGAGCGGCCCAGGCGCCAACTGCTCGGGGTGCGCGGCGCCCCGGTCAACACCCTCAACAATCCGGTGAGTTACTGGATCCCGCGCCACTCGACACGCGTCTTCGTGGAGAAGGTCGACATGATCAGCGGCGTGGGTTACGACAGCGCGGCGGCAGCCGGGCCGGCCGCGACCCGCTTCCACGACCTGCGCCGGGTCGTGTCGGACCTCGGCGTCCTCGACTTCGGGGCGGCGGACCACGCGATGCGCCTGGTGTCCCTGCATCCGGGTGTGACGGTGGAGCAGGTGCGGGAATCGACCGGCTTCGCGCTCGTCACGGCGGACGACGTCCCTTCCACCCGCGAGCCCACCGCGCAGGAACTCCGGCTGATCCGGGACGTGGTGGACCCGCGCGGGCTGCGTGAGCGCGAGGTCCGCTCGTGACGCCGCCCCCGGCGAGCATGGAGACGGCACTGACCAAGCTGGTCGGCGTCCGGTATCCGATCGTGCAGACCGGCATGGGCTGGGTGGCGGGCCCGCGCCTGGTTTCCGCGACGGCGAACGCGGGCGCTCTGGGCATCCTGGCCTCCGCGACGATGACGGTCGACCAGTTGCGCTCCGCCGTCCGCGAGGTCAAGTCCCGTACGGACGAGCCGTTCGGGGTCAATCTCCGCGCCGACGCGGGCGACGCGCGGGAGCGGGTGCGGATCATCGCCGACGAGGGGGTTCGGGTGGCGTCCTTCGCGCTCGCTCCCTCGAAGGAGCTGATCGCGGAGCTGAAGGACGCCGGGGTCGTCGTCATCCCGTCCATCGGTGCGCGTCGGCATGCCGAGAAGGTGGCGGCGTGGGGCGCGGACGCGGTCGTCGTGCAGGGCGGTGAGGGCGGCGGGCACACGGGTGAGGTCGCTACGACCGTACTGTTGCCGCAGGTCGTGGACGCGGTCGACATCCCGGTGATCGCGGCGGGCGGCTTCTTCGACGGCCGGGGGCTCGTCGCCGCGCTCGCCTACGGCGCGGCGGGCGTCGCGATGGGCACACGCTTCCTGCTGACGTCGGACTCGACGGTGCCGGACGCGGTCAAGGCCCGCTATCTTGCCGCGTCGGTCAAGGACATCACGGTGACCACGCGCGTGGACGGCCTCCCCCACCGCATGCTGCGGACGGACTTCGTCGCGTCCCTGGAGAAGTCGGGCCGGACGGCCTCCCTCGCACGGGCCGTGCGGCACGCGGCGGCGTTCCGGAAGACGTCCGGCATGGGGTGGCGGGAGATGATCCGCGACGGACTCACGATGCGGCACGGCAAGGGCCTGACATGGAGCCAGACGCTGCTCGCCGCGAACACACCGATGATGCTGAAGTCAGCGATGGTGAACGGCTCCCCGGAGGCCGGAATCATGGCTTCCGGCCAGGTAGCGGGCGTGATCGAAGACCTGCCGACGTGCGAGGAGCTGATCACGGGGGTGATGACGGAGGCAGCGGCGGTGGTGGCGCGACTGGGTTGAGAGGGAGGCTTTGTGCGGGTGGTCCTGTGTGCTGGCTTCGGCTGGGTCATGCGGCGCAGGGGTGGTTGGTGCAGGGGGCGGCGCAGAGGTGGTCAGCGCAGGGGCGGTCGGCCGCCTGGTGACCGGACGCACGCCCGCGCTCAGACCCCGCCACCTCGCCAGCGAAGCCCGCGCAAAGCCCCCGCCACCTCCAGCGGGGGGCTTTGCGGGTGCTGCTGCGCGGCGGCCTCGGCTGGGGTCATGCGGCGCAGAGGTGGTCGGCGCAGAGGTGGTTGGTGCAGGGCAGGCCGGCCCTGGTCACCGGACGCACGCCCGCGCTCAGATCCCGCGCACCTCCAGCGAAGCCCGCGCTCAGACCCCCGCCACCTCCAGCGAAGCCCCCGCTCAGACCCCCGCCACCTCCAGCGAAGCCCGTGCTCGGGCGACCAAGCCCGCTGCCCCGCAGGATTCGGCCAGGGCGAGGCCGCGGGCCAGTTCGCTCGCGGAGCCCGCCACGATCCCGTACTCGACCCGGGCGACGGCGTGTTCGTACGCGCACGGCGACGCCTCCAGGCAGGCGACGGCTCGTGCGTACAGCTCGACCGCCCGCCGGCCGCTCTCCAGGGACGCCGCACACCGCAGCGCCTCGCCGATCGCCGTCTCCGTTCCGAAGTGCTCCGCCTGGACCCGTGCTTCGGCGACGAGGTCGGCGGCCCGCCGCGGGTCCTCGGTGGCGACCGCCCGGGCCAGTTCGTACGCCCAGGGGTTGACGACGGTGTTGTAGCAGCCGCGCTCGTGGGCCGTCTTCGCCGCCACTTCCAGTTCGTTGACGCCCTCCGGCCGTTGCCCCGAGGCGATAAGGAGACGGCCGCGCACGTAGTGGATGTCGGGCAGGAAGATCGTGGAGGGGTAGGGCGGCGCGATGCCGTAGCGATCGGCGGCCTCCCGGGCCTCGTCGATCTTGCCGCGGGAGAGCAGCACGTCGATGAGCTTGCACGCGGCGTCCCAGTGCATCGGCAGCCCGCTGCCGACACGGTCGGTGAGCCGAAGGCTCTCCCGCAGCGATTCCTCCGCCTCGGCGAGACGTCCGCGCCTGCGGTACACCAGGCCCAGCCAGGCCTTGGCGACGGCCAGATGACCGCCGCTCCAGCCCGCGGCCTCATAGGCGCGGACCCCTTCGGCGAAGACGCTCTCGGCACGGTCGAGGCGGTCGGTGAAGATGTAGGCGCCGCCCAGCATCGTCAGGAGTTCGAAGCCCCACTCCGTGTCGGTCCAGCCGAGCCCGGGCGCGAGGCGGCCGTTGACGAGGGCGCGGTCGCAGAGCTCGACGACCTCCTCCGCGTTCTCCCCGCGGGTCATGGCATCGAACGCGCGCAGGATCAGCAGGGCACGCTCGGAGTTGTCGCGTCCCGGCAGCGGCCGGGCGAGCGCGGCGAGGCGGCGCGAACGACCCGTGGCGTCGTCCTCACGCGCGTGGATGCCCTCCCACATGTAGTGGACGCCCTCCAGACGCATCCGGTCGGGTCCGGGGTCAAGACGCTCGGCCTCGGCGTCCACGACCCGCAGGGCCTCCTCCAGCTGGTCGTTGTGCACCAGGGCTTGGGAGAGTCGGCAGACCGCGTCCACCCGCAGCTTCCGGTCGAGGCCCGGCGTGTGCAGGGCCTCGCGCAGGTGACCGATGGTCGTGGCGGGCGAGGTGAGGAGGGTGGCGCAGCCCAGTTCGTAGAGCACGCGCGCGTGGGTCTCGGGCAGCGGTGGTTCCCGCAGGGCCCGTTCGAGGCAGCGGCGGGCGGCGTCCGGCGCGCCGACCGCGAGGTGCTCGGCCGCCGCTTCACGCAACTGCTTGACCAGTTCGGGATCGTCGTCCGGATGCACCTCGAGGAGGTGCCGGGAAGCGGCGGCGGCGCCGCGGCCCGACAGCGTGACGGCCCAGGCGGCCTGGCCGTGGAACGCGGTACGGGTGGCGGCCGGGATCGAGCGGTAGACGGTGCTCGCGATCAGCGGATGGACGAATTCCAGCCCCTCGTCGGCGCCGAGCAGGATGCGCGCGGTGCGCAGCCGCTCCGCGCACCGCTCGGCCGCCTCACGGGTCATCCCGGCGAGCGAGGCGGCGAGGTCCAGCGGGATGGCGGTGCCCAGGATCGCGGCCGCCCACGCGAACCGCGTGACGTCCGTGCCGAGTCCTTCGAGACGGGCGACCAGTCCGCGGCCGCGCGCCGAGCGGTTCAGGGCGCGCAGTTCGGCGGCGGAACCCTCCACCGGCTCCAGTTCGCTGTCCTGCACCTTGGCCAGCAGTTCCACGGATTCGTACGGATTGCCGCCGGTGACCGCCCAGACCTCGCGGCAGAACGGGGCGTCCGCGTGCTCGCCGAGGGTGGCGCGAGTGAGTCCGGCCGCCGCGTCCGGGGTGAGCGCGCGCAGTGGGGGCAGCGGGCGGGCCGCCGCGCCGACCGCCGCGAGGTGGCGCGCGCTGTCGCCGGTGGCGTCGTCGGGCCGGTGGGCGACCACCACAAGGACGGGCAGTTCGTCGAGGCGCTGGGCGAACGCGGCCAGCCAGTGCAGCGTCTCCTGGTCGGCCCAGTGCGCGTCGTCGATGAGCAGGACCAGCGGCCAGTGCAGTCCCGAGAGGCGCGCGACCGCCTCGATCAGGCCGTCGCACACACCCTGCGGGTCGGCCTGCAGACCGGTCGGCTCGGCTATGCCGAGGGCGGGTCCCGCGATCTCGTACCAGTCGCCGAGATACTCCCGCGACTCGTCGGGCGAGAGGGCGACGAGTGCCGGCTGCAGCAACTGGCGTACGACGTTGAAGGGGACGGAGGTGACGGTCTCGCCGCCCCGCGCGGACCACACCACGGCCCGCCCTTCCGCGATGCGGCGCACTTCGGCGAGCAGCGCCGTCTTGCCGATGCCCGCCTCGCCCTGGAAGACGAGCAGTCCGCCCGCCGTCGTCGAGTCGGAACACAGCTCGTCAACGGCCCTCGCGGCAGCGGCGAGTTCCGCGTCGCGCTCCCACAGCGGGGCCCAGGTGGCACCTCCGGGCCGTCCCTGCGTCATCGCGCTACCTCCCGAGGTCGCTCAATCGACGTACAGACATCGAGACTAGCCGGGTAGAAGGCCTCACGGTGCGGGGTCCGGGCAGCAACTCCCACAAGGGGTGAAGGTCAAGCCCGAAGCTGGACGACGTCAGAGGCGCTCGATGATGGTCACGTTCGCCTGGCCGCCGCCCTCGCACATGGTCTGCAGGCCGAACCGGCCGCCGGTGCGCTCCAGTTCGTGCAGGAGCGTCGTCATCAGTTTGACGCCCGTCGCGCCGAGGGGATGACCGAGGGCTATCGCACCACCATTGACGTTGACCCTCTCCGGGTCGGCGCCGGTCTCCTTCAGCCAGGCGAGGACGACCGGCGCGAAGGCTTCGTTGATCTCGACGAGGTCGATGTCGCCGATGCTCATGCCGGTCTTCTTCAGGGCGTACGCGGTGGCGGGGATCGGCGCGGACAGCATGCGGATCGGGTCCTCGCCGCGCACCGAGAGGTGGTGGACGCGGGCGCGGGGCGTCAACCCGTGGTCCCTTACGGCCCTTTCGCTCGCGACGAGCAGGGCGGCGGCACCGTCCGACACCTGCGAGGAGCAGGCGGCGGTGATGGTGCCGTCGTCCAGGACGGGCTTGAGACCCGCCATCTTCTCCGGTGTCGTGTCACGGCGCGGGCCCTCGTCGGTGGTCACGTCCCCATAGGCGGTGAGTTCGCGGTCGAAGCGGCCCTCGTCGATCGCGCGGACGGCCCGCCGGTGCGAGCGCAGAGCGAACTCCTCCATGTCCCGGCGGCTGATGCCCCACTTCTCGGCGATCAGCTGCGCGCCGTGGAACTGGTTGACTGGCCGGTCCCCGTAGCGGGCGCGCCAGCCCTCGCTGCCCGCGTACGGACCTTCGGTGAGGCCGAGTGGTTCGGCGGCCTGCCGGGAGGCGAAGGCGATGGGGATCATCGACATGTTCTGTGTGCCGCCCGCGACGACGAGGTCCTGCGTGCCGGACAGGACGCCCTGCGCCGCGAAGTGCACGGCCTGCTGCGAGGACCCGCACTGCCGGTCGATCGTCACGCCGGGCACCTCTTCGGGCAGTCCCGCCGCGAGCCAGGAGGTGCGGGCGATGTCCCCGGCCTGCGGCCCGACCGTGTCCAGGCAGCCGAAGACGACGTCCTCGACGGCTGAGGGGTCGACACCGGTGCGCTCGACGAGTGCCTTCAGGACGTGGGCGCCCAGGTCGGCGGGGTGGACGGCCGAGAGGCCGCCCTTGCGCCTGCCGACGGGGGTACGGACCGCTTCGACGATGTAGGCCTCGGCCATGACTGCGTACTCCTCGTGCTCGTCGGTCGGTGCGGTCGCCGGGCGACGACGCGCGCTCTACGTGGTGCGTACGGCGATGCCGTCCAGGACCATGGAGAGGTACTGGCGGGCGATCTCCTCGGGGCTGTGGCCGCCGCCGGGGCGATACCAGGACGCGGCGACCCAGACGGTGTCGCGCACGAAGCGGTAGGCGAGCCGGATGTCCAGGTCGTCGCGGAAGACACCCTCCGCGACACCGCGCTCCAGCGTCGTCAGCCAGGTCTTCTCGAAGCGCTGCTGCGAGTCGGTCAGGTACTGGAAGCGCGCCTGCGCGACCAGGTGCCTGGACTCCTTCTGGTAGATCGCGACGGCCGAGCGGTGCCGGTCGATCTCCCGGAAGGACTCGGTGACGAGCGCTTCGAGGGTCTCGCGGGGGCCGAGCCGCGACTGGAGCACGGTGTCGTACCCGTCCCACAGCTCGGTGAGGAAGGTGGAGAGGATCTCCTCGAGCATCGACTCCTTGGAGTCGAAGTGGTAGTAGAGGCTGCCGGCGAGCATGCCCGCGGAGTCCGCGATCTTGCGGACCGTGGTCGCGTTGTACCCCTGCTCGGCGAAGACGTCGGCCGCGATGGCGAGGAGTTCGCCGCGGCGCTCGGGCGAGCTCACGGGGGCCTTCTTCTTCGTGGTGCTGCTCTGCTTCTGTTTCGACACACGGTCATTCTCCGCCTAGGCGTGCTGGTTGCTGACCGAGACCGTCTCCCCCGTCATGTACGAGGAGTACTCGCTGGCGAGGAACACGATGACGTTGGCTATCTCCCACGGCTCGGCATGGCGCCCGAACGCCTCGCGCGCGGTCAGCTCTTCGAGCAGCTCCGGCGAGGTGACCTTCGCCAGGTGCGGGTGCATGGCGAGGCTGGGTGAGACCGCGTTGATCCTTATGCCGTGGGGCGCGGCCTCGACGGCGGCGCAGCGGGTGAGGGCCATGACGCCCGCCTTCGCCGCGGCGTAGTGCGCCTGGCCGGCCTGGGCGCGCCAGCCGAGCACCGAGGCGTTGTTCACGATCACGCCGCCGCGGTCGGCCGCACGCATGCGGCGCAGGGCGGCCCTGGTGGAGCGGAACGTGCCGTTCAGCGTGACGTCGATGACTCTGTCCCACTGCTCGTCGGTCATCTCGGTGAGCTCGGCCGTGCCGCCGAGGCCCGCGTTGTTCACGACGATGTCCAGACCGCCGTGGCACCGCTCGGCCAGGTCGTACAGCCCCTGCACCTGGGCTTCGTCCGTGACGTCGCACGGCGTCCCCTCGATCCGCCCTGCACCGAACTCCTCGGCCAGCGCCTCCACCGTCTCCTTGGTGCGGCGCGGGTGCGCGTCGCCTATGACGATGCGCGCGCCCTCCTCCAGGAAGCGGCGCGCGGTGGCGCCACCGATGCCCGCTCCGGCCGCGGCGGTGATGACGGCGGTGCGGCCCGCGAGCAGACCGTGCCCCGGCACGTAGGTGGGCGCGTCCATGCTCGGCCTCCCTTGACTCTCGACTCACTGACTCGCTCTCGACGACTGACTCGATCTCAGGGTAATCTACCAAACACTTGTTAGGGAAGGCCGCTGGGCAACACAAAGACCGCTGGAGAAGAACCGACCGAAGAGGTGGGCCATCGATGGACCTCGACTTCACCGCCGGAGAAGAGGAGTTCAGGCAGCGGGCCCGTGACTGGCTGGCCGGGCACGTGCCGGCCGAGCCGCTGCCGTCGCTGGAGACCCACGAGGGTTTCGCCGCGCACCGCGCCTGGGAGGGTGAACTCGCGGCCGATCGCTGGTCGGTGGTCTCCTGGCCCGAGGAGTACGGCGGGCAGGGCGTCGACATCGTCACATGGCTGGTGTTCGAGGAGGAGTACTTCGCCGCGGGCGCCCCCGGCCGCGTCTCGCAGAACGGCATCAACCTCCTCGCGCCGACCCTCTTCGACTTCGGCACCGAGGAGCAGCGCGCCCGCGTGCTGCCCCCGATGGCGAGCGGCGAGGTGATCTGGGCACAGGCCTGGTCCGAGCCGGAGTCGGGCTCGGACCTGGCGTCGCTGCGCTCCACCGCCCGCCGCACGGACGGCGGTTGGCTGATCAGCGGGCAGAAGACCTGGTCGTCGCGGGCCGCGTTCGCCGACCGCGCCTTCGGCCTGTTCCGCAGCGATCCCGCGGTCGACTCCGCCAAGCCGCACCGCGGCCTGACCTATCTGATGTTCCCGCTCGACGCGGACGGCGTGACCGTCCGCCCCATCGGCCGCCTCGACGGCAAGCCCGCGTTCGCCGAGCTCTTCCTCGACGACGTCTTCGTGCCGGACGAGGACGTGATCGGCGAGCCGGGCCAGGGCTGGCGGATCGCCATGTCGACGACGGGCAACGAACGCGGCCTGACCCTGCGCTCCCCCGGCCGCTTCGTCGCCGCCGCGGACCGCCTCGTGGGGCAGTGGCACGCGCACGGAGACCCCGCGGACACCGCACTGCGCGACCGTGTCGCCGACGCCGTGATCGGGGCCCGCGCCTACCAGTTGTTCACCTGGGCCAACGCGTCGCGCTTCGCGGCGGGCGAGACGATCGGCGCGGAGTCCAGCCTGAACAAGGTCTTCTGGTCCGAGTACGACATCGCGCTGCACGAGACCGCACTCGATCTCCTGGGCGCCGAAGGCGAGTTGGCGGAGGGCGGCGAATGGGCCGAGGGGTATGTCTTCTCGCTCGCCGGGCCGATCTACGCGGGCACCAACGAGATCCAGCGCGACATCATCGCCGAGCGGCTGCTCGGACTGCCGAAGGGACGCCGCTGATGAGGTTCCTCCTCGACGACGAGCAGCGCGAGTTCGCACGCTCGCTCGACGCGATGCTGACCGCGGCGGACACCCCGGCGGCCGCGCGGGCGTGGGCCGAAGGGGACCACGCGCGGGGGCGTGCCGTGTGGGGCCGTCTCGCGGACGCGGGTGTGTTCGCCCTGGCCGTCCCCGAGGAGTACGAAGGCGTGGGGCCGCTCCCGGTGGAAATGGCCGTCTCCTTGCTCGAGTTGGGGCGCCATGCCATGCCGGGACCGGTGGTCGAGACGGTGGCTGCGGGCGCGCTGCTCGCCCGCCTCGCCGAACTGGGCGACGCGGCTCCCGCCAAGCGGCTTCTTGCGTCCGTGGCCTCCGGGGAGGCCATCACGACGCTCGCGCTCCCCGAAGGGGGTCCGTTCGCACTGGATGCGGACTCGGCGACGCTGCGGTTGACCGCCGGGGGCGGTGAGTTGCGCCTGGCATCCGGGCACGCGCGCGTGGAGCGGTCGCTGGACCCGGCACGGCGCCTCGCCCGGCTCCGGCCCGGCGAACTGCTCGCCTCGGGCCCCTCGGTGACGGAAGCTTCCCGGTACGCGGCCGACTGGGCCTCGCTCGCGACGGCGGCGCAGGCCCTGGGGGTCGGGCTCGCGCTGCTCGACAGGACGGTGGCGTACGTCAAGCAGCGCACCCAGTTCGGCACGCCGATCGGTGGCTTCCAGGCGGTCAAGCACCGCCTGGCGGACGTCCTGACAGGTCTTGAGTTCGCCCGGCCCCTCGTGTTCGGGGCGGCGTTGACCCTGGAGACGGCGGATGTGGCCGCGGCGAAGGTGGCGGCGAGCGAAGCCGCGTACGGCGCCGCGCGGGCGGCACTCCAACTCCACGGCGCCATCGGCTACACCGCGGAGTACGACCTGTCGCTGTGGCTGACGAAGGCACGGGCGCTGCGCGGCGCGTGGGGCAGCCCCGGGGAGTGCCGCCGGCTGGTGTTGTCCGGGGGCCGGCGGGCCGGTCGGTTCCGGGAGTAATTTCCGGCCCCCGCCCTCCACCTGTGCATATGATCCACCGCATGCCGCTGCGACTTGTGAACGTGAATTTCAAGGCCCGGGACGACTCGGCGCTTGGCCGGTTCTGGGGAGAGGCACTCGGCTGGGGCCTGTCCAGCGAGGGCCCCGGCGTCACGAACGTCGAACCCGAGGGCGTCTCCTGGCCGGACCCCTCCGCCATCTGCGTCGATGTCGTCACCGTTCCGGACCCCGAGACGGTGAAGTACCGCGTGCACATGGATCTCGCGACCACCTCCGAGGCCCATCAGGCGGAGCTGGTCGCGCGCCTGAAGGAGCTCGGCGCCACCACCGCCGACGTGGGCCAGGGCGATGTCCCCTGGACGGTCATGGCCGACCCGGAGGGCAACGTCTTCTGTGTGCTCGAGCCTCGCGAGCTCTACCGGGACACCGGGCCCGTCGCCGCCATCGTGGTCGACTGTGCCGATCCGCGGGCCATGGCCCGGTTCTGGGACGAGGCGATGGACTGGACCCTGCACGAGGTGTCCGACGATCACGCCCGGCTGCGTTCGTCCAAGGGCGTCGGCCCCTACCTGGAGTTCCTCCGCACGTCCGGCGAGAAGACCATGGTGAGCCGCGCCCACCTCGACGTGGCGCCGTACACCGGTGACGACAAGGCGGCGGAGGTGGCCCGGCTGCGGGCCCTGGGCGCCACCGACGCCGACGTCGGCCAGGGCGACGTGCCCTGGACGTGCCTCGCCGACCCGGAAGGCAACGATTTCTGCGTCCTCTCCCTGCGCTGAGGCAAAGCCCTGCGCTGAGGAACAGCCCAGGGCTGGGGCAGAGCCCCCCGCCTGAGACAAAGCCAAAGCCCCGCGCGGCCGCGGAACCCTGCGCCGCCGCGGAGTTCCGCCACCTGCGGACCGCGCCCCGTCACCCGTACTCCCAACTCCCCTCGCCCACCTGCTCCCGGGCGATCCTGCGCCACTCCCGCACGCCGCCGGGGAGCGGCCAGGCCCACGTGGGGCGGTGGGCCGTACGCAGTTCGTCGAGGCGGCGCACCAGGGCGGGTCCCGCGAACTCGGCGCCGTCGGGGACGCGCGGGCCCTGCGCTGCACGCAGCGCGGTGAACCGCTCGAGTTCCGTCTCGTACGTCGCCACCGCCCGCTCCGTGCCGGAGTCCACCTCGTCCCGCGGAACGGTCCGTCGCAGTTCCAGGACCGGCGGCTCCACGGATTCGGCGATCGCCGCGGCCAGTCGGGCGTGCCCGTCCAGGACGAGGTGGCTGTCGAGACCGCTCACCCACCAGAGCAGGACCGGCGGCAGCGTGCCGTCCCTCGCCTGCTTGCGGTAGGCCTTGACCCTGGGGTCGTCGGCGTCGGGCATCGCCCTGAGCGGAAGAATCTCCCATGAGCCGTTGTGGATGAACCACTCGATGTACCCATCGGGATCACCCTCGATGAGGAGCGAGTTCCAGTACTCACCGGGTGACGCGCCATGGCGATTCGGGCAGCGACGCAGCAGCGGGTCCGGGGAGAGCACCCAACGCCCGTCGTGCAGGGGGCTGTCGGGCGTCGTCGCGAGCAAGGTCGCGAAGTGGTGGCCCCAGCGCTCCGCCGAGCCCTCGAAGGCGCGGGCCATGTGTGCGCGCAGGGGTGGGACCAAGGGGCGGCGGCGCCCGGTCCGCCAGAAGTCGACTCCGTCGCGGTCCGGGTCCACCACGGCAAGGAGCAGCGGATCCGCGGTCGCCCCTTGCGTCAGGAGCAGACGGTTCCCGGCGGTCCAGAGGCACATCTCGGGTCGTGGCCGATCACGCACCTCCAGGAGCAGGCCGCTCCAGGCACCGTCGGTTCGGGTGAGGTTCGTACGGCGCACACCCGGGCGCGGACCGGTCGATCCCGTGCTGGACATGAACAAGTCGCCTCTCCCCCAGCGCCGATGGCCTGAACTGGATCGTACGTGCGAGTGCGCTCGCCCCTTCTTCGCTGCAATGATCAAACGCACTGGTGAGGAGAGTGAGAGGGGCAGCACGTGCGCGTAATCGGGCTCATGTCGGGGACTTCGTACGATGCCATCGACGCGGCGGCGGCCGACCTGACGATCGACGGCGATCGCCTGCTGCTCTCCCCGCTGGGCCTGATCACCCGCGGGTACGACGAGGAGTTGCGCACGGCGCTCGCCGCCGCGCTGCCGCCCGCCGCCACCACGCTGGCGGACGTGTGCCGCCTCGACACCCGCATCGGTCAGGCCTTCGCCACCGCGGCGGCCGAGGCCGATCGTGAGCTGTGCGACGGGCGCGCCGAGTTGGTCGCGTCGCACGGCCAGACGGTCTACCACTGGGTGGCGGACGGCCAGGTGCACGGCACGCTCCAGATCGGGCAGCCCGCCTGGATCGCCGAGGCGACGGGCCTTCCGGTGGTCGCCGATTTCCGCCCCCGTGACATCGCCGCGGGCGGCCAGGGCGCACCCCTGGTCAGCATCGTCGACCAGATGTGGCTGCGCGGCAGGCCCGGCGCCCCCGCCGCACTGAATCTGGGCGGCATCGCCAACATCACCGCCGCGGACGGCACCGCCTTCGACACCGGTCCCGCGAACGCGCTCATCGATGCCGCCGTGCGCGAGCTGACCCGGGAGCGGCTCACGTACGACATGGACGGCGAGATGGCCGCGCGCGGCGCCGTCGACGAGGGGCTGCTCGCGGTGCTGCTGCGCGAGCCGTACTACGCGCGCCCCGCCCCGAAGACCACCGGCAAGGAGCTCTTCCATCTGCCCTATCTGCGGGCGGCCCTCGCCGGGTACGAGACGCTCGCCCCGCAGGACGTCATCGCCACCCTCACCCTCCTGACCGCCCGGACGGTGGCCGACGCCGTCAGGTCGGTGGACGCCTCCGAGGTCATCGCTTCCGGCGGCGGCACCCGAAATCCGACGCTGATGGCGTTCCTGCGGGCCGAGTTGGGGGGCAAGGTCCCGGTGCGCACGTCCGATGAGCTCGGTCTGCCGTCCGCGGCGAAGGAGGCGTACGCCTTCGCGGTCCTCGGTTTCCTGACGGCGCACGGGCTGCCGGGGACGGTGCCGGAGAGTACGGGTGCGCGGCATGCGAGCGTGCTGGGGTCGATCACTCCGGGCCGGGCCGGCGTGCGGGTGCCCGCTCCTGAGGGCGGCGGCCCGGTGCGGCTGGTGGTGGACGGACGGGTGCGGTGAACTTGCCGCCTCCCGCAAGGAGTACAGCGGCGCGCGGCAGCCGAACGGTGACCTTTGTCGTGGCCCCCTCTCATGCCGCTTTCACCGAATGCTCATACCCTGACGCCCATGACCCAGGTAACCCCTCCCGGCTGGTACCCCGACCCCGGCCAGACAACTGACGGCCCCCGTACCGAACGCTGGTGGGACGGGAACGTATGGACGGACCAGGTCCGCGCGGTGGGATCCGCCGCCGGGTGGAGCGGTTCCGCCCCGGCGACTCCCCCGGCCTATCCGCCCGGCGCCCCGACGGGTGCCCCGGGCGCATACGCCGCCTACCCCTCCTCTCCGGGCCAGCCCACCGCTCCTCGGCGCGGCCTGCGCACAGGCATAGCCATAGGCGTGGCCCTGGTGGTCCTGGCCGGGATAGGCGGCGGCGTCTACTTCCTGACCGCCGATGACGACGGGGACGGCGACAACACCGCCAAGAACCCCTCGTCCTCCGCCCCTTCGAAGCCCGGCGCTCCGCAGGACCCTCAGGACCCGCAGGACCCCGAGCAGTCCAAGCCGCCGGGCGGCGGCTCGGCCCCGCCGTCGGAGGAGGGGTACGCCACCGACCCCCTCAGCGGCATCAGCCTCCCGGTGCCGGACGGCTGGACCGGCGCGGCCGGCCAGAGCGGCGGCGCCTCGGTGACCACGGGGCCCTACCCCTGCCCCAGGGACACCGCCAAGACCTGCTCGCGCGGCGGCGCGTACGCCGGACTCGCCGAGGGTTTCAAGATCGACGAAAAGACGGCGGAGGCGGCCGCCAAGGCCGACATCTCCGTCAATGCCAAGGAGTCGTACGGCGGCAAGACCTACGGGAAGATCACCTCGCACAAGGAGCTGGAGTCCAAGGCGGTCACCGTGGCCGGCCAGAAGGGCTACCTCGTGCGCTGGAAGGCCGTCACCGAGAAGAGCGACGACGGGTACGTCCAGTCGCTGGCCTTCCCCTCTCCCACCCTGAAGTCGAAGCTCGTCATCGTCCGCTTCGGCATCGACGTGAACGACAAGTCCCCGAAGCTGTCCGTCATGGACGAGATCACCAAGGGGATCAAGGCCGCGTCGGGCGGCGGGGGCGGCAACGGCCGGGAGGTCTGACGGGCGCCGGGAACGTCAGAGCCGGGCGGCCGGAACCACGAGGGTTCCGCCCGCCCGGCCAAGAGCGGCCACGCCACCCCCGTCCCCACGGTGCGGCGCGCCAGGCGGATCGGGGCCCGTCATCCACCGGGCCCCGGTCCACGATCAGGTGGCTCTGGTCAGGCCCAGTGCGGGCAGCACGCACGCCTCCACGAAGTCGGACAGGTACGCCTCGTCCGCTTGCTTGCCCTCCAGGACGGGCCGGGCCCGGACCACGCCCATGAGCTGAGCCGTGATGAATCTGGTGGCCGGATGGTCCGCGGCGATCTCGCCCCGGGCCACCCCGCGCTCGATCACCTCGTCGAGCGCCTTCGTCTCGGGCTCGACCAGCGCTTCGCGCAGCGCGCTGCGCAGGTCCTCGTCCTGGAGCACCGCGTGGCTCAGCGCCTGCACCAGCATGCTGTCCCGCGTCGACCACTCCCCCGCGGCCCGCGCCGCCTCGCGCAGATCACCGGCGAGCGTGCCGGTGTCGATGCCCGCGAACCGCACGCAGCGATTGGCGCGCAGCGCGGCGGCCACGAACTGGGGCTTGGTCTTCCACTGACGGTAGAGGGTGGACTTGCTGCACCGGGTGGTCGCGGCCACGCCCTCCATGGTCACGGCGTCGTACCCGCACTCGCGGAGCTGGTCGAGGACGGCCTCGTAGAACTCCTGCTCACGCTCGGGCGTGATCTTGGAGCGGCGCGAGGAGCCCGTGGGGTCCGTCGTGCCTGCTTCTGCTGCCCGGTCCGGCGACGTCATGGCTCTTCTCCTCGATGCGGCGGCTTCGACCGACCCTATCGATACGCCAGTGTACCGGTACGCCCGCGTATCGGTACACTGGCGTATCGGTACACTGGCGTATCGATGAGTGCGGCGCTCCACGACTGCAACGACCGCGCGAGGCGCTTCCCACTCACTACCCGCACCACCCAGTCGTCACGTAAAGGGGCCGGGGGATGGAATCCCGAACCGAGCCTGCCGAAAGGGAACCGGACATAGCCGTCCGGGAGCCGGACACATCTGCCCGACCGCCCCTCGTCCGCGAGCTCCTCCTCGTCGTAGGACTTTTCCTCGTCTACAAGTTCGGCAGGCAGCTGGCCAACGGCCACACCGGTGAGGCCTTCCGCAACGCCCACCACGTGTGGGACGCCGAACGCACCCTGCACCTGCCGGGCGAGGGCGCCGTACAGCACGCGCTGCTCAGCAGCGACACCCTGGTGCACATCGCGAACACCTACTACGCGACCGTGCACTTCCCGGCCACCGCGCTCTTCCTGATCTGGCTCTACCTGCGCCGGCCCCGGCACTACGTGTGGAGCCGCCGGGTGCTCGCCGCGCTGACCGCGGCGGCCCTCGTGCTGCACCTGACCTTCCCGCTGGCACCGCCCCGGATGCTGGAGGCGACCGGCCTCGTGGACACCGGGCAGGTGTACGGGCCGACCGTGTACGGCGCCACCCCGCGGACCGACTCGATGGCCAACCAGTTCGCCGCCATGCCGTCCCTGCACTTCGGATGGGCGCTGATGCTCGCCGTCGGTCTCATCGTCGCGACCTCCTCACGGTGGCGCTGGCTGTGGCTGCTGCACCCGCTGATCACCCTGCTCGTGGTCGTCGGGACCGCCAACCACTACTGGCTCGACGCCCTCGTGGTGACCGCGCTGCTCGGCATCGCGCTCGCCGTGATCAAGCTGCCGGATCCCGCGCGCTCGCGTGTCGTGCGGCGGTACGCGCCGACGCGCGAGCTGGCCGCTCCCGGGGTCCGCCGATGAACGCCACCCTCCTCGCCGTCGCGCTCTCGCTCGTCTCGGCCGCCGCGTACGCCTGTGCCGCCGTGGCCCAGGAACGCCTCGCCACCCGCATCACGGACTCCGGCAACGGCTTCCTGCGGCTGCTCGGCAGCGGTCCCTGGTGGTCGTCGGTCGGGCTCAACGCGTCCGCGGCCCTGCTCCACGTGGCGGCCCTGAAGTACGGTCCGCTGACCCTGGTGCAGCCGCTCGGCGCGCTCACCCTGGTCGCCGCCGTGCCGCTGGGCGCCCGCCTCGCGGGACGGCGCGTCACCCCGCCGGAGTGGCGAGGCACCGGGCTCACCCTCATCGGCCTCGGCGCCCTGCTCCTCACCGCTACCGGGCCCGCGCCCGACGACACGCTGACCCTGACGGAGGCGCTGGCCGTCGCGGGCGTCACGATGGCCGTGATCGGCATGCTCTCCCGTCCCGGTACACGGCCGGGGCTGCGTCACGCGACCGCTTCCGGGTTCGCCTCCGGCGTCGCTTCCGCGCTCACCCAGACCGTGACGGTCGCCGCGACGGACCGCTCGGGTCCGCTGCTCGGCCCGCAGGTGATCGTCGTGGCGCTGCTCGTCGCCGCGTTCGCCGTGGGCGGGCTCCTCCTGTCCCAGACCGCGTATCGCGGGGGCCTCGGGGCACCACTGGCCGTCGTCACCCTGGCCAATCCGGTGGCCGCCGCCGTCATCGGTCTCACCCTGCTCGGGGAGCGGCTGCAGGGAGGCGTGGCCGGACTGTTCCTGGCGGCCGGGGGCGCGGCTATCGCGGCGTACGGCGTGGTGGTCCTGACCCGCTCACCGCATGACGAGCCACACGCGAAGGCACCCTCGGAGCTGCCTTCGGAGCTGCCCTCGGAGCTGCCTTCGGAGGACTTCCTGCCGTCCATCCCAAGCCAGTCGGAACCAGTGGCACTGCACCTGTCGTAGCCCGGAAACGGCATCGGCGGCGCCCCGGATCCAGGGCGCCGCCGATGCCGTTTCCGAGAGGAACAACCTCACCCGAAGCCGCGGGAGTCCTGCTTCAGGGCCGTGTCCACCGTCAGAGCCGTCGCAACGACGAGGCTCAGGAGCGGCTCGGGCAGCTGGTAGTGGATCTGCAGGACGTAGTTGTCCGCGGTCGTGAACATCGTCTTGGCGAGGCCTTCCCAGGTCTTCGTGATCCGGGCGACCTCGTTGTCCGCGTGGTCGACGATCGAGAAGTTCCAGGCGCGCCAGTTCTCGGCCTTGATCGCGCCGGCCTGCTGGCCGTTCACCATGATCGCGAAGTTGATCTTGCCGATCATGTTCTGCTGGACGATCTCACCGATCGGCTGACCATCGGGGCGCTCGACGATGACCCGCGACTTCACGAATTTGCGGGGGCGGGTCAGGTTGAGCACCGGCTGGCCGTACGCGTCACGGATCTCGAGCTTGTGCGTCATGAACTGGTCGACGCTGGAGACGAAGCGCGCGACCTTCTTCAGCGTGCTCTGACCGACCTGCACGACCGAGCCGAGCGTGTTGCCCGCCTGGTCCATCACGCTGTACTCGTTCGTCAGCTCGATGAGCTTGGCCTTCTGGTTCACGACCAGGACCGGCTCGGTGAAGAGCGAGCCGCCGCCCTGCGCCGTGGGCGTGACGCCCGCCTGCTGCTGGACCTGACGCTGCACCTTGGCCGGGTCCGCCTGCGGGGCCCCCTGCTGGGGGTGGCCGTACTGCGCCTGCTGCGGAGCCTGCTGCGGGACCGCCTGCTGACCGAACTGCCCCTGCTGCTGGCCGAACTGAGCCTGCGGCTGGGCGTACGCGCCCTGCGGCTGCTGGGCCGGCTGTTGCTGGGCCGAGGGGGCCTGCTGCGGGACCTGCTGAGGCTGGGCCTGCTGGGCCTGCGCGGGCTGACCACCGGCCTGCTGGCTCGGGTTGGTGTGCTGGGTCCACTGGGACCCGTCCCACCAGCGCAGCAGCTGGGGCGCGCCCTGGGGGTCCGGATACCAGCCTGCAGGAGTGTTCGATTGCGTTGTCACCCGGGCACACTACCCCGCGAATGGGGGCGCTTCGCCAGCCCCTCGCGCCCCCTGCGAAGCACGACAGCGGCACGCTGGTGGACACGAGGAGTTCGACTGCCACCCCCACCTGCGAGGACGGCGGTCACCATGTCGCGGCCCCCAGGTCAGACGCGCACCTCGACCGTCAGCCGCGGCTCCCCCTCGCGCGTCTCCACGGTCCCGACCCGGCCCGCGGCCCGCACGTCCGCCTGTGCGAGCTCGAAGCGGTCCAGGCTCGCACGCGGCCCGAGGACCACCAGTCCCGCGACCTCCGCCCGCATGGAGAGCCGGGCCTCCGACTTCGCCCTGCGGATCGCCGCGATGACCTCCGAGGCCGTCGCGAGGACCGAGGCGTCCGCTCCTTCGGGGACCTGAGGGATGGGCCACGCGGCGCGGTGGACGGAACCCTTGGCGTACCAGGACCACACCTCCTCCGTGACGAAGGGCAGGACCGGCGCCAACAGGCGGACCAGTGCGTCGAGAACGGTCCGCAGCGTCGCGCGCGCCGACTGCGTCCCCGCGTCCTCGTCCTGGTCGCCGTACGCCCGCGCCTTCACCAGCTCCACGTAGTCGTCGCAGAAGCGCCAGAAGAAGCGTTCCGTACGCTCCAGCGCCCGCGCGTAGTCGAAGGCGTCGAAGGCGGCCGTCGCCTCCTCGACGGTGGCGGCGAGTTCGGCGAGCACCGCCCGGTCCAGCGGTTCGGTGACCGGAGCCGGGTCCGCGGGACCGGCCGCTTCACCGAGGCTCAGGACGAACTTGCCGACGTTCAGGAGCTTGGTCGCCAGGCGGCGGCCGACCTTCATCTGGCCGACGTCGAACGCCGTGTCCGTGCCGGGCCGTCCGCTCGCCGCCCAGTAGCGGACCGCGTCCGAGCCATGCCGCACGAGCAGGTCCCCGGGCGTGACCGCGTTCGACTTCGTCTTCGACATCTTCTTGCGGTGGGGGTCGAGGATCCAGCCGGAGATCGCGGCATGCCGCCACGGCAGCTCCCCTTGCTCGGCGTGAGCGCGCACCACCGTCGAGAACAGCCAGGTACGGATGATCTCGTGGGCCTGCGGCCGGACGTCCATCGGGAAGACCCGCGCGAACAGGTCCGGGTCCGAGCGCCAGCCACCGGCGATCTGCGGGGTGAGCGAGGAGGTGGCCCAGGTGTCCATCACGTCCGGGTCGCCGGTGAAGCCGTGCGGCTCGCCTCGCTGGGCGTCCTCATACCCGGGCGGCGTTTCCGCGCTCGGATCGACGGGCAGAGCGCGAGTGTCCGGGACGATCGGGCGGGTGTGATCGGGCTGGGCATTGCCGTCCAGCGGGTACCAGACCGGGATCGGGACGCCGAAGAAGCGCTGCCGGCTGACCAGCCAGTCACCGTTCAGGCCGCCGACCCAGTTCTCGTAACGCACCCGCATGTGCGGCGGATGCCAGGTCAACTCGCCGCCGCGCGCCATGAGTTCATCCCGCAGGCGCTCGTCGCGGCCGCCGTTGCGCAGGTACCACTGCCGGGTGGTGACGATCTCCAGGGGCCGGTCGCCCTTTTCGTAGAACTTCACTGCGTGCGTGATGGGCCGCGGCTCACCCTCCAGTTCGCCGCCGGCCCGCAGCAACTCCACGATCCGCTCCCGTGCGGTGTGCGCGGTGGCGCCCGCCAGCTTCGTGTACGCGGCGACGGCCTCCGCCGACTCGACACCGCTCGGCGGCTGCGCCAGGAAGCGGCCGTCCCAGCCGATCACCGGGCGTGTGGCGAGGCGCAGTTCACGCCACCAGGTCACGTCGGCCGTGTCACCGAACGTGCAGATCATCGCGATTCCCGTGCCCTTGTCCGGGACAGCGGCGCGGTGGGCGACGACGGGCACCTCAAACGCCGAAGAGCGGGGTGCGGACCGTCGTGCCGATCAGGTCCCTGTGGCGCTCGTCGTCGGGGTGGACGACCAGAGCGACGCAGGCCGGAAGGAGTTCGGGCCGGGTGGTGTCGATGGTGACCGGCCTGCCGTCGGAGCCGTGGAAGGTGAGCCGGTGGTAGGCGCCTGGCCGCTCCCTGTCCTCCAGTTCGGCCTGCGCGACGGCCGTGCGGTAAGTGATGTCCCACAGGGTGGGCGCCTCGGCGATGTACGCCTCGCCGCGCGCCAGGTTGTTGAGGAACGCGAGCTGCGCGGTGGCGCGCGCCTCGGTGCCGATCGTCCGGTACGTACGCGACCAGTCGACGGACAGACCGAGCAGCCGCCACAGCTCCTCGAAGGCTTTCTCGTCCTCGATGGTGAGCCGCTCGCACAGTTCGATGAAGTTGCGCCGTGAGACCGGGAGTTGGTTCTTCGGCGGCGACTCCGGCGGCCGGAACGAAGGGTCGTAGGGCAGCGCGGGGTCGCACCGGACACCGAAGTGGATCTGGACGCGGCGTTCGGTCGGCAGGCCGTTGTCGTCCCAGCCCATCGGGTAGAAGACTTCCTTGCCGCGCATGCGCTGGTAGCGGGCGACGGCGTCGGTGTGCGTGTACGAGAAGACGTGCCCGACGTGCAGGGAGCCGCTGACCGTGGGTGGCGGGGTGTCGACGGAGAAGACCTCCTCCCGCGTCCTGGTGCGGTCGAAGGCGTATACGCCGGACTCGTCCCATCGCCTCGCCCATTTCTCCTCGAGCCCGTCGAGAGAGGGTTTGTCGGGGGCGCCGTCCGCGCTGGTGCGATGGGGAAAGGTCATGCCTCCGCATGCTAAGCGCGGGCGGGACGCACCGGCCTCCGGTTTTCCGGCGGGAGCGGCGGCCCCAGGTGCTCACGCGCGTGGGGCCGCCGCTCCTAGGGCCGCCGAATGGTCAGGCGGAGATGATCGCCGGGTCGCTGACGCCCGCCTGGCCGTTCTCCACGTGCCCGGAGAAGCGCCGCAGGAAGCCGGCGTCGGCGTCGGACTTCACCGTCACGTCGTACCAGCGCTTGCTCGCCCGCAGGTCGACGGTGTGCTCGACGGTGCCGCCCGCCTTCACCTTGAACGTCTGGGCGGCGCCGCCGTAGGCGTTGGAGACGCTGAGGTTCACGTCGGCCGTGCCCGCGTTCTTCAGCGTCAGCCTGAGGTTGCCGGTTGCCTTGTCGTGGCGGGCGGTGACCTCGGGGCCCGCGGTCTTGCCGGGTCCCTTGAAGACGCGCAGGAAGCCGTTCGGCCCGAACACCGACAGGTCGTACGCACCCTTCGAGTACGCCGCGTTCCAGGTGTCGGAGATCTTCTTGCCCGCCTCCGTGGTGTACGTCCAGGGCCCGTCCGTGCGGTTGCCGGAGCGGACGTGGAAGCAGACGCCGGCCGCGTCGCCGCCGCTGAAGGTGAGCGTGAACTTGCCGTCGGCGGGCGTCGCGGCTCCGTCCACCAGGGGTGCGTACGGCAGCGGGCGCGCGGGCCGGGAGCCGGACTCCTGCTTGGGCAGGTTCGCTTTCGCGGGGGCCTTGGGCACGTAGTCGGGGTGGCGCTCCTTGTCCGGCGGCTCGTAGGCGGAGGTGTCCGGCATCTCGTCGGGGTCCATGTCCCTGCCGCTGAAGTCGAAGGCAGAGGTCAGGTCGCCGCAGATGGCGCGGCGCCACGGCGAGATGTTCGGCTCACGGACACCGAAGCGCTTCTCCATGAACCGGATGATCGATGTGTGGTCGAAGACCTCGGAGTTCACGAAGCCGCCGGTGCTCCACGGCGAGACGACGACCATCGGGACACGCTGGCCGAGGCCGTAGTGTCCCGCGGCGTACTGCGCGTTGCCGGGGAAGTGGTCGAGGGCCGTGTCGACGGTGGACTTGCCCTGGTTGGCGTCCTTGGGGACGTACGGCGGCACGACGTGGTCGAAGTAGCCGTCGTTCTCGTCGTACGTGATGAAGAGGGCCGTCTTGGCCCACACCTCGGGGTTGGAGGTGAGCGCGTCCAGGACCTGCGCGATGTACCACGCGCCGAAGTTCGCCGGCCAGTTCGGGTGCTCGGTGAAGGCCTCGGGCGCGGCGATGTAGGAGACCTGCGGCAGCTTGTCGGCCTTCACGTCGGCCTTCAGGATGTCGAAGTACCCGTCGCCCGCCTTCACGTTCGTGCCGGTGCGCGCCTTGTCGTAGAGGGGGTCGCCGGGCTTGGCGTTGCGGTACTTGTTGAAGTAGAGCAGCGAGTTGTCGCCGTAGTTCCCGCGGTAGGCGTCATCGATCCAGCCCCAGTGCCCGGCCTTGTCCAGGCCGTCGCCGATGTCCTGGTAGACCTTCCACGAGACCCCGGCCTGCTCCAGGCGCTCGGCGTACGTCGTCCAGTCGTAGCCCAATTCCTGGTTGCCGAGGACGGGGCCGCCGCCCTTGCCGTCGTTGCCGACGTGGCCCGTCAGCATGTAGTAGCGGTTGGGGTCGGTGGCCCCCATGAACGAACAGTGGTAGTCGTCGCAGACGGTGAACGCGTCGGCGAGGGCGTAGTGGAACGGGATGTCGTCGCGCGTCAGGTAGGCCATCGTCCGCTCGGACTTGGCGGCGATCCAGTTGTCGTACTTGCCGCCGGCGAAGGCGCTGTGGCCGCCCGCCCAGTCGTGGTCGAGGCCCGCGATGAACTGCATGCCGAGGTCTTCGGCGTCCGGGTGGAAGGGCAGCACTTCCTTGCCGCCGCCCGACTGGTTCCAGACGGGTTTGCCGCTGGGCAGCGTCACGGGGCGCGGGTCACCGAAGCCGCGTACGCCCTTCATCGTGCCGAAGTAGTGGTCGAATGAACGGTTCTCCTGCATCAGGACGATGACGTGCTCGACGTCCTCTATGGAACCGGAGCGGCGCTGTGCGGGCAGAGAGGCTGCGCGGGCGATGCTCTGCGAGAGCGACGCGAAGGCCGCGGTGCCTCCGGCGAGTTGCATGAACCGGCGCCGATTGAGTTCTGGCATGAGTGGATTCGACCTCGTGGTGTGGGGTGTGGGGGGCGTGAGCGGGTGAAGTGTGTCAAGGGGAGCAATGATCAGGGAAGGGGCCGTGACCTGGATGTGAAGAGAAGTCCAACCCTTGGTGCGCAGGACACAAGGCCTGACCTTATGGGGGTCGAAGTCCCATATTTGACACATGTGAACCCGCGCGCCTGACCAGCCCGAAGGCACGGCCCCGTCAGCTCGTGAGGACGACGAGCTGCTGGGTCGCCCGGGTCATCGCCACATAGCGGTCGACCGCGCCTTCGACGCCCTCGCCGAAGTGGTCCGGGTCGACGAGGACGACCAGGTCGAACTCGAGTCCCTTCGCGAGCTCCGGGGTCAGTGACCGGACGCGGGACGTCTCCCGGAAGTCGGGATCGCCGATGACACAGGCGATCCCGTCGGCGTGGGCGGCGAGCCAGCCGTCGAGGACCTCGTCCAGCTCCGTCACCGGCCCGTGCACCACGGGGATGCCGCTGCTGCGCACGGAGGTCGGCACGTTGGCGTCCGGGAGCGCGGCCCGGATGACCGGCTCGGCCTCCGTCATGACCTCTTCCGGCGTCCGGTAGTTGACGCTCAGGGAGGCCACCTCGATCCGGTCGAGCCCGATCCGCTCAAGGCGCTCCTGCCAGGACTCCGTGAAGCCGTGCCTGGCCTGCGCGCGGTCGCCGACGATGGTGAAGCTGCGGGACGGGCAGCGCAGCAGCAGCATCTGCCACTCCGCGTCCGTCAGTTCCTGGGCCTCGTCCACCACGACGTGCGCGAACGGGCCCGCGAGGCGGTCCGGGTCGGCGGGCGGCAGCTCGGACTCGTCGACCAGGCTGACCTGGGCGTCCTTGCCACGCAACATCGTCACCAGGCCCTCGCCGTCGTCACCGTCGGCGCCGGAGGCGGACGCGGCGTCGATCAGGTTGTCGACGACCTGCGCCATCTGCTCGCGCTGCGCGGCGAGGATCGCCTCGTGCCGCCGCTTCTGCCGGACCGCCTCGGGGTCTCCGAGCCGCTGGCGTGCCGCGTCAAGGAGCGGCAGGTCGGAGACAGTCCAGGCCTGCGGAGCCGCCTTGCGCAGCAGCGTGCGCACCTCGTCCCGGTCGAGCCAGGGGGCGCACATCCGCAGGTAGGCGGAGTTCGACCACAGGTCGCCGACGAGGTCGGCCGCTTCGAGCAGCGGCCATGCCTGGTGCAGGGTGGTGACCAGCTCCTCGTCGTGCCGCAGCGCCCGCTCGAAGAGATCGCCGGGGACGTCGCCGCCGACCTTGTCGAGGAGGATCGCGACGAGCTCCTCCCAGATCAGCTCACGCGCCTCGTTGTGCGGTGTGCCGCGTCCCGCCGCGTCGAACGCCTCCGCCCAGTCGTCGGCGCTCAGCCGGACGTCCGCCCAGTCGGTCGAGACCGTCATCCCCTTGGTGGGCGGCTCCTCGTAGAACCTGACGGCCTTCTCGATCGCCTTCACCATGTCCGCGGACGACTTCAGGCGAGCCACCTCCGGGTCGCTCTCGGCCTGTGCCGTGGCTCCCTCGGTGACCAGGTCCTGCAGGATGCAGGTCTGCACACCCTCCTCGCCGAGGCTGGGCAGGACGTCGGCGACGTAGTTCAGGTAGGGCCGGTGCGGGCCGACGAACAGCACGCCTCCCCGGCTGTGCCCGAGGCGGGGGTCGGCGTAGAGAAGGTAGGCGGAGCGGTGCAGGGCGACGACGGTCTTGCCCGTGCCCGGACCGCCGTCGACGACAAGAGCACCGCGGGAGCCCGCCCGGATGATGGCGTCCTGGTCGGACTGGATGGTGGCGAGCACGTCGCGCATCCGCGACGAGCGGTTGCCGCCCAGGCTGGCGATGAAGGCGGACTGGTCGTCGAGCGCCGCGTGCCCTTCGAGCCCGTCGGCGGTGAACACCTCGTCCCAGTAGTCACTGATCCGGCCGTCGGTCCAGCGGTATCTGCGGCGGCTCGCCAGACCCATCGGGTCGGCGTGGGTCGCCGCGAAGAACGGCTCGGCCGCGGGGGCACGCCAGTCGAGCAGCAGACGGCGCCCCTCGCTGTCGGTGAGGCCGAGCCTGCCGATGTAGACGGGCTCGGGGTCGTCCGCGGTCACGATGTGTCCCAGGCACAGGTCGAGGCCGAAGCGGCTCAGGGTGCGCAGGCGGCCGGACAGGCGGTGGATCTCCAGGTCCCGGTCCATGGCCTCACGGCCGATGCCGCCGGGCGCCCTGCGCAGGTCGTCGAGACGCCCGGAAACCTCGGCGACGGTCTGCTCAAGGGTCTGTGCGACGGACGCGAAGTGCTGCTCGTCCCGGCCGATGAGCGCCGGGTCGGCCTTGGCGGCGAGGCGGGCGGGAAGGTCGAACGCTGACAGCAACGCAGGCACTTAAGGAGTCTCCCGTTTTCGCAGGTCGTGGGCTTAGGCCTGCGATTGTGCGGTACGACCGGGGCCTTGCCGCAAGCCCCCCACTGCGCTATAAATTAAGAGTGGCAAGGAGTGGGAACACCTCCTTGCCTTCTTTTTTTGTCTCGTTCTTGCCTCCTGCCGGGCCGGCGCTTCCAGCGATCGAGGAGAGTCATGACCGCACGCATCCATGGAACCGTCGCCCCGGGATTCGAGGGCGTACGCGAGGAGTTCGAGCGCAACTTCGCCGAGCGCGGCGATCTCGGGGCTTCCGTCGCGGCGACGGTCGGCGGTGAGTTCGTCGTCGATCTGTGGGGCGGGGACGCGGACCGGACGGGCACGCGCGCGTGGGAGCGCGATTCGCTGGTGAACGTGTACTCCACGACCAAGGGGATGACCGCGCTGTGCGCGCATCTGCTTGCCGACCGGGGCGAGCTCGACCTGGACGCACCCGTCGCCCGCTACTGGCCGGAGTTCGCCCAGGAGGGCAAGGCCGACATCCCGGTGCGCTGGCTCCTGAGCCACCGCTCCGGGGTGATCGCGCCGCGCGAGCCCATGACGCCGGACGACCTCTACGACTGGGAGAAGGTGTGCGGGGCGCTGGCCGCGACGCCGCCGTGGTGGAAGCCGGGTTCGGCGCAGGGGTACCACGCGCTGAGCTTCGGCTACCTGGTCGGTGAGGTGGTCCGGCGTATCACCGGGGTCTCGCTCGGCAGGTTCCTGCGGAGCGAGGTCACGGGACCGCTCGGCGCGGATGTGTACGTGGGCACTCCGGAGAGCGAGCACGTCCGGTGCGCGAACATGGCGAGGCCGCTCGCCTCCGACGGCCCGCGCAGCGCGCTCGGTTCCGCCCCTCCGCCCGCGCCGCCGGTGACCGCGATCGACGCCCACCCGATGGCCGTCGTCACGCTCGCCCTGCAGTACCTGCCCGTCGGTAACGTGAACAGTGCGGCCTACCGGTCCGCCGAGATCCCCGCGGCCAACGGTCACGCTTCCGCGCGCGGGCTCGCGACGGTGTACGCGGCGCTGGGAGGCGGCGAGCTGCTGAGCTCCGCGGCACTTGAGCGGGCCCGGACGCGGCAGGGCGAGCCCGATGAGCCGGACCTGGTGCTCGCGGCGGGCACGGCGTGGGGCGAGAAGTGGGACTGGGGACTCGGCTACATGCTGAACCGGTACGGGCAGGCGGGGCCCAATCCACGGGCCTTGGGGCACGGAGGTGCGGGCGGCTCCTACGCGTTCGCCGACCCCGAGAACCGGGTCTCGTACGCGTACGTGATGAACCGGATGGGCGGCGGAACCTCCGGGGAGGACTTGCGGAGCGTGCATTTGGTGGGGGCGCTGTACCGCGGGCTGGGGTAGGGCGGTAGGGGTGGCAAGGGTTGGCGATGCATGGCCAGGGGTGCGCGGCCGGGGTGCGCGGCCAGGGGTGCGCGGCCAGGGATGCGTGGCCGGGGGCGCGGGTTCGGGCGACGTAATCTGCCTCCATGGAGCAGCGCACCCCCCGCCACCGCCCGTCAGGGCAGTACGCCGCCGCCGATTCCCGCAGGGCGGCCATCATCGACGCGGCTCTCGCGCTCTTCGCCAAGGCGGGCTATCTGAACTCCTCCCTGGCGAAGATCGCCGAGGAGGCGGGTACCTCCGCCACCGTCATCACCCACCACTTCG
The DNA here is from genome assembly GCF_053591915.1 of Streptomyces sp. NPDC002853. Classification (NCBI taxonomy): domain Bacteria; kingdom Bacillati; phylum Actinomycetota; class Actinomycetes; order Kitasatosporales; family Streptomycetaceae; genus Streptomyces; species Streptomyces sp. NPDC002853. The sequence continues at coordinate 220,017 of NZ_JBSFUS010000007.1, read as the reverse complement.
GGTCGAAGCAGCGCCTCCTGATGGCGGTGCTCGAAGCCCGCGAGGAGCGCACGGTCCGTACCTTCGGGCGGCTCGGCCCCGACTCCGGCGGTGACGACGTGCGCGCGCTGTTCCGGGAGGTGCTCGCGCTGGCCGCCTACAACCTCACCCAGCCGGGGCTCATCGAGCTCTACACCAGGCTGTCGGCGGAGGCGGGCGACCCCTCGCACCCGGCGCACGCCTATTTCACCGAGCGGTACGAACGTGTCGCGCACTTTCTCGCCTCGGTGCTGCAACGAGCGGTCACAGAGGGGCAGTTGAAGCCCGGAACCGACCCTGAGGGCGTCGCGCGGGAGATCCTCGCCGTGTCCGACGGGCTCCAGGTGCAGTGGGCCATCGCCGAAGGCCGTCTGGATTTCGTGGAGTTGTACCGCGCGTACCTGGACCGGCTCACCCAAGCACTAGCCGTGGACGGCAAGGGGCTTGGTGAGCCGGCCGAGACGGAACAACTCCCCCAGGCCACCGCCCCCTAGCGCGCCACCCCCGTCAGCCGGATGTCTCGGGACGACGACCCCACGTACACCGAGCGCCGCCCCTCGGGACGCACCCAGCGGCCGCGGTCCGTGTCCCAGTACGACAGCTGCCGCTCGGCGACCCGCACCCTGACCCGGCGCGACTCCCCCGCGCGCAGCTCGACGCGGTCGAAGCCGGCCAGCGTCTTGACGGCCATCTCGACCCGGGCGCCGCGTGGCGCGCCCACGTACACCTGCGGGACCTCCGCGCCCGAGCGCCGCCCCCGGTTCGTCACCGTGAACGACACCTCGTATCCCTCGCCCGCCCTGCGCACGGACAGGTCGCGGTAGCCGAACTCCGTGTAGGACAGGCCGTGTCCGAAGGGGAAGAGGGGCTCGATGCCCGCCTTGTCGAAGCCGCGGTAGCCGGTGAAGATGCCCTCGCTGTACTTGACCACCCCGTCGACGCCGTAGTAACGCTCGGGGTGGGCCGGGTCCAGGGTGGGGTGGTCCGTGTCCTTCTTCGGCCAGGTCACCGTGGCCTTGCCGCCCGGGTTCGCGCGGCCGGTGAGCAGATCGGCGGTGGACCAGCCGCCCTCCTGGCCGACGTAACCGGTGTGCAGGATCGTGCCGACCTCGCGGCGCCAGGGCATGGTCGCCGGGCAGCCGGTGGTCAGGACGACGACCGTACGCGGATTGGCCTTCGCCACCGCCGTGATCAGCTCGTCCTGGTGGGCGGGGAGCGTCAGCGTGGTGAAGTCACCGCTGCCGCCCACCGATCCGCCCGAACCGTTGAAGGCGAAGACGACCGGGGTGTGGACGCGCCGGGCCAGCTTCGCCGCGGCGGTGATCGAGGCGGTGCGCTGCTGCGGGGTCACCCAGGCGAACCGCACCTGGACCGGGCCGCGTTCGGCGATGGTCTCGGCCCAGCCGGTGGCCTTGACGACGAGTTGGTAGGACTTGCCACCGGTGAGCTGGATGGGGTCCGCCTGGCCGTTGTCGAGACCGTCCGTGGTCGGGACGATCGAGGACCACTTGCGCGCGAAGCTGTCGCGGGCACCGGCCGCGGTCGTCAGCTCCTTGCCGTCGAGGCTGAGCGAGACGGCGGCGCCCCAGCCCTGGATCTTGAGCGCGTACTCGCCGGTGGTGGGTGGCACGAAGGTGCCGGTCCACTCGGCCGTCGTGCCGACCGGGAGCGCCTTGTCACCGACGAAGTCGACTCTCTTGTCCGTGCCCTTGGCCGTGCCACCGTCCTTGCGTGTCAGGCCCTTGGGGAACGCGGAGGCGGGGACGGCCGTGCCCGTGAGGTCGACGCCGGCCTCGTAGGCGATCTTCCGCTTGGTGCTGCGGCGCAGTGCGTCGAGGGGGCTGACCAAGCGGTCCTCGAAGCCGTACGCGCGCTCGCCCGACACGGATGTGGCGACCTGGCCCGCGGTCGGGCCGATGAGTGCGAGGTCGCGCAACGCGGAGTGGGACAGCGGGAGTCCGCCGTCGTTGGCGAGCAACACCGCGCCTTGGGTGGCCACTTCGCGGGCGACACGTGCACCGGCTTTGACGTCGATCTTCTTGCGGGCGGGGACACGGCTGCCGTCGAGCATGCCGAAGGCGTCGTACTGACCGAGGATGCGGGAGACGGCGGTGTCCAGGGCGGCCTCGGGGATGGAACCGTCCTTGATCGCCTTCTTCAGGGGCTCCCCGTAGAACGAGCCGTCCCACATCTGCATGTCCTGACCCGCTTCGAGCGCGGCCGTGGAATGGGTGGCGCCCCAGTCGGAGGTGACGAAGCCCTTGAAGCCGAGTTCGCCACGGAGGATGTCGGTGAGGGTGGTGCTCTGCTCGGAATTCCACTTGCCGTTGAGGTGGTTGTACGCCGACATGACGGAGGCGACACCGGCACGGACGACGGCTTCGAAGGCGGGCAGGTACAGCTCGTGGAGCGTCCGGTCGTCCACGACGAAGTCGTAGGAGTTCTCCGGCTTCTCGCGGTCGAACTCGTGCAGGCGCTGGTTGTTGGCGAGGAAGTGCTTGGCCTGGGCGAGCATGCCCTGCGCCTGGACGCCCTCGACCTGGGCGGCGCCGATCAGGCCGTTGAGGTAGGGGTCCTCTCCGGACTGGTCCTTGTTGCGGCTGAAGAACGGCGTCCGGGAGAGCTCGATCTGCGGGGCGAGCAGGACGTCCATGTCGAGGGTGCGGCCCTCACGGCCCATGACCTCGCCGTACTCGCGGGCGAGTTCGAGGTTGAAGGAGGAGCCGAGCGTGGCGACCGGCGGGAGGCCGGTCGCCGACTTCGTCACGTTCACGCCCGCGGGGCCGTCGCTCAGGCGCAGCTCCGGTATGCCGAGGCGCTCGACACCCGGCAGGTAACCGGCCTGACCCAGTCTGCGCGGGTCGGTCGCGCCGTGGACGAGGCTGATCTTCTCGTCAAGGGTGAGGCGGGCGATGAGCCCCCGGACGCGGCGCGTGGCGGCGGCCGCGCCCGGGGAGGCGGGAGCTTGCGTTCCCGCGGCGGCGGTGGCGGGCGTCGCCGAGGCGAGAGGGCCGGCGGCGGCCACGAATGCGAAGGCGGCTGCGGTGCCGCCCAGTTGCTTCATGAGTTCACGACGTGTGGTGGCAGGCATGGCGAAATGGCCTCCGAACGCGGCTCTGGGCGTGCCGAACTGGTTCGACGACGCCAAGAGCTGAATGCGTCACCCGCGCCAGTGCGGTGTTGTGGGGCCTGAGTCTTGATTGGTTGAACACGCAAGGTCAAGGCTCGCGTCGGGAAAACTTTGTGGGGCGTTCAGTTTTGAGGTCGGGGCGCTGGACGGCCTCTCGTTGCGACCTCGTGAATGCCGTGGCGTACGGGGAATAGCGGGGCGATCGTGGCGGTCGTCCTGGGTGACAGTCACGTCGGATCACGGTTCACGATTCACGGTTCACGAGTTACGGCTCCCAGTGCACGGTGCACGTGCACGGTGCACGGTGCACGGTGCTGAGACCAGTGATCGAGGACCGGGTTTCACGGCTCGAAGCGAGGGAGCACATGTCCAAGGCGTACGTATTCACGCGGTTCGGCGGCCCTGAAGTGGAGGCCTTTGTCGAGCAGGACCCACCGGAGCCCGGTCCGGGGCAACTCCTGGTCGCGGTGCGGGCGGCGGGGGTCAACCCGGTCGACTGGAAGCTGCGCGCGGGCAAGCGGAGGCCGGGGGCGCCGCCCGCCGAGTTCCCCGAGGTGCTGGGGAGCGAGGTCGCCGGCGTGGTCCAAGCGGTCGGTTCGGGAGTCGAAGGCTTCACGGTCGGCGATGCGGTGTTCGGCAATCCGGACACGGGCGGCTATGCCGAGTACACCCTGCTGCCCGCCTCTCTTGCCGCGCACAAGCCGGAGGGCCTGACGTTCGCGGAAGCCGCCGCGCTGCCGGTCGCCGTGGCGACGGCGTACGACGGGGTGCACCAGTTGGCGCTGCCTGCCGGGGCCACCCTGCTGATCACCGGGGTCGGCGGCGGGGTGGGCGTGGCGGCGGCGCAACTGGCGAGGCATCTCGGCATCCAGGTCGTGGGCACGGCGAGCGCGGGCAAGAAGGACTTCGTCGAGTCCCTGGGCGCGGTGCACGTACCGCCGGGCCCCGACCTGGTGGACCGCGTGCGGGCAGCGGCGCCGGGCGGGCAGGTGGACGCGATCTTCGACCTGGTGGGCGGCGAGGATCTCGTGGCGGTGGCGTCCCTGCTGCCGTTCGCTGACCGCGAGGGGAAGCTGATCACCGCTGCGGCCAAGGAGACGGTCGGGGAGCTGGGCGGGGCGGCGGTTGCGCGGGCACGGACCAGCGAGGTCCTGGACGCGGTGGCGCAACTCGCCGTCGACGGGGTGCTACGGCCGCAGGTGACGGTGACGTACCCACTGAAGCGGGCCGACGAGGCGCTTCGGGCGGTGGAGGGCGGGCATGCGCGGGGCAAGGTCGTGATCGAGGTGGGGCCTTGAGGGGGCCGGCCTCGCGGCCTTGAGCGGGGCGGGGGCGTGAGGGGGGCGGATGGCCTCGCGGCGCTGAGCTGGGCGCGGGGCGTGGGGGGGGCTGACCTCGCACGGCTTCGTCGACAAGGTCCTCGAAGGGACGACGGCGGCGGCCTGCCTCTCGGCCCCGACCCACACCCCGTCCTTCGCCCCTCAGGTCTGCCGGGGGTCCACCACCTGCAGGGTCAGCGCCGCCGACGGTGCCGCGACTCCCGGTCCGCCCGCCTCGGCCCACGCGACTATCTCGTCGATCGAGTCGTCGTCCATGGCGAAACCGATCCAGACGGCCCGGCCACCGCGCCTGCGCCCCTCCCGCGAGGGCTGTACGACGACGATGTTCGCCTGCCCGCAGGGCCCGAGGCACTCACTCGTACGCACCGCGAACCGCCCCGCCGACTCCGCGGCGGCGGCCCGCATCCGCGCCAGCTGCCAGTCGTGGTCCGTACCGGGATGCTTCCGCGAGTTGCCGCAGCAGCAGCCTCGGCACACGACCAGTGTGCAGGGGCGGGCGGCGGCGGATCCGATGGAGATGACGGGGCTCATCCAATGATCATCTCAGCCCTGCATCAGCATCAGTGTCAGACCCTTGTGGCACGCTCGATTCATCACCATCCAACGCCATCCATCGCGATCCGCGCGGAGGTACGCAGGAGAGGGAGAGCGCTCATGGCCATCCAATGGACCGTCACCATCGACTGCGCGCGGCCGGGCGAGCTGGCCAAGTTCTGGGCCCTGGCGCTCGGTTACTACGAGAAGCCACCGCCGGCCGGCTTCGACAGCTGGAAGGCATGGCTGGCGCACTACGACGTCCCCGAGGAGGAGTGGGACGACGGCGCCTATCTGTCGGACCCGGACGGCCTTGGCCCCACCCTCTCCTTCCTCAAGGTCCCGGAGCCGAAGATGGTCAAGAACCGCCTCCACCTGGACGTACAGGTCGGCGGCGGCCGCGAGACCCCCTGGGACGTCCGCTGGCCCCGGGTCGTCGCCGCGGCCGAGAAGCTGACCGCGGCCGGGGCGACGGTGATCCGGCAGCACGAAGTGCAGGGAAAACCCGACCACATAGAGATGGCAGACCCGGAAGGCAACGAGTTCTGTTTGGTATGACCTGGGCCTCGGCCGCCGCCCGTGCCTGTCGCCCGCCGCTCCCACCTCACCCCAAGTACGCAAGCCCCGGATGCACCGCCCCGTAGCCCTCCACCAAGCGGCGCGCCACCGTCACGGAGTCCACCAGGGGGTGCAGTGCGAACGCCTTTACCGCGGTGGCGCGTGAGCCGCTTTCCGCTGCCGCGAGGATCTCTCGCTCCACCGCCTTCACCGCGCACACGAGGCCCGTCGCGTGACCCGGCAGCGGGTCCACTGCCATGGGGTGCGCGCCGTTGGCGTCGACGGAGCACGGGACCTCGATCACCGCGTCGGCGTCCAGTGCCGACAGGGTCGTGCGGTTGCGGACGTTGAGGATCAGCGTCGTCCGCTCGTCCCGTGCGATCGCCCGCATCAGGGCGAGGGCGACCTTCTCGTAGCCACCGGATTCGAGGTCCTCGGGCGCTCGCTCACCGACACCCGCGGCCTCCCGGTTCTCGGCCATGTAGGTGGCCTCCCGCTCCGCCCGCGTGGCGTCCCATGCCTTGAGCGCCGAGGACACCTCCTCGTCCCGGCCCAGCTGTTCGTAGAAGCGCGCCTGCTGGTCGCGCAGGAACGCACCCCTCGTCTGCTCCGCCTCCTGGTAGGCGCGGACCGCCTCACGGTTGAAGTAGTAATAGTGCAGGTATTCGTTGGGGATGGCGCCCAGCGACTGGAGCCATTCCGCGCCGAACAGCCGCCCCTCCTCGAAGGAGTCCAGCATCCGCGCGTCGCCGAGCAGTCGCGGCAGCTCGTCGCGGCCCGCGATGCGCAGTCCGCGCAGCCAGCCCAGGTGGTTGAGTCCGACGTAGTCGATGAACGCCTCGTCGGGGTTGCCGCCCAGCATGCGTGCCACGCGGCGTCCCAGGCCCACCGGCGAGTCGCAGATGCCGATGACGCGGTCGCCGATGTGCCGGGACATCGCCTCGGTGACCAGGCCCGCGGGGTTGGTGAAGTTGATGACCCAGGCATCAGGGGCGAGCTGCCGTACGCGGCGCGCGATGTCCACGGCGACGGGCACGGTCCGCAGGCCGTACGCGATGCCGCCGGCGCCGACCGTCTCCTGGCCAAGGACACCCTCCGCGAGCGCCACCCGCTCGTCGGCCGCTCGTCCCTCCAGGCCCCCCACCCGGATCGCCGAGAAGACGAAGTCCGCGCCCCGCAGGGCGTCGTCGAGGTCGGTCGTCACCGTCACGGCGGGGGCGTCCGGTACGCCGGCAGCCTGCTCGGCCAGCACACGGGCGACCGCGCCGAGCCGTCCCGCGTCCAGGTCGTGCAGGACGACCTCCGTGACCCGGCCCTCGGCATGGTCGCCGAGCAGCGCGCCGTACACGAGCGGAACGCGGAATCCGCCGCCACCGAGAATGACCAGCCTCACGTCTCAACCACCTTCTGTCGGAACAGCCGTCGCCCGGACGTCGCAGCCGCCGCCGGAACACCTGTCGACCTGTCAGAACTCACCCGTCGACAGAGGTCACGTTACGTACGATTGCCCGGCAGCGATCGACCCCCCACGGAGGTAGCGCACCGATGACACCCCTCAAGACGTCCGCGAAGGCATCCGCGGCCCTGCTCGGCGCCCTCGCGCTGGCCGTGACGACCGGCTCCGCGGCATCGGCCGACACGGCCCCCAGATCCCCCGGCGGCTGGCAGGAGACCGGCGTCTCGTCCGTCAACTCCCTCACCGGCAGCCAGGGCCTGGCCAGCCGCGCCGACGGCAGTCTCCTCTACCGGGGCCTCGCCTCGATCCCGCTCGACCTGCGGGCCAAGGGCTGGAGCCATGTCGGCGACCCGGACATAGCCGCCGGCCACACCGTCGACGCCTACCAGGGCGGCGACGACGCGAAGTCGAAGATGTTCGCGGTCACGACACCGGGCGGGAAGCGCTACCTCTACGAGCACCGACTCGACGCGGGCGAGAAGCTGAACAACTCCTTCGCGGCCGTCGCGCCCGGCAACCAGTGGCTGGTGTCGGGCGAATGGGGCGACCAGAACCGACTCCAGGTCTTCCCCGCCCCGCTCCTCAACTCCTCGACCCCGCCCACCGGCGGCGCGCTCCCCCAGGCCGGTCAGATCTCGCTCGACAAGCCGGTGCGTGACATCCAGGGCTGCGACTTCGTCTCCGAAACCCGCCTCGTGTGCGCGTCCAACGACGCGTCGAAGGAGCTGTGGCCCGAGGACCGGCCCGTCCTCCAGGTGGACCTGGAGCGCGCGCTCGACGGGAAGCCGGTGACGGGCAAGGTCACAAGCCTGTTCGCCGTCCCGCAACGAAGCCTGTGCCGGGGCACGTTCGAGACGGAGGGCATCGACTACGACTCCGAACGCCGCACGCTGCGCGCCCAGGTCGTACCGCCGGCGCCGTGCCTGGTGACGACATCGGTGTACTCGTACAAGCCAACGACCGGCTGACCAAGACCGGCCGGCCCGCACACACCCTCGACATGCCGTACGTGTGCGAAGGGGCCGGGCGGGGGATGGTCGCGATCATGACACAGCAACACCGGCACGACCCCGTGTCCGAAACGCGCCCCGCTCGGCCCCGCCGCCCCATACGCCAACTCCTCGCCGCCTCCGTGGGCAATGCCGTGGAGTGGTACGACTGGTACGCGTATACGTTCCTCGCCACGTATATCGCCGACCAGGTCTTTCCGAAGGGCTCGGGGAACTCTCTCGTGCCGCTGCTCTCCACCTTCGCCGTCTTCGCCGTCGGCTTCTTCATGCGGCCGGTCGGTGGGCTGCTCATGGGGGCGGTCGCCGACCGGCGCGGCCGGCGGGCCGCGCTGACCGTCACGATCCTGCTGATGGGCGGCAGCAGCCTGCTGGTCGGCCTGACGCCGACGTACGCGTCCGTCGGGGTGCTCGCTCCGGTCGTCCTGGTCCTGGCCCGGCTGCTCCAGGGCCTTTCCGTGGGCGGCGAGTTCGCGGCATCGACGACGTTCCTCGTGGAGTCCGCGGGGCCCGGTCGCCGAGGGCTCTTCTCCAGCTTCCAGTACGTGTCGACGAGCGTGGGCCAGCTCGCCGCGTCCGGTGTCGCCGCGCTGCTCGTCGGCATGCTCTCCGAGGGGCAGATGGACGGCTGGGGGTGGCGGCTGCCGTTCGTCATCGGCGCGGTGCTGAGCCTGGTCGGCTTCTGGATCAGGCAGGGCGCGCAGGAGACCCATCAGACACCCCAGGACGAGTCCGAACGCCCCCGCCTTTTCGACGCGTTGCGCAACTACCCGCGCCAGTCGTTGCTGATCTGCGGCATCACGGCCGGCGGCACGATCGCGTATTACACGTGGACGTCGTACCTGCCGACGTACGCCGAGCTGAACACCGACATCAGCAAGAGCCAGGCGCTGCTGTCCGGCACGCTCTCACTGGCGTTCTTCACCCTGCTCCAGCCGGTCGGCGGACTGCTCTCCGACCGCTTCGGCCGCAGGCCGCTCCTGCTCTTCTTCGGAATAGGCTTCGCCGTCCTGAGCGTGCCGCTGCTGCGATCCCTGGACGGTTCGTTCGGCTCGCTCCTGATGGTGCAGTGCGCGGGCATGGTGCTGCTCACCGGCTTCACGTCCATCTCGGCGGCCGTGAACGCGGAGGTGTTCCCCGCCCACGTCCGCGCCGCGGGCATCGGCTTCCCGTACTCCCTCACCGTCGCCCTGTTCGGCGGCACGGCCCCGTACATGGGCACTCTGTTCAAGGAAATCGGCAACCCGGGCCTCTTCCCCTGGTACGTGGCCGTGCTCTGCCTCGCGTCATCGGCGGTGTATCTCAACCTCCCGGAAACGGCCCACAAGGAACTGGAGCGCTAGCCCTCACAGATGGGGCGACAGCCCTCATTGGTCACGGATCCATCACTGCTCACACAAAATACCTTCACATCTGACATCGCAGGACTAGCGTCGTGCCACTTTCCCGCAACCAGGGGGGCACCATGGCCGATCCATATCCCGCGCCGCCGTCGACACCCGGGCCGGGGCCTGCGCCGAGGCAGGCACCGAAGTGGGCTCGCAAGCGCTTCGCGCTACCCGCCCTCGCCCTCACCTTCTTCATCGGCCTCGCCGCCGGTCTCGGGGACGACGGCAGCACCTCGGCCAAGGCCGCCGCGAAGGAAGCGGGCCCGACTCCGACCGTCACGGCCACAGCTACGGCGACGGCGACCGAGACGGCCGAGCCGAAGCCCGCTCCCACGGTCACCAAGACCGTCAAGGCCACGAAGACGGTGAAGGCCACCGTCACCGCCCAGCCGGAGGCGGCCGCCCCCGGCTCGGGTGACAGCGACTCCGGCACCGGCGGGGGCGGCAGCGTCGCCTACGGGAACTGCACCGAGGCCCGCGCCGCGGGAGCCGCTCCCGTGCACCGCGGCGAGCCCGGCTACGGGCCTCACCTCGACCGCGACGGTGACGGCGTCGGCTGCGACACCTGACCGTCCACGCGGTCAGGACGGGCGGGGCACCTCGGCGATCGAACGGCCCGCCCACTCCGGGGCCGGTTCCGTGAGGCCCTTCAGGTGGGTGTGGATTCCCTCCGGGAAGGGGGTTGCCCTGCCCGCGTTCTGGTCGACGTGCAGGGCCAGGAGCTCTGTGGTCGCCACCGGGCTCGCGTCCGGGGTGATGTCCGCTCCGGGCTCGTCGACCACGTACAGCTCGTGGGTGAAACGGGCCTTCTTGGCGTCGGCGCCCAGGATGCGGGTGCGGACGGCGAGGTGGGCGCCCTCCGCCACGTCGTCGAGGTAGCGGATGTGCGCCTCGACCGTGTAGAGGGAGCAGCCCGTGGACTCGCGGTAGCCCTCGTGCAGGCCGGTCTCGATCATCATGGCGTCGGTGGCATAGCCGAAGACGAGGACGTAGAAGGCCTCGCTCATGTGGCCGTTGTAGTCGATCCACTCCGGCCGTACGGTCCGGTGGAGGGGCGGCAGGGGCTCGAAAGGCGCGGGCTCGGTATGCACGGGCTCGGTATGCACGGGCTCGCTCACTTGGTGTCCTCCTGTGCGCGCTGCTGCGGCAGGCGTCCCGTCGCCCGCAGTACGTCGATGACTCCCTGGTCGCGCTCGGCGACCAGGTCCGCGATGGTCCGGCCGTCCGCCGCGTCGTCGCAGCCGGCCACCACGGCGTCGTACAGCTTCTTGTCGAGCTCGGGTGCTTCCAGGCGCGTCCACGGGGACTTCAGGGACGGGCCGAAGTGGTCGAGCATGTGGGCCATGCCGCCCTCGCCGCCGGCGAGCGCGAAGGTGAGCATGGGGCCCATGAACGCCCAACGCAGGCCGGGTCCTTCGGTGATCGAGTCGTCGATCTCCTTCACCGTGGCCTCGCCGTTGGCGACCATGTGCAGGGCCTCGCGCCAGAGCGCTTCCTGGAGGCGGTTGGCTATGAAGCCGGGCACCTCGCTTGCCATGGTGATCACGGACTTGCCCGCGACCTCGTAGAAGCGGGAGGCCCAAGTGACCGCGTGCGCGGCCGTCTTGTCGCCGCCCACCACCTCGACGAGCGGGATGAGGTAGGGCGGGTTGAAGGGGTGTCCGACGACGAGGCGGCCCGGGTCGGCGGCCGTGGTCTGCATGTCGGTCATCGGGTAGCCGGAGGTGGAGGAGGCGATGACGACTCCGGCGGGCGCGGCCGCGTCCAGCTGGGCCAGCAGGTCGCGCTTCAGCTCCAGCTTCTCGGGGGCGCTCTCCTGCACGAACTGGGCGTCGGCGACCGCCTCTTCGAGAGTGGCGGTGACGGTGAGGCGGTCCGGTGACGCACCTTCCGCGAGGCCCAGTTGTGTCAGCGCGGGCCAGGCCGCGTCGACCAGGCGGCGCAGCTTCTGCTCGGCGTCGGGGGCGGGGTCCCAGGCGGTGACCTCGTAGCCACGGGCGAGGTAGTGGGCGACCCACCCGCCGCCGATCACTCCGGCGCCGACGCAGGCGATGCGGCGTACGTCTTCGGGGGCGCAGGGGGCGGGGGGTGTGGGGACGGAGTCGGTCGTGACGGAGTCAGCCATGAGGGTGAAGATCCTTCAGTGTGGGGGGGGAGTTCAGACACGGGGTTTGAGGCCGAGCTTCTGGCGCGCCTCGTCCGGCGTGGCCACGCGCGAGCCGAGATTCTCGGTGATCTGCACGGCCCGCTCGACGAGTTGGGCGTTGCTGACCTTGTTGCCCTTGCCGAGGTAGAGGTTGTCCTCGAGGCCCACGCGGACCTGACCGCCGAGCAGGATCGACTGGGCGACCCACGGCATCTGCATGCGGCCGAGGGCGAAGCTGGCCCACTGGGCGCCGTCGGGCAGCATGTTGACCATCGACTGGAGCACGCCCGGGTCGGCCGGCGCGCCCCACGGGATGCCCATGCAGAGCTGGAAGACGGTGGGGTTGTCGAGCAGCCCTTCCGCGAGCAGCTGCTTGGCGAACCAGAGCTGTCCGGTGTCGAAGATCTCCAACTCGGGCCGCACGCCCAGCTCCTGGATGCGCTTGGCGCCCTGCCGGAGCATGTCGGGGGTGGAGATGTAGAGGTTGTCGCCGAAGTTGAGGGAGCCGCAGTCGAGGGTGCAGATGTCGGGCAGCAGGTCCTCGACGTGCGGGAGGCGGTCGAGGCCGCCCACGAGGTCGGTGCCCGGCAGCTCGCCGAGTTCCTTGAGCGGCTCGACCGGGTCGATGACCAGGTCGCCGCCCATGCCCGCGGTGAGGTTGATGACGACGTCGGTGCCGGTCTCCTTGATGCGCTCGACGACCTCGCGGTACAGACGGGGGTCGCGCGAGGGGTCGCCGGTCTCGGGGTCGCGTACGTGAATGTGCACGACGGCGGCGCCGGCCTCGGCGGCCTCCACGGCGGAGGTGGCTATCTGCTCGGGGGTGACGGGGACGTGGGGACTCTTGCGCACGGTGTCGCCCGCGCCGGTGAGCGCGGCGGTGATGATGACGTCTTGGTTCACGGGCATGGCGAACTCTCCCTCGGGGGTGGGGTGTTGGAGGTGTGGAAGTGCGGAGGTACGGAGGTGTAGAGGCAGGGACGTACGGAGGTGCTGCGGAGCTGCCGTGGAGCGCTGCCCGGTGCCTACGCCGGTCTCGGCACGGCGAGCGTCGCGTCCACGTACACGAGCAGCGCCTCGTGCATGTCGTCGGGGGTGGTGCCGTCGTCTCCCGGGGTCGAGGCGAGCACCTGGGTGGCGAGGCCGTCGATCAGCGCGGTGAGCCGGAGCGCCGCGGACTGCGGGTCGACGAGGCGGAAGACGCCCTCGTCGACGCCACGCCGGATGACGTCGGCGACCGTCGAACGCCACTGCCGGTAGTAGTCGGCGTGCAGCCGTCCCACGGCCGTCGACCGGGCGGCCTCCGCCCACAGGTCGAGCCAGACGCTCCACTGCCAGCGCTGTTGCGGGGTGCGGGGCGTCTGGAGCTCGATCAGCTGGCGCAGCTCGTCGGCGGCATCGGACGCCTCGGCGACGCGGGCCGCCCGGCGGGCGGTGTCCTCGTCCATGCACCAGCGGACGGCGGCCTCAAGGAGGTCGTCGCGGCCGGGGAAGTGGTAGTGGATGGCGGCGGTGCTGGTGGCGCAGGCTTCGGCGATGTCCGCCACGCGTACGGCATGGAATCCGCGCTCGGCGACGAGCCGTACGGTCTCGCGGACGATCTGGAGGGGGCGCCCGCCCTCCGGGGCCGCTGCGGTGCGTTCCCGGCGGGTCAGGGGTGCGGCGTTCCGAGCGCCCAGTGGCTGGGCGCCCGGCAGCTGGGTGCCCAGGAGCCAGCCCGCGTCCACGCCGCCGGTGTCGGCGATGCGGGCGAGCTCGGCGGCGGTGAAACGGCGGGTGCCGCCGAGGGAACGGGAGAGCTTGGAGGGGTCCATCACGATGCGGCGGGCGAACTCGCGCTGGGTCGCTCCGGCGTCGGCGATGACCTTGCGGACTCTGTCCGCGACCTCGGGGTCTTGCTGCATGGGCGGTTACGCTACCTGGGCGTTGCGGTGATCGCAATCCACGAGACGGATTTCTACAGGTGAATGCCGCGTTGCGATTCTGACTGATGTCTCAGTCACCCCGAATCCCGCAACAACAGCGAGCAGCTAAACCCACGCCCACCCACCCGCTCCCCCTGCACGCGGGGCAAACGAGGGGGCGGGCGAGTGAGTGAGTGGGTGAGTGGGTGGGAGTTTCCGCCGCAGCACGGCGGTCAGGTCGGGTCAGGCCGGATCAGGTCCGGTCCTGCACCCCGGAGACGAACTCATCCAGGTAAGGATCGGCGATCTTCACCGGCCCCAGCTGATGATGCTCGGCCGGATCCACCGTGATCGCACGGGCCCGCTTCACGAGGGACTCCATCGAGGCCCGTTCCCGCGCGGCCCCCGCATCGTCCCCCTCCTGGGCGAAGGACAGCGCCGCAAGGCCGTGCCCCAGCGCGGAACCCCACAGCTCCGTCGCGTCCAGCCACTGCTTCGCGTCATGGAGGAACAACTCGTCCGGCACCCCGGAGCGCAGCACCGCGGGCACCTTCTCGATCTCCCGCGCGGTGGGCCGCAGCGCCCGTACCGCCCCGGCGGGATCACTCTCGTACCGCTTCCAGAACGCGTCCAGCTTCGGCCCGAGAACCGGGGACTGCGGCTGCCAGTTCGTCTCGCCGAAGGTGGGCGCCGCGTGGTTGAGGTCCACGAACGTCTGCACCGCGTCGGCGACCCGCTCATCGCCCCCGGCGAGATACAGCGCGGCCTGCCGCCCCGACCGCGCCCGGTCGTACCCGTGGTCGTTCCACGAGAAGTCGTTCATGGTGAAGACGGCGAGCTTGCTCGCCCCCTCCTGGTTCATCGGATTGGACACGATGCCGCTGAGGTGGCCGGACAGACCGGGCTCGCGCTTGTCGTAGGGCGCGAGCAGCAGCCGTCCCGCCGTACGCGCGAAGTCGTTCACCGGGTAGTTGTCCCAGACGAACACCTTGCGCCCGAAGAGCTCGGCGGCCTTCTCCGCCTGGGAGTTGGTGATCTCCGGCGGGACCACGTCGGTGCCCGTCCACATCACCTCGACGGCGTCGTCGAGCTCGGCCCGCATCGTCTGCTTGTACGCGGTGTCCGTGAGGTCCCCGTACTCCGTGGGCACCATCTGCAGCGGGTTGGCGTCCTCGTGCCGTGCGATGAAGTCCCGTTGGATGGCGTTGAGCAGCCCCACCTGGGCCTTGGCCGCAGGACCGCGGCCGGGCTCGCCGAACGTCGCCTTGTCGGCGTCGCAGTTCCACTTGGTGTAGCTGATGTCGTCGAGCGGCACGGAGAAGGACCGCACCCCGAGGTCGTACATCGCCTGGAGCTTGGCCGTCAGCGCCTTGACGTCCGCCGGGTCCGAGTAGCAGATGGAGCCGCCCGGCGAGACCGCGAACGTGAAGCGGACGTGGTTGGCCGTGGCGCGGTCGATCAGCTTGCCGAGTTCGGTGAGCTTGTCCGCCGGGTACGGCTCACGCCACTTCTCCCGGTGGTAGGGGTCGTCCTTCGGCGCGTACACATACGTGTTGGCCTTGGTGTCGCCGAGGAAGTCCATCTGGTCGAGCCGTTCGGCCTCGGTCCAGGGCGGTCCGTAGAACCCCTCGATGCTGCCGCGCAGCGGCATGGAGGGGAAGTCGGAGACCTCGGCACCCGCTATGCGCCCCTTGGTGATGAGCTGACCGAGGGTCTGCGCCGCGTAGAACTGCCCGGTGGCGTCCTTGCCGCCGAGCGCGACGGTGCGGTGCCGCGTCCGCAGCGCGTAGCCCTCCGCCTGCTCGGGCACCTTCGTCGTGCCGAGCGCCTTCGCGATGTCCGGCCGGGTCGCGGGGCCGAGCAGGACGGTCAGCGGGGCACGGCCCGACGCCTTCGCGCGTACGTCGATGTCACGCACCCCGTGGGCACGCAGCGTCTCGGTGACGCGCTGCCTGGCCACCTCGTCCGTGTCGTCGCCCACGACGAGTTCGGCGCGCCGGGCGAGCGGCACGTCGCCGCCCGCCCGCGCCATGTGCTGCGGGGTCGGGGAGACGACGGGGAGCCGGTGGGACGCTGCTTCCTTCTGCGCCGCGGGAGGTGCGGCGGAGGCCGCGGGCGCCGACGGGACGGCGAGGACGGCCAGCGCGAG
This sequence comes from Streptomyces sp. NPDC002853, assembly GCF_053591915.1. Lineage (NCBI taxonomy): Bacteria > Bacillati > Actinomycetota > Actinomycetes > Kitasatosporales > Streptomycetaceae > Streptomyces > Streptomyces sp. NPDC002853. The sequence goes on along the minus strand of NZ_JBSFUS010000007.1, from coordinate 204,387 downwards.
GAGCACCGTGCGTGCTCTGAGCGTACGAGCGGGGCGGGGCATGGAACCTCCGGGCTTGGGGTGGGAGGGGTGCGGGTGGGGTGCTGAAGGGGTGCGGGTGGGTTCAGGGAGCCGGCGAGGAGGGGCGGGCTGCGGCTCAGTCGCGCGTGTGCGCGCGGTACAGGTCGAGAGCGCCGTCGAGTTCCAGGGCGACGACCGTGCACAGCGGATCGAGGAGGTCGTCGGTGAGATGGACGTACTCCCAGCCCGGTACGTCACCGAGGCCGCCGACGCGCTCGTGCCTGACGGTGGCGTCCGTCCCGAGCACGCGGGCGGACGTCACGCCGTTGCGCACGCCCCGCAGCACCACGTACTCGTTGGGCCGGTCGAAAAGGAACAGATACAGGGTGCGGCGGTCGGCGGAGAGCGTCGAAGGGCCGTAGAAGTGGCCGTGCGGAAGGCCGCGTACCGTCCCGTAGACCGCTTCGGCGTGCCGGCCCGTCCACTCCCCCAGCGCTTCGAGGCGCGCGATCTGTTCGGGGAGCAGCGTGCCGTCCTCCTTCGGGCCGACGTCGAGGAGCAGATTGCCGCCGCCTCCGACGGCCTCGACGAAGATGCGGACCAGCTGACGCGGTGACTTGTGGTTCGTGTCCTGCGGCTGATAGCCCCAGGAGTCGTTGACCGTGAGGCACAACTCCCAGGGCCCGCCCGGTGGTTCGATCGGGACGCCCTGCTCGGGAGTGGCGTAGTCGCCGTGCCCGGTGAGGCGGCCGTTGACGACGGTGTGCGGGGAGAGCGCCCGGATCTCCTCGGCGAGTTCCGCCATGCGCCACTGCTCGGGGCCGCGTTCCCACTCGCCGTCGAACCACAGCAGGTCCGGTTCGAAGCGTTCGAGGAGCTCCCGCACCTGTGCGCGGTGGAAGGCGAGGAAGTCCGCCCACCTCTCCTCGGACTCCTCGCCGACGGCGGGCATGGAGTAGCGGTTGCCGCGTTCGGCGGGGTCCTGGCCGTCGTGGCGCACGGTGGCGTAGTCGGGGTGTGACCAGTCCAGGTGCGAGTAGTAGAGGCCGACCTTGATGCCTCGGGCGCGCAGGGCGGCGACGTACGGGGTGACGAGGTCACGGCCCGCGGGGGTGCGCTTGACGACGGAGAGGTCGTTCGCCGCCGTGTCCCAGAGGGCGACCCCGTCGTGGTGCTTGGCGGTGAGGACGGCGTAGCGGGCCCCCGCGCGGACGAAGAGATCGGCCCATGCCTCGGGGTCGTAGGCGGAGGCGGTGAAGCCGTCGAGCTGCGCCATGTACCGGTCGTACGGGACACGTCCGTCGAAGAAGGACCAGGACTCGGCCACCCCGTCCACGCTGTAGATGCCCCAGTGGAGAAAGATCCCGAGCTTGGAGTCCGTGAACCACGGCTGAATCATGGGCAGTTCTCCTCGTCGTGCGTGCGCGTCCGGATTGGCAACGTTGTCTACAGGGCGGGGAGGGGTGCCGACGGCCGGACGGCCACCGAGCTGAAGCGCTTGAGCGCCAGCAGGCTAGATCGAGAAAGATGCCGTATACAAGGGGGCGTCGGGGGGCAAATTCCGGTGTCGTCACGGGCCTTGACGGGGCCGTGTTTCTGCTTCACCCTCACCGCCGGCCAAGTCGCCGCACACCGAGTCGTCACGGCGACGTTTGAACCGCGTGCATCACGCAATGGTGTGAGTCTCCGGCGGTCACCGCATCGGTCACCCCCGCTCGGGTAGTGCTCCGCTGCCCGTAAGCCGCCGTCTCCGGAAACAGCCGTCACCGCCATCACCGCCCTCACCGCCGTCGCGAGGAGAACGCCGCATGCCGTCGCAGCCCTTCGAACTGCCCAGCTTCTACATGGTGCATCCCGCCCGTCTCAACCCCCATCTGGAAGAGGCGAGGGAGCACTCCGGGAAGTGGGCACGCGACATGGGGATGCTGGAGGGTTCGGGCGTCTGGGAGCAGCGCGACCTGGACGCCCATGACTACGCGCTGCTGTGCGCGTACACCCACCCCGACTGTGACGGACCCACGTTGTCCCTGGTCACCGACTGGTATGTGTGGGTGTTCTTCTTCGACGACCACTTTCTCGAACTGTTCAAGCGGACCCATGACCGGGAAGGCGGCAGAGCCTATCTGGACCGGTTGCCCGCCTTCATGCCGATGGACCTGTCCACGCCGGTGCCGGAGCCGACCAATCCGGTCGAGGCGGGGCTCGCGGACCTCTGGGCGCGGACCGTGCCGTTCATGTCGCGTGACTGGCGGGCGCGGTTCGCGGAGAGCACGGAGAATCTGCTCAACGAATCGTTGTGGGAGCTCTCGAACATCAACGAGGGCCGGATCGCCAACCCCGTCGAGTACATCGAGATGCGCCGCAAGGTGGGAGGCGCACCCTGGTCGGCGGGCCTGATCGAGTACGCGACGGGCGCGGAGGTCCCCCCGGCCGTCGCCGGGTCCAGGCCGCTGCGCGTCCTCAAGGAGACGTTCTCCGACGCCGTCCACCTGCGCAACGACCTCTTCTCGTACCAGCGGGAGATCGAGGAGGAGGGTGAACTGTCCAACGGCGTCCTGGTCCTGGAGAAGTTCCTGGACTGCTCCACGCAGGAGGCGGCCGATGCCGTGAACGACCTCCTGACCTCACGGATGCAGCAGTTCGAGAACACGGCGCTGACCGAACTCGCCCCGCTCTTCGCGGAGACGGGGCTGCCGCCGAAGGAGTGCGCCGACGTCCTCGCGTACACCAAGGGACTCCAGGACTGGCAGTCCGGCGGGCAGGAGTGGCACATGGTGTCCAGCCGCTACATGAACAAGGGCGGCACCACACCCTCGCCGCTGGACGGGCCCACCGGACCCGGCACGGCCGCCGCCGGGATCAAGGCCCTGATCGCCGCCACGGGCGCGGAACGGCTGCGCGGCCACACGCACGTCCCCTTCCAGCGGGTGGGGCCGTCCCGGCTGCCCGACTTCGACCTGCCGTTCCGGACCCGCCTCTCGCCCCACCTGGAGGCGGCACGCCCGCGTGCCGTGGCGTGGGCGAGCCGGATGGGCATGCTCCGGCCCCAGCCCGGCGTGCCGAGCTCGGACATCTGGGACGCGCACAAGGTGCACGGCTTCGACTTCCCGCTCTGCGCGGCGGGCCTCCACCCGGACGCCGACCTGGAAGCCCTCGACCTGGGCTCGCAGTGGCTGACCTGGGGAACGTACGGGGACGACTACTTCCCCGTGGTCTTCGGCAGGCCCCGCGACCTGGCGGGCGCGAAACTCTGCAACGACCGGCTCTCGCTCTTCATGCCGCAGGACCTCGCGGACATGCCGGCGCCGACGAGCGCGATGGAGCGTGGCCTCGCGGACCTGTGGGTACGCACCGCAGGCCCGATGGACGACGAGGCGCGCCGCACGCTGCGCACCGCCGTCGAGGTCATGACGGCCAGCTGGCTCTGGGAGCTGGACAACCAGGCGCAGAACCGTATCCCCGACCCCGTCGACTACATCGAGATGCGCCGCCTCACCTTCGGCGCCCCGCTCACCCTGAGCCTGTGCCGCCTGGGCAACGGCCCGCAGGTCCCGCCCGAGATCTACCGGAGCGGCCCGATGCAGAACCTGGAGAACGCGGCGGTCGACTACGCGACCCTGATGAACGACGTCTTCTCGTACCAGAAGGAGATCGAGTACGAGGGCGAGATCCACAACGGCGTCCTCGTCGTCCAGAACTTCTTCGGCTGCGACTATCCGACCGCGCTCGGCATCATCGACGACCTGATGAAGTCGCGACTGAGTCAGTTCCAGCACGTCGTGACCCACGAACTGCCTGTCCTCTACGACGACTTCAAGCTTCCCCGGTCGACACGGGACATCCTCGACGCCTATGTGCGCGATCTCGAGAACTGGATCGCGGGCATCTACACCTGGCACCGCGACTGCCGCCGCTACCGCGAGGAGCACTTGTCCCACGGCCCGCTGCGCAGCCCGTCGGGATTCGGCATGGCGGCCGTACGACCGGACTGGCTGCGGGAGTTCGGCCTGGCCGTGGACCGGCAGATGGAGGGTGCGCCAGGGCTGGGGCAGAACTGAAACGGCCGGTCCCGGCCCGGCCGGCGGTCAGGTGTCCCGCGGCTCCGGGAGGATCTGGCGCAGTTGCGGGGCGGGGTGGTGGTCGCGGCGCCACTCGCGGGGATAGCCGACCGATACCTCCTGGAAGCGGACGCCGTCGTGCCAGGTGGTGCGGGGGATGTGCAGGTGGCCGTAGACGACCGCCGCCGCCTCGTACTTCACGTGCCAGTCGGCGGTCAGCTCGGTGCCGCACCACAGGGCGAACTCGGGGTAGTGCAGGATCCGGGTGGGGTCGCGCACCAGCGGCCAGTGGTTGATCAGGACCGTGGGCAGGCCGGGCGTGCGCCGGGCGAGCATCTCCTCGGTGAATGCCACGCGGGCGCGGCACCAGTCGTCGCGGCCCAGGTAGGGGTCGGGGTGCAGGAGCACCTCGTCGGTGCAGACGACGCCCGCCGCGTGCGCCGCCTCCAGCGCGTCCCGCTTCGCGTGCGTGCCCTCGGGGCGGAACGTGTAGTCGTAGAGCAGGAACAGCGGGGCCACGGTGACGGGTCCGCCGTCGCCGCGCCACACCGGGTAGGGGTCCTCGGGGGTCGCGGCTCCCAAGGAGCGGCACAGGTCGACGAGGTGGCGGTAACGGGCCTCGCCACGCAACTGGTTCGGGTCGTCGCGTGGCGTCCACAGTTCGTGGTTGCCCGGCGTCCACACCACCTTGGCGAAACGGTCGGTGAGCGTGCGCAGCGCCCATTCGACGTCGGCCATGCGCTCGGCGGTGTCCCCCGCGACGATCAGCCAGTCCTCGTCGGTCTCCGGGCGCAGGGACTCGAGGAATTTCCGGTTGGCGTCGTACGCGACATGCAGATCACTGATGGCGTACAACTTCGGTTTCTTCTCGGGTACTTGTGTCACCTCGTGAGGCTATCCGCCGCGTTGACGCCGTGTGGCGCGATCAGTGGTGTCCGTCCCCGCCGCCCCGCTGGATCTCCAGGTACTCCTCGGGCGTCGCCTTGGGCACCTGGGCCGACGGTCCGTACATGGCCCGTCCGAGGCGTGCCCGCAGGCGTTCGCCTCGGCTGATCCTGCGTGCCACTCCGTGGGCGTCGACCTCCGGGCCGATCTCGTACGGCTTGGGCTGCTCGTGCGCCGTCAGCTTGTACAACTCGCCCTGGGTGAGCGGCACATGGACCTCCACGTACTCCCCGTGCGGCAGGCGTTTGATCGTGCCGCTCTCGCGGCCGTGCAGTGCCTTCTCACGGTCACGGAGTTGCAGCCCCATGCACCACCGATGGGTCACGAAGAAGGCGAGCACCGGCACGACGAAGACACCGACCCGTACGGCCCAGGTGATCGCGTTGATGGACAGATGGAACTGCGTGGCCCAGATGTCGTTGCCGCCGCCGACCATCAGTACGCCGAACAGCGAGAGCCACGCCACGCCGAGCCCGGTACGCACCGGGGCATTGCGCGGCCGGTCGGCGATGTGGTGCTCGCGTTTGTCGCCGGTGACCCAGGCCTCGATGAACGGATAGACGGCGATCGCCGCCAGGATCAGCGGGAAGAGCATGAACGGGATGAAGACGCCCAGTTCGGCCGTGTGCCCCCAGGCATTGATCTCCCAGGTCGGCATCACCCGGATCAGGCCCTCGGAGAAGCCCAGATACCAGTCGGGTTGGGCGCCCGTGGAGACCAGGTCCGGGCGGTAGGGTCCGATCACCCACACGGGGTTGATGGTGGCGATCGCGCCCATGAGCGCGAGGACACCGAAGACGAGGAAGAAGAAGCCGCCCGCCTTGGCGACGTAGATGGGCATGAAGGGCGCCCCGACCACGTTCTTCTCGGTCTTTCCGGGCCCGGCGAACTGGGTGTGCTTGTGGTAGAAGACCAGGATCAGGTGGGCGACGACGAGGCCCAGCATGATCCCCGGCAACAGCAGCACATGCACGCTGAAGAGCCGCGGAATGATGGCATCACCCGGGAACTCCCCGCCGAAGAGGAAGAAGGAGATGTACGTCCCCACGACGGGGATGGAGAGGATCGCACCCTGCGCGAAGCGGATGCCGGTGCCCGAGAGCAGGTCGTCCGGGAGTGAGTAGCCGGTGAGGCCGGTGATGATCCCGAGGAACAGCAGCGTCCAGCCGAACAGCCAGTTGACCTCGCGCGGCTTGCGGAACGCGCCGGTGAAGAACACCCGCATCATGTGCACGAGCATGGCGGCCACGAACACGAGCGCGGCCCAGTGGTGGATCTGCCGGATCAGCAGGCCGCCGCGCACCTCCATGCTGATGTCGACCGTGGACTCGAAGGCCTTGGTCATCTGGATGCCCTTGAGCGGGGTGTAGACGCCGTCGTAGATCACCTCGGAGCCGCTCGGCTCGAAGAAGAGCGTCAGCCAGACCCCGGTGAGGATCAGGATCAGGAAGCTGTAGAGGCAGATCTCCCCGAACATGAAGGACCAGTGGTCGGGGAAGATCTTCCGCATCTGGCTCTTGGCCAGGGTGTGGATGCCCAGCCGGCCGTCCGCCCAGTCGGCGACCCGCTCCCCCTTGCCGGCCGGAGCCGTGCGTTTGCTGTCCCGGGTGTGCTCGACGCTTCCACTCATGCGGCTACCCCCCTCAGGCGGATCCCAGGTTAGATCAAGGGGTTGCCTGAGCCAACAGGCCCTCCGTGGGCGGTAGTTGACGATCTTGGGGTGCGCAGGTCGGACCACCGCACGCGGAGGAGGTCACATCACTGCGGCGCCTCCCGCTCCAACTCCCGCACCAGATCCAGCGCCCGCCCCAGCGTCGCGAGCCGCGCCTCCAGGCTCTCGCCCGCCGGGTAGAAGCGGATCGTGTCCACGCCCGCCGCGCGCCACACCCTCAGCCGCTCGCGGACCATGGCCTCGGTACCGATGAGGGTGGTGGCGAGGACCATGTCGTCGGTGATCAGGGCGGCCGCGCCCTCGCGGTCGCCGGACTGCCAGCGCGCGTGCACCTCGGCGGCGATGTCAGCCCAACCCTGCCTGCTGTAGGCGTTGTTGTAGTAGTTGGTCGTGGCGGAGCCCATGCCACCCAGGCTGAAGGCGAGCTCCTTCTTGCGGCCCGCGACCATCGCGCGCAGGGCGTCCTCGTCGTCGGCGAAGGCCACTTCGGCGCCCTGGCAGACGTTCAGGTCGCCGCGGGTGCGGCCGGAGGCGGCCAGGCCCGCGTCGAGGTGGTCGAAGTAGGCCTCCTTCGCGCCCTCGGGGACGAAGCTGGTGCCCAGCCAGCCGTCGGCGATCTCGCCGGTCAGGCGCAGCATCTTGGGCGAGAGCGTGGCCAGGTAGACGGGCAGTTCGTGCTCGGCGCGCATGGACAGGCGCATGGGCCTGGCCTCGCCGCCGGGCAGCGGCAGGGTGAACTCCCGCCCCGCGTACGAGACCTTCTCCCCCGAGGCCGCCAGGCGGACGATCTCCACGGTCTCCCGCATCCGGGTGAGGGGCCGGGCGAACGGCACCCCGTGCAGGCCTTCGATCACCTGCGGGCCCGACGGACCGAGCCCGAGGACGAAGCGGCCCTCGGAGATGTTGGAGAGGGTGATCGCCGCGCGGGCGATGGCCGCGGGGGTCCGGGTCGCGAGCTGGATGATGCCGGAGCCGAGCAGCATGCGTTCCGTGCGCGCGGCCAAGTAGCCGATCGGGGACGGCGCTTCGGAGCCCCACGCCTCCGCGACCCAGCAGATGTCCATCCCCAGCTTCTCGGCCTCGGTGACGAAGTCGACGGTCTCCCGCCAGTTCGCCCCGCTCGCCTCGATGGTCGTCGATGTACGCATCAGACGTCCGCCTTCCCGGCAGCCGCGCCCTCGGCCAGCTTCTTGATCGCGTCCAGCGTGGCGGTCATGTTCTGCTCGAACTCCCGCATCCGTACGTACACGATCTTCTGCTCCTTCTCCGGCATCCGGTCGATCGCGTACGACAGACCCGAGCGGCCGGGACCCATCCGCATCCACTGGGTCAGCTCGGTGCCGCCGTCGTCCGCCGCGGTGAGGCTGAACCGCCAGACGGCGCTGGGCCGTTCGGGGTCCTCGACCGCCCAGGCGAACACCCGCGGGGCCTCGCACTCGACGACGTACGACGTGGTCTCCCACGCGCCGAACGACGGGTGCTCGCTGCGGCCGACGAACCGCGCGCCGAGCGCGGGCCAGGTCGTTCCGTCCAGCCATTCGACCGAACGCAGCTCCGCGCTCAGTGTGGGCATCAGGGCGATGTCGGAGACCAGCTCCCACACGCGTTCCGGTGACGCGGCGATCCGCGTGCGCACCTCGGCCGTCGGCTCGTCCGCGTAGCGCGCGCCTGTCCACTCCATCGGTGGTCGCCTCTCTGTAGTCAACTTCGTAGCCGCTGACCACGAGAGTTGCGTAGATAGACTCACTCGTCAAGGGTGAGAACGCTCATGGTGAGGCAAGGGTTCAGCGGTTGAAGCGGTCCCGGATGTCCGGCCGTTCGGCGAGCCGTGCCGGGTAGCCGGGGCCCAGGCGTGCGTGTGTGTCCGCGGCCGACATCGGCTCCTTGCAGTGGCCGCAGACCACCTCGGCCGTGGCCTCGTGCCCGCAGCGGTCGTGCTCGAAGACGACCGGCGGCCCCTCGTCGCCGCTCAGCCAGCGGTTGCCCCAGCTGTTCATCACGGCGAGCACTCCGAAGAAGTCGCGGCCCTTCTCGGTGAGCACGTAGTCGTAGCGCACCGGCTCGCTCTGGTACGCGCGTTTCTCCATGAGGCCCTCGTCGACCAGGCGGCGCAGCCGGTCGGTCAGGGTGTTGCGCGCGATGCCCAGCTCCTGCTGGAAGGTGTCGAAACGCTTGATCCCGTAGAACGCCTCGCGCAGCACGAGCGGGGTCCACCAGTCACCCAGCAGGTCCATGGTGCGGGCGATGGAGCAGGGCCAGTCGGCAAAGGAGGTCCGCCTCATGCCGCAAGGATACGAGAAGAGGCCGTGGAGCCCGGTGGGTCTCGGCACTGGACTCAGCAGTCCGCGGCGGGTCGGCACCGGTCACGTGACGTTCGACGCAAACGCGGCGGCCCCGTTGTGGAGCGGACCGGGGGCTGATCAAGTGGCAGCAGCGGTCGTACCCGAACACGCGCCACCACCCGACGACACCCGACCGCGATCACGCCGCACGCGCCAAGCCGGAGGCTCCGTTGCTCTTCACCTCAGTGGACGATGTCGCCGAGCGGCTCGCCGAGACGGGCTATCTGGCCTCGACGGCCGTCGCCACCACCGTCTTCCTGGCCGACCGCCTGGGCAAGCCGCTGCTCGTGGAGGGTCCCGCGGGCGTCGGCAAGACCGAGCTGGCCAAGGCCGTGGCCGAGGTCGCGGACGCGCGTCTGGTCCGGCTCCAGTGCTACGAGGGCGTGGACGAGTCCCGCGCGCTCTACGAGTGGAACCACGCCAAGCAGCTCCTGCGCATCACCGCGGGCCGCGACGAGTCGTGGGACGAGACGCGCACGGACATCTTCAGCGAGGAGTTCCTGCTCCCTCGCCCGCTGCTCACCGCCATCCGCGGCGACGAGCCGAAGGTGCTCCTGATCGACGAGACCGACAAGGCGGACGTCGAAGTCGAGGGCCTGCTCCTCGAGGTCCTCAGCGATTTCCAGGTCACGGTCCCCGAGCTCGGCACCATCACCGCCACCCGGCGCCCCTTCACCGTTCTCACCTCCAACGCGAGCCGTGAGCTCTCCGAGGCGCTGCGCCGCCGCTGCCTCTTCCTCCACATCGGCTTCCCCGAGGAGGAGTTGGAGCGCCGCATCGTCCGCCTGAAGGTCCCCGGACTCGACGAAGCCCTCGCGCGGTCCGTCGTGCGGGTGGTGGGTGCGCTGCGGGCGATGGACCTTCGCAAGGTGCCGTCGGTCGCCGAGACCATCGACTGGGCCCGTACGCTCCTCGCCCTCGGCGCCGACTCCCTCGACGAGGACGTCGTACGCGACAGTCTCGGCGTCGTGCTCAAGCACCAGGACGACGTGCTGAAGGCGGCGGCCAAACTGGACCTGGACACCGTGTGACCGGGCCGGCCACCGGGGTTCCGGAGCGGCTCACCGCGCTCGTGCAGGCGCTGCGCTCGCACGGCATCCGGATCGGCACGGGCGAGACGGTGGACGCCGGCCAGGCCATCGAGGCGCTCGGCCTCACCGAGCGGGAGCGGCTACGGGAGGGGCTCGCCGCCGCGCTGCTGCACGGCGAGGGGCAGCGGCCCGTCTTCGATCCGGTCTTCGACCTGTACTTTCCGCGCGGGATCGGCGCACCGGACACCCCGGACGGCTCCGGCACAGGCCAGCCCTTCGACAGGGACGACCTGCGTGAGCGCCTGGCCGCCGCGCTCGCCGCCAACGACCAAGCGCAGCTTAACCAGTTGGCGGCCGAGGCGGTGGAGGGCATGGGCGGATACGGGACGCGTCCCGGGTCCGGAGGTACAGGAGGCTCGGACGGCTGGTCGTCACACCAGACGCTCTCCCGGCTGCGCCCGGAGACCCTGCTGGCCCGCGTCCTGGCAGGAATCCGCAGGAGCGCGGCCGAAGGAGACCCTGACGACGGCGAGTTCACGGACGACGACTTCACGGACCGGCTCACCGCCGACGAGATCCGCCGCCGCATCGAGGGCTTCCGCACGCTCGTGGGCAACGAAGCGCGCCGCCGGGTCGCCGAGCGGCGCGGTGCGGACGTGATCGCCCGGCGGGCCATCGCCCCGACCGCCGACCGGGTGGACTTCCTCATCGCGGGCCGCGCGCAGCTCGACGAACTCCGCAGGACGGTCCAGCCGCTGGCCCGCAAACTCGCGACGCGCCTCGCCGCCCGCCGCCGCCGCGCTGCCCGCGGCCACATCGACCTGCGCAGAACGCTGCGCGGCTCGCTGTCCACGGGCGGCATCCCGATGCGCCCGGTCCTGCGAAGGCGCCGCCCCGCGCGCCCCGAACTGGTGCTCCTGTGCGACGTGTCGGGCTCGGTGTCGGGCTTCGCCAACTTCACGATGCTGCTCGTCCAGGCGTTGCACGACCAGTTCAGCAAGGTGCGGGTCTTCGCCTTCGTCAACCGCGTCGACGAGGTCACGGACCTCATCGCCCGCGGCACCGCCGACACCGAGGGCCTGAGCGGCCGCATCATCTCGGGCGCGGCGGTCACCGGCCACCACGGCAGCAGCGACTACGGCTCCGCCCTGGGTGAGTTCGCCGAGCGCTGTTTCGAAGCGGTCACCTCGCGCTCCACGGTCTTCGTGCTCGGAGACGCCCGCACGAACATGAGCGACCCGAACGTCCCCGCCCTGCGCACCATCGCCTCCCGCGCCCGCAAGGTGTACTGGCTCAACCCGGAGCGCCGCGCCCAGTGGCAGACGGGCGACTCGGTGGCGGGGACGTACGCCGAGTTCGTGGAGATGTACGAGTGCCGCAACGCACGGCAGCTCAGCGCGCTGATCGGGCGGTTGTTGCCGGTCTGAACGGGAGCGCTGCGATCCGTAAGCTGGCCGGGCGGGATGTTCGGTGGCAGTGGCGCCGGCAGTGGCAGGGCGAGGAGGACGCGTGACAGGCGACGGGCGCGATGGGGCCGATGGGCTCGATGGGCTCGATGGGCTCAAGGAGGAGATCCGGGCTCGGATCGGCGAGGTGCGGGGTGAGCTCGTCGGGCTCAGTCGGCGGATTCACGCCCATCCGGAGATCGCCTTCGAGGAGCGGCGGGCGGCCGGGTGGTGCGCGGACGTGCTGCGCGGGCACGGCTTCGCGGTGACCGCTCCGGCGTACGGGCTGGAGACCGCCTTCGAGGCGACCATCGGGACCGGGCCCGTGACCGTCGCGCTTGCCTGTGAGTACGACGCGCTGCCCGGCATGGGGCATGCCTGCGGGCACAATCTGATCGCGGCGGCGGGCGTGGGGGCCGCCCTTGGGCTCGCCTCGGCCGTCGACCGACTCGGGCTCACCGTCCGCGTGCTGGGGACGCCCGCGGAGGAGAGCGGGGCCGGGAAGGCGCTGATGCTCGATGCCGGGGCCTTTGAGGGGGTCGACGCGGCGATGATGGTTCACCCGTGCCCGTTCGAGGTGGCCGACTTCCACTCGTATGCGATGGGGGCGCTCTCGGTCGAGTACACGGGAAAGTCCGCGCACGCCGCACTCAACCCGCAGGACGGGAGGAACGCGGCCGACGCGCTGACCGTGGCGCAAGTGGCCCTGGGGCTGCTCCGGCAGCAGCTGCCCGGGGAGTGGAAGGTGCACGGGATCACCACCGGGGCCGGGACCGCGCTCAACGCGATCCCCGAGCGGGCGAGTGCCGCCTACGCGCTGCGGACGCCGTCGGTGGAGGAGCTGCGCGAGCTGCGGGAGCGGGTGGCCGACTGTTTCCGGGCGGGGGCGCTGGCGGCCGGGTGCGCGGTGGAGCTGGAGCAGCCCGCGCCCGACTACCTCGACTTCCGGTCCGACGCCGGTCTCGTCGCCCTGTGGGAGGCGAACGCGCGCGCCCTCGGGCGGCCTGAACCGCAGCGGCGCGGCCCCTTCGCGTCCACGGACATGGGCAACGTCTCGCACGTCGTCCCGTCCATCCACCCCGTGCTCGACATCAGCGGGGGCGGCTGCGGCCCACATCAGCCGGAGTTCGCCGCCGCGGCCGCCACGCCGGTCGCCGAACAAGCCATGATCGACGGGGCCGTGGGGCTCGCGTGGACGGCCGCGGACTTCGCGGTCAGCCGGGCCTAGCGGCGTTCGCGGGCGGTGACGCCTGCTCGGGCTGCCTCGCGGGCGTCCCGACGAACGCTCCCCGGACACCAGCCGACCGCTGCGGGCGGGGGCGCGGCCGGACGCCGAAGCGTACGCGGCGCCCCATTCGGGCTCGCTCACCGGCGCCCCTCGGACGCCTCTCCCAACCCCTTCACGGACGCCGGTCAGCCGTGCTCAGCGGCCTTCGCTGACGTCGAGCACGGGGTGGAGACCGCGCCAGGGGCCTGCTCTTCCGGCGCCCCCTGGGGCGCCTTCGCGGACGCAGGTCAGCCGCGCTCGACCGCCTGCGCGGGCGGTCGCAACACCGGCGCCACGCCCCCGCTCAGACGTCTGACCCGACCTTCTCGCCAACGCCCCCAAACGCCTCCCCCAACCCCTCCGCGGACGCCGGTCAGCCGGACTCAGCCGGACTCAGCCGCCTTCGCGGAAGCCGTGGTCGAGGCCGCTTCAGGGGCCTGCTCTTCCGGCGCCCCCTGGGGCGCCTTCGCGGTCATCGTCGGTACCACCACCGGGGAGCCGTCGCCCGGCGCCTGGAGGATGTCCGCGTCGATCCCGTACAGCTCCTTGACCAGCTCGGCGGTCACCACCTCGCGGGCCGGGCCGTTCGCGACGACCTTGCCCGCGTTCATGGCGATGACGGTGTCGGCGTAACGGGCGGCGCTCGCCAGGTCGTGCAGGACCATGACGACGGTGCGGCCCGCGGCGGCCACCTCCCGTACCAGGGAGAGGACTTCGACGGCGTGCCCGAGGTCGAGCGCGCTCGTCGGCTCGTCCAGGAGAACGATCGGTGTCTGTTGCGCGAGGACCATCGCCAGCCAGCAGCGCTGGCGCTGGCCGCCGGAGAGGTGGTCGAGGCGGCGCCCGGCTAGGTCCGTGGTGCCGGTGGCTTCGAGGGCCTCGCGTACGGCGGCCTCGTCCTCGCGCGACCACTGGCGGAACAAACCCTGGTGGGGGTGACGGCCGTAGCGCACGAGTCCGGCGACGGTGACCGCCTCGGGGGCCTGCGGGGACTGTGCGAGCAGCGCGATGCGGTGCGCCGCGCGGCGCTGGGTCAGCCGCCACACGTCCTCGTCACCGGCGCGGACCGTGCCCGAACTCGGCTTGTGCAGCCGGGAGATGGAACGAAGCAGCGTCGACTTGCCGCAGCCGTTGGGGCCGACGATGGCGGCGACCTGTCCGCTGGGGATGGTGAGGTCGATGCCGTCCACGGCGGCCGTGTGGCCGGGGTAGCCGGAGGTGAGCGCCTCGACGGTCAGTTGCACGGGGTCAGGCCTTTCCGGTCTGCTGCCCTGAATTCTTGCCGAAGAGGACCCAGAGGAGGAAGGGTCCGCCGAGGACGCTGGTGATGACGCCGACCGGGATCTCCACGGGGGCGACGACACGGCCGAGCGCGTCGGCGGCGCCCACGAGGGCCGCGCCGACCAGGGCCGAGCCGATGATCGGGACCCGGGTCGGTCCGCCGAGCCGGGAGGCGACGACGGGTGCGGCGAGCGCGACGAACGCGATCGGGCCGCCGATGCCCACGGCCACGCCGGACAGGGCGACGGCGAGCGCGAGGGTCACGGCGCGGACGCGGCGGACGTTGACGCCGAGGGTGGCCGCCATGTCGTCGTCGAAGCGCAGGAGTTGGAGGCGGCTGCCGGCGACGAGCGACAGCGGAACGAGGATGAGCAAGATCAACGACAGGGGTGTGCCGACGCTCCAGTCACGGCCGCTGAGCGAGCCGACGGTCCAGAGGAAGACGCCGCCCGCGGTGTTGTCGTTCTCGCGGGACATGACGAGGTCGGTGACGGCGCCGATGACCGTGGAGACGCCGATGCCGACGACGAGGATGCGGTATCCGCCGCTGCCCGCGCCGCCCGCGCAGGCGACGACGACCATGGCCGCCGCGGCGGCACCGATGGGCCCGAGCCACCAGTCCCCGATCATGCCGGTGGACGAGCCGACGACCGAGGCGACGACGGCCGCGGTGGCGCCTTCGTTCACGCCGATGATGTCGGGGGTGGCGAGGCGGTTTCCGGCGAGCGTCTGCGTCAGGCACCCCGCGATGCCGAGCGCCGCGCCGACCATGAGCCCCACGGCGATCCGCGGGAGCCGGAAGTCCTGCACCAGCATGACGGTGGCGAAGTCGCCGGTTCCGAGCAGCCCGGAGAGGCTCTCGGAGAAGCTCATCCCGGTGGAGCTCGCGAAGGTGGCGAGCGAGACGACCACCGCGATCACCAGCGTGAGACCGACGGCGGCGAGCGCGCTGCGGTAGGGGAAGAGCCAGGAGAAGGTCCCGACGCGTACCGCGGTGGAGTCGGGCGGGGTGACGTCGGCCTGCTGCTTCCGCGCGGGTTCCGGAGTCTCGGCCTCCGGCATCTCTCGCGTACTCACGCGGCCACCCCCGCCGTCGACATCCGCTGCGAGCGGGCGATCCAGATCAGCAACGGGCCGCCGATGAAGGCGAGCAGCACGCTGACCGGGGTCTCCCAGGGGCGGATCACGACCCTGGCGAGGAGGTCCGCGGCGATCATCACGTTCGCCGCGACCAGCGCGGAGAGCACCAACTGGCCCGCCATCCGGGGGCCGGTGACCGCGCGCGCGGCGTACGGGGCGAGGAGGCCCAGGAAGGCGATGGGGCCCGCGAGGGCGACCGCCGAGCCCGCGAGGAGGGTCACGGCCGTCGCGACGATCAGCCGGATGCGCCCCGGGTGATGGCCGAGGGAGCGCGCGCTGTCGTCGCCGAGCGCGAGGGCGGAGAGCGGGCGCACGCAGGAGAAGGCGATGAGCAGCCCGACCGCGATCAGCGGGATCAGGGGGTAGGTCTCGGACGTCTTGATGCCGGCGAGGGACCCGATGGTCCAGTAGCGGTAGGTGTCGAACGTGGCCTGCTCTCCCAGGAGTACGTACGACGTCATGCCGTGGAAGGTCGCGCCGAGCGCCGATCCGGCGAGGACGAGCCGCAGCGGCGAACCCGCGGCCCTGCCGGACGCGGCGAGCAGCAGGACCACGGCGCTGGCGGCCATGCCGCCGACCAGGGCCCACACCAACACGCCGTAGGCGGAGGTCACTTCGAAGTAGGTGAGACCGATCACCACACCGAGTGCCGCACCGGAGTTGACCCCGAGGAGGCCCGTCTCGGCGAGCGGATTGCGCGTGACGGCCTGCAGGAGGCAGCCGGCGGCGCCGAGGGCGACGCCGACCAGGACGCCGGCGAGCGTACGCGGGAGGCGTACGTCCATGACGGCGAGCCGTATCTGGGCGTCGGCCCGCGCGGAGGGGTCCCCGGTGAGGAAGTCCCAGGCGCGGCCCATCGGGGTCGACCCGGACCCGATCAGGAGCGAGAGCAGGCCGAGCGACAGGAGCAGGACAACAAGGGCGGCAGCCGCCCACAGCGTGGGGCGATGCATCTTCGCCAAGTCCGGTATCGGAGGTCTGGATCCGGACGTTGGGACCGGCCCCCCTTGCGCAACCAACATGAAGTTAGCCTAACCTAACCTTGACCTGGAGCCCCGAGTCGGGGTGGCGGCGAACTCCCTGTTCCTTCAGGGGTACTTCGCCATGCCCCGACACGGCCAGGAATAACCCTTATGTCCGGACTGACCGCCGGGCAACTGAAGCATGGAGATCACGGACATGTCCTCGAACCACTCCCCGCGTACCCGGCTGACCGCGGTTGCGGCCCTCACTCTGGCCTCCGCGCTCACCCTTTCCGCCTGCGGTTCGGACTCGTCCGACGACTCCGGCTCCAGCAGCAAGGCCAAAAACGCCACGAAGGTGAGCGTCACCGACGCCTCGGGTGCGGAGGTAAAGGTTCCGGCCAATCCCAAGAAGGTCATCGCGCTGAGCGAGATGGACCTGGACTCCGCCCTCGCCCTGAAGGTCAAGCCCGTCGGTCTCTCCGCGGGCAGAGGCCAGAAGGGCGCCCCCGAGTACCTGGCCGACCAGGCCAAGGGCATCCCGGTGGTGGGCGCGGTCACCGGACCCGACATCGAGAAGGTCCTCCAGGCCAAGCCGGACGTCATCCTGGCGGGCCAGCTCGCCGACCAGCAGGTGCTCAAGCAGCTGAAGGCGATAGCCCCGACGGTCGTCACGATCGACAGGACCAAGGACTGGAAGAAGTCCCTGGAGCTCACCGGCAAGGTGCTCGGCAAGTCGAACGAGGCGAGCGCGTTCCTCGAGGACTACGACACCAAGGCCGCCGCCGTGCAGAAGAACCTCGGCGACAACGCGGGCGCGAGCGTCTCCGTGGCGCGCTACTCCGCCAAGGGCACCGCCGTCATGCAGCAGGGCGTGTTCATCTCCGACGTCCTGAAGGACCTCGGCTTCAAGCGGCCCGGCATCCAGAACAAGAAGGGCGAGGGCCACTCGACGCCGCTCAGCGACGAGGACCTCAAGCAGATCGACGCCGACTGGCTGTTCATCGGCACCCTCGCCTCGGCCGGTCCGGACGCCGACCTCTTCAAGGAGCTGAAGGGCAAGGCCGCGTACAAGCAGCTCGACGCGGTCAAGAAGAACCACACGACCGAGATCGACGGCTCGAAGTGGACCAGCCTCGGTGGCGCGCAGGCCGCCGTCTCCGTCCTTGAGGACGTCGAGAAGGCGATGGGCAAGTGACTTCCGGCATAACCGACCCTGAGCTCGCGGGCCGGGTGGCTCTGGTCACCGGCGCGGGCCGGGGCATCGGTCGGGCAGTGGCCCGCGCGCTCGCCGAGCGCGGCGCGCGGGTCGTCGCCGCCGACCGGTCACCCGACGTCAAGGAGCAGGACGCCGAGGAGCAGGACGTCGAAGAGCGGCCGGCGGGCGGCGGCCGCGTCACCGGCATGGTCCTCGACGTCACCGACGCGGCTGCCGTGGACGCCGCGTTCGAGGAAGTCGAGCGCACCGTCGGGCCGTTGGACATCCTCGTGAACGTGGCGGGCATCCTGCGGCCCGCCCCGGTCGTCGAACTCACCGACACCGACTGGGCCGAGACCTTCGCCGTCAACACGAACGGCGTCTTCCACACCTCGCGCGCCGCGGCCCGCCGCATGACCGCGCGGGGCAAGGGCTCCATCGTGACGGTCGGCTCGAACGCCGCCGGGGTGCCCCGCACCCAGATGGCCGCGTACGCCGCGTCCAAGGCCGCCGCCACGATGTTCACCAAATGCCTCGGTCTGGAGGTCGCCCGCGACGGCGTGCGCTGCAACGTCGTGTCGCCGGGCTCCACCCACACCGACATGCAGCGGCAGTTGTGGACCGGCGACCACGAGCTGGCCGAGGCCCGGGTCATCGACGGCGACCCCGCCTCGTACCGGGTCGGCATTCCGCTCGGCCGGATCGCCGACCCCTCCGACATCGCCGAAGCGGTCGCCTTCCTGGTCTCCGACCGGGCCAGGCACATCACCCTGCACGACCTGTACGTGGACGGCGGCGCCACCCTGCGCGCCTGAAAGCCGCGCCGCCCTCCCCTACTTGACGAGGAGTCATCCGTGACACCCCCCAATGACGTGGTCGCTCCCGCCGCCCCCACCACCCCCGGGGCCGTCGGCGCGGCGACCGCGCTGCTCGACGCCTACCGACCCGGCGACACCCGGTTCTTCGCGTCGCCCACCCGCACCCTCCTCGCCCACGGCACCGCCGCCGAAGTACCCCACGACGAGCGGCCGTTGACGGAGCGGGTCGCCGCCACCCTGGACGCGCAGCGGCGCGCCGGCAACCAGGCGCCGATCGTGGTGGGCTCCATCCCCTTCGACCCCACCGAGCCCGCCGTGCTCACGGTGCCCGAAGCGGCACGCTGGGCGCCCGCGCTGCGCACTGACCCGCTCGTGGCGCTGCCCACGCCGCCGCCCGCCACGGCCGGCGGCTGGCAGGTGCGCGAGGTTCCCTCGGGCGAGGAGTACGCCGCCTCCGTCGAGGCCGCCGTGGCCCGCATGAAGAGCGGCGAGTTCGACAAGGTCGTCCTCGCCCGCACCCTGGAGCTGTCCACGGACGGCCCGCTCGACCTGCCCGCGATGCTCCAGCGCCTGGCCCGCCGCGACCCGCGCGGCTACTCCTTCGCCGTGCCCACGGGCGCGGGCCGCACCCTCCTCGGCGCCAGCCCGGAGCTGCTCGTATCCCGGCACGGCAACCGCCTGACCGCCAACCCGCTGGCCGGTTCGACGCCCCGTTCCGCGGACCTGGCTGAGGACGTGCGCCGGGCGGCCGCGCTGCTCGAATCGGCGAAGGACCTGCACGAGCACGCCGTCGTCGTGGACGCCGTGCACAAGGCACTCGCCCCGTTCTGCACCGACCTCGACGTGCCGGAACGGCCCACCCTGGTCCGCACCGCCACCATGTGGCACCTGTCGACGACCGTCACCGGCGAACTCGCCGAACCGGCCACCTCCGCACTGGAGCTGGCCACCGCCCTGCACCCGACCCCGGCCGTGTGCGGCACCCCGACCGGGCACGCCCGTGACGTGATCGGCGAACTGGAGCCCTTCGGCCGCGGCCACTACACCGGCATGGTGGGCTGGAGCGACGCGCACGGCGACGGCGAGTGGGTCGTCACCATCCGCTGCGCGGAGTCCGAGGAGACGGCGGACGGCAGCGGACGGCTGCGGCTCTTCGCGGGCGCGGGCGTCGTGGCCGACTCCTCGCCGGAGGCCGAACGCGCCGAGACAGGCGCCAAGTTCCGTACGTTCCTCGACGCGGTGGGAGTCGACCGATGACGACGGCAGACAGCCGCAGAGACGCACCACCGATACCGGAGGTCTTCGCCGAGCGGTATCGCGCCGCCGGGTACTGGCGCGGCGAGACCTTCGGCGGCATGCTCCGTGAGCGTGCCGACGCGCACCCCGCCCGGGTCGCGATCACCGACGGGGACCGGAACTGGACGTACGGCGAACTCGACGTACGGGCGGACCAGTTGGCCGCCGGTTTCGCCGCACGCGGCATCAGCAAGGGCGACCGGGTCGTCGTCCAGCTGCCGAACGTCGCCGAGTTCTTCGAGGTGATCTTCGCGCTGTTCCGGATCGGCGCCCTTCCGGTCTTCGCGCTGCCGGCGCACCGCGAGACGGAGATCCACTACTTCTGCGAGTTCACCGAGGCCGTCGCCTACGTCATCCCGGACCGCGTCGGCGGCTTCGACCACCGTGACCTCGCCTCCAAGGTCCTTTCCGAAGTCCCCACACTGCGCGACGTGTTCGTGGTCGGTGAGCCGGGCGAGCACACCGCGCTCGCCGACGTGCCGCGCGAGCCCATCGAGATCGACGGGCCCGAACCCTCCGACCTCGCGTTCCTCCAGCTGTCGGGCGGCAGCACCGGCGTACCCAAGCTGATCCCGCGCACCCACGACGACTACATGTACTCGCTGTGGGGCTCGAACGAGCTCTGTGGGGTGACGGAGGACTCCGTCTATCTCGTGGCGCTGCCCGCGGCCCACAACTTCCCGCTCTCCTCGCCGGGTTCGCTCGGTCTGCTCTACGCGGGCGGCCGTGTCGTGATGTGCCCGCAGCCCGACCCGGACACCGCGTTCCCGCTCATCGAGCGGGAGCGGGTGACGATCACCGGTCTCGTCCCGCCGCTCGCCCTGGTGTGGACGGACGCGGGGCGCAGCACGCCGTACGACATCTCCAGCCTCGAAGTGCTGCTCGTGGGCGGCGCGAAGTTCAGCGAGTCGGCCGCGCGCCGGGTCGCCCCCGCGCTCGGCTGCACTCTCCAGCAGGTCTTCGGGATGGCGGAGGGTCTTGTCAACTACACGCGTCTGGACGACCCGGCGGAGACCATCGTCACCACTCAGGGCCGCCCGATCTCCCCGGACGACGAGATCCGCATCGTCGACGACCTCGACCAGGACGTGCCGGAAGGCCGGCCGGGCCACCTGCTGACCCGCGGCCCGTACACCATCCGCGGCTACTGGCGGGCGCCCGAGCACAACGCCCGCTCGTTCACCGCCGACGGCTTCTACCGCACCGGCGACATCGTGAGCCGCACCCCCACCGGACATCTGGTGGTGGAGGGCCGGGCGAAGGACCAGATCAACCGCGGCGGCGAGAAGATCGCGCCGGAGGAGGTCGAGAACATCATCCTCGCCCACCCGCACGTCCACGATGTGTCGGTCGTCGCCGTCCCCGACGAGTACCTGGGCGAGCGGACCCTCGCGTACGTGATCCTGCGTGCGGACGCCGAGCCGCTGAAGCCCGTCGTCATCAAGAAGTTCGTGCGGGAGCGCGGTCTCGCCGCGTACAAGGTGCCCGACCGGGTCGAGTTCGTGACCGCCTTCCCGCAGACCGGCATCGGCAAGATCAGCAAGAAGGAGCAGCGGACGACCGCCGCCGCACCAGGCAATTGACCGCTGCCGCTCCGGGCAGCTGACCCCTGCCCCGGCAGCACCCCGATGCACCCAGCTACCTTGAGTTCCCGAAAGGCCCCACCATGGCGCTCCCCGCCGTCACGCCGTACCCGATGCCCTCGCCCGAGGAGCTGCCCGACAACCGGGTCGCGTGGACCATCGACCCGCAGCGGGCGGTGCTGCTCGTCCATGACCTGCAGAACCACTTCCTGACCGCCTACACCCCCGACACCTCGCCGACCACCGAACTGCTGGCCAATGTCGGCGAGTTGGCGAAGTCGGCCCGCGCGGCCGGCATCCCCGTCCTGTACTCCGCACAGCCCGGCGGCCAGACGCCGGCCGAGCGCGGTCTGCAGCAGGACTTCTGGGGCCCCGGTCTGCCCGACGACGAGCACGCCAAGGCCATCGCGGGCCCGGTCGCGCCGGAGCCCGGCGACACCGTGCTCACGAAGTGGAAGTACAGCGCGTACGTCCGCACCGACCTCGAGGAGCGCATGCGTGCGGCGGGCCGGGACCAGATCGTCATCGTCGGCGTGTACGCGCACATCGGCGTCCTCATGACGGCCTGCGACGCCTGGATGCGGGACGTCCAGGCGTTCGTCGTCGCGGACGCGGTGGCGGACTTCTCCCGCGAGGACCACGACATGGCCCTGCGTTACGCGGCCGGCCGGTGCGCGGTCGTCACCACCACCGACGCGGTTCTGAAGGGGATCTGACATGGCGCTCAGCGTGGAACTCATACGGGCCGACGTCGCCGATGTGCTCGGCGAGGACCCGGCCGACATCCCCCTCGACGAGAACCTCGTCGACTACGGCCTCGACTCGGTGCGCATCATGTCGCTCATCGAGCGCTGGCGCCGCGAGCACGACATCACCGCCACCTTCGTGGACCTGGCCGAACAGCCGGCCATCGAGGCCTGGGCGCCGCTCCTTGGAGCCTCGGCATGAGGCTCACCGCTGCCCAGTCGGGCATGTGGTTCGCGCAGGCGCTCGACCCCGGCAGCCCGGCCCAGAACACGGCCGAGTGCCTGGAGATCCACGGCCCCATCGACCCGTCGCTGTTCGCGCGGACGCTGCGGCAGGTGGTGTCCGAGGCCGACGCCCTGCGCGTACGGATCATCGAAGGGGCCGACGGGCCGCAGCAGTTGGAGGTCGTCGACCCGACGCTGCCGCTGAAGGTGCGCGACCTGCGCGCCGCGTCCGACCCGGACGCCGAGGCGCAGGCGTGGATGCGCGAGGACCTGTCCACGCCGTTCGACCTGGCGGCCGGGCCACTGTTCGCGCACGCGCTGTTCCGCGTCGCCGACGAGCGGTGGCTCTGGTACCAGCGGGTGCACCACATCGTGATGGACGGCTTCGGCTACTCGCTGCTCGCGCGGCGCACCGCCGAGGTCTACACCGCGCTGGCCGCGGGCGAGGAGCCCGGCGAGAGCCCCTTCGGGCGGCTTGCGGACCTGGTCGCCGAGGACACCGCGTACCGCTCATCGGATGCGTTCGAAACCGACCGCCGCTTCTGGGACGGTGCCTTCGCCGACCGCCCCGACGCCCCCAACCTGGCCGGACGCACCGCGCTGCCCTCCCGCGCCTTCCACCGCCGCAGCGCCCGCCTCTCCCCCGAGGCGACCGCACGGCTGCGGGAGTCGGCGTCCTCGATGCGGGCGACGTGGCCCGAGGTGCTCGTCGCCGCGCAGGCCCTGTACGTCTCGCGGGCCACCGGATCGGCCGAGGTGGTGCTGGGCCTGCCGATGATGGGCCGCATGGGCTCGGTGGCGCTTCGCGTGCCCGGCATGGTCATGAACGTGCTGCCACTGCGGCTCACCGTGACCCCACAGGCCACCTTCGCCGAGCTGACCCGCCAGGTGGTGCTCGGCATCCGCGCCGCCCGCCGCCACCAGCGCTACCGCTACGAGGACATCCGCCGCGACCTGGGCCTCCTGGGCGAGGGCCGATCCCTGGTCGGGCCGCTGATCAACGTCATGCCGTTCGACTACGGCCTTACCTTCGCGGGCGCCCGCACCGACGCCCACAACCTGTCGGCGGGCCCGGTCGACGACCTCACGGTCAATGTCTACGACCGCGCCGACGGCAGCGGCCTGCGCATCGACTACGACGGCAATCCCGCCCTGTACGAGCCGGACGAACTCGCCGTGCACCAGGCGCGTTTCATGGAACTCCTGGAGCGCATCGCCGACGCGGGCCCGCACACCCCGCTGGCCGAGCACACCATCGCCCGCCGCATCGAACTCTCCCTGGTGGTCGACGAGTTCAACGCCACGGCGCACCCGGTGCCGCCCACCACGCTGATCGGCCCGATCGAGGGCCAGGCGGTCCGCACCCCGGACGCCACCGCCCTGGTCTTCGGTGACCAGGAGCTGACCTACGCCGAGCTGAACGCCCGCGCCAACCGGCTCGCCCACCATCTCATCGAGGCCGGCGTACGTCCGGGCGCGCTCGCGGCGGTCGCCGTGCCCCGCTCCCTGGACCTGGTGATCACTCTCCTCGCCGTGCTGAAGGCGGGCGGCGCCTATCTTCCGCTCGACCCGGACTACCCGGCGGACCGTCTCGCGTACATGCTTCAGGACGCGGGTCCGGCCTGCGTGATCGCCGACCGCGCCGACCGGGTGCCCGCGTCGGGCGTCCCGCTCGTCGCCCTGGACAGCCTGGACACGACGTCGTACGGCACGTACGACCCGCCGCGCGCGCTCACCCCGCACCACCCCGCCTACGTCATCTACACGTCCGGTTCGACCGGCCGCCCCAAGGGCGTCGTCGTGCCGCACGCGGCGATCGACAACCGCCTTCGCTGGATGCAGGCGACGTACGAACTCGGCGCAGGTGACCGGGTGTTGCAGAAGACGCCGTCCGGTTTCGACGTGTCGGTGTGGGAGTTCTTCTGGGCGCTGCGGGTGGGTGCGACACTCGTCGTCGCCGAGCCCGGCGGCCACAAGGACCCGGCGTACCTCGCGCGCGTCATCCGCGAACAGGGCATCACCGTCTGTCACTTCGTGCCGTCGATGCTCCAGGTGTTCCTGTCCGAGCCCGCCGCCGCGGACTGCACGGACCTGCGGCATGTCTTCTGCAGCGGTGAGGCGCTGCCGCGCGAGACGGTGCGGGACTTCGGGCGCGTGCTCGACGGCGTGCCGCTGCACAATCTGTACGGCCCGACCGAGGCGGCCGTCGACGTGACGTACCACCCGTGCGCCACCGGCGCGTCGGGCCCGGTGCCGATCGGCAGGCCCGTCTGGAACACGCGCCTGTACGTCCTGGACGCGGCGCTCCAGCCGTGCCCGCCCGGAATCCAGGGCGAGTTGTATCTCGCGGGGACCCAGCTGGCGAGCGAGTACCTCGGGCGGCCCGAGCTGACCGCGGCCCGTTTCGTCGCCGACCCCTTCGGCCCGCCCGGCACCCGCATGTACCGCACGGGTGACCTGGCGCGCTGGACCGAGCACGGCGAGATCGAGTACCTCGGTCGCACCGACCACCAGGTGAAGCTGCGCGGCCTGCGCATCGAACTGGGCGAGATCGAGGCCGAGTTGGCCGCCGACCCGGCAGTGGGCGCGGCCGGTGTCCTGGTCCGCGAGGACCGGCCGGGCGACCAGCGGCTCGTGGGGTACGTGACGCCCTCCGGCGCCGGAGCCGTCGCCGACCCCGACGAGCTGCGCGCCCGGCTCGCCCGTACGCTGCCGGACTACATGGTGCCTGGCGCGATCCTCGTCCTGGACGACTTCCCGCTCAGCCCGAACGGCAAGCTGGACCGGCGCGCCCTGCCCGCTCCCGCCTTCGAGGGCTCGGGCGACGGGGGCCGGGTGCCGAGCGGCCACCGCGAGGAGACGCTCACCCGGCTCTTCGCCGAGATCCTCGGCGTGCCTCAACTAAGCGTGGACGACGCCTTCTTCGATTTGGGCGGCACCTCGCTCCTCGCGGCCCGTCTGGTCGCCAGGGTCCGCGACACGCTGGGTGCCGAGCTCACCATCGGCACGCTCTTCCAGGCGCAGACCCCGGCCGCGCTCGCCGCGCTCCTGGACGCGGACCACAACGCGGCCGACCGCTCCCTTGACGTACTGCTTCCGCTGCGCGCGGGCGGCGACCGCACCCCGCTGTTCGCCTTCCACCCGGCGGGCGGCATGAGCTGGTGCTACTCGGGGCTGCTGTCGCGGCTCGACCCCGGGCAGCCGGTGTACGGCCTCCAGGCGCGCGGTCTGCACGGCTCGCCCGACGACGGTGAACTCCCCACCACCATGGAGGACATGGCGGCCGAGTACGTCGAGGCACTGCGCGCGGTACGGCCGCACGGCCCCTACCGGCTGCTCGGCTGGTCGGTCGGCGGTGTGCTCGCCCACACGGTCGCCGTACTCCTGCAAGAGGCGGGCGAGGAGGTCGAGTTGCTCGCGCTGCTCGACGCCTACCCCTCGGACCAGTGGCGCGACGCCGTGGTCCCGGAAGAGGCGGACGCACTGGCGGCCCTGCTGCGGATGGCAGGCTACGACCGCACGGACGAGATGACCCGCGAGGACGTCCTGGCGACGCTTCAGCGCGAGGGCAGTGCTCTGGCGGGCCTGCCCGACCGGACCCTGTCGGCGGTCCTCGACATCGTGGTCAACAACGCCCGCCTGATGCGCGAGCACGACCACCGTCCCTTCGACGGCGACGCCCTGTTCTTCACGGCGGCCGCACCGCGCGCCGAGGACTGGCTGACGAGGGAGGCCTGGGCGCCGTACGTCACAGGTTCGGTCATCAACCACGACGTGGACTGCCTGCACCCGGAGCTGACCCAGCCGCGCCGCCTCGACGAGGTCTGCGCCGTCCTCGCCGCCCGCCTGAAGGAGCTGGATCACGCATGACGACGACACCCGGCCCCTTCGACCCGGTCACCCCTGCCGACGCCGACACCGAGCCGACGCACCTGATCCTGGAGAACGCGCTCGGCGAGTACTCCCTGTGGCCGGTCTTCCGCGCCGCGCCCGATGGCTGGACCACGGCGTACGGACCCGAGACGTACGGCCGTTGCGTCGCCCGGCTCCAGGATCCACCCGCGTGACGGACATCCAGCTGGTCCGCCCGGCCCCGCTCGACGTGTCGCTCCTCGACGCGGAGGAGCGGCGCCGGGCGGCGGCGTTGCGGCGCCCGGCCGACCGGGAGCTGTACGCGGCGGCGCACACCGCGCTGCGGCGGCGGCTCGGCGCGTACCTCGGCATCGATCCGGCGGCGGTGGAACTGGTGCGGCTGCCGTGCCCGCTGTGCGGTGCCCCGCACGGCCGCCCCGCGGTGGCCGGCGGATCGGGACCGCACTTCTCCCTCTCCCACACGGACGGCCTGGCGCTGCTCGCCTTCGCGGACCGCCCGGTCGGCGCCGACGTGGAGAGACTCCCGTCGGCGAGCACGGTGACGGACGTGGCCGCGTCCCTGCACCCTCAAGAGCAAAGGGAGCTGGCCCAACTCCCGCCCGCCGACAGGCCCTTGGCCTTCACTCGCTGCTGGACACGCAAGGAGGCATGCCTCAAGGGAACAGGCGAGGGCCTCGCGGCCGGCGGGATGACCTCACTCCTGGCGGGCACAGGCACCACACCCCTCGAGGTCCAAGGCTGGACCATACGAGACGTGCCGGCCCCCGACGGCTACGCGGCAGCAGTCGCCACAGCAGAGTCCCCCGCCCCCATGTAGACCTAGGCGGCAGCGGTCTCCACCGCGGCCCCCGTGGACTCCGGGCCCAGCAGTCCGATCAGCCCGTCCGCGAGTTCCGTGCGCCAGCACAAGTAGTCGTGTCCGCCGTTGAACTCGCGGTACACGGCGTCCTCGTAGCCCTTCTCCCGCAGAGTGGCGCGCAGTCTGCGCATGGCGGGAAGCGCGACCCACTCCTGCTCGCCGGCCGACAGCCAGAAGCGGACGGGCAGCCTTTCGCTCTCCGCGATGCGGGCGGTCAACCACTCGGAGCGTTCGAGGTCGGGGCCGTCCGGCCACCAGAAGGACCCCGACTGCGCGAGGACCCGGCCGAACCGCTCCGGTGCGATCACTCCGGCGTACGCGGCGGTGAGGCCGCCCAGGCTCTGCCCCGCGACCACGGTCCGTGCCGGGTCGGCGGTCAGGGAGAGGTGTTCGCCGGCCCAAGGCAGCAGTTCGGTGTGGAGGAACCCGACGAACCGCTCGTTGCAGGCGAGCTCGGCCCAGCGCTGGTCGGCGCTCAGGGATTCGGGCAGCAGCGCGGCCAGGGGCGGGATGCGGCCGTCGGCGATGAGGTTGTCCAGGAGGGCCGCGACATCCAGTCCCGGCTGCCACATCTCGCCGTCCATGAGCACGAGGACGGGCAGATCGCGTCCGCCGCCCGGCGGCTCGTACAGGTGCACCCGGCGTTCGTTGCCCAGGAGTTCACTGCGCACGGTATGCGCGCTGACGGCGCCGCGCGCGACACCGTCTCGACGCTGCCAGTCGTCACCCGCCGGCGCCTGCGGCAGCTCGACGCACGAGACCGGCTCACCACCCCAACGCCTGCTGAGAGTGCGCGAGTTGAGGGGGTCGGTGCGCTGCTGCTGCCGCAGCCAGGGCCAGTATCCGGCGTCGTCGGCCCCGGGCCCGTCCCCCTCGTCCACACACAGGCTGTAGGTGGCCCGCCAGTCCGCCCGCATCCGGATCGACCAGTGCCAGATGTCCGTGCCGGGTACCCGTTCCATCAGGTTGGGGGCCATGTCACGCGGGTCGACGATCTTGTTCGGCATGACGAGGACGGCTCGGGTCGTGTCCGTGCCGCGCCACAGGAAGGTGACCACCCGGTGCTCGTCGTCACCCCGCGGATCGGGCTCGACGACCGGCGAACCACCCGCCTCCCGCACCGCGTCCCAGAAGCCGCCCCTCTCCACGGCCCGCCCGACCCACGCACTGACCGCACGCTCGACCGGCCGCGGCCGCGGGATGCGGGGCGGCCGACGGGTCGCCCCGGTGGGAGGAGCGGTGAGCGGCATGAGCAAGCCTCCTGGGGTTCACTGCGTACGCATAGCTAAGGGTGACCTTACTTGAGCCGGTCACCCCTGGGCGACCAGGGCCGGGCCACGTCCACCCGCCCGGGGGCCAGCGGTACATTGCCGCCTATGTCGATACCGAATCCCCAGCCCAACCAACCCAATCAGCCCCCGCAGCCCTCCCAGCCCAATCCGTACCAGCAGACCCCGAATCCCTATCAGCAGCCCCCGGGTGCGGTGCCGCCCCAGGGCTCGCCCCAGCCCTACGGCCAGCCACCCGGCCCGTACGGCCAGCAGCCGGGCCCCTACGGCCAGCCGCCCGCACCGCCGGCACCCCCGGCAGGCCCACGCAAGCCCACGCCGGGCTGGGTGTGGGGCATCGGCGGCGTCGTGGTCGCGTCGGCCCTGTGGGCGGGTGCCCTCTTCGCCACCGGCAACCTCGGCTCCACGGGCGACAGCGGCGACGACGCGAAGGCCGACCTCGCCGGATACGAGTACGCGAAGAACCTCTGCGACGTCTCCCCGCTCGACGCCTTCAAGGAGAAGTTCGAGATCGACTCGGACTCCACCTCGACCACCCACTACGGCACGCGGCAGAAGGGGTTCGACCAGAGCTACTGCAGCCGCAAGCTCAAGGACCCGAAGGCGGACGCCGACTCGTACTCGAGCATCTACGTCTACTCGACCGCCCGTTGGCACAAGGCCACCGACCCGAAGGGCGAGTTCGCCTCCGAGCAGAAGGCCTACGAGGACCAGTCGCAGAAGACTTACACCTACACGACCAAGGCCGTCAGCGGCATCGGCGACGAGGCGTACCTGGTGACCGACAAGAGCGGCACGAGCGGCTCGAGCGGTGACGACCTCAACGGCATGACGCTCGCCGTGCGGGAGGGCTGGTTCACCATCGAGACACGCTGGAGCTACTACGGCGGCGCGGACGACAAGTCCGAGCCGCCGACCGCTTCGGAGGTCGAGGAGATGCTCAAGTCCGACACGCGCGCGGCGATGGACGGGCTCAAGAAGTGAGGTGCGGGCTCAGGAGTTCCTGAGCTCAGCACAGGGGCGGGGCGGGGCGGACGAGGCCCGACTGGTAGGCGATGACGACCAGTTGGGCGCGGTCCCGGGCATCGAGCTTGGTCATGGCGCGCTGGACGTGGGTGCGTACGGTCAGCGGGCTGACGAAGAGCGCGTCGGCGATCTCGGCGTTGGACTTTCCCTCGGCGACCAGAGCCATCACTTCCCGCTCGCGGGCGGTGAGCGCGGCGAGGCTCTCGGGCGGCACCAGGTGGCCGCCGGGGTCGGGGGTGGCGAGGAAGCGGGTGATGAGGGCGCGCGTGGCCGACGGGGAGAGCAGCGAATCGCCCGCGACCACGGTGCGGATCGCGCCGAGGAGTTCGTCGACGCCCACGTCCTTGCCGAGGAATCCGCTCGCTCCGGCGCGCAGGGCCTGGGCGACGTACTCGTCGGTCTCGAAGGTCGTGAGGATGAGGACGCGGGTGGCGGCGAGGTCCGGGTCGGCGCAGATGTGGGCGGTCGCCGCAAGGCCGTCCGTGCCCGGCATGCGGATGTCCATGAGGGCGAGGTCGGGGCGGTGGATATGGGTGAGTTCGAGGGCTTCCTTGCCGTCGGTGGCCTCGGCGACCACCTCCATGTCGTCGCAGGAGTCGATCAGGATGCGGAAGGTCGCCCGGAGGAGGGCCTGGTCGTCGGCAAGCAGGACGCGGAGGGTCATGTGGTGCGGTTCTCTTCCGTGTTCTCGGGGTGCGGCGGCAGGTGGGCGGTGACTTCGAACCCGCCTTCGGGGCGATGGCCGGCATGCAGGTGACCGCCGACGGAGTGGGCGCGTTCCCGCATGCCTATGAGGCCGAAGCCGTGTCCGCCGACGGGCGTGGCGGGGGCCGTGTGGTGTCCGTCGTCGGTGACCTTGAGGGTCAGGCCGTCGGGGGCGTGGGTCAGGTGGACGTACGCCGTCTCCGTGCGGGCGTGTTTGCTGACGTTGGTGAGCGCTTCCTGCACGATTCGGAATGCTGTCAGATCGACCGCCGCCGAGAGCGGCTGCGGCTCGCCCTCCGTGGTGACGGTGACCGTGAGTCCGGTGGAGGCGAACGACGCGGTGAGGTCGGCGAGCCGGGCGAGCCCGGGGGACGGCTCAAGGGGGGTGTCGGTGTCGCTCGCCTGGCGCAGCAGCCCCACAGTGGCCTTGAGCTCCCGCAGCGCCGTCGCGGTGGTGCCCGTGAGGTCGGTGAGGATCTGCTTGGCCTGGTCGGGGTGGGTGGCCGCGAGGTGCGCGGCCGTGCCGGCCTGGGCGTTGGCCAGGGTCAGGTGGTGGGCGACGACGTCGTGCAACTCCCGGGCGATGCGCATGCGTTCGGCGTGCGCGGCGCGGGTCTGCAGGGACTCCAGGTAGGCACGGCGCAGTTGGACTCCGCTGCCGAACATCGCTGACAGGAGGATCCAGGCGATGGGGTTGAGCGTCTTGAGGAGCAGCGAGTGATTGACGGTGTCCGCGAACAGGGCCGTGCCACCCACCAGGACGGCGACGGCCAGCGTGTACTCACGGGTGACCTTGCGGCCGCTGCCGACGGCCAGCCAGTAGAGCGCCACCATGACCGGGCCGAGGAGCAGGGGCGTGAGCAGGAAGCCCATCGCGCTCAGGCTTATGGCGCAGAGCGTGGTCACGGCGACGACGGTGCGGGGACGGCCGCGCTGCCACAGCAGGGCCGTACAGCCGACGGCGGAGGCCGCCACCCCGGCCCACCACGCGGGCCGGTCGGAGGGATTGGTGGTGCTGAGCATGCTGCCGGAGAAGGAGACGCCGAACAGCAGCAGCGCCACGGCCGCGTCGGCGACGCGGGGGTGGGCCTCCGCGTGGCGCTGCCAGCTGGTGAGCATCGAGTTCTCCGATCAGGGTTCTTGAGCCATCGTCGGCCACGCGGCGCCCCGACGGGCGCAGGGCCGCCCCGTGTCCCGCAGGGGACGGCCGTCCCGCACGGGACGGCCCCGCGTCCGTTGGTCCGTCACACGGTCCGCCACGCCATGGGTCAGGTCCGCACCGCCTCGCGATCGGCCGTCCGGGCGGGGGCCGCTATGACGGTGGACCTGCGGCTGAGCGCCTCGCCCTCCACGTCGACGCGGGGCAGCAGCCGGTCCAGCGGGCGCGGCAACCACCACGCCGCCCTGCCGAGCAGGGCGAGGACGGCGGGGACGAGCGCCATACGGACGACGAATGCGTCGAACAGGACCGCCACGGCAAGTCCGAACCCGATCGTCTTGATCATGGATTCACCGGCGCCGATGAACCCGGAGAACACCGCCATCATGATCAGCGCGGCCGCCACCACGACACGTGCGCTGTACCGGAAGCCGCTGACGACGGCCTGACCCGGCCGGTCCCCGTGCACGTAGGCCTCGCGCATCCGTGCGACGAGGAACACCTCGTAGTCCATGGCGAGCCCGAAGACGATGCCCACCAGGAATATCGGCATCAGGCTCATGACCGGGCCGGTCTGCTCGACGCCGAGGAGCCCGGCGCCCCAGCCCCACTGGAAGACCGCGACGACCGAGCCGAGGGCGGCGCCGACCGACAGGAGGAAGCCGAGGGCCGCCTTGAGCGGTACGAGGACGGAGCGGAAGACCACCATCAGGAGCAGCACGGCCAGGCCCACCACGACCGCGAGGTACGGGATCAAGGCGTCCTGCACCTTCTGGGCCATGTCGATGTTCGTCGCGGTGGAGCCGGTGACCTCGAAGGTGGCCCCCTGGGTGGTGGCCTCGATCGCGGGTCGGTCGCCGCGGATGCCGTGGACGAGGTCCTTGGTCTTCTGGTCGGTGGGAGCGGCGGCCGGCACGGCGGTGAACATCGCGGTGTCACCGGCGGGGTTGAACCGCGCGGGTGACACGGACACGACCCCCTCCGTGGCGCCGACACGCTGCTCTACCGTCGTCACCGCCGCCTTCGGGTCGGCTGCTCCCTTGGCGTCGACGACTATGGTCAGCGGTCCGTTGAACCCGGGTCCGAAGCCGTCGGCGAGCGCGTCGTAGGCGCGGCGTTCCGTGGTCGAGGTGGGCTTGGCCTCGGCCCCCGGCATACCGAGCCGGAGATCGAGCACCGGCAGGGCCAGCGCGCCGAGCCCCGCGACGGAGGCGAGCAGCACGGGGACGGGGCGGCGCAGGACGAACCTGGCCCAGCGGCTGCCGCCATTGCTCTCACCGCCATTGCTCTCACCGCCGACGCTCGCGCCGTCGTGGCGTCTTGCGCCGCCCTTGCCGCTGCCGCTGCCGCGCCTGCGGGTCGCGCGGGAGAGCACTGCGTTCGGCCAGAGGCCGAGCAGGGCGGGCACGAGGGTGAGCGCGATGACGACGGAGACGACGACCGCCCCTGCGGCGGCCAGCCCCATCTTGGTCAGCATCGGGATGCCGACCACCGAGAGCCCGGCCAGCGCGATGACCACGGTGAGCCCGGCGAAGACGACCGCGGAACCGGCCGTACCCGCGGCCAGGCCCGCCGCCTCCTGGGGCGCGTGGCCCTTGGCGCGCTCTTCGCGGTAGCGGGAGACGACGAACAGGGCGTAGTCGATGCCGCAGGCGAGGCCGAGCATGGTGGCGAGGGTGCCGGTCGTCGCGGAGAGGCCGAGCGCGCTGCCCAGGGCCAGGATCGAGGCCATGCTGACGCCGACGCCGATGATCGCGGTGAGCAGCGGAAGCCCGGCCGCGGCCAGCGACCCGAAGGTGATCAGCAGGACGGCGGCGGCGATGACGACGCCGATCCCTTCGGCCGCCCCACCCGCCTCGGGCTGGGTGGCGAGCGCGTTTCCGCCCGCCTCGACGTTCAGGCCCGCTCCCCTGGCCTCCTCCATGGCGTGCTCGATGGCCGTCTTGCTCCGGTCGGTGAGGTCGCCGGCCTCCACCTTGTACGTGACCGTCGCGTACGCCGTCGAGTCGTCCTCACTCACCGCCCGCGCCTTGAACGGGTCGGCCGCTTGAGCGACTTGGGGCCCGTCGGCCGCCTTGTCCACGAATTCCTCGACGGCCTGGCGGTTCTCGCCGGCGGTGACCTTCTGCCCGTCGGGGGCGACGAAGACGATGCGCGCGCTCGCCCCGTCGGCCGCGGCCCCGGGGAAGCGCTGCTCCATCAGGTCGAACGCCTTCTGGGACTCGATGCCCGGCATGGAGTTGCCCTCGTCCGGGGCGGCGGGCGCCGTGACCGCGCCGAAGCCGACGGCACCGAGGACCGCCGCCCACAGCAGGGCGACGTACCAGCGCCGCCGGAAGGCCAGACGGCCAAGGCGATAGAGAAGAGTAGCCACGGGCAGAGGTCTCCAGATCTGATCTCGGGTACCTCCACAGGTTCTCCGGGCGCGGGGGGTCCGGTCGTCGTACACCTGCAGGCAATCCGGCGTACTGATCTGGCAGTACTCAGTCCCGTCTCGTCATACGTGGGGGTTACTTCCCCGCGGGTCGAAGGGGTTCACGGGCGCGGCCAGGGGTGACCCTCCAGGCGCTCGATGTCGCTGTTGAAGCGCTGGAGGAAGCCCGCGAACGCGTCCACGTCCTCCGCCGACCAGTTGTCCATGACCTTTTCGAGGCCCTGGGTGTACTCGGCGCGGTCGGCGTCGAGCTGCCGCGCACCCTCCGCGGAGATGCGGAACTTGCGGGCCATGCCGCCGTCGGGGTCCGGGATGCGCTCGACGAGACCGCCGCGCAACATCGCGGCGGTCTGCCGGTTCAGGGTGGAGGCGTCGAGGCCGAAGGCGTCGGTGAGCTGGCCGATGGACATCGGTCCGTCCATCTGGATGCGGCTGAGCAGGATGTACGCGCTGCGGTCGAGGCGCCCACCGGATGAGCGGGTGCGGGGGTTGAACAGGTGCGAATGCCGTCCGAGCAGCATCGTCTCGAATTCGACCCGCCGCACGGGCTTCTCCGTGCGGTCGGCGGGCTTGTTGGTGCGACGACCGGGCTTTTCCATGAGGCCATTCTACTCGGCATGTGCATCATGCACTTCATATGTATAGTGCACAACGTCGCGGCACATCGTGCTGCCGTCAGGCCATCCGCCTGAAGACCGTCGAGGTCACCCGATCGTCCGGAAGCCGCCTGGAAGTCGTCCAGGGGCCACCCGGGAAGCCGAAGGAGAAGCCAGTGGTCAGCTCGAAGCCCGATGTCCGCCCCGATGTACGCCCGGGGCGCATCGTCGGGGTACTCGCCCTCGCGGGGATCGTGGCCGCGGTCATGCAGACGCTGGTGGTGCCCCTGATCGGCGACCTCCCCAGCATGCTCGACACCACCCCCTCGAACGCCTCGTGGGTGGTCACGGC
Source organism: Streptomyces sp. NPDC002853 (assembly GCF_053591915.1). Lineage (NCBI taxonomy): Bacteria > Bacillati > Actinomycetota > Actinomycetes > Kitasatosporales > Streptomycetaceae > Streptomyces > Streptomyces sp. NPDC002853. The sequence continues at coordinate 170,085 of NZ_JBSFUS010000007.1, read as the reverse complement.
CACGCTGCTCTCGGCGGCGGTGGCGACGCCGGTGGCCGGGCGGCTCGGCGACATGTACGGCAAGCGGCGCATGCTGCTCGTCTCGGTGATACCGCTCGTGGTCGGCTCGGTCGTGTGCGCCCTCGCCTCATCCGTGGTGCCGATGATCGTCGGCCGTGGCCTCCAGGGCCTCGGCATGGGCGTGGTGCCGCTGGGCGTCAGCCTCCTGCGTGACGTGCTGCCGCCCGAGAAGCTCGGCTCCTCCATCGCCCTGATGAGCGCGTCCATGGGCGTGGGCGGCGCGCTCGGACTGCCCTTCTCCGCGGCCGTGGCCGAGAACGCCAGCTGGCGCGTGCTGTTCTGGGTCGCCGCCGGTCTGAGCCTCCTGGTCGCCGTCCTGGCCTGGCTGTTCGTGCCCGCGGGCCGGGAGGGCTCCGGCTCGGCCCGCTTCGATGTGCTGGGTGCGATCGGACTCGGCAGCGGCCTCGTCTGCCTGCTGCTCGCCGTCTCCAAGGGCTCCGACTGGGGCTGGACGAGCGGCACCACGCTCGGCCTGTTCGCCGCCGCGGTCGTCATCCTGCTGGCCTGGGGCCGGTGGGAGCTGTGCAGTGACCAGCCGCTGGTCGACCTGCGCGTCACCGCGCGGCCGCAGATCCTGATGACCAACGCGGCCTCGGTGCTCGTCGGTTTCGCGATGTACGCCCAGTCGCTGGTCGTTCCCCAGCTCCTCCAACTGCCGGAGGCCACCGGCTACGGCCTGGGCCAGTCGATGATGGCCATGGGCCTGTGGATGGCCCCGGCGGGCCTGATGATGATGGCCCTCGCGCCGCTCGGCGCCAAGCTGTCGGACGCCCGCGGCCCCAAGGTCACCCTGGCCGTCGGCAGCCTGATCATCTCCCTCGGCTACGCCTCCTCCATGCTGCTGCTCGGCTCCACCTGGGGTCTGCTGGCCGTGACGATCGTCTGCAACGCGGGCGTGGGTCTGGCGTACGGGGCGATGCCGGCGCTCATCATGGGCGCGGTCCCGCAGGAGGAGACCGCGTCGGCCAACAGCTTCAACACCCTGATGCGCTCGATCGGCAGCTCCGCGGCGGCGGCCGTGATCGGCGTGGTCCTCGCCCAGATGACGACGGACTTCGGCGGCCACTTCCTCCCGTCGGAGAACGGCTTCAGGACCGCCATGCTGATGGGCTGCGGGGTGGCCCTCGCGGCGGCGGCGGTGGCGTCGATGATTCCGGTGCGCCGGGCGGACGCGGGCTCCGACGCCTCCGAGGAGAAGACAGACCCGCGGGCCGCTTCGGGCGCCACGGCCTGACCTCCCTTTTCATGCCCGCCCTCCCTCTCCCGGGGAGGGCGGGCACGGAGCTTCCCCAGAAAGGCGGGCATGACAAAACCCCACGGTCTCGAAGAGACCGTGGGGTTCTGGCTGGTGTCCGAGGGGGGACTTGAACCCCCACGCCCGATAAAGGGCACTAGCACCTCAAGCTAGCGCGTCTGCCATTCCGCCACCCGGACTAGGTGTCTGCCGTTCGCGGGGTGTTCCCCGCGGCGACATGGACAACAATACCAAGCTTTCGGAGTGCCTTTCACCTGCGTATCCGTACGTCGGCGGGCGGATGCCCGGTCACCCGATCCGCCGCGTCTACAGTCTCACCATGAGTGACGCCTCGGTTACGGAAGTGCTCGGTGGTGTGAAGGTGCGGCGGCCCCGGCTGCTGTCCCCGTTGCGCGAGCACCTGCGGGACACCATGTGGTTCGCGCCGACCGCCGGGCTCGTGGGAGCCATGGTGCTGTGGGCCGTCGCGGCCGAGGTCGACGGACGGATCGTGGCGTTGCTGCAGGAGGACGGTGACTACGACACCGTCCGGGACCTGATGGGCGTCGCCGATGACGCCAAGGCGGTGATCAACACCATCGGCTCGGCCATGATGACCTTCATCGGTGTCGTCTTCAGCATCTCGCTGGTGGCCGTGCAGATGGCCAGCGGGCAGTTCAGCCCGCGGGTGGTGCGGCTGTACGTCAGGTCGCGGATCACCAAGGTCACGCTCACCGTCTTTCTGGCGACGTTCCTGTTCTCGCTGATGACCATGACGTCCTTCGACAGCGAGAGCGATCCGCGGCTCCTGACGAGCGTGCCGCTGGTCGAGTCGGTCCTGGCGATGGCGATGGTGCTCCTGAGCCTGCTGCTTTTCGTCGCGTACGTGAACGGCACCCTCCGCATGATGCGGATCAGCTTCGTCATCGACCGGATCGCCCGGGAGTCGTTCCGGGTGGCCGTGAAGCACCCGACCGAAGGCGCGGTGGACGACGAACGTCTCGGCCCCGCCACCGCCCGGATCACTCACGACGGGCGGGCCGGGGTACTGCGGGACGTGAACATCGCCCGCGTCGTGCGTGCGGCCGGACGCCACGGCGTGGTGCTGCGACTGCTGCCGCGCATCGGGGACTTCGTGGTGCCGGGGACGCCGGTGTTCACCGTGCACGGCGGCGCGGCGCCGCCCCCGCGCGCGCTGCGGTACACGGTGTCCGTCAGCGTGGAGCGCACCTTCCACCAGGATCTCGGGTTCGGTCTTCGCCAGCTCGCCGACATCGCGCTGCGGGCCCTCTCCCCCGCGGTGAACGACCCGACCACCGCCGTGCAGGCCCTGGACCGCATCGTCCAGTTCCTGGCCTCGGTGGCCGGCCATCCGCTGGGCGCCCTGCACCACCGCGACCGACGCGGGGCCGTGCGCATGGTGCAGCCCGTACCGGACTGGACCGCACTGGTGGACCTCGGGTTCGCCGAGATCCGGGGGTGCGCGGTCGGCAACCCGCAGGTCACCCGGCGCATGGTGGCCGGTCTCGACGACCTGCTCCGGCTCGCGCCAAAGGAGCGCAGGGAGCCGCTCCTGCGCCACCGCGAACTGCTCGCGCAGGCGGTGGCACGCACGGTCCCGGAGGCCGCCGACCGCGCGTTCGCCCTGCTGCCGGACCGGCAGGGCATCGGCTAGGCAACCGATCCCCTGCCGGTTCGGGGCTCACGCCATCAGGTGGTAGCTCGGGAAGTTCCCCGGCGGCCGCTCCGTCGCCGGGCCGTGTGTGACCGCGCGCACCAGCAGCTCACCGCCGACGAACGCGCCGCGCCAGGACGCGCCGAAACCGCCGAACAGCTCGTCCCGGTCGCCGCGCGAGCGGGGCTTGCCGCGGCCCGTCTTGAACGCACGGATCTGCGGCGCGAGGCGTTCGTACGTCGCGGTGTCATCGGTCGACAGCGTGGCGACCAGCGCTCCGTTCGACGCGTTCATGGCGGCGAGCAGTTCCGCCTCCGTGTCGACCAGGACGATGGTGTCGACCGGGCCGAACGGCTCCGCGTGGTGCAGCGGGGACGACGGGGGCGGGTTGAGGAGCGTGACGGGGTGGACGTACGCGTCGGTGTCCTGGCCCGGCAGGAAGGCGTTCGCCGCCGACTTGCCGCGGTACAGCGGCACCGCACCACGGTCGATGGCCTCCGCCACCTGGTCGCCCAGCTCCTTGGCCTTGGCCGCGTTGATCAGCGGACCGAAGTCCAGTTGTGGGTACGGGTCGTCGGCGTGCTCGACCGCCAGGGGGTGGCCGACGCGGACGGTGCGCACGGCCGGCAGGTAGGCGGCGAGGAACTCGTCGAAGAGGGCTCGCTGGACGACGAAGCGCGGATACGCCGTGCAGCGTTGCTTGCCGTAGTCGAAGAGTTTGGGGATGACGGCGCTGAGCGCGTCCCAGTCGCTGTAGCTCCAGATGCCCCAGGTGTTCAGTCCTTCCTGTTCGAGGATGTGCCGCTTGCCGAGGTCGGCGACGGCGGTGGCGACGGCGGCGCCCGTGTCACGTCCGCCGACGAAGGAGACGCAGCCGATCTCGGGTGCGCGGACCAGCGCTTCGGACAGTTCGCCGCCGCTGCCGCTCACGAGGGTGACGGGAATCCCCTCACGGGCGGCCAGGGCGCACGCGAGGGTCAGACAGGCGACGCCGCCATCGGTCGGGGTCTTGGCGATGACTGCGTTTCCTGCGAGTGCCTGTACCAACACTGCGTGAACGAGCACGCTCATCGGGTAGTTCCAGCTCGCGATGTTGGATACGGGACCGTCCAGCGGGGTCCGGCCATCGACCATCGGCTCGATGCCGTCGACGTACCAGCGCACGCCGTCGATGGCCCGGTCGACGTCGGCCTGGGCGAGCCGCCAGGGCTTGCCGATCTCCCAGACGAGGAGAAGTGCGAGCAGTTCGCGGTGTTCGGTGAGGGCGTCGAGGGTGGCGGCGACGCGGGCGCGCCGTTCGTCCAACGGGACGTGCCGCCAGGCCCGGTGCTGGTCGAGTGAGGCGCGTACGGCCTGCTGGGCGGTGGTGGCGTCGAGGCGCGGCGGACCTGCGATGGGGCTGCCGTCGACGGGCGAAGTGGCGGGCAGGACCCGGCCGTCCGCCTGCCAGGTGCCGTTCCAGAGGTTGAGGACGCGGTCGTCTCGGAAAGCCTCGGGCGCGACGGCGACGCAGCGTCGCCAGGCGTCGGCCCAGGCGTTTCCTGCTTTGAGGACGCGGGGGTTGGTGAGGGTGGGTGCCATTCGTTTGTCTCCGCTCACGGTGCACAAGTCGGGGCGGGAGGTGCATGGCTCGTGCGGCGCCGCTCAGCTCGCGGCCCCACACGTGTGTGCTGGGGGACGGTAGTGCAGTCAGCGCCGGTCACCTATGAGTGACATCACGCCCCGAGTTGGTCGAGAACGAGGCGGGCCGTTTCCGTCGGTGTGGCGCCCACCCGTACTCCTGCGGCTTCCAGCGCCTCCTGCTTCGCGCGCGCGGTGCCGGACGAGCCCGAGACGATGGCTCCCGCGTGGCCCATGGTCTTGCCCTCGGGTGCGGTGAAGCCCGCGATGTAGGCGATGACGGGCTTGGTGACGGCCTGTTGGATGTATGCGGCCGCGCGTTCCTCCGCGTCGCCGCCGATCTCACCGATGAGGACGATCAGTTCGGTGTCGGGATCGTCCTCGAAGGCGGTCAGGCAGTCGATGTGCGTGGTGCCGACGACCGGGTCGCCGCCGATGCCGACACAAGTGGAGAACCCGATGTCGCGCAACTCGTACATGAGTTGGTAGGTGAGCGTGCCGGACTTCGACACCAGGCCGATGCGGCCGGACTTGGTGATGTCGGCGGGGATGATGCCCGCGTTGGCCTGGCCGGGGGTGATGAGCCCCGGGCAGTTGGGGCCGATGACACGTGTGCCGCGCTTCTTGGCGTACGCGTGGAAGGCGACGGAGTCGTGTACGGGGATGCCCTCCGTGATGACCACGGCGAGGCCGATCCCGGCGTCGGCGGCCTCGGTGACCGCCGTCTTGGAGAAGGCGGGCGGCACGAAGACCACGGTGACGTCGGCGCCCGTGGCCTCGATGCCTTCGCGGACGGAGCCGAAGACGGGGACGGCCCGGTCGTCGAAGTCGATGGTGCGGCCGGCCTTGCGGGGGTTGACGCCGCCGACGACGTCCGTCCCGGCCGCGAGCATGCGCCGGGTGTGCTTCATGCCCTCGGCGCCGGTCATGCCCTGGACGAGGACCTTGCTCTCCTTGGTGAGGTAGATCGCCATGTCCGGCTCCTTAGGCTGCGGTTGTGTGACCGGCGAGTTCGGCGGCTCGGCGCGCGGCGCCGTCCATCGTGGTGGCCTGCTGGACCAAGGGGTGGGAGCGCGCGTCGAGTATGGCGCGGCCGCGTACGGCGTTGTTGCCGTCGAGGCGGACCACCAGCGGCTTGGTCAACTGGACTGACTCCAGGGCCTGGACGATGCCGTCGGCTACGGCGTCGCACGCGGTGATACCGCCGAAGACATTGACGAAGACGGACTTGACCGCGAGGTCGGAGAGGATGACGGAGAGTCCGTCGGCCATGATCTGGGCGGAGGCGCCGCCTCCGATGTCGAGGAAGTTGGCGGGACGCGCGCCGCAGCCCGCGACCACGTCGAGGGTGGACATGACGAGGCCCGCGCCGTTGCCGATGATGCCGACCTCGCCGTCGAGTTTGACGTAGTTGAGGCCCTTGGAGGCGGCGACCGATTCCAGCGGGTCGTCGTGTTCGGAGTCGTCGGCGCCCCAGCGGGCCTGGCGGAAGCGTGCGTTGTCGTCCAGGGTGACCTTGCCGTCGAGGGCGAGGATCTCTCCCTGGGCGGTTCGGACGAGGGGGTTCACCTCTACAAGGAGGGCGTCTTCGCGGATCAGTACCTGCCAGAGCTTGACCAAGACGTCGGCGGTGGCGTCGGGCAGGCCGGCCGCGGCAGCGATCTCTGCGGCCTTCGCGGCGTCCACGCCCTCCGCCGGGTCGATCTCCACGCGCGCGACGGCTTCCGGCCGGCTCGCCGCCACCTCCTCGATCTCCATGCCGCCCTCGGCGGACGCGATCGCAAGGAAGCGCCCCGCCGCGCGGTCCAGCACATACGAGACGTAGAACTCGCTGTCGATCTCGACGGGTTGGGCCACCATCACCTTGTGCACGGTGTGGCCCTTGATGTCCATGCCGAGGATCTGGCGTGCGGTGATCTCGGCGGCGGCCGCGTCCGCGACCACCTTCACGCCGCCCGCCTTGCCGCGTCCGCCGGTCTTCACCTGGGCCTTGACGACGACGCGGCCGCCCAGGCGTTCCGCGCCCGCGCGGGCCTCCTTCGCCGTGTCGGCGACCTCCGCTTGCGGCACCAAGATGCCGTGTTCCTCGAAGAGTTCCCTTGCCTGGTGCTCGAACAGGTCCATTCCGGCTCCTGACGCCTTGTCGTTCCGGGGAGCGAACCCCCCGCCTCCGAAAAGTGCCGCACGCCCCCTGGACACCACTGACCGGATGCGGGATAACAAGCTTCATACAGTATTCGTCGACTGTATGCAATCTACCGCGAGAGCACCTACGAGCAGCGTGTGAGCGCTCCAACTCCCCTACGAAGGGACAGGACTTCGCCATGCCCGACGGCAGCAGCGACACGAACCAAACCCACATCTCCGGTGGGCATCTGGTCGCCAAGGCACTCAAAGCAGAGGGTGTGGAGGTCATCTACACCTTGTGCGGCGGCCACATCATCGACATCTACGACGGCTGCGTCGACGAGGGGATCGATGTCGTCGACGTACGCCACGAGCAGGTCGCCGCCCACGCGGCCGACGGCTACGCGCGCCTCACCGGGAAGCCCGGGTGCGCCGTCGTGACGGCAGGACCGGGAACGACGGACGCCGTCACGGGCGTCGCGAACGCCTTCCGCGCGGAGTCCCCCATGCTGCTGATCGGCGGCCAGGGAGCACACACCCAGCACAAGATGGGCTCACTCCAGGACCTTCCGCACGTCGACATGATGACGCCCATCACCAAGTTCGCCGCGACGGTCCCGGACACGGCGCGCGCCGCCGACATGGTCTCGATGGCCTTCCGCGAGTGCTTCCACGGCGCTCCCGGCCCGTCCTTCCTGGAGATACCGCGCGATGTGCTCGACGCCAAGGTGCCGGTGGACAAGGCCCGGGTGCCGCAGGCCGGGCAGTACCGCGCCTCCACCCGCTCCACAGGCGACCCCGAGGCCGTCGAGAAGCTCGCCGACCTGCTCGTGCACGCCGAGAAGCCCGCGATCCTGCTGGGCAGCCAGGTGTGGACGACACGGGGCACCGCGTCCGCCATCGAGCTCGTGCGGACCCTGAACGTGCCCGCCTATATGAACGGCGCGGGCCGCGGCACCCTGCCACCCGGCGACCCGCACCACTTCCAGCTCTCACGGCGGTACGCCTTCTCCAACGCCGACCTCATCGTCATCGTGGGGACGCCCTTCGACTTCCGCATGGGCTACGGGAAGCGGCTCTCCCCCGACGCCACAGTCGTACAGATCGACCTCGACTACCGCACCGTCGGCAAGAACAGGGACATCGACCTCGGCATCGTCGGTGACGCCGGGCTCATCCTGAAGTCGGTCACCGAAGCCGCCTCCGGGCGCCTCAACGGAGGCGCGTCCAAGCGCAAGGAGTGGCTCGACGAGCTGCGTGCCGCGGAGCAGACGGCGATCGAGAAGCGGCTTCCGAACCTGAGGTCCGACGCCTCGCCCATCCACCCCTACCGTCTCGTGAGCGAAATCAACGACTTCCTTACCGAAGACTCCATCTACATCGGCGACGGCGGCGACATCGTCACCTTCTCCGGGCAGGTCGTGCAGCCCAAGTCGCCCGGCCACTGGATGGACCCCGGACCGCTCGGCACGCTCGGCGTCGGCATCCCCTTCGTGCTCGCCGCCAAGCAGGCGCGGCCCGACAAGGAGGTGGTGGCCCTCTTCGGAGACGGCGCCTTCTCGCTGACCGGGTGGGACTTCGAGACGCTCGTGCGCTACAACCTGCCCTTCGTAGGGATCGTCGGCAACAACTCCTCGATGAACCAGATCCGTTACGGCCAGAAGGCCAAGTACGGCGAGGAGCGCGAGCGGATCGGCAACACCCTCGGAGACGTCCACTACGACAAGTTCGCCCAGATGCTCGGCGGTCACGGCGAAGAGGTCCGCGACCCCGCCGACATCGGCCCCGCGCTGCAGAGGGCCCGCGAGTCGGGCAAGCCCTCGCTGATCAACGTATGGGTCGATCCGGACGCGTACGCCCCCGGAACCATGAACCAGACCATGTACAAGTGAGGAGCCCGCGCGATGACGACCAAGGCTCTTGAGGGCGTACGCGTCCTCGACATGACACACGTCCAGTCCGGGCCCTCCGCCACCCAGCTGCTCGCCTGGCTCGGTGCGGACGTGGTGAAGCTGGAGGCGCCCTCCGGAGACATCACGCGCAAGCAGCTGCGTGACCTCCCGGACGTCGACTCCCTCTACTTCACGATGCTCAACTGCAACAAGCGGAGCATCACCCTCAACACCAAGACCGAGCGCGGCAAGGAGCTCCTCACCGAGCTGATCCGGCGCTCCGACGTGATGGTCGAGAACTTCGGACCCGGCGCCGTGGACCGCATGGGCTTCACCTGGGACCGCATCCAGGAGATCAACCCGCGGATCGTCTACGCCTCGATCAAGGGCTTCGGAGACGGCCCCTACACCAACTTCAAGGCCTACGAAGTGGTCGCCCAGGCCATGGGCGGCTCCATGTCGACCACGGGCTTCGAGGACGGTCCGCCGCTCGCCACCGGCGCCCAGATCGGCGACTCCGGGACCGGCATCCACGCCGTCGCCGGCATTCTCGCCGCCCTCTTCCAGCGGGAGAACACCGGTCGCGGGCAGCGTGTGAACGTGGCCATGCAGCACGCCGTGCTCAACCTGTGCCGGGTCAAGCTGCGCGACCAGCAGCGCCTGGCACACGGACCGCTCGCCGAGTACCCGAACGAGGACTTCGGGGACGAGGTGCCGCGCTCGGGCAACGCGAGCGGCGGCGGACAGCCCGGCTGGGCGGTCAAGTGCGCGCCCGGCGGCCCGAACGACTACGTGTACGTCATCGTGCAGCCCGTCGGCTGGCGGCCGCTCACCGAGCTCATCGGACGCCCCGAGCTCGCGGAGGATCCCGAGTGGGCCTCTCCGGAGTCGCGGCTTCCCAAGCTCGGCAAGATGTTCCAGCTGATCGAGGAGTGGTCCTCCACGCTGCCCAAGTGGGAGGTCCTGGAGCGGCTGAACGCCCACAACATCCCGTGCGGCCCGATCCTCTCCACCAAGGAGATCATCGAGGACGCCTCCCTTGCCGCCAACGAGATGGTCGTCGAGGTCGCGCACCCGCAGCGCGGCTCCTTCACCACGGTCGGCTCCCCGTTGAAGCTGTCGGACTCCCCCGTGAACGTGGTCAGTTCGCCGCTCCTGGGCGAGCACAACGCGGAGGTCTTCGTCGGTGAGCTCGGCCTCGGCGACGAGGAACTGCGCCTGCTCAAGTCGAACGGAGTGATCTGATTGATGGCCGAAGACCGCGCACTGACCGTGCGGGCGCTCCTGGACACCGTGCGGGCCGAGGGACGGACCTCCCTGACGGCACCGGAGGGCAAGATCCTCGCGGACGCGTACGGGATCGCCGTGCCGGGCGAGGAGCTTGCGACCGACGTGGACGAGGCGGTGGCGCACGCGGCCCGCTTCGAGGGGCCCGTCGTCATGAAGATCGTCTCCCCCGACATCCTGCACAAGACCGACGCGGGCGGTGTCATCGTCGGGGTGGAGGGCGCCACCGACGTACGGGCGGCCTTCTGCGAAATCGTGAAGAACGCGCGCGCGTACGCGCCAGAAGCACGTATCGAGGGCGTGCAGGTGCAGGAACTGCTCCCCTCCGGCCAGGAAGTGATCGTCGGGGCGGTGACCGACCCGACGTTCGGGAAGGTCGTGGCCTTCGGGCTCGGCGGCGTACTCGTCGAGGTCCTCAAGGACGTCACGTTCCGGCTCGCGCCGGTCGACGCGGACGAGGCCGCCTCGATGCTCGACTCCATCCGGGCCGCGGAGGCCCTGCGCGGCGTGCGGGGAGCACCCGCGGTGGACCGGTGGGCCGTCGCCGAGCAGATACGGCGGGTGTCCCAACTGGTCACCGACTTCCCGGAGATCGCCGAGGTGGACCTCAACCCGGTGATCGCCACTCCGGAGGGCGCGATCGCAGCGGACATCCGCGTCATCCTCTCCGAAGGGACCACGAAACAGCGCCGCACGTACACGCGCGAGGAGATGCTCACGTCGATGCGGCGGCTGATGGAGCCCCGCTCCGTCGCCGTGATCGGCGCCTCCAACGAACAGGGCAAGATCGGCAACTCGGTGATGCGCAACCTCATCGACGGCGGCTTCTCCGGCGAGATCCATCCGGTGAACCCCAAGGCCGATGACATCTTGGGCCGCAAGGCGTACAAGAGTGTCACGGACGTTCCCGGTGAGGTGGATGTGGCGGTCTTCGCGATCCCCGCAAAGTTCGTGGCGTCGGCCTTGGAGGAGGTGGGTCGCAAGGGCATCCCCAACGCGGTCCTGATCCCCTCCGGGTTCGCCGAGACCGGTGAACAGGCCCTCCAGGACGAGATCGTGGAGATCGGCGAGCGGCTCGGGGTGCGGCTGCTCGGCCCGAACATCTACGGCTACTACTCGACGTGGCAGGACCTGTGCGCCACGTTCTGCACGCCGTACGACGTCAAGGGCGGGGTCGCCCTGACGAGTCAGTCCGGCGGCATCGGGATGGCCATCCTCGGTTTCGCGCGCACCACGAAGACGGGCGTTTCGGCGATCGTCGGGCTCGGCAACAAGTCCGACCTGGACGAGGACGATCTCCTCACGTGGTTCGGCGAGGACCCCCACACCCAGTGCATCGCCATGCACCTGGAGGACCTCAAGGACGGCCGCGCCTTCGTGGAGGCCGCGCGGGCCACCGTTCCGAAGAAGCCTGTCGTGGTCCTGAAGGCCGGGCGTACGGCCGCCGGGGCGAAGGCCGCCGGATCGCACACGGGCGCTCTGGCGGGCGATGACGCCGTGTACGACGACATCCTCAGGCAGGCGGGCGTCATCAGGGCGCCGGGCCTCAACGAGATGCTGGAGTACGCGCGCGCGTTGCCCGTGCTCCCCACCCCGCAGGGCGACAACATCGTGATCATCACGGGCGCCGGAGGTTCCGGGGTACTGCTCTCCGACGCGGTGACCGACAACGGGCTGCGGCTGATGGAGATCCCCGACGACCTGGACGCGTCCTTCCGGGCCTTCATCCCGCCCTTCGGGGCGGCGGGAAACCCCGTCGACATCACCGGGGGCGAGCCTCCGTCGACGTACGAGGCGACGATCAGGCTCGGCCTCGAGGACCCGCGCATTCACGCGCTCGTCCTGGGTTACTGGCACACCATCGTGACCCCTCCCATGGTGTTCGCCGAACTGACGGCCCGCGTGATCGCCGAGTTCCGTGAGCGCGGCATCGAGAAGCCCGTCGTGGCATCCCTGGCGGGCGACGTCGAGGTGGAGGAGGCCTGCCAGTACCTCTTCGAGCGGGGCGTCGTGGCGTATCCGTACACCACGGAGAAGCCGGTCGCCGCGCTCGGCGCGAAGTACCGGTGGGCCCGAGCGGCCGGCCTGTTGGGGGGCGGTCGATGAGGTGACCGGTGTTGGGTCCTGCCGGCGGTGCGCGTCGGCAGGACCCGGGACCCGTGCGCACACGAAAGGTATTGGACAGGGGGCGCTGGCCAGGATCTTTTCGACGCAAGGGGTGCTGAACCAACATGACGACAACTGACATACCCACTGCCGTCCCCTACAGGGAGGTGACGGACGCCAACGGCCGGATGTACCGGGTCGGCGAGACCGACATCGACATCATGGGCCGTAAGCGCAAGTGGATGGTCATCCTGCCGTGGATCGGCATGATGGGCATCAGCTCGGCCGAGTACGCATTCGCCTCTGCCGAGGACACCCTGCACACCGCGCATTCCTGGGGCGACACCCACATCTTCTGGATGCTGGGCGTGTGGGTCTTCTTCCAGGCCGCGGTGGCCTTCCCCGCGGGCAAGTTGCGCGAGAGCGGAAAACTCCCGGCGCGCTGGGCGATGATGTGCGGCGCTGTCGGCACACTCCTGGGCTATCTGTCACTGGCGTTCGCGCCACATGTCATCGTCGCCTACATCGGCTTCGGCATGTTCAGCGGTATGGGCGCCGGCATGGTGTACGCGACCTGCGTGAACATGGTCGGCAAGTGGTATCCCGAACGGAAGGGAGGAAAGACCGGATTCGTCAACGGCGGATTCGCCTACGGCTCGGTGCCGTTCGTGTTCATCTTCACCGGCTACATGGACCTGACGAACTTCCGCTGGGTGCTCGTGTCCGTCGGCCTCTTCCTCGCGGCGATGGTCGCCGTGGCGGGCTATTTCTTCCAGGACCCGCCGAAGAACTGGTGGCCGGCCGACGTGGACCCGCTGCGGCCGCCGACGGATCCGCGGGCCAGGCGCGCGCTGGCGATGAACCCGCCGGCCGTGCGGCAGTACACGCCCAAGGAGGCGTGGCAGACCGGACGTGTCGCGCTGATGTGGTTCTGCCTGTTGTGCACATCAGGCGTGAACATCTTCGGCATCGCATTCCAGGTGGACATCGGAAAGGAAGCCGGATTCGCCGGTGGCATCGTCGCCACGGCCATGTCCTTGAAGGCCATCGTCAACGGCACGGGCCGAGGCGTCATCGGCTGGCTCTCGGACCTCTACGGACGCAAACGCTGCCTGATCTTCGTCTGTATCGTCCTGGGCCTTTCCCAGTACGGCATCCTGTGGTCCGCGAACATCGAGAACCTCCCGCTGTTCCTTGTCTTCTCCAGCATCTCCGGATTCGGGGGCGGCGCCATCTTCCCGATGTTCGCGGCGATGACCGCGGACTACTTCGGCGAGAACAACAACGCCTCCAATTACGGCCTGGTCTACAGTTCCAAGCTGGTATCCGGGCTTCTCGGGTCCGGTATGGGTGCCGTCGTGGTGAGCAACTGGGGCCACAGCGGGGCCTTCACACTGGCCGGCTCCATCTCCCTTTTCGCGGGATTCATCGCACTCTTCCTTTCCCAGCCGGGAAGGCCCAAGGACAAAGGCATCAAACCCAATCCGCAACCCCTCGGCGAGGAGATGGCCTGACAACGCGCTCAGCGATCCGACTGACGTCGAACAGCTCTCGCCGCGCATCCTTTGCGCGGCGAGAGCTGTTTGTGCGGGTGCTCAGCGCTTCTTGCGGAGTGCCGCCAAGTTGTCGTAGCCGATCTTCGAGAGCTTCAGGGACTGGCCGGCATCGGTGGCGCTGGGTGCGTTGTCCTGCTCGACCATGGGGTTGTGGTAATTCTTCTCGCCCACGCGGCTGAAGAAGGTGCGGTAGTCGATGACGCCCTCACCGAAGGCCACCATGTCATAGCCCTGGCCGCTGGTGTCGTTGCGCGTGCCGTCCTTGGCGTGGAACAGCGGGTAGCGCTTGTTGTTGCGGCTGACCAGCGCGGCCGGATCGAAGACCTTCTTCCGCTGCGAGCCGTCGTGCGCGGTGTACGTGTGGAACTTGTACTGCGCGACGTGCGCCCAGTAGACATCCATCTCCAGCCAGACCGACCTCGGGTCGGTGGCCTTGAGGAAGTACTCCAACTTGCGGATGCCGGAACTGCGGGTGGGGCGGCCCTGCGCGTCGAGCGGACCACCGTCGAGCAGGAAGCCGTACGCCGCGTCGTGGTTGTGCGTGTAGAGCTTGATGCCGGCCTTGCGCGCGATGGAGCCCATGGCGTTCCACTTGTCGGCGGCGACGTCCCAATCGGCCTTGTACGAGCTGTTGGTGGGGTCGCCGCCGGTGCCCATGTGGTCCATGCCGAGGATGTTGGCGATCTCCAGGTGCTTCTTGAACGTGTCCAGGTCGGGCTGCGAGAGCGGCCATGACCCCGGTATGAAGCCGTGGTTGCCCTGGGCGCGCAGGCCGTAGTCGTCGAGCCACGAGCGCAGCAGTTTGGCGCCGGCGACGGATTCCAGGCTGGCTCCGCCGGGCGCGTTGGCGTGCTGGCCGTAGCCCGCGAACTCGACCTGCTTGTACCCGTAGCGGGCCAGCTCCTTGAACACCTCGCGGAAGCCGGAGGGAAGGGTGCTGGCAAGCGGGTCGCGGCCGGTCGCGTCACGCACCGTGTAAAGGATGATCCCGCGCTTCTTCGCGGGCACCAGTTCGCGGCCGTGACCGTGGCCATGGCTGCCCTCGGTCTGCGACTGGGCGAAGGACGGTGCCGCGCCGAACACGGGCGCGGCGATCGCGCCCGCGCCCACGGCGGTGCACGTGCTGAGGAAACGGCGGCGATTGACGCCGAGACGCTGTCTGAGGGCCTCGTCGGCAGCGGGAGTGTCGTGGAAGTCGGTCACGGGTGCCTCTCCTGGACTCTAGGACTCTCGGGGTTTTCCCGGATCTTTCGACGTGCGGGCGGGTGCCACTGGCGCGTTGTCAGTGGCGCGTGCTTCACTCTCTGTAACTGCTCTTCAGCCCAGGCCGGCCAGGTCGAGGAGCAGGGATTTCACGGCGGTGGCCGCGATCCGGTCGGGAAACGCATGGGGGGTGGAGCTGATGATGAGCGGACCGTCGTCGTCGCTCAGGGGAAGGCGGCCGTGGCTGCCTCGAATAGGTGACGCGTCCAGGGGCACGACCGCCATGCGGTAGCGCATGCCGAGCTTCTTGCGGGCCAGCGCGGACGCGGCCTTGACGCGGACGTAGGGGTCCTCGGGGTCCATGAAGAGCTCGACGGGGTCGTAGCCGGGTTTGCGATGGATCTCGACGAGCTGCGCGAAGTCGGGCGCGCGGTCGTCGTCGAGCCAGTAGTAGTACGTGAACCAGGCGTCCGGCTCCGCGACGGCGACGAGTTCGCCGGAGCGCGGGTGGTCCAGGTGGTGCGCCTTCTTGCCCTCGTCGTCGAGGAGTTGCTCGATTCCGGGCAGGTCGGCGAGTGCCTGACGCGTGACCTCCAGGTCCTCGGGCCTGCGCACGTAGATGTGGGCGATCTGGTGATCCGCGACGGCGAAAGCGCGCGACGTCATGGGGTCCAGGTACTCCATGCCGTCCTGCGTGTGCACTTCGAGCAGGCCGGCACGGCGCAGGGCGCGGTTGATGTCGACGGGGCGGTCCACGCGGGTGATGCCGTACTCGGACAGGGCGACGACGGTGCGGCCCTCGGCCTTCGCCTCGTCGAGGAGGGGGGCGATGGTCGCGTCGAGTTCGGCGGCGGCCCGGTGGGAGCGCGGGTCGTCGGGGCCGAAGCGCTGCAGGTCGTAGTCGAGGTGCGGGAGGTAGCAGAGGGCCAGGTCGGGGTGGCGGGTGCTGAGGATGTGACGCGTGGCGTTCACGATCCAGCGGCTGGAGACGATGTCGGCACCGGGGCCCCAGAAGTGGAACAGGGGGAACGTACCGAATTTGTCGGTGAGTTCGTCGTGCAGGGCCGGGGGCCGGGTGTAGCAGTCGGGCTCCTTGCGGCCATCGGCGTAGTAGACGGGGCGGGGGGTGATGGTGATGTCGGTGTCGGCGCCCATGGCGTACCACCAGCAGATATTGGCGACGGTGTAGCCGGGGTGCGCGCGACGGGCGGCGTCCCACAGCTTGTCGCCGGCGACGAGGCCGTTGTGCTGGCGCCACAGGAGTACGTCGCCGAGCTCGCGGAAGTACCAGCCGTTGCCGACGATGCCGTGTTCGGCGGGGGTGGTGCCGGTGAGGAAGGTCGACTGGGCGGCGCAGGTGACGGCGGGCAGCACCGTGCCGAGCGGGGCCCGGGAGCCGGACTGTCCGAGGGACTTGAGGTGCGGCATGTGGTCGAGGAGACGGGGGGTGAGGCCGACGACGTCCAGGACGAGGAGGGGTGTGGGGCTCATGGCAGTTCCTTCAGGCCGAGGTCCGTCAGGAGATCGCGGGCGAGGGTGAGCTCGGCGGCGATCCCGTCGGCGAGCTGGGGGCGGGAGCGGGGGCGCAGCTCGGGCGGCAGCGCCTGCCAGGTGTAGGTCTCGACCTCGAGGTGCCGGGTGCGGGGGTCGGGCCCGCCGACCAGGAGGGCGAGGGTGTCCTTGAGTACGGGGAGCGTGGAGGTGAGGGGAGGCGCGGGAGGCTCGTGCAGGGGGACGTGGAAGTGGGCGCGCCAGGGTGCCGTCTCGGGCAGCGAGTCACCGGCGAGGGATTGTCCGAGGTCGTCGGTGCCGCGCAGTCCGGCCGCGGTGCGGGTGCGGGTCTGGTGCAGGAAGCGGGGTTCGTCGAAGGCGGCGAGGGCCTCGCGGACTTCGGGGAGATGGGGGTGTTCGGCGTGCAGGGCGGCGGAGAGCTGGGACTTGACGACGGGGATGCCCGCGACGGCGAGGGCGTCGAGCGCGGTCTGCGGGTCCTCGAAGGAGGTGGCGAGATGGCAGGTGTCGACGCAGACACCGATGCGGTCGTGGCCGATCGCCGTGAGAGGGGCGATCGCGTCGCCCGTGGTCTCCACGGTGCAGCCCGGCTCCGGTTCGAGGCCGACGCGGATCGACTTGCCGGTCAGCTCGGCGAGCGCGTCAAGGCGTTGAGCGAGCGCAGTGAGGGCAGTGCGGGCGGCCTCGGCGTGCGTGACGTCGAACGGGGTGCGCCAGGCGAGAGGAAGGGTGGAGATGGTGCCCTCGGTGACGTCGTCCGGGAGGAGGGCGGCAAGGAGACGAGCCAGGTCGGTTGTGTGAGACAGCCGCTCGGGGTCGGTCCAGTCCGGTTTGTAGACGCGGTACTTGACCTCTTCCGCACCGAACCCTTCATACGGGAAGCCGTTGAGGGTGACGACCTCGAGGCCGCGCCGGTCGAGCTCGCAGCGCAGGCCGCGCAGCGCGGCCGGATCGGTGACGAGGGCGCGCGCGGCGTCCTTGGCGAGCCACAGGCCGATGCCCAGGCGGTCCCTGCCGAGCCGTTTGCGTACGGGTTCGCAGTGGTCGCGGAGCTGGGCGAGGACGCCGTCGAGGGTTTCGGCGGGGTGGACGTTGGTGCAGTACGCGAGGTGGACGACGGTGCCGTCGGGGTGCCGGAAGCGCATGGCTCACTCCCCGCCGCGAAGGATGGAGTTGCCCTCGTGGGTGCCTTCGGTGTCCGTGACGTCGAGCGCGAGGCGGCCGCTGAGTCCGTAGAAGGCGACCGGGTTGCGCCAGAGCACCAGGTCGACGTCGTCCTCGCTGAACCCGGAGGCGAGCATGGCGTCGGCGACCTTTCGGGTCTTGAGGGGGTCGCTCTTGCCCCAGTCGGCGGCCGAGTTGACCAGGACCCGCTCGGGCCCGTGGTCGCGCAGTATGGCCACCATCCGGTCCTCGTCCATCTTGGTGTCGGGATAGACGGAGAAGCCGAGCCAGCAGCCGCTGTCCTTGGCCTCCTTGACCGTGGTCTCGTTGAGATGGTCGACGAGGACACGGTCCAGGGGCAGTGCGGACTCCCGGACGACGTCGAGGGTGCGGCGCAGGCCCGCGAGCTTGTCGCGGTGCGGGGTGTGGACCATCGCGGGCAGCTCGTGGTCGGCGGCGAGCTGGAGCTGGGCGGTGAGCGCGGCGTCCTCGGCGGGGGTCATGGAGTCGTAGCCGATCTCGCCGACGGCCACGACGTTGTCCTTGACGAGATAGCGGGGCAGTTCGTCCAGGACGGGGGTGCAGCGGGGGTCGTTCGCCTCTTTGGGGTTGAGGGCGATGGTGCAGTGGTGGGCGATGCCGTACTGGGCCGCGCGGAAGGGTTCCCAGCCGAGGAGCGAGTCGAAGTAGTCGAAGAAGGAGGCGGGTGAGGTGCGGGGCTGGCCAAGCCAGAACGCGGGCTCGACGACGGCACGGACGCCTGCGGCGTACATGGCCTGGTAGTCGTCGGTGGTACGGGACGTCATGTGGATGTGGGGGTCGAAAATGCGCATCAGGACTCCTGTTCCTCGCCGGTGGAAGGGGCCGTGGGGGCCGGGGGCGCCGCTGCGGCCGAGGGGGCCGTAGGGGCGGTCAGGGCCAGGACGCGGTGCAGATCGTCGGGGACGGTACGACCGGCGGCGGTGCGTTCGCCGGCGTAGTCGCCGAGCATGCGGGCGAGCTCGGCGTCGGCGGCGGCCCTGCGGTCCAGTTCGGCTACGGCTTCCACGGGGACGCCGGTGAACAGGCATTTCAGGACCGCGTGCCGCCAGTCGTGCGAAGGGAGGTGCCGGGCGGCGTACGGGCCGACGGCGGCGGCGACGAGCCGCGTGTCGTTGGTGCGCAGGGCGTCCTCGACCAGGGGCAGCGCCTCGGGGCCCTGGACCAGGTGGGGCAGGGCCCGCAGGACGGCGCGGCGTTCGGCGGCGGTGCCCTGTCCGTAGATACGGGTGAGGGTGGCCGGGTCCGCTCCGGCCGCGTGCAGGAGCAGAACGCGGGCGGCGTCGGCGTGGTCCTGGCCGCAGCGTCGTCCGGCCTCGGCGAAGCGCAGCTCCCACACGGGGGTCGTGTGGTGGGCCGGTCTGTCGCGGTGGGCGGCGGCCTCCGCGGTGGCCTGGTCCAGCCAGGCGCGGGCGGCTCCGCCGAGGGTGGCTTCGATGCGGGTGCGGAGGTCTTCGATGACGGGGGCTTCGGTCACGGGGTTCCTCCTCCGGCCGGGGTGGGGATCGGCGCTGTGCGGGTCGCTTCGGCGGCCGCCCTGTGCAGGAACTCGATGGAGTGAGAGGCGAGTTGTGGGCCGGCGTGGGAGTGGCGGGGCAGTTCGACGACGGTGAGGCCCTGGTAGCCGGTGGAGGCCAGGGCTTCGAGGACGGGCGGGAAGTCGATCTCGCCGTCACCGAACGGGAGGTGTTCGTGGACGCCGCGGCGCATGTCCTCGATCTGGACGTGCCGCAGCCAGGGGGCGGCGGCGCGTACGCAGTTGGCGGGTGACTGCGGTTCGAGGCATTGGCAGTGGCCGATGTCGAGGGTGAGGCCCAGGTTCTCGGGGTCGCCCAGTGCGTGACGGAGCCGGTGGAAGTCGGCGAGGGTGGAGAGGAGGTGGCCGGGCTCGGGTTCGATGGCCAGGGGGACGCCGGCGCCGGACGAGGCGTCGAGGACCGGGCCGAGGGCTTCGGCGAGGCGCTGCCAGGCGGTGTCCTCCGGGGTGCCTTCGGGGGTGATGCCGCTGAAGCAGTGCACGGCGTGGGCGCCCAGGTCGGCGGCGACCTGCACGGCACGGATCAGCAGGCGGACGCGGGCTGCGCGTGCGTCCGGGTCGGGGTCGAGGAGCGAGGGGCCGTGCTTGCGGCGCGGGTCGAGCACGTAGCGGGCGCCGGTCTCGATCGTCACCGTCAGACCGAGGCGTTCCAGGCTGCGGGCCACGTGGCGGGTGCGGGCGGCGAGGTCGGGGGCGAGGGGATCGAGGTGCATGTGGTCGAGGGTGAGTCCGACGCCGGCGTAGCCGAGATCGGCGAGGAGCCCGAGGGCGTCATCGAGCCGCAGGTCGGTCAGGCCGTTGGTGCCGTACCCGAACCGCAAAGGCCGACGCCCAGCAGCACGCGGAACGCCTGCCCCGTCCATCGTCTCGGTCATGTGACGCTCACCTTCCGGCCGAACTTGCGGGCCGCCGGAGCCAGCGCGGCGGTCAGCAGCGCGGGGCCCAGGGCGCCGGTGCGGGCGGAGAGCGCGGCCTGGAGCGGGATCATGGCTCGGATGCCGCCGCCCACGGCCCGCTGGGTGAGTTGGGGGGACGGGTTGAGCGCGGCGTGGAAGAAGGGGCGGGCCGCGGTGGCCGCGTAGGTGACGGCGAGCGCGGCCTGGACAGCACCGCGAGCTCCGGTCCGCCAGGCGCTGCCGGACTGTCCTGAGGCGGGCCCGGTCACGCCGCCGGTGCGCCACGCTCGGCCCACCGCCTGTCCTGCCGTCAGCCCCATCACCTGCCCCACCACACGGCGGCCCCGTGACGGCTCCCCCGGGGTGAAGCCCGGCAGGCCGCGGGTGGCTGCTCCGCCGCGGCCTGCCGGGAGTTGGGAGGTTCCCGTGCCGGTGCTCGCGCCGGTGCCGACGCCTGAGCCAGCGCTGGCGCTCACGCCGGCGCCCACGCTCGCGCCGGTGTCTGCGGTAGCAAACCCGCGGCCACCGTTGGCACTGGCACTGGCACCGGCACCGGCACCGGCGTCGGCGTTGGCGCCAGCGCCTGGGGTCAGTAGTCGGGTGAGTGCGGCTGTCGCGGCGAGTGCGGCCAGGGGGGTCGCCGTGGAGCCGCCCTGTGCCTCGCGGCGCGAGACCGCGGTCACCGCGAGGGTGTGGGCGCCCAGAACGAGGGCGGAGGGCCCGGCAGCGCGAAGAGCTGAAACGGAACCCCGTAGCCCAGTACCAGCCACCCCCGCTGCCCCCGCCCCCGCCCCAGCCCCCGCCGAAGTAGCCGCCGCCCCCAGCAGCAAGTCGAGGGAGCGGGCCCCGGCCATGGCCACCGGGCCCGCCGGAGTGTGCTTGAGGCCCAGGTCGTAGGCCCACACCGTGGCCGCCAACGCGCCCGCCACCGTCAGGGCGGGGCGCCCCGCACCGGCGGCCAGGGCCAGGCCCCCTGCCGTCAGAGCCGCCGCCGCGCCCAGGGCGACCGGTGGAGCGATGCGGCCGGACGGCAGCGGGCGGTGCGGGCGTTCGACCGCGTCCTCCTTCCGGTCGGCCCAGTCGTTGAGAGCCATGCCCGCTTCGTAGAGGGAGAGGGAGGCGGCGATGGCCAGGAGCGTGCGGCGGTTGGGGTTCAGCCCTGTCGCCGCCGCACCGGCCAGGGCGTCCCCCGGAACGGTGAACAGCGCGGACACGCGCAGCAGTTCGGCCCAATCGCGGCCTGCCCCCAGAGGCGTACCACCGCCCGTACCGCCACCAGCGCCCACAGCACCAGCCCCCTTCACGCACTCACCCCCCGCAGCCGCGACGCGAAGCCCACGAGCGCCTCGTACTGCTCGGCCAGCGCCGACGACGAGCCGTCGTCCGGGTCCTTGAAGAAGAAGCCGAGTTCGCCCAACGGGCCGGTCAGGCCGACCTCGTGGGCGCGGGCCGTCAGGCGTGCCAGGTCCAGGATCAGCGGCGCCGCCAGGGCCGAGTCGCAGCCCTGCCAGGTCGTCTGCAGGACCATCCGCGCGCCGAGGAACCCGTCGAACGCGATGTGATCCCAGGCGGTCTTCCAGTCGCCGAGCGACGGGACGTCGTCGATGTGGACCTCGCCCTCCGGGGCGGAGCCGAGCGTGTCGGCGAGGACCCGTTCCTTGCCCGCGTTCTTCGCCGCGGCCGCGGCGGGGTCCGCGAGGGCGGCGCCGTCGCCGCCGCCCAGGAGGTTCGTGCCGGACCAGGCGCGGACGGCCAGCGCACGCTGGGCGAACATCGGGCCGAGGACCGAGCGGAGGAGGGTCTGGCCCGTCTTGCCGTCCCGGCCCGCGTAAGGGAGCCCGGACGAGGCCGCCGGGGACGCGAGCGCCGGGTGGTGCAAGCCCGCCGACGGGGTGAAGTTCACGTACGGGCAGCCTGCCCGCAGCGCCGCCGCCGCGTAGAGGGAGCTGGCGGGGAGCCTGTCCTCGCCCTCCACCGGCAGCGGTTCCGTCGAGGCGACGTTCACCACCACCGCACGGGCGAGCCCCCGGCGGCGTACGAAATCGCGGAGGTCGGCGGCGAAGGACTCGATCAGCTCCTCGTCCGTCCTGGTGTCGGAGTCCCCGCGGCGCGGCCCGCCCATGCGGATCTCGGCGTCCGCCGCGGCCAGTTCGGCGCCCACCGCCGAGGGGACGCCGTGCGGGAGCACGCCCCCGGCGGCCAGCTGCTCCGCACGCTTGGGCAGCGGGCACTCCACCGTGTCGTGGCCGCCGAAGACGAGCGACGACAACGTTGGCAGACCGCAGTCCGCGAACGGCGGGGTCTCCGTGATCATGCCGGTCGGCGGGTGGAGCCCGGCCGTCACGGCAGCGCACCCCGCGACAGCCGTCGTGGCGACCGAACCGCGCGCCCCGATCAGCCACACCCCGGTCGGCCCGCCACCCGGAGCACCAGTACCAGCACCAGTAGCAGGTGAACCAGAAGAACCGGTAGAGGAAGAGTTGGACATGGCTGCCTCCTGTCGTACACGCGGCGAAACCCGCGGGGGATGGGACGGCGGACGGGGATAAGACGGCGGGCGGAGGTCCGGCGTCCTCCGCCCGCCGCCGTCTAGCGGCCCACGCCGGACGCGGTGCGGGCCGGCAGGTCCTTCACCCGGATGTCACGGAAGGAGATCTGGTCGTCGGCACCGTGGTTCTGGATGCCGATGTGACCGTCCTTGAGGCTCCTCGCCGGATCCGTGTTGGTGAAGTCGTTGATCTTCACTCCGTTGAGATAGATCCGAAGGCGTTCGCCCTCGACCCGGAGTTCGTACGTGTTCCACTCCCCCGCCGGATTCAGCGCCTTGTCGCGCTTCTTCAGGTCGGCGGACTTGAAGCCGTAGACGGAGCCCGTGGTCTTCTCCGGGACGTCGGTGGCATCGATCTGGATCTCATAGCCGTTGTTCACGGCCGACCAGGGGTCGTCGGAGGGCGGGAAGCCCACGAAGATCCCCGAGTTGTCGTCGCCGTCCATGCGCCAGTCCAGCTTCAGGGAGTAGGAGCCGAGCTCCTTCGCCCCGTCGTACCAGAGCATGCCCATGCCGCCGACAGTCGTCAGGGTCCCGTCCTTCTCGTTCACCTCGAACGAACCGGGACCCGCCTGCTTCCAGGCCTCGAGCGACTTGGCCGTGCCGTCGAAGAGGGGCGTGTAGCCCTTCTCCGGGCGGCAGTCGGCCTGCGCCGCACCCGCCGCCCAGCGGATTCCGCCGAGCAGATGGGTGCGGTACGCGGGGTCGGCGAACGACTCCTTGGTGTGGCCGCTGCCCGTGTAGAAGGAGCGGCCCCCCTTGTAGTCCTGGCACCAGGCGATGGGATGGTCGCCCGACATCGAGCCGCCCGTGTAGGACGACTCGTCGAGCGAGGCGAGGACATGGGCGTGGTCGCGGGGGTTGGAACGGTAGTTGTACCACTCGTCGGTCCGCTCCCAGATCCCCGGCAGATGTGCCGTGGACGGGTGCCCGTGGTCCTCGACCTGCACCTTCGCGGGCTGGATCGCGGGGTGCGACTGGAAGTACGCGCCCGCGAGTCCGCCGTAGAAGGGCCAGTCGTACTCGGTGTCGGCGGCGGCGTGGACGCCCACGTACCCGCCGCCCTTCTTGATGTAGCCCTCGAAAGCGGCCTGCTGCTTGCCGTCGAGGACATCGCCGGTCGTGGAGAGCCAGATCACGGCGTCGTACCGCGCGAGGTTCTTGGCCGTGAAGGCCTTCGCGTCCTCGGTGGCGTCGACCGTGAAGCCGTTCGCCGCGCCCAGCTCCTTGATGGCCGCGATGCCCTCAGGGATCGAGTCGTGGCGGAAGCCCGCGGTCTTGGAGAAGACCAGGACCTTCTCACCGGCGGCCTTGCCCGCGGAACCCGCGGGTCCTTCCGGCCTGGAGGCCGCAGGACCCGACACGCAGCCGATGAGCAGGGCGGCCGTAGCGGTGGCGATGGTGATGCGTGCGGATGCCCGCATGGTGGGGTGGCCCCTTCCTCAGCGCGTGGTGAAGGTGAAGTCGTCGACCTCGTACAGAGCTCCGGAACCCTTGCCCTTGAAGACCAGGAAGAGCGTCGTCGTCTTCTTGGGTGCCTTGCTGATGGCGGCGCTCACGTCCGCGTACGTCTCCCATCCGCCGGTCGGTGCGACCTTGGCCTTGCCCAGGAGCCTGCCGGTGGCCGATCCGCTGCGGACCTCGAGCGTGCCGCCCTCGCCGGCCGACGCGACGCGCGCGGTCAGCTTGGTGGCGTTGCCGAGGATGTAGGGCTCGAAGGAGATCCAGTCGCCGTTGTTGATCTCGCCGACCGTCTTGCCGCCGTGCGCCGGGGTGTGGTTCACCACGGAGACGCCCTTGGAGTCGTTGTAGTGCTCGCCCTGGCGGTGCTTGGGCTGGACGACGTTCTGGTCGTGGGTGGTCAGCGCGGGCTGGCCGCCTGCGCCCTTGTCGGTGTACTCGGCGTCGAAGACCCCGAAGATGTTGGCGTTCGGGTCGTGTTCGCCGTCCGCGGACGTCTGCAGGGTGCCCTCACAGCCGTTGGCCGAGGTCACCGGGTGGCCGTGGCTGTCGTGGCCGAGGATGTGGGTGACCTTGACCTTCGTGCAGTCGATCGGGCCGTCCTCCTTGTCGGTCACCTTGACCTTGAAGGGGATCTTGTCGCCGAAGGTGAACAGTTGCCCGTCGCCCGGGAGTTCCAGGGTGACCTTGGGCGCGGTGTTGCCGACGGTGACGTGCGCGCTGGCCGAACCGGTGCGCCCGGTGGAGTCCTTGACGGTCACGGTCGCGGTGTAGACGCCGTTCTTCTTGTACGTGTACGAGGGGTTCTGCTGGGTCGACTTGCCGCCGTCACCGAAGTCCCACGCGTAGGTCAGGGTGCCGCCGTCGGCGTCCGTGGCCTTCGCGGTGAACTTGGTCTTGAGCGGGGCCTGTCCGCTGGTCACGGAGGCGCTCGCCTCGACGACCGGGGAGTGGCCGTCGGTGGCGTTCTCGATGCGGAAGAGGCCGGAGTTCTCGTCGCCGCCGAACCAGGCCGTGCCGTAGTCGAGAACGTAGAGCGCGCCGTCGGGGCCGAACTCCATGTCCATGATCTGGGTGCCGGTCCACGGGAACGGGTTGATGGACTGGACCGTGCCGTCCGCGCCGTGCTCGATGCGCTTGATCCAGCGCCGTCCGAACTCGCCGGCGAAGAAGTCGCCGTCGTACGCCTCCGGGAACTTCACCGGGGAGGTGTTGGCGGCGTCATAGCGGTAGACGGGCCCTGCCATCGGGGACTCGGAGCCGGAGCCGAACTCGGGGACGGAACCTCCGTCGTACGGAATCCAGGCTTCCTGCGCGGCCGGCAGGTCGGTCAGGCCGGTGTTGTGCGGGGAGTCGTTCTTCGGCGCGGCGCAGTCGAAGGCGGCACCGGAGGTCTGCGTGGCGAAGTCGTAGTCGATGTAGGCGTCGTTCTTGCCGGTGCAGTACGGCCAGCCGAAGTTGCCCGGCTTGGTCACGCGGGCGAACTCGACCTGGCCCGCGGGGCCGCGCTTGGGGTCGGCGGCTCCCGCGTCGGGGCCGTAGTCACCGACGTAGACCGTGCCGGTGGGCTTGTCGACGCTCATGCGGAAGGGGTTGCGGAAGCCCATCGCGTAGATCTCGGGGCGGGTCTTGTCCGTCCCCGGGGCGAAGAGGTTGCCGTCCGGGACGGTGTACGAGCCGTCGTCGGCGACCTTGATGCGCAGGATCTTGCCGCGCAGGTCGTTGGTGTTGCCGGCGCCGCGGCGGGCGTCGAAGGCGGGGTTGCGGTCGGCGCGCTCGTCGATGGGCGTGAAGCCGTCCGAGGCGAAGGGGTTGGAGTCGTCGCCCGTCGAGAGGTAGAGGTTGCCGTCCTTGTCGAAGTCGATGTCGCCGCCGACGTGGCAGCAGATGCCGCGGCTGGCGGGGACGTCGAGGACCTTCTTCTCGCTGGCGTTGTCGAGGGTGCCGTCGGTCTTCAGGACGAAGCGGGAGAGGCGGTTGACGCCGTCGAACTTCTTGAAGTCCTCGGCCGTGCCGGTCTCCGGTGCGTCACCGGCCGGGGTGTCGAGCGGGGGCGCGTAATAGAGGTAGATCGCGCGGTTCTCGCTGAACTTCGGGTCGAGGCCGACGCCTTGGAGGCCCTCTTCGTCGTGCGTGTAGACCGGTATCTTGCCCGCGATCTTGGTGTTGCCCGCGGCGTCCGTGAGGCGGAGCGTGCCGTCGCGGGAGGTGTGCAGGACGGAGCGGTCGGGCAGGACGGCGAGTGTCATGGGCTCGCCGGTCTCGGGCTCGCCCTTGGCGAGGGTGACCTGCTGGAAGTCCTCGGCCGCGGCGGCCTTGCCCGCAGCCGCCTTGTCCGCCTGGGCCTGGGCTGCGCGGACGGCCTCCGGGTCGGCGGCGTTCGCGGTGGGGGCGGTGAGGCTGAGGGTGGCACCGGCCAGCAGGGTGCCGGTGAAGAGGGCGAGGGTCTTGCGAAGGCTGTGGGTCTTACCGAGTCTGAGGCGTTTCCTGTGCACGGGGTTCCTCCGGAAGGGGGACGGTCGTACGCGGGCGTGGTGCGAAGAGGGCGCTGGGCGCCGGGGTGCGCCGTCACCCCGGAGAGGTTCATGTCCTGTACACATCAGGGACGGTAGCCACGTTTGTCCGGGACGGAAAGCCCTTGCACAGCAATGAAGTTCAGCTTTTTCCTTGCCCAGGACAAAGTGGCTCCGCGGCACTGCCGCTCGTGGCGGCTCAGTTCCCGCCGAACGCCGCGTCGAACGACGCCGTCGGCGGCTCGAAGTCGAAGGCCTTCAGGCTCTTCAGCGCCTCGGGCGCCCCCTGGAGGCGGTCCATCCCCGCGTCCTCCCACTCGACCGAGACAGGACCCTCGTACGCGATCGAGCGCAGCATCCGGAACACGTCCTCCCAGGGGACGTCCCCGTGGCCGGCCGACACGAAGTCCCAGCCGCGGCGCGGGTCGCCCCACGGGAGGTGCGAGCCCAGGCGGCCGTTGCGGCCGTCCAGGCGGCGCCGGGCCTCCTTGCAGTCGACGTGGTAGATCCGGTCCCGGAAGTCGTAGAGGAAGCCGACCGGGTCCAGGTCCTGCCACACGAAGTGCGAGGGGTCGAAGTTCAGGCCGAAGGCCGGGCGGTGGTCGACCGCCTCCAGGGCGCGCTGCGTCGTCCAGTAGTCGTACGCGATCTCTGAGGGGTGCACCTCATGGGCGAAGCGCACGCCCTGTACGTCGAAGACGTCGAGGATCGGGTTCCAGCGTTCGGCGAAGTCGTCGTAGCCGCGCTCGATCATCGACTCCGGCGCGGGCGGGAACATCGCCACCAGATGCCAGATCGCCGAGCCCGTGAAGCCGACGACCGTGTCGACGCCGAAGGCGGCCGCCGCGCGCGCCGTGTCCTCCATCTCGCGGGCGGCTCGCTGCCTTACGCCTTCGCCGTCCCCGTCGCCCCAGATGCGGGCGGGCAGGATCGCCTGGTGCCGCTCGTCGATGATCGCGTCACAGACGGCCTGCCCGACCAGGTGGTTGGAGATGGCCCAGCACTTGAGGCCGTACTTGTCGAGGAGCTGACGGCGCGAGTCCAGGTAGGAACTGTCGCTCAGCGCCTTGTCGACCTCGAAGTGGTCTCCCCAGCAGGCGAGTTCGAGGCCGTCGTAGCCGAAGTCGCGGGCGAGCCGGCAGACCTCCTCCAGCGGCAGGTCGGCCCACTGGCCGGTGAAGAGCGTGAAGTCGCGGGGCATGAACAGGCCTCCTCAGACCGTGACGGGGGTGGACGCTACGGAGGTGTAGACCGAGTTCTTCGCCGCGCTCTCCTCCACCGCGGCGAGCACCCGCTGCACCGACAGGCCCGCGGCGAAGGACGGCTCGGGCTGCTCTCCGGTGGCGACGGCATGCAGCAGGTCGCGCGCCTGGTGCACGAACGTGTGCTCGTAGCCGAGTCCGTGCCCCGGCGGCCACCAGGCCTCCAGGTACGGATGGCCGGGCTCGGTCACCAGGATGCGCCGGAAGCCCGATGACGCCGCGGGCTCCGTGTGGTCGTGGAAGGAGAGCTCGTTCAGGCGCTCCAGGTCGAAGGCCAACGACCCGTCAGAGCCGTTGAGTTCGAGCTTCAGGGCATTCTTGCGGCCCGCTGCGAAGCGGGTCGCCTCGAAGGAGGCGAGGGCTCCCGACGGGAAGCGTCCCGTGAAGACCGCCGCGTCGTCCACCGTGACCTGGCCGAGCGCGCTGCCTCCCTCCGCGGTGAGCCCGCTCGACGCCCCGTCGAGCAGCGGACGCTCCCGTACGAACGTCTCCGTCAGCGCCGAGACGCCCGCCACCGGCTCCCCCACCAGGAACTGCGCGAGGTCCACGATGTGCGCGCCCAGGTCGCCGAGCGCGCCCGACCCCGCCCGGTCCTTGCGCAGCCGCCAGGTGAGCGGGAAGCCGGGGTCGACCAGCCAGTCCTGGAGGTACGTGAGCCGGACGTGCCGCAGCGTGCCGAGCCGGCCTTCGGCGACCATCTGCCGGGCGAGCGCGAGGGCGGGGACCCGGCGGTAGTTGAAGCCGACCATCGCCACCTGCCCCCGCGCACGGGCCCGCTCGGCGGCCTCGACCATCGCCTCGGCCTCCTCGACGGTGTTCGCCAGGGGCTTCTCGCACAGCACGTGCTTGCCCGCGTCGAGCGCCGCGATGGCGATCTCCGCGTGGCTGTCGCCGGGGGTGCAGATGTCGACGAGATCGACGTCGTCACGGGCCACGAGGGCGCGCCAGTCGGTCTCCGCCGCCGCCCACCCGAGGCGGTCCGCCGCGGCACGCACCGCGGTGGCGTCGCGTCCGCAGACCGCCGAGAGGACCGGTTGTACCGGCAGGTCGAAGACGCGTCCGACAGTGCGCCAGCCCTGGGAGTGGGCGGCACCCATGAAGGCGTAGCCGATCATGCCCACTCCCAAGGACCGCTTCCCTGTCCCGGCCTCGTGTTCCGTCTCACGCATGCGTTACTCCTCCTCGTAAATGCTCGGTGGGGGGTGCGGACGCGCGGATCACTTGAAGCCGGTGGACATGTACTTGCCGACGTTCTCCTTGTCGACCACGGCGGAGTAGAGCGTGATGAAGGCCGGGATCTCGAACTCGGCCATCCCGCTGACGCCCTTGCCCTGGCCGAGCGCACGCGCCAGGTCGATCGCGGAGGCGGCCATGGTCGGCGGGTAGAGCACGGTGGCCTTGAGGACGCTGTCGTCGGACTCGATGGCCTGCATCGCGGAGAGGGCACCGGCGCCGCCGACCATCAGGAAGTCGTCACGGCCGGCCTGCTTGATGGCGCGCAGGGCGCCCACGCCCTGGTCGTCGTCGTGGTTCCACAGGGCGTCGAAGTTCTTCTGCGCCTGCAGGAGCTGGGACATCTTCTGCTGACCCGACTCGACGGTGAACTCGGCGGCCTGCCGGGCGACCTTCTCGATGTTCGAGTAGTTCTTCAGGGCGTCGTCGAAACCCTTGGAACGCTGCTTCGTCAGTTCGAGGTTGTCGAGACCCGCGAGCTCGACGACCTTGGCGTTCTTCTTGCCCTTGAGCTTCTCGCCGATGTAGTGCCCGGCGTTGAGACCCATGCCGTAGTTGTCGCCGCCGATCCAGCAGCGGTAGGCCTGCGGTGACGCGAAGACCCGGTCGAGGTTGACGACGGGTATGCCCGCCTTCATGGCCTTCAGGCCGACCTGGGTGAGCGCCTTGCCGTCGGCCGGCAGGATCACCAGGACGTCGACCTTCTTGTTGATCAGCGTCTCGACCTGGCCGATCTGGGCCGCGGTGTCGTTCGAGCCCTCGGTGGACTCAAGGGTGACGTCCGAGTACTTCTTCGCCCGCTCCTTGGCGTTGTCATTGATCGCGTTGAGCCAGCCGTGGTCGGCCTGCGGACCCGCGAAGCCGATGGTGACCTCCTTGCCGGGCTTGTCGTCGGCGACCGGCTGGTCCTTGCTGTCCGACCCTTCGTCCTTGGGCTCGTTGCTGGTGCACCCGGTGATGAGGGCACCGGTCGACAGGGCGGCGGCTCCGAAGAGCAGTCCTCTGCGGCTCGCGAATGGGGATGTGTCTGGCATGGCGGTGAACCCTTCGGGTCTGCGGGTCAGGGATCGGGGATCAGATGAGGCAACACGTCAATGAGTTGCGGACGTTCGTCGCTGGACCAGCACCGCGGCGACGATGATCGCCCCCTTGGCGATCTGCTGGACGGCGGTCTCCAGGTTGTTGAGCGCGAAGATGTTCTGGATCGTGATGAAGATCAGGACGCCGAGCACGGAGCCGATGATGGTGCCCCGGCCGCCGCTGAGCAGGGTGCCGCCGATGATCGCGGCGGCGATGGCGTCGAGCTCGTACAGATTGCCGTTGGTGTTCTGGCCCGACCCGGAGAGGATGATCAGCATGAAGGCCGCGATGCCGCAGCAGAGTCCGGAGAGCAGGTAGAGGTAGAGCCGCTGCCTGCGTACGTCGATGCCGGCGAGCCGTGCCGCTTCCGCGTTGCCGCCGACGGCGACCGAGCGCCGTCCGAAGGTGGTGCGGTTCAGGAGCAGCCAGCCGACGACGGTGACGGCCGCGAAGACGAGCACGAGCGGCGGTATGCCGAGGATGTAGGAGTCGCGCTCGCCGAGCTTCAACACCCCGTCCACGGTGACCATTTGGGTCTTGCCGTCGGTGATCTCGAGCGCGAGGCCCCGGCCCGACGCCAGCATGGCGAGGGTCGCGATGAACGGCACCATCCCGCCGTACGCGATGAGCATTCCGTTGACGAGGCCGCAGGCCAGACCGACGATCACGGCGGTGAACAGGATTCCCGCCACGCCGTACTCCTGGGTGGCGACCGTCGTCGCCCACACCGAGGCGAGCGCGACGATCGCGCCGACCGACAGGTCGATGCCACCGGAGATGATCACGAAGGTCATGCCGACCGTGACGACGCCGATGACGGACGCCTGGGTCAGGATCAGCTGGACGTTGTCGGTGTCGAGGAACGAGTCGGGCTGGGTGATGCCGCCGATCAGGATCAGGACGGCGAGCACGCCGAGCAGGGACAGCGTCCGCACGTCGGCACGTGCGGAGAGTGTCCGCAACGGGCTTGCGCCGTCCGCAGGGCCACTCTTCGATGTGGCGGGCCGTGGCGGCGATGCGGGCTGCGTCATGACGCCGGGCTCCCTTCGAGTACGAGGTCGAGTACGCGGTGTTCGTCGAGGTCACGGGCGGGCGCCGTATGGACGACGCGGCCCTCGCGAAGGACCAGGACACGGTCGGCGAGGCCCAGGACTTCGGGCACTTCACTGGAGACGAGCAGGACGGCGAGGCCGTCGTCGGCGAGGCGGCGGATCACGGCGTACAGCTCGGCGCGGGCGCCGACGTCGACGCCGCGGGTGGGCTCGTCGAGCAGCAGGACGCGGCAGCCGCGGAGCAGCCAGCGGGCCAGGACGGCTTTTTGCTGGTTGCCGCCGGAGAGCGTGCGCACGGGTGCGGTGGGGTTGTCGGGGCGCAGGGACAGCTCGCGGGTGGCGGTCTGTGCGGCCTTCCTCTCCGCGCCCCGGTCGAGCCAACCGCCGCGCGAGAAGCGGGACATGGAGGAGACCGACACGTTGTTGGTGACCGATTCGAGCATCAGCAGGGCCTGCGCCTTGCGCTCCTCGGGTGCCAGGCCGAGCCCCGCGCGGACGGCGGCGCGCACACTGCCGGGCTTCAACACCTGGCCGCCCAGCATCACTTGACCGCCGGTCGCCTTGCGCGCGCCGTAGATGGTCTCCAGGATCTCGGAGCGCCCGGAGCCGACGAGACCGGCCAGGCCCACGATCTCGCCGGGGCGCAGTTCGAGGTCGATGGGTTCGAACTCGCCCGTGCGGGCGAGGCCCGTGACCTTCAACACCGGTTCGGTGGTGGGGGGTCCGGTCGGCCTGTCCGGGAAGACGTACTCGACGTTGCGCCCGGTCATCAGGGCGACGACCTCGCGGGTCGGGGTCTCCTTCGCGGGGAGTCCGCCGGCCACCGCCCGGCCGTCCTTGAGGACGGTGACGCGGTCGCCGATGCGGCGGATCTCTTCGAGGCGGTGGGAGATGTAGACGACGGCGACCCCGTCCGCCGTGAGGTCGCCGACGATGCGGAAGAGGTTGTCGACCTCGTCGGGGTCGAGGGCGGCCGACGGCTCGTCCATGACGATGAGGCGTACTTCGTGCGAGAGCGCGCGGGCCATGGAGACGATCTGCTGATGGGCGGCGGAGAGTTCACCGACGAGCGTCCCCGGGTCGATCTCGCCGTGCCCGAGCCGCTTGAGCAGGGCGGCGGTCGACGCCTTGGCCTCCCGCCCCTTGACGACGAAACCGGCGGCGGTCGGCTCATGCCCGAGGTGGACGTTCTCGGCGACGGACAGGTGCTCCACCAGGTCGAGCTCCTGGTAGATGGTGGCGATGCCGAGGCGCATGGCGGCGATCGGCGACTTGAGCGTGGTGCGCTCGCCGCGCCAGGTGATCTCGCCGTCGTCGGGCTGGTGGGCCCCGGCGAGGACCTTGATGAGCGTGGATTTCCCGGCGCCGTTCTGGCCGAGGAGGCAGTGCACTTCGCCGGCCTGGACCTGGAGGTCGACGCCGTCGAGGGCGCGGACGCCGGGGAACGACTTGGTGATGCCGGACATCGTGAGCAGCGGTGGTTCTGGTGCCATGACGGTTCCCTTGGGCGGGTCGGCGGGTGCGGCCGGTTTCAGGGCAGGGCGGGGTAGGGCGATGGCCCCTCGCGGGGGCGGAGGTGTTCCGGAGCAGGGCGAGGCAGCGCGCTGTACTGGGTGAGGTGTGGTGCGGGGCGTCGTACGGGTCGTACAGGTGGTACGGGTGGTGCG
The DNA here is from genome assembly GCF_053591915.1 of Streptomyces sp. NPDC002853. Lineage (NCBI taxonomy): Bacteria > Bacillati > Actinomycetota > Actinomycetes > Kitasatosporales > Streptomycetaceae > Streptomyces > Streptomyces sp. NPDC002853. Next base: position 137,361 of record NZ_JBSFUS010000007.1, on the reverse strand, counting down.
TACGGATCAGGCCGGTGAGAACAGGTGGTCACTGATGAGCCGGGCGCCGCCGATGACTCCGGCGGTCGGCCCCAACTCGCCGAGGACGATGGGGAGGTTGCCGGTCGCCAGGGGCAGCGACTGGCGGTAGACCTGGGTGCGGATGGCGGCGAGCAGCGTGTGGCCGAGGCCGGTCACACCGCCGCCGATCACCACGAGGCCCGGGTTGAAGAAGCTGACGAGGCCCGCGATGACCTGTCCGGTGCGGTTGCCGCCCGCGCGGATGAGGTCGAGTGCGGTGGCGTCACCGGCGGCGGCTGCCGCCGAGACGTCGATCGCGCTGAGCTTCCCTGCGGCTTCCAGGCGGGTCGCGAGCTCCTGGGAGAGCCCTTGACCGGCGGCGTCCTCCGCGTCGCGGGCGAGTGCCGCGCCGCTGAAGTACGCCTCGAGGCAGCCCTTGTTGCCGCAGGCACAAGGCCGCCCGTCCGGTTCGACCTGGATGTGGCCGATGTCGCCCGCGCTGCCGGTCACCCCTCGGTAGACCTCGCTGCCGACGACGATCCCGCAGCCGATGCCCGTGCCGATCTTGACGCAGAGGAAGTCACCCACGGAGCGTGCGACGCCCGCGTGCTGTTCCCCCATCGCCATCAGGTTCACGTCGTTGTCGACCATGACGGGACAGCCCAGGTCCTGGCTGATGGCCTCCCGTACGGGGAAGCCGTCCCACCCCGGCATGATCGGCGGGGCGACCGGGACGCCCTCGGGGAAGCGGACGGGACCCGGGACGCCGATGCCGGCGCCGTCGAACCCTTCCGCGAGCCCGGAGGCCTTCAACTTGGCCGCCATGGCGAGGACTTGCTCGAAGACGGCGACGGGGCCTTCGCGCACGTCCATGGGCTGGTTGATGTGGCCGAGGACCTCCAGCTCGGCGTTGGTCACCGCTACGTCGACCGAGGTCGCGCCGATGTCCACGCCGAGGAAGCGGAGGGCGGGGGCCAGGCGGATGTTGTGGGAGCGGCGGCCGCCGCGCGAGGCGGCGAGTCCGTCGGCGACCACGAGTCCGGTCTCCAGGAGCCGGTCCACCTCGACGGCCAGCTTCGACCGCGAGAGGTCGACCTGATCGCCCAGCTGGGCACGGGAGTTGGGCCCTCCGTCACGCAGCAGCCGCAGCAGTCGCGCCTGGTGCGCATTGGCGGGTCGAGCCGTCATACGTCTCACGCGCCCCTCCCCGCCTCATCGGGCAACTCATGTCGTCACGCCCGGCTTTCGTTCTTCTCGCCGGGCTTTCGAGGGGAACGTAGCAGCGCCTGCCGGGAGTGGGAAGAAGTTGCGCACGAATTACCCACGACTTTCTCCAGTCACAGGACAAAGAGGCGGACAGACCTGTCCCCCGCATGACCTCCGAGGTAATCGACCCCCTTGTGCGTCACGGGCACAGTGGGCGCATGCCTTCAGACACAGCGCGTACAGCCGACCTCCTGGCCGCTCTCCCCTTCGCCCGGCACCTGGGCATCACCCTCGACGAGGCCACGGCCGAGCGTGCCTGCGGCGTGCTGCCCTGGTCGGCGGAGCTGTGCACGGTGGGCGGCGTCCTGCACGGCGGTGCGCTCATGACGCTCGCCGACACCGTGGGCGCGGTCTGCGCCTACCTCAATCTGCCCGCGGGCGCGAGCACGTCCACGGTGGAGTCCAAGACGAACTTCTTCCGCGCCGTGCGCACCGGCGGCGCCCGCGCCGTGGCCCGCCCGCTGCACGTGGGCGGCTCCTTCGTCGTCGTACAGACCGAGGTCCACGACGACGAAGGGCGCCTCGCCGGGCAGACCACGCAGACGCAGGCGGTCCTCGCGGCCCGCGAGGGCTGACGCGTCAGGCGTCGCGGTCCCGCCGGTGGTATGTCTCGCGGGTGTGTTCCGTGTGCGCGCGCATGATCTCCGTGGCCCGGCCCTCGTCGCGCTCGGCGATCGCCGCGATCAGCCTGCGGTGCTCGATCCAGGACTGCTTGCCGCGCTGACGGGCCACCGGCGTGTAGTACCAGCGCACCCGGCGGTCCACCTGCCCGGCGAGTTCGGCGAGGACGACATTGCCCGCGAGTTCCATGACCTTGGCGTGGAAGGCCGCGTTCGTGGCCACCACCAGGTCCACCTCGCCGTCGGCGACGGCCTTCTCGCCCTTGTCGCACAGCTCTTCCAGCGCGGTGATTCCCGCGGTGCCCGTGTTGGCGGCGGCGAGCCGGGCCGCCTCCGCCCCCAGGAGCGTGCGCACCGTGAGCAGCTGGTCCGCCTCCTCCTCGGTGGGCTCGTGCACGAACGCGCCCTGGGCGGGCCGCAGATCGACCCAGCCCTCGGTGTTGAGCCGCTGCAGCGCCTCGCGCACGGGCTGCCGTGACACCCCGAGGTGCCCGGCCAGTTCGCTCTCCACGAGGTGCTGGCCCGGCTGGAGCGCGCGGGTCGTGATGAGTTCGAGCAGCGCCTCGTAGACCCGCTCCCGGAGCGGACCAGGGCGTTCCAGCTTGGGCACCGCCCCCTGCGGCAGTCCTGTGGACAACATCGCGGTCCCCTCCTCGACGATTGCCTTTTGTCTACAGTCTACTGAGCACAATGGCCAGCACCAGGGGGAGTCGCTCCCGTCACACGGGGTGTACCCGCTACGGGCAGCGGATGACCTGGCCCGCGTACGACAGGTTCCCGCCGAAGCCGAAGAGCAGCACCGGGTCCCCGTGGTTGATCTCGCCGCGCTCCACCAGCTTGGACAGGGCGAGCGGGATGCTGCCCGCCGAGGTGTTGCCGGAGTTCACGACATCGCGCGCGACGACCGCGTTGACCGCGCCGATCCGCTCGGCGAGCGGCTCGATGATCCGCAGGTTGGCCTGGTGCAGGACGACCGCCGCCAGGTCGGCGGGGGTGAGACCGGCCTTCTCGCAGGCCTTGCGGGCGAGTGGCGGCAGCTGTGTCGTCGCCCAGCGGTAGACGCTCTGACCCTCCTGCGCGAACCGCGGGGGCGTGCCCTCGATCCGGACGGCGTTGCCCATCTCGGGCACCGAGCCCCAGAGCACGGGACCGATGCCGGCCTCCTCGCCCGGCCCGCACGCCTCGACGACGGCCGCGCCCGCCCCGTCCCCGACCAGGACGCACGTGGTGCGGTCCGTCCAGTCGGCCACCTCGGACATCTTGTCCGCGCCGATCACCAGGGCCCGGGTGGCACCCCCGGCCCGTACGGCGTGGTCGGCCGTGGCGAGCGCGTGCGTGAAGCCCGCGCAGACCACGTTGATGTCCATGGCGGCCGGCGACGGGATGCCGAGGCGGGCCGCCACCCGCGCCGCCATGTTCGGCGAGCGGTCGATCGCGGTCGAGGTGGCGACCAGGACCAGGTCGATGGCGTCGGGCGCGAGCCCCGCCGCGGCGACGGCCTTGGCCCCCGCGTGCGCGGCGAGCTCGTCGACCGGCTCGTCGGGTCCGGCGATGTGACGGGTGCGGATGCCCACGCGGGAGCGGATCCACTCGTCGCTGGTGTCGACCATGCCCGCCAGATCCTCGTTGGTGAGGATCTTGGCGGGCTGGTAGTGGCCGACGGCGGCGATGCGTGAGCCGTGCATGAACGGGTCCCCCTTGTTGCCGGAGATGCGGGACCGTCCAGTCTGCTCAGCGACTCACCGGTAACAGGACGCGTAAAGCGACAGGAATCGGGCGATGGGTTTGGCGACTTCTCATCATCACGTCACCCCGTGAAGAGCTGGGTGGCCTTGTGTACGAGCTCATACACCCCATATGCGAGCGGAACCCCCACCCAGACCCAGGCGGCGACGATCAGCGCCCGGCGGCGGGGCGGATCACTTGGCGGCGTGCTGGTCGGTGCCGTCATGGGCTTCCTCCCTCGGGGCGGGGATGTGGTGGCGGGCGTGCACAGGGCGGACGAACTCGTTCGCCACGAAGCCGATGACAAGCAGACCGATCATGATCGTGAGGGAGAGGCCGTAGAGCCCCGCCCCACTCTTGCCCGCCTCTTCCTGGCGGTCGGCGACCCAGTTGACGATCAGCGGACCGAGAACGCCCGCCGTCGACCAGGCCGTGAGGAGACGGCCATGGATCGCGCCCACCTGGTAGGTCCCGAAGAGGTCCTTCAGATACGCGGGAACCGTCGCGAAGCCGCCTCCGTAGAAGGAGAGGATCACCAGCGCGCAGACGATGAACAGCGGCTTCGATTCGTCCCCGAAGAGGACGATCAGGAGATACATCAGCGCCCCGACGCCCAGATAGACGCGGTAGACGTTCTTTCGTCCGATCAGGTCCGACGTCGACGACCAGCCGATGCGTCCGGCCATGTTCGCCGCGGAGAGCAGGGCGACGAAGCCCGCCGCCGCCGCGGCCGAGACCGGCGTCGAGGTGTCGGCGAAGAAGTCGGTGATCATCGGCGCCGCCTTCTCCAGGATGCCGATGCCCGCGGTCACGTTCATGCAGAGCACGAGCCACAGGCACCAGAACTGGGGTGTCCGCACGGCTGCCCGCGCGGACACCTGCGGGCCGTCGAGCACGCCGGGAGCGCCGGGTGTCCGGGCCCCTTCCGTACGCGGCACCCGCACCAGGAACACGCCGAGCGCCATGAAGACGGCGTACGTGAGGCCGTGCACGAGGAAGGCGAGCGCGATGCCGTCGTTGTCCGAGCCGAAGGAGTCCAGCATCTGCGCGGACCACGGGGACGCGATGAGCGCGCCGCCGCCGAAGCCCATGATCGCGATGCCGGTCGCCATGCCGGGACGGTCCGGGAACCACTTGATCAGGGTCGACACGGGCGAGATGTAGCCGATGCCCAGGCCGATGCCGCCGACGAAACCGTAGCCGAAGACGATCAGCCAGTACTGGCTGATCGCCGCGCCGAGGGCCGCGATCAGGAAGCCGGACGAGAAGCAGACGAGGGCGACCGTCATCGCCCAGCGCGGGCCGTTGCGCTCGACGAGGGTGCCGCCGAAGGCCGCCGAGAGGCCGAGCATCACGATGCCGAGCTGGAAGGGGAGGGCGCTCTGGGTGCCGCTGAGGTGGAGTGCTGATTCCAGTGGGGGTTTGAAGACGCTCCAGGCGTAGGCCTGGCCGATGGAGAGGTGAACGGACAGTGCGGCGGGCGGTACGAGCCAGCGGCTCCATCCCGGTGGTGCGACGGGGGGCCTCATGATCCCGAACAGTAGGAAGCCGGGAGGGGAGTTGGGAAGAGGCAAGCGCGATTCCGTCGACGGTATGCAATGTGGCGCGCGACCTCTTGCTGGCCCAACTTCCATACTGTAGACAATATTCCATCGACAGTCATGGCATCCGATGGCGAACCCTCGCCGTGCCGGCGCCATGCGATGTCGACCCCGAGCCTTCTTCGGATCCCTCAACCGAACGGAGCGCGCCACCGTGAAAGTCGCAGTCCTCGGCGCCGGTGCGATCGGCGCCTACGTCGGAGCCGCGCTGCACCGCGCCGGTGCCGACGTCCATCTCGTCGCCCGTGGACCGCATCTGGCGGCCATGAGGCAGCACGGAGTACGTGTCCACAGCCCGCGCGGCGACTTCACCGCGCGGGCCCACGCCACCGACGACCCGGCCGACATCGGCCCCGTCGACTACGTCTTCCTGGGCCTGAAGGCCAACTCGTACGCGGCGTGCGGGCCGCTGATCGAGCCGCTCCTGCACGACAGCACGGCGGTGATAGCCGCCCAGAACGGCATCCCCTGGTGGTACTTCCACCGGCACGGCGGCCCGCACGACGGCCACCGCGTCAGCAGCGTGGACCCCGACGGCGCGGTCAGTGCGGTGATCGCGCCCGAGCGGGCCATCGGGTGCGTGGTGTACGCGGCGACCGAGCTCGAAGGCCCCGGCGTCGTACGGCACTTGGAGGGCACCCGGTTCTCCGTCGGGGAGCCGGACCGCTCGCGCTCCGAGCGCTGTCTCGCCTTCAGCGAGGCGATGCGGGCCGGCGGCCTGAAGTGTCCCGTCGAGCCCGAACTGCGCGGCGACATCTGGATCAAGCTGCTCGGCAACATCTCCTTCAACCCGATCAGCGCGCTCTCCCGCGCCACCATGCGCGAGATGTGCCTGCACGGCGGCACGCGCCGCGTCATCGAGATCATGATGAACGAGACGCTCGCCGTCGCGGCGGCACTCGGCTGCCGCCCGGACATCTCCGTGGAGCGGCGCCTTGCGGGCGCCGAGCGCGTCGGCGACCACCGCACCTCCACGCTCCAGGACCTGGAGCGCGGCAAACCCCTTGAACTCGACGTGCTGCTCGCGGCCGTCGTGGAGCTCGCGGAGATCACCGGGGTCCCGGTGCCGACGCTCCGAACCGTCCACGCCATCTCGGATCTGCTGGCCGACCGCATGAGGAGCGCGGCATGAACGAGAACACGAGGAGCGCGCCATGAGCCGGACCACCTGGAGCGCGCCATGAGCAGGAAACGGGACCGGGTGCCCACCACCTACACCCGGCTCACCCACCCCCTCGTACGCGACTCCCGCGACGAGCCGTTCCGCCGGGCCACCTGGGACGAGGCGCTGGCCCGCACCGCGGAGGGTCTGCAGGCCGCACGTGGCGCTTTCGGCATGTTCTCCTGCGCCCGCGCGACCAACGAGATGAACTACGTGGCACAGAAGTTCGCCCGCGTGGTGATGGGCACGAACAACGTCGACTCCTGCAACCGCACCTGCCACGCCCCGAGTGTCGCGGGCCTGTCCGCGGCCTTCGGCTCGGGCGGCGGCACGTCTTCCTACGAAGAGGTCGAGCACACCGACCTGATCGTGATGTGGGGCTCCAACGCCCGCTTTGCGCACCCGATCTTCTTCCAGCACGTCCTGCGGGGGATCAGGAACGGCGCCCGCATGTACGCGGTCGACCCGCGCCGCACCAAGACCGCCGAGTGGGCGGAGGGCTGGCTCGGCCTGAACGTCGGCACGGACATCCCGATGGCGCACGCGATCGGCCGCGAGATCATCCACGCGGGCCTGACCAACCGGGCGTTCATCGAACGGGCCACGTCCGGCTTCGAGGCGTACGCGGCCCTGGTCGAGCCATGGACCCTGTCACTCGCCGAGAAGGTGACGGGCGTACCGGCCGCCGCGATAAGGGAGTTGGCACACGCCTACGCACGCGCCGAACGAGCCCAGCTGTGCTGGACCCTCGGCATCACCGAGCACCACAACGGCACCGACAACGTCCGCGCCCTGATCAACCTCTCGCTCCTGACCGGCCACGTGGGGCGCTACGGCTCGGGCCTGCAACCCCTGCGCGGGCAGAACAACGTGCAGGGCGGCGGCGACATGGGGGCGATCCCCAACCGCCTGCCGGGCTTCCAGGACATTCTTGACCCCGACTCGCGGCTGAAGTTCGAGACGGCCTGGGACACCGTCATACAGCCGCGCTACGGGCTGAACCTGACCGAGATGTTCGAGGCGATGGAAGAGGGGTCGCTCAAGGCCGTCTACTGCATCGGCGAGAACCCCGCCCAGTCGGAGGCGGACAGCGAGCAGGCGATACGGCGGATGCGGGCCCTGGACTTCTTCGTGGTCCAGGACATCTTCCTCACCAAGACCGCCGAGCTCGCCGATGTCGTCCTTCCCGCGACCGCCGCCTGGGCGGAGACCGACGGCACGACGACCAACAGCGAGCGGCGCGTGCAGCGGGTGCGCAAGGCCGTGCGGCCGCCCGGCGAGGCGCGCGAGGACATCGACATCCTCTGCGACCTCGCCGAACGGCTCGGCCACGACTGGAAGTACGCGGACGCGCAGGCGGTCTGGGACGAACTGCGGTCGGTGTCGCCCGATCACTGGGGCATGACGTACGACCGCCTCGAGTCCCTGCAGGGCATCCAGTGGCCCTGCCCGTCGGAGGAGCGGGTCGAACCGACGTACCTGCACGGCCGGTTGTGGGAGGCGGACCCGGCGCGACGCGGAGTACTCGCGCCCTTCGGGCTCGTCGCGCACGATCCGCCGGTCGACCTCACCGACGACTCCTACCCGATCCGCCTGACGACCGGGCGGCGGCTCGACTCCTACAACACCGGTGTGCAGAGCGGGAGTTTCGCCTCGCCGTTGCGGCGCGGCGAGTACGTCGAGCTGTGCCCCGAGGACGCGGAGCGTTACGGGGTCGTGGTCGGCGAGCAGGTCCGCGTGTCGTCCCGGCGCGGTGCGGTGACGGCGCCCGTGTGGGTGGACCCCGGGCTGCGCCCCGGTCTGGCCTTCATGACCATGCACTTCCCCGACGAGGTCGACACCAACCAGCTCACGATCGAGGCCAATTGCCCGATCGCGGGCACGGCGGAGTTCAAGGCGTCGGCGATACGAATCGACAAGCTGACCGTGCCGGCGAGGTCCAGTGAGGTGAGGTGACGTATGGATCTGCACTTCGGTGACAGCAAGCCGACGGACGAGGAGCGGGCGGCCGTCGACGCCGTGCTCGGGCCGCCCGAGTCCGCCTGGGAGGGTGCCGACGACCGCAGCGACGCGGATCTGCGGTGGGCCCGGGGAGGCCGTGCGGCGCGGGAGCGGCGGGATGAGCTGTTGCCGGGGCTGCACGCGCTGAACGATCGCGTGGGGTGGGTGAGCGAGGGAGGGCTGGACTACCTCTGCCGGCGGCTTATGGTGCCGCCGGCGGAGGGGTACGGGGTGGCCACGTTCTACTCCATGTTCTCGGTGCGGCCGCGGCCCGCGACGGTGGTGCGGGTGTGTACGGATCTTGCTTGTGGGGGCGGGGCGGAGCTGTGCGGGGAGGTTTCGGCGCGTCTTGGCCCCGCGTCCGGGGTGGCGGTCGAGGCCTCGCCTTGCCTGGGGCTGTGTGAGCGGGCTCCGGCGGCGCTTGTGGTGCGGGCCGGTGTGCCTGCGGCGCTTCCTTCCCCAACCCCGCCCCTTCCCGAAAACTCGCCGGCGCGAGGGCCTGGGGTGACCGCTCATCGCCTTGACGGCTCGTCCTCAAACGCCGGACTGGCTGAAGGATCACGGCCGGGCGAGGGGGTCTCAGCCCGTCCGGCGTTTGAGGACGAACTCGGCGGAGCCGGTGATCCGCGGCAACCAAGGCCCCCGCGCCGGAGCGGGTTTTCGGGAAGGGGCGGGGTTGGGGACAAGACCTACGTCACCGCAACCCTCGCCCCCGCCACCCCCGACACCCTCACCCAAGCCGCCCTGGCCCCGGAAGCCGCCCCCGCCGAGCCCGAGGCGGCACTCGCCGTCCCCCAGGCAGGGCAGGGCGGCCTCCTCCTGCTCGGCAGGATCGGCACCGTAGACCCCACCTCCCTGGACGACTACCGCGCCCACGGCGGCTACACCGCCCTGAGGCAGGCCTTCGCCATGGGCCCCGCCGCAGTCATCCGCGAGGTCACGGACTCCGGCCTCGTCGGCCGAGGAGGCGCCGCCTTCCCCACGGGAAGGAAGTGGCAGGCCACCGCGGCCCAGCCCGACCACCCCCACTACCTCGTCTGCAACGCGGACGAATCGGAGCCCGGCACCTTCAAGGACCGGGTGATCATGGAGGGCGACCCGTACTCGCTCATCGAGGCGATGACCATCGCGGGGTACGCCACCGGCGCCCACCTCGGTTATCTCTACCTCCGCGGCGAGTACCCCCGCGCGCTCCAGAGGCTGGAGCACGCCATCACGCAGGCCCGCGCCCGCGGCTTCCTCGGGGACGACGTCCTCGGGCAGGGGTACGCCTTCGACATCGAGATCCGGCGCGGCGCCGGCGCCTATATATGCGGCGAGGAGACCGCCCTCTTCAATTCCATCGAGGGCTACAGAGGAGAGCCACGCTCCAAGCCGCCGTTCCCCGTCGAAAAGGGACTCTTCGGCAAACCCACCGCTGAGAACAACGTCGAAACCCTCGTCAATGTCCTCCCCATCCTCATCATGGGCGCGCGCGCCTACGCCGCCATCGGCACGGAGAAGTCCACCGGGCCCAAGCTCTTCTGCGTCTCGGGAAGCGTCGAACGCCCCGGCATCTACGAGCTCCCCTTCGGCGCCACCCTCGGCGAGCTCCTCACCCTCGCGAGGACGCCGGACAACCTCCGCGCGGTTCTCCTGGGCGGCGCGGCCGGCGGCTTCGTACGGCCCGACGAGCTCGGCATTCCGCTCACCTTCGAGGGGACGAGGGAGGCGGGCACCACGCTCGGCTCCGGCGTCGTGCTCGCCCTGGACGACACCGTGCCGCTCCCCCGCGTCCTGCTGCGCATCGCCGAGTTCTTCCGGGACGAGTCCTGCGGGCAGTGCGTGCCCTGCCGGGTCGGCACCGTCCGGCAGGAGGAGGCCCTGCATCGCATCGTGGAGCGGACCGGGGCCGATGCCGCCGGTGACATCGCTCTCCTGCGCGAGGTGGGGCGGACCATGCGGGACGCCTCGATCTGCGGGCTCGGCCAGACCGCGTGGAACGCCGTGGAATCCGCCATCGACCGCCTGGGGGCGTACAAGTGACCGCCGTACCGCTGGGAATCCCGCGCCGACTTGTCGAATTCACCCTTGACGGGCAGGACGCCAGAGTGCCCGAGGGGGCCACCATCCTGGACGCCTGCCGGGCCGCGGGCAAGGACGTCCCGACCCTCTGCGAGGGCGACACCCTTACCCCGAAGAACGCCTGCCGGGTGTGTGTCGTGGAGGTCGAGGGCGCCCGTACGCTCGCCCCGGCCTGCTCACGCCGGGCCGAGCCGGGCATGACCGTCCTGACCGACACCGAGCGCACCCGTCACAGCCGGAAGGTGGTGCTCGAACTGCTCGCCTCGTCCGTCGACATGTCGACCACCCCGAAGGTCGCGGGCTGGCTCAAGGAGTACGAGGCCAAGCCCGACCGTTTCGGCCCGGAGGCCGCCCGGGTCAACGAGGAGCCCAGGGTCGACAACGACCTCTACGTCCGCGACTACGACAAGTGCATCCTCTGCTACAAGTGCGTCGACGCCTGCGGTGACCAGTGGCAGAACACGTTCGCGATTTCCGTGGCGGGCCGCGGCTTCGACGCCCGGATCGCCGTCGAGCACGACGGACCGCTGACCGACTCCGCGTGCGTGTACTGCGGCAACTGCATCGAGGTCTGCCCGACCGGGGCGCTCAGCTTCAAGTCCGAGTTCGACATGCGGGCCGCCGGGACCTGGGACGAGGAGCGGCAGACCGAGACGACGACGGTGTGTGCGTACTGCGGAGTCGGCTGCAATCTGACCCTGCACGTGCAGGACAATGACATCGTGAAGGTCACCTCACCGCACGACAATCCGGTGACCCACGGCAACCTCTGCATCAAGGGCCGTTTCGGCTACCAGCACGTACAGAACCGGGACTGATCGACATGGGACGAGTCACGGAGCGCCGCCGCGTCATCCGCATCAGGGACGGGGCCGTCACCGAGCGGCCGGACACCCTGGTCGCGGAGGAACCGCTGGAGATCAGGCTCAACGGGAAGCCCCTTGCCATCACCATGCGCACGCCGGGTGATGACTTCGCGCTCGCGGCCGGCTTCCTGGTGAGCGAGGGGGTCCTCGGCTCGGCGGACGAACTGCAGTCGATCGTGTACTGCGCCGGGGCCACGGCGGACGGCGTGAACACGTACAACGTGGTCGACGTGAAGACCGCTCCGGGGCTCGTCCTGCCCGACATCAATCTCGAACGCAACGTCTACACCACCTCGTCCTGCGGCCTGTGCGGCAAGGCGAGCCTGGACGCGGTCCGTACGACGGCCCGCTGGGCGATCGACGACACGGACGGCGGCGCCACTCCCCCGCTCCGGCTCGGGACCGACCTGCTCGCGTGCCTCCCCGACCGGCTGCGCGCGGCCCAGCGGGTCTTCGACCGGACCGGCGGCCTGCACGCGGCGGCGCTGTTCTCGGAGGACGGCGAGCTGCTCGACATACGGGAGGACGTGGGCCGGCACAACGCGGTCGACAAGCTCGTCGGGCGTGCCCTGCAGGACGACCGGCTGCCGTTGTCGCGCGCGGTCCTCCTGGTGTCGGGGCGCGCCTCCTTCGAGCTGGCGCAGAAGGCGGTGATGGCGGGCATCCCGATGCTCGCCGCCGTCTCCGCGCCGTCGTCCCTCGCCGTCGACCTGGCCGCCGAGACGGGACTGACCCTGGTCGGCTTCCTGCGCGGCTCCTCCATGAACGTGTACGCGGGCGAGCACCGGATCGCCGTGCGGGCCGCGGCCTCCCAGGGCTGACCGGCCGCTCCCCGCTGCACGGCGGCGGGACCCCGACCGGCGGGGAGCGCCCCCTGCGCCGGCGGGGTCCCGGTCCCGCTCCCCTGTTGCCCTGTCCGGGTTCCGGCCCCTGACCAGGCCGCGTCCATTCGTGCCACGCACGCTTCTTGTGGGGTGTCGAGCCGTCCAAGTAGCGTCTGAGGCGCGAACGTTGGACGTGGGATGTCAGGATGTCCAGTCACCTTGAAGGGTGGGCCGCGCCATGCCATCAGCTCTCCGTGTACGCCTCAGATCCCTGCGCACCGCCACAGCCGCGCTCACCGTGGTCGCCGTGGGGGCGCTGCTGCCCGGGCCCACGGCGCAGGCGGCGCCGGACGCCCGGGCTGCGGGGTTCGAGCAGCAGGTGCTTTTCAAGGCCTCGCAGGATCCCGGGTATGCCTGTTACCGCATTCCCGCCGTGGTGAAGACGGTCAAGGGCACGCTCCTCGCCTTCGCCGAAGGCCGGGTGAACGACTGCAGTGACGCGGGTGACATAGACATCGTCGTCAAGCGGTCGCACGACGGCGGCCGCACCTGGAGTCCGCTCCAGGTCGTCAACGAAGGCGCCGGTGACACGCACGGCAACCCCGCCCCGATCGTCGACCGCAGGACCGGCCGCATCGTCCTCGCGGAGACGTACAACACGGGCCGCACGGACGGACAGAACTGCGCCATACCGTGTGACCGCACCCCGCACATGCAGTACAGCGACGACGACGGGCGCAGCTGGTCGGCGCCGCGTGACCTGAGCGACCAGATCCTGCCGAAGGACTGGAACTCCTGGTACGCGACCGGGCCCGTGCACGGCCTCCAGGTGACCCGCGGCCGGCACGCGGGGCGGCTCGTCTTCACCGCCAACACCGAGACGTGGGACGGCAGTCGGGTCACCGCGAACCACGCGGCCCTGATCGTCAGCGACGACGGCGGCGACAACTGGAAGATCGGCGCCAAGGACTCGTACCCGATAGCGCAGGACGGTACGTTCCGGCAGAAGCCGTCGGAGATGACCATCACGGAGCGCCCGGACGGGGAGCTCTACGTCAGCGGGCGCGAGCAGGACGGCACCGACCTCGGGCATCGCACGCACACGGTCAGCCGTGACGGAGGTGACTCCTTCGTGGCGCCCTTCAAGGCCATCCCTGATCTCTACACGCCCCAAGTGCAGGGTTCCACGCTCCAGTTCGGCAAGCGGATGCTGCTCGCCTGCCCGGGCGACCCCGACCGCCGCCGCACGATGCAGATCCGCTCGTCCTACGACGGCGGCCGCACCTGGGACAGCGTGGACCGCGGCACGACCGTCACCACGGACTGGTCCGGCTACTCGGACATGGTGCGGGCCGACGGCGAGCACGTGGGCCTGATGTACGAGGGCGGGGCGGTCGACGCGCGCGACGAGATCCGCTTCGCGCGCTTCACCGAGGACTGGCTGCAGCCGCGCCGCGGCCCGGACCCGACGACCGCCGACCGCGCGCCGCGCGCGAAGGCCGCGGCCGTGCTCGGCGGGGCCTCCACCGCCGATGGCCGGTTCGGCAGGGCCATCGCCCTCGACGGCCGGGACGACGCCGTACGCCTGCCCTTCCGGAGTCAACTGCCGCTCGGCACGAAGGACTTCACGGCGTCGATGTGGTTCCGCTACTCCGCGACCAGCGGTGAACAGCCGCTGCTCTGGATGGGCGGCATCGGCACCAACCAGCCGCAGGTGTGGCTGCGCGGCGAGCCCGCGAGCAACCGCGTCACGGGCCTGATCACCACACGCCAGGGCTCCACTCCCCCGAGGTCCGCGTCCGTGCGCACCACGGGCGCCTACAACGACGGCCAGTGGCACCACATCGCCCTGCGGCGAGGCGGCGGACAGCTCACCCTCTCCGTCGACGGCACGCCGATCACCACCGCGGACGTCCCGGGCACGGTCACCCGCACCTCCGGGTACGGCTTCCACATCGGCCAAAGGGTCGACAGCCGGGCTCATTTCAGCGGGTCCATCGACGAGGTACGGCTCTATGACCGTGCGTTGAGCGATGCCGAACTGACCTCGCTCGGCGGGGACGGCGCGGCCAAGGCGCCTGTGACGAGGGACACCGTCGCATGGCTCCCCATGGACCACGTCCGCGGGAGCAACTAACGTCCCGCACGTGTCCGCCGACCAAGGTCCACGCCGAGGCTGGGGCGCGCGCAGGACGTGGCTCGTCCTGCTGCTCGCCCTGGCCTGCGCGGCCGTGCTGCTCACCGCCCTCCCGGAAGACGACCGGGAGGGCGGCGACGCATGTCAGGCACGCACCGTCTCGTCCTGGACCGCCGACGACAAGGTCACCGACGCGTTCGCCCGCTACGGCGACGACGCCGCGCGGGCGGACGACTGGACGGGCGGCGACGGCACTCATTCGGTGCGCCTGCCCGACGGGCGTCTCCTCTGGCTGTTCTCCGACACCTTCCTCGGCCAGGTGCACGCGCCCCCGAACCCCGCGGGCCAGCCGCACACCTGGCGTGACGCGAGCGCGCCCATGGTCCGCAACTCGGGTGTGGTGATGTCGCGTTCGGGCTCCCTGGAGCGCACCCTGCCCGCCCCGCTCTTCGCCGACCCGGCACCCCAGCAGTGGCGCTGGCCGGTCGCCGCGAAGGTGGAGCCCCGCTCCCCCGGCTCGTCCGAAAAGGTCGTGCGCGTCCTGCTGTGGACCCGCTCCACCGGCACGGGCCCGTGGATCTACGGAGTGCCGCACGCCACCGAGGTCGCCACGCTCTCCCTGCCCGACCTGCGTGTCGAGGGCATCGTCAAGGTCTCCGACCAGAGTTCCGTGCCGGACCTCGACAAGCGTGTCCTGTACGGCACGACGACGGTGGACGACGGCGACTGGACGTACGTCTTCGGCGGCAACGACGGCAAGGCGGTCTCGCGCCCCGCCTCGCACGCCTACGTGGCACGCGTCCCCAAGGGCAGGCTGGCCGAGCCCGGCGCGTGGCGGTACTGGGACGGCGAGGACTGGAGGGAGTCCGGGAAACCGCGGGCCGTGCTCGGTGACGGCGAACGCAAGGGGGTGGGCAGCGCGTTCACCGTGGTGCGCGTGAAGGGCACGTACGTCCTGTTCACGATGGCCGCGGGGGCGGCGGGCCTGACCAATGTGACCTCGTACTGGGCGTGTTCGCCCACCGGCCCCTGGCACGGCCCCGCGAAGGGCTTCGCGCCGCCCCTGCCGAAGGACGGCGCGGCCCAGCAGGACACGGCCGCGTACAACCCCCAGGCCCATCCCGCCCTCAGCGGCGACGGGCGGCTGCTGCTCAGCTACGACGTCAACTGGCTGGACGCGGCGCCCGCCGGCGCGCAGGCGAACGTCAGCCGGAACGTGTCGCTGTACCGACCGCGGTTCGTGTCCGTTCGGCTGGCGACGGCTCGGTGAGGAAGTCCTCGGGGTCGCGCGAGCGCCGCTTGGCGATCACCGCGCAGACCATCAGCTGCATCTGGTGGAAGAGCATCAGCGGCAGCACGGCGAGCGAGGCCTCGGCCCCGAACAGGACGCTCGCCATGGGCAGTCCGGCCGCGAGGGACTTCTTCGACCCGGCGAACTGGATGGCGATGCGGTCCCCGCGGCCGAACCCGAGCCGCTTGGCCCCGTACCAGGTCAGGGCGAGCATCACGGCAAGCAGCACCGCCTCCACGCCGAGCAGCGCGCCGAGCCGCAGCGGCGTCACCTGGTGCCAGATGCCCTGCACCATGCCCTCGCTGAACGCGGTGTAGACGACCAGCAGGATCGAGCCGCGGTCGACGAGGCCGAGCACCTTCTTGTTCCGTGCGATGAAGCCGCCGACCCACTTGCGCAGGAACTGACCGGCGAGGAACGGCACGAGGAGCTGCAGCACGATCTTGAGGACGGAGTCCGCGGAGAACCCACCCCCGCTGTTGCCGAGCAGGGCGGCCGCGAGCAGCGGTGTGAGGACGATGCCGGCCAGCGAGGAGAAGGAGCCCGCGCAGATCGCCGCGGGGACGTTGCCGCGCGCCATGGAGGTGAAGGCGATCGACGACTGGATCGTGGACGGCACGAGCGTCAGGAAGAGGAACCCGCTGTAGAGGGCGGGCGTCAGGACGTACGGGACGAGGCCCTTGGCCGCGAGCCCGAGCAGCGGGAAGACCAGGAACGTACAGGCCAGGACGGTGGTGTGGAGCCGCCAGTGCTTGAGTCCGTCCAGCGCCTCGCGGGTGGAGAGCCGCGCCCCGTAGAGGAAGAACAGGAGCGCCACGGCCCCGGTCGACGCGCCGCCCGCGACCTCGGCACCCACGCCGCGCGCGGGCAGCAGCGCGGCGACGCCCACTGTGCCGAGCAACGCCAGGATGTAGGGGTCGATCGGCATCCAGGTGGGCCAGCTCGGGCGTTTCACTTCGCTCCAACGGTTCGGTTCATGTCGTGCCCTCTCGATGATCCTCCTGATCACCGCGATCGGGAATCCCGGATACCGCTCTGACTGTCATCACGTTCCGCGATAACCTCGTGGCATGTACGACCCGGCCCAGCTCCGAACGTTCCTCGCGGTGGCCCAGACGTTGAGCTTCACCCAGGCCGCCCGGCGCCTGGGGCTTCGCCAGTCCACGGTGAGCCAGCACGTGCGCCGCCTGGAGGACGCCACCGGACGCCAGCTCTTCGCGCGCGACACGCACTCCGTGGAGCTGACCGAGGACGGCGAGGCCATGCTCGGCTTCGCGCGGCGGATCCTGGAGGTGCACGAGCAGGCGACGGCGTTCTTCACCGGTACGCGGCTTGGCGGGCGGCTGCGGTTCGGCGCCTCGGAGGACTTCGTCCTGACCCGGCTCACCGACATCCTGGAGTCGTTCCGGCACGATCACCCCGACGTCGACCTGGAGCTGACGGTGGAGCTGTCCGGCACGCTCCACGCGAGTCTCGACGCGGGCGATCTCGACCTGGTCCTGGCCAAGCGACGCCCGGAGGACCCGCGCGGCGAACTGGTCTGGCACGACGAGCTGGTGTGGATCGGTGCCGAGCGGCTGCGGCTGGACCCCGACAAACCGGTGCCGCTCATCGTGTACCCGCCGCCGGGCATCAGTCGCGCCCTCGCCCTGGAAGCCCTGGAGCGGCGCGGCCGCGCCTGGCGCGTCGCCTGCACGAGCGGCAGCCTGAACGGCCTGGTCGCCGCGGCCCGCGCGGGGCTCGGCGTGATGGCGCACGCGCACGGCCTGATCCCGCCCGGCCTGGTCCGGATCCCGGAGCGGGCGGGCCTTCCGGAGCTCGGCGCGGTCGACTTCGTGCTCCTGCACGGGGAGCGACGGGCCTCGGCGCAGGGCGCGGCGGACGCGCTCGCGGCCTCGATCCTCACGGGCGGCGACCGGCTCCATCGGCGGCGTCAGCGGGCATGGGCGGTCAGCGGTACAGGGCCGGTCAGCGGGGATAGGGCCGGTACGTGAGCTGCTTGACGCGGCGCATGAACGGCGCCGTCTCGACGTGCTGGACGCCGTCGAGCTGCCCCAACTTCTGACTGAGGTAGGCGTAGAGCGCCGGGATGTCCCGGGTCACGGCCGTCGCCATGATGTTGGAGGGCCCGGCCACGGCGGTGGCGTGGGCGATCTCGGCGTGCGAGGAGAGCGCCTTGCCGACCGAGTCCATGGCCCAGGGTGCGGTGGTGATCCAGAGCATCGCCCCTACGTGCATGCCGATGAGGGCGTTGGCGTACTCGATGTCGATGTAGATGGCGCCGGACGCGATCAGCGCGCCGAGGCGTCGCTTGACGGCCGACTCCGAACGCCCGGTGGCCCGCTGGAGTTCCGGATAGGTCGCACGGCCGTCCTGTTCGAGCGCGGCGACGAGGGCCTCGTCCTCCGGCTCGACGCGCTGGGGCGCCTTGGCGCGGGCGGCGGGCGTGGGCGGCACGGTGCGCAGGGCCGCGATCTGGTCGTCGCCGAGCGGCCCGTGCTTCATCAGCCAGCCGTCCGGGCCGCCGAAGAACCGGTGCAGCATCTGCTGGGCGCGGATGTCCACGATGTGCGGGGTGCGCGGGAGCTTGGCGAGCAGCAGCTCGTCCTGGTCGGTGCGGGTGCGCGGTCTGGTGCAGCAGACGACTTCGGTGCCGCCGGAGGTGAGGCCGATCCATGACGTGTCGGAGCGGCGCGCGAGGGCGGTGGCGATGGCGTCGGCTCCCTCGGGGGCGCAGCGAAGGCGCAGCATCCACTGGTCCTGGCCGAGCTTCTCGTGGTCCCGGACGGCGACGATCCGCAGGCTCCCGTCGGACACCAGCCTGCGGTAGCGGCGCGCGACGGTCTGGTCGGAGACCCCGAGGACGGCGGCGATCTTGCTGAAGGGCGCGCGCCCGTCGAGTTCCAGGGCCTGGAGAAGCTTGACGTCGAACAGGTCCGGTGCGTCCGGTGTAGAGGATTCCATCGCGGCACTGCCCATTGATGTCGGATTCCTTCGCTCTCGGTCGGCTGATGACCCGGATCGTCCGGCCGGACTCCATCGTACGAGGAACGAGGAACGCACACGCGTCGTACGAGTCGCACGAGGAGAACTGAGAATGCGTACATGGGGGCCGCTCACAGCGGTGTGCCTGGGGACGTTCATGCTGCTGCTGGACGTGACCATCGTGGTCGTGGCGCTGCCCGACATGGCGAGAGCGCTCGACGCCTCGCTGAGTGACCTGCAATGGGTGATCGACGGCTATGCCCTCGCGCTCGCCGCGCTGCTGCTCGGGGTCGGCGCCGCGGCGGACGTGCTCGGCCGGCGGCGGCTCAACGTGGTGGGCACCGCGCTCTTCGCGCTCGCCTCGCTCGGCTGCGGGCTCGCCACGAACGCGGAGGTCCTGGTGGCCGCCCGTGCCTTGCAGGGGCTGGGGGCGGCCGCGATGTTCGCGACGACGCTGCCACTCCTTGGCGCCGCCTATCAGGGGCGGGACCGGTCGGTCGCGCTCGGCGTCTGGGGCGCGGTCAGCGGGGCCGCGGCGGCGCTCGGGCCGATCGTCGGCGGGCTGCTCACCGAGGGGCCCGGCTGGCGGTGGATCTTCTTCGTGAACCTGCCGGTGAGCGTCGTCTCGATGTGGCTGACGCTGCGCGTGGTGCCGGAGTCGAAGGGGCAGGCGGGCCGCCGGGTCGACTGGGCGGGCACGGTGACGTTCGCGCTGTTCGCGGGCGCGCTGACGTACGGGGTGGTGCGGGCCGGTTCGGAGGGCTGGGCGTCGGTGCCCACCGTGCTGACCCTGACGGTCGCGGTGCTCGCGCTCGTCGCGTTCGTGGCCGTCGAACGCCGGGTCGCGCACCCGCTGCTCGACCTGCGGCTCCTGCGCGTGCCCGCGTTCACGGGCGTCCTGGTCGGCGCGATCGGCTACAACGCCGCCGCGTTCGGCCTGATGCCCTACCTCTCGATCTGGCTGCAGACCGTGCTCGGCATGAGCCCGGTGACCGGCAGCCTCGTCATGCTGCCGCTGGCCGCGACCTCGTTCGTCGTGGCCGCGATCGGCGGGAGGCTGCTGCACGGGGTGCCCGCGCGCCTGACCATCGGCGTGGGCCTGCTCCTGATCGGCGCGGGCGGCATCGCCCTGGCGGTGCTCGACGCCGGGTCGTCGTGGGGTTCGCTCGTCCCCGGGCTGACGCTCGCGGGCGTCGGCACCGGCCTGGTCTCGCCCGCCCTGGGCGGCGCGGCCCTCGCGGCGGTGCCGCCGGCGAACGCGGGGATGGCGGGCGGGGCGGTCAACACGTTCCGGCAGCTCGGGTACGCGGTCGGTGTGGCCGCCTTCGGCACCGTGCTGACCTCTCGGATGCAGGACTCGCTCGGCCATGACGCGGCGCACGCCGTCGCGGGCGGCGGCGCATCGGCGGTGCGTGGCACGCTTTCCGAGCACGCGGTGCGGTCGGCGTTCGCCTCCGGCCTGAACGGGGCCGCGGTCGTCGCGGGCGTGGTGGGCCTGGCGGCCGGAGCGGCGGTCCTCGTCATGGTGCGGTCCGCGCGCAAGGCCCGTCCGGGCACGGGAACGCCGGAAGTGATCATTCCGGCTGAAGCGGGGCGGACCTCCGCACGGGTCTCCGAAAGCCCGGCACAGCCGTAACCGCTGCGTACAGATTCGGTGGAGATTACGCCACCGAAACTTACTCAACCGTAAGTATTCTGTCCCGCCTCTCCCCTTGTGGCCGGATTTACCCGTGTGACCAGCGTGAATGTTACGTACCGACGGGTCGGTCGCCCCTCTCCCGCCGGGCTGCGCTGTGGGGTACCGTCACCGGCGCTGTGCGGAGCGCCACAAGGAGCATCATTGCGCGAGTTCACGAACCCTCCGATGGCGTCGGCGCCGCTGGTGGGCGGCCTTGCCGACGTCGTGTTCGACCATGCCCTTGAGGATCCGCTCCACGTCGCCTTCGGCCGCAAGACCGACGGCGAGTGGCGTGACGTCACGTCGGCGGAGTTCCGCGACCAGGTGATGTCGCTCGCCAAGGGGCTGCTCGCCCAGGGCGTGCGCTTCGGCGACCGGGTCGCCATCATGTGCCGCACCCGCTACGAGTGGACGCTCTTCGACTACGCGCTCTGGACGGTCGGCGCCCAGGTGGTGCCGGTCTACCCCACGTCCTCCGCCGAGCAGGTCTTCTGGATGCTGCACGACGCACAGGTGTCGGCCGCCATGGTCGAGCACGAGGACCACGCGATGACGATCGGCTCGGTGATCGACCGGCTGCCGCAGCTGCGCAGGCTGTGGCAGCTGGACGCCGACGCCGTGGAGGAGCTGTACCGGGCGGGCCAGGACGTCGACGACGAGGTGGTCAACCGCCACCGCCGTGCCGTCACCCCCGACTCGATCGCCACGATCATCTACACCTCGGGCACCACGGGCCGCCCCAAGGGCTGTCTGATCTCCCACGCGAACTTCATGTTCGAGGCGGAGACGGTCATCCAGCGCTGGGAGCCGGTCTTCCACTCCCGGCGCGGCGACGAGGCGACCACGTTGCTCTTCCTGCCGCTCGCGCACGTCTTCGGGCGCATGGTGCAGGTCGCGGCGGTCCGTGGCGGGGTCAAGCTGGGGCATCAGCCGAGCCTGAACGCGGCAGCGCTCATCCCCGACCTGGCCGCGTTCCGCCCGTCCTTCATCCTGGCCGTGCCGTACATCTTCGAGAAGGTCTTCAACGCGGCACGGCGCAAGGCCGAGAAGGACGGCAGAACCGGCCCCTTCGACAAGGCCGTGGAGTGCGCCGTGCGGTACGCCGACGCCATGGAGGCCAAGGCCTTCGGCACCGGGCCGGGCCCCTCGGCGGCCCTGCGCATGCAGCACTCGCTCTTCGAGAAGCTCGTCTACGCCAAGGTGCGCGACGCGATGGGCGGCCGCGTCCGGCACGCGATGTCGGGCGGCTCCGGGATGGACCGGCGCCTTGGCCTGTTCTTCTCGGGCGCGGGCGTCGAGATCTACGAGGGCTACGGCCTGACGGAGTCGACCGCCGCCGCCACCGCCAACCCTCCCGAGCGCACCCGTTACGGCACGGTCGGCCAGGCCATCCCCGGCACCACCGTCTACATCGCGGAGGACGGCGAGGTCTGGCTGAACGGCGACAACGTCTTCCAGGGGTACCTCAACGACCCCAAGGCCACCGACGCCACCCTGCACGAGGGCTGGCTCGCCACCGGCGACCTGGGCGCCCTCGACGAGGACGGCTACCTCACGATCACCGGACGCAAGAAGGAGATCCTGGTGACGTCCGGCGGCAAGAGCGTCTCGCCGGGGCAGCTGGAGGAGCGGGTGCGCGACCATCCGCTGGTCGCGCAGTGCATCGTGGTGGGCAACGACCGCCCGTACATCGCGGCGCTCGTCACGCTGGACGGCGAGGCCGTCGAGCACTGGCTGAACATGCGCCGCAAGCCGCCGATGTCCCCGACCGACCTGGTGCGCGACCCGGACCTGGAGACCGAGGTGCGCCGTGCCGTGGTGGCCGCCAACACCCTCGTGTCGCAGGCCGAGTCGATCCGTACGTTCCGGATACTGGCCCACCAGTTCACCGAGGAGCACGGGCTGCTGACCCCCTCGCTGAAGTTGAAGCGCAAGGCGATCGAGAACGCCTACTCGACGGAGGTCGAGGCTCTTTACCGGGCGTGAGGTGAGCCGGGCGCCGGGCGTCAGGTGAGCTCGGCGCGTTTCTGACGGTTCATCAATTACCGTCGCGTCGGTTATTGACGGTTCATCAGGTCCCGCACAGAATCAGCCCCACTTCGACGGAGGGGGCTCGAACCGTGTCGCGACCGATCCGCACCATCACCGCCACCGTAGCCGCACTGCTGCTCGCCACTGCCTGCAACTCCGCCTCCAACAGCAGTGATTCCGGCGGCGGCGACAAGGCAGGCGGCTCCGTACGCGGCGTGAGCGCCGACTCCATCAAGGTCGGCGGCATCGTCTCCATGACGACCGCCAGCGGCTACAGCAAGAAGGACACCGACCTCGGCGCCAAGGCCCGCTTCGACCGCGTGAACGCCGAAGGCGGCGTACACGGACGGAAGATCGACTACCTGGGCGCCGAGGACGACGGCCAGGACCCGGGCAAGAATCTCGCGGCGGCGCGCAAACTCGTCCAGCAGGACAAGGTGTTCGCGATCTCGCCGATGAGCTCGGTGACCTTCTCCGGCGCCGACTTCCTCCAGAAGCAGAAGGTCCCGACCTTCGGCTGGGGCACCATCCCACCCTTCTGCGGGCCGAGTTACATGTACGGCTACGGCGGCTGCATGGTCCCGATGCCGGGCGGGACCATCACACAGAGCTGGCCCGAGGGCCTGAAGAAGGTGACGGACGGCTCGAAGGGCAAGTCCGTGGCCATCCTCGCCAACGACAACGACGCGGGCACCTTCGCCATCCGCACCTACAAGCAGAGCTTCGCCGCCGCCGGTTACAAGGTCACGTACGCGAAGTCGACCGTGCCCGCGACCTCCGTGCCGAGCGACTGGTCGGCGTACACCAAGGAGATCCTGCGCTCGGACGGCGGCAAGGCGCCGGACGTGGTCGTCTCCGTGATGCAGACCCCGTACAACATCGGCCTGTTCACGGCCGTCAAGCGCTCCGGCTTCAAGGGCGTGATCACCGACCCGACCGACTACGACCCCGGACTCCTCGCCAAGAGCGCGACGAAGAAGGCACTCGACGGCGTGCACATCCTGCTCGCCTTCCAGCCGTTCGAGCAGAACACGGCGGCGATGAAGCAGTTCAAGGCGGACATCAGGAAGACGGCGGGCAAGGACGTCCCGCTCAACATGCACATGATGACCGGCTACATGTCGGCCGACCTCTTCCTCTCGGTCGCCGAGAAGGCGGGCAAGGACCTGACGGTCGGCTCCTTCCAGCGGGCGGCGAACGGTTTCTCCGACCAGGACACGATGGTCGGCGACCGCAGTCTGCCCAAGGGGCAGAAGGAGTCGTTCGGCTGCGGCGCCCTCGTGCAGCTGAAGGGCGGGAAGTACTCGGTTTCCGCGCCCTTCAAGTGCTACGAACCCATCCCCTTCAAGTAGAAGGGCGGGGCAGCAATGTCCGACCTGCTGGGATTCGTGCTGAGCGGTCTCGTCTCCGGCGCCCTGTACGCGCTGCTCGCGACGGGCCTCGTCCTGTCCTACTCCGCCTCCGGTCTCTTCAACTTCGCGCACGGCGCGACCGCCTACCTCTGCGCGCTCGCCTTCTACGAACTCCACTCCGGCTTCGGCTGGCCCGCCATACCCACGGCTCTGCTCCTCGTCTGCGTCGTGGCGCCCGCGCTCGGCTGGGGACTCGACCGGCTGATGTTCAGGAAACTGGCGAGGGTGGGCGAGACCGCGCAGATCGTGGCGACGATCGGCCTGCTCGTCGCGCTGCCCGCGCTCGGACTGTGGGTGGTGGAGCTCCTGGAGGACGCGGGGGCGTCCGTCAAGCCGGCCGAGAACCAGTTCGGGCTGCCGGGCGTGGGGCCGAGCCCCGCCAAGAACTGGCAGCTCATGGACGGCGTGGGCATCGACTCCGACCAGCTGATCACCTGGGTCGCGACGGCCGTGGTCGCGATCGGCCTGTGGGTCCTGATGCGGCACACACCGCTGGGGCTCCGGCTGCGGGCCGCGGTGGACAATCGCTCGCTGGTGGAGCTGCGGGGCATGAGCGCGGACCGCCTCTCCTCGGTGGCCTGGATGCTCTCATCGGGCCTCGCGGGCCTGGCGGGCGTCCTCGCGACGCCGCTGCTCGGCCTCTCGTCGCACGACTTCACCCTCTTCTTGTTCGTGTCGGCCACGGCCGCGGTGCTCGGCCGCTTCATGTCGATCCCGCTGGCCTTCGCGGGCGGGCTCGGCCTGGGTGTCCTGCAGAACCTGGTCGCCGGGTACGCCGATTTCGCGGAGAAGATCACCGGTTTCCGCACGGCGGTTCCCTTCCTGATCCTCTTCGCCGGGCTGCTCCTCATGGCACGGCGGCAGCGGACGGCGGGCACGGCCGCGGTGGACGCGCCGCCGATCGACTATCTGGCGGGAAAATCGTGGCTGCGGCGCTGGGGGCCGTGGGCCGCGGGGGGCGTACTGCTCGCGCTCTCCTTCTACACCGTCACCACCCCCTTCTGGAGCGGGATCCTCGCGCAGGGCCTGGCGATCTCCCTGGTCTTCGTCTCCTTCACCGTGGTGACGGGCCTCGGCGCGATGGTGTCCCTGGCGCAGGCCACGTTCGTGACGGGCGCGGCTCTCGTGGCGGGCCTGCTGATGAGCCATGGGTGGCCGTTCATCGCCGCGGCTCTCGTGGGGACGTGCGGCGCGGCGGTGCTCGGCGCCCTCGTCGCGCTGCCCGCGCTGCGACTCGGCGGCCGGTCACTTGCGCTCGCCACGCTCGCGCTGGCCTTCCTCGCCGATCAAGTCCTGTTCCAGATGGGGTGGTTGCGCAACGGCGACACGGGGTGGGAGATCCCGCGCGCCGTCTTCGGCCCCGTCGATCTGAGCGACGACCGGGCGATGGGCGTGGCGATGACCGTCCTCGTCGCGGTGGCCGTGGCCGCGCTCAGCGCGCTGCGGGGGTCGGCGACGGGGCGGGCCATGCTGGCGGTACGGTCCGCTCCGGCGGCGGCGATGGCCTCCGGGGTCTCGGTGGTCCGCACGAAGCTGCTCCTGTTCACGCTGTCGGCCGGGCTCGCGGGGTTCGGGGGCGTGATGTACGCGTCGTACAACACCCGCATCACCGCCACGGACTTCACCGCCATGACGGGCCTCGTGTGGCTGGCGGTGGTGGTGGCCGCCGGAGTACGCAGGCCGCAGTTCGCGGTGGTCGCGGGGCTGGTCTTCGCGATCATGCCGCACCTGATCGCCGACTACGTGACGGAGTCGGTACAGCTGCCGGTGATCCTTTTCGGGCTGGCGGGGCTGGCGTTGGCCAATGATCCGGATGGGTACTGCGCGGCGGTTTCGGTGCGGATGCATCGGCGGCATCTTTCAGCCCGTCGTGGGGGCCCCTCCCTGCTCCTCAAGAGCTTGGCGGAGTTCGAGGACGAGGCCGAAGGCCGACACGGGGATCCGGGGGCGGAGCCCACGGTTTCGGTAAGGGGCGGGCCTGGGGAAGAGAACCCGCCCTCCCTCGCCCTGCGTGACGTCCACGCCGGATACGACGGCTCCCCCGTACTCCACGGAGTGACCCTCACCGTCCGCCCCGGCGAGATCGTCGCCCTGCTCGGCCCCAACGGCGCGGGCAAGTCCACGGCATGCCGGGTCGCGGCAGGTCTGATCGCCCCGACCAGGGGGCAGATCCACGTCACCGGGGACGACGCCACGCACCGCGGCGCCGTCCACCGCTCCCGGGCGGGAGTCGTCCTCGCCCCTGAGGGCCGCGGCATCTTCCCCGCCCTCACCATCGAGGAGAACCTCACCCTGCACCTGAAGGAGGGGCACGCACGCGACGCCGTCTACGACCGCTTCCCCGGCCTCGCCGCACGGCGGAAGGTCACCGCGGGATCCCTCTCCGGAGGAGAACAGCAGATGCTCGCCCTCGCACCCCTCCTCCAGCGCCCGCCCAAGGTGCTGATCGCGGACGAACCGTCCCTCGGCCTCGCCCCCCGCGTGGTCGAGGAGGTCTTCCGGCTGCTCGCCGAACTCCGGGACTCCGGTACGGGGTTGCTCCTGGTCGAGGAGAAGGCAGCCGAGATCCTCGGCGTCGCCGACACCGTCGCCTACCTCGCGCAGGGCCGGATCTCCTGGTGCGGCCCCCGCTCCGAGGTACGGGCGGACCAGCTGACCGAGGCCTATCTGGGCATAGCCGCGCGGGACCGCACCGAAGGAGCGGGCAGGCCATGAGCGAGCGCATCCTCGAAGCCGCCGGCATCGGCGTCCGCTTCGGCGGCATCCACGCCCTCACCGGCGTGGACCTGAGCCTTCACCCCGGCGAGGTCTGCGGCCTCATCGGCCCCAACGGGGCAGGAAAGACCACGCTGTTCGACGTCGTCTCCGGCATCCGCCGCCCCGACCAGGGCCGCGTCCTGCTCGACGGCTCCGACGTCACCCGCCGCTCCCCCGTCTGGCGCGCCCGCCACGGCATGCGCCGCACCTTCCAGCGCCAGCAGCTCTTCGGGCAGCTCACGGTGCGTGACAATCTGCTCGTCGCGCAGGAGTGGCGCGGAGGCGGCGGCGGGTTCGCCGCGGATCTGCTGGCGGCGCCCACCCGTCGTAAACACGAGAACGCACGACGCGCTCGCGCCTCAACCGTGCTGCGGGAGTGCGGACTTGAGGCCCTGAGCGACGACTACGCGGGCGCGCTGCCCGTCGGCCGCGCCCGCATGGTGGAACTGGCGCGCGCGGTGGCGGACCCGCCCAGGGTGCTGCTCCTCGACGAGCCCGCCTCCGGCATGACGGCCGACGAGCGAGCGCAGTTGTCGGCGGTCATCCGGCACCTCGCGGACGAGGAGAACTGCGCCGTGCTCCTCGTGGAGCACAACGTCGCCTTCGTGATGGAGCTCTGCGCCCGCGTGGTCGTCCTCGACCTCGGCCATGTCCTGGCCGAGGGCACGGCGGCCGAAGTACGCGCGGACCCCAGGGTGCGGGACGCCTATCTCGGGACGACGGCGGCTTAGCCGGCGGTCGTGCGAGCATTTACCGGTCGTTCACATAAGTATTCCGCGTTCAAAGATGTGCAATAGAGTCGTGCATATGGGAGTGGTCAAGGAATGCGGCACCGCACGTGATCGTTGACCATGGGAGTACCACCCGACGACTTTAAGGATCGAGAGCTCGTGAGCAAGGTCCCCCCGATCATCCTGAACAACGGCGTCGAGATGCCGCAGCTCGGTTTCGGAGTCTGGCAGGTCCCGGACGACGAGGCCCGGTCGGCCGTCGCGACGGCGCTGGAGGCCGGGTACCGCAGCATCGACACCGCGGCCGTCTACGGCAACGAAGAGGGCACCGGCAAGGCCATCGCCGCTTCCGGCATCGCCCGTGAGGAGCTCTTCGTCACGACGAAGCTCTGGAACACCGACCAGGGATACGACTCCACGCTGCGGGCCTTCGACACGTCTTTGGACAAGCTCGGTCTCGATTACGTGGACCTGTACCTGATCCACTGGCCGCTGCCCTCCAAGGGCCTCGCCGTGGACACGTACAAGGCCTTCGAGAAGATCCAGGCCGACGGCCGCGCGAAGTCCATCGGCGTCTCGAACTTCCTGCCCGAGCACCTGGAGAAGCTTCTCGCCGAGACGTCGGTCGTCCCGGCGGTCAACCAGATCGAGCTCCACCCGCACCTCCAGCAGCACGCCTCTCGCGCATTCCACGCGGAACAGGGCATCGCCACGGAGGCCTGGTCGCCGCTCGGCCAGGGCAAGGGCCTTCTCGAGGTCCCGGCGATCATCGCCATCGCCCAGAAGCACGGCCGCACGCCTGCTCAGGTCGTCCTGCGCTGGCACATCCAGCTGGGCAACGTGGTGATCCCCAAGTCCGTGACCCCGTCCCGGATCAAGGAGAACATCGACGTCTTCGGCTTCGAACTGGACCCCGAGGACATGGCAGCGATCAGCGCCCTGAACGAGGACCGCCGCCTGGGCCCTGACCCGGCCTCGTTCGACGTCGCCTAGTCAGCGGACTGCAGGTCAGCGGACTTCTGGTCGGCGGACTTCTCGAAGGGTGTCGCTCCCCGGTGCATCGGGGAGCGGCACCCTTCAACTGTTTCTGCCCGCCTAGCCCTTGACCCCCACATGCACCGTCTGCGCCGACAGCAGAAACACGTCGGGCCTGTGGTGCAGGCTCTGTTCGTCGTTCGGGTCCAGGAGGCGGTCGACCGTGGTCAGGTCGTCGGGGGCCAGGGTGTCCTCGTGCATGTCGCGGCGGCGGGAGAGCTCGGAGACGAGGTGGGCGCGGGCCGCTTCGGATACGGGGGCCGGCAGGTCCAGGAGGAAGGAGCGGGTGCCCGCGTGGCGCAGGCCCGCCTCCTTGAGGAGCGTGGGCCAGTCCTCCGTGACCGCCTTCGCGCCCGGCAGGTCCGCGCGCATCCGCGTGAACCACTCGTCGTCCGCCAGGTCGAAGCGGGTCTGGAGGCCCGGCCGGCCGAAGCCGATGTCGCGGGGCAGGCAGCGCTGGGTGAGGCCGCCCTCCAGGAGTGCGATCGCGCCGCCCGGCGCGAGGCGGTCGGCCAGGGCCGACAGTGCGCTCTCCTGATCTCCTACGTGGTGCAGGGCCCTGCCGATCCAGAGCAGGTCCGCGGGCGGCAACTCGCCGATGCCCTCCGGGAGTTCCGCGTGCAGTGTGCTGAAGCGGTCCGTCAGCTTCTCCCTGTCCGCCCGCTCCCGTGCGCGGTCCAGGAGAGGCACCGCCGGGTCCACCGCGATGACGTCCGCCTCGGGGAAGATCTCCGCCAGGAGGAAGGTGATGGACCCCGAGCCACTGCCGACGTCCGCGATCAAGGACGGCTCCGGCTGCCAGGTGCGCAGCCACGCCGCGATCTCGCGGTTCTGCGGGGCGGCGAGCTCCGCGCTCCGTTCCAGCATCGGACCCATGGTGGCCCAGTCGATGTCCTCGTGGTGGTGGCCGTGCTTGTGGCTGTGCTTGTGGTCGTGAGCCATTTGGTCGTGAGCCATGGTCTTGCCGCCGCCTTCACGTGTCGGGGTGGTGGGGTCCGAGCCGTCTCCAGCCTGCGCCGTCACCCCCCGCCCCGCCAGGTTTCTTGCGGTTTCGGCAAATGGGGCGGGCCGAACCGGGCAGCCCGGTCAGCCCGGTCAGTCAGCCCGTCACCTGAACGACGTGAGCGTGAACCTCGGGTCGGGGCGCGGTAGTTCCTGGTCCGGCAGGGACGCGAGCCCCTTCGCGAGCCGGGTGGCCAGGGAGCTGTCCGGCGGGACACGCGTGAACCAGCCCCGTTCGAGGTCCTCGGCCGTGGAGCGAGGTGTGCGGCCCTGGCCGTGGCCCCGGAAACGGGCCGCGCCGGCCGGGGTCAGGCCCTGCGCCGCCGCGTACGCCTCGACCGCCTGGCCACGGTCGACCGCGGGGCCCACCGGGCGCGCGGCCAGGACGGCGTCGATGTCGCTGCCCACGTCGTGCGCGGCGGCCTTGTCGACGGTCGTGACGAACACACCGCCGGGCCGCAGCACACGGGCGCACTCGGCGACGACCGCCGCCGCCTCATCGGGGCCGGACAGGAGATGGAGCAGCCACACCGTGCACACCGCGTCGAACGAGTCGTCGGGGAACGGGAGTTGACGGCTGTCGCCAAGGACGATGGAGTCCGGAAGCCGTCCCGATGCCATGCGGGCCATGTTGTGCGCCGAGTCCACCCCGGTCACCCGCAGGCCCGTCCCGGCAAGGCTCCGGGTGACGAGGCCCGTGCCGCAGGCGACGTCCAGGAGGGTGCGGACGTCGGGCGGCAGCAGGCCGTGGACGGCGGCGGCAGCGGCTTCGGCGCGCGGCTCACCGCCCCGCGACGCGTCGTACCGATCGGCTTCCTTGCCGTAGTCCAGCATCCGCTCAGACCGCTCCGTGCCCGACGGCCAGCTCTTCGACCCGGCCGGCCAGGTCGAAGTCGAGCGTGGTGAGAGCGCCGCCCACGCTGTGCGTGTTCACGGACAAGGAGACCGTGTCGTAGCCCAGCGTCAGCTCGGAATGGTGGTCGAGCTCCTCCTGGATCCGCGCGATGTGCACGACCATCGCCGTCGCGGCGAAGTGCGAGCCGAGCCGGAAGGAGCGGGTGATCTTGTCGCCCGCGAGCGACCAGCCGGGCAGCTCCGCCAGCCGCTCCTCGACGTCCTTCTGTGACAGCGGTTCGAGTGACATGGCCGCGCCCCTTCCCGTGCGTACGGACGTGTTCCCCTCAGCCTGCCACACCACCTCCCCCGCAGCCCTGGTCAAGCCTCCGGGCAGGGAGTCTTCGATTACTGTCTGGGTATGACAACTGCCGTGGTCAGCAAGGAAAGTACCGTCGGCCCGCTGCTGCGCGGCTGGCGCGAGCGACGCAAGGTGAGCCAGCTGGAACTGGCGCTGCGCGCCGACTCCTCCGCGCGGCACATCAGTTTCATCGAGACCGGCAGGTCGCGCCCGAGCGAGGAGATCGTGCTGCGCCTCGCCGAGCACCTCGACGTACCCGTGCGGGACCGCAACTCGCTTCTCCTGGCGGCCGGTTACGCGCCCCGCTTCCGGGAGACCCCGATGGACGACCCCTCGATGGGCGCCCTGCGGGAGGGCCTCGAACAGCTCCTGCGCGGCTACGAGCCCTACCCCGCCCTGGTCGTCGACGCGGCGTACGACGTGGTCGCCGCGAACCGCGGCATCGCGATGATCCTCGACGGCATCCCGGAGCACCTCCTTCGGCCGCCGCTGAACGCCATGCGGCTCACGCTCCACCCGGAGGGCCTCGCCCCCAGGATCCGCAATCTGCGGGAGTGGCGCGGGCACCTGCTGCACCAGATGGAGCGGCAGATCGCGTTGCAGCGTTCGGACGCGCTGCGCGCGGTGTACGAGGAGGTGGCGGCGTACCCGGTTCAGGACCCCGGTGTCGACGTGTTCGATGCCGACGGCCCGCAGAGCGGCGTTCCGTACTTCGCGCTGCCCCTGCGCATCGAGCACGACGGGCATCTGCTGTCCTTCATCTCGTCGATCTCGACCTTCAACACACCCATGGACGTGACGGTCGCCGAACTGGCCATCGAGACGCTCCTCCCGGCCGATCCGGCGACGGTCAAGTACCTCCAGTCGGGCACCTAGGCCCGAAGGGACCGCAGTGCCGCGTACTGCAGGACGGCGAATCCTCCGACGGTCAGCGCCTGGAGCGGGATCCACACGGCGCCCGCGGTGGTGGGCGACAGCCAGGCGAGCAGGGCGACGACACTGAGCACCGCCCAGGCCGCGTTCGCCTCGATCACTCCCTGGACGGCGGGCGTGGGCGGGCTCTTGCGTGACGCGAGGTAGCCGACGCCCACGCCGTACAGGGTGAGGAAGACACCCAGGGCGAGCAGGAGACCCGCGTCGACGCCGAGGAATCGGCCGAGCGGGCCCGAGGCGGCCGCGTACGCGAGGCCGTTCCCGGTGGTCACGACCGCGTCGACGCCGAGGAAGCGGCGCAGCATCGTCTTGGCGTCGTTCGTGCGGGCCAGTGCGGTGAGCGGGTTCGCGGAATACGTCGACATGAGGTGCTGCCTCCGAGCGGTGGTAGGGAGAGGGGGCCGGATCCGGTCCGGAGTGCGCCGGACCGGATCCGGTGGGACCACCCTGCCGGGACCGCGAGCGGCGGTCGATTACCTCAGAAGTAAGGGCGCCGCCCTCGGAGCACCCCAGGCATCCGCACGCCGCCGCAACCCGTACGGCGGTCGCCGCCGTGTGCCCCCGTCACCCCGGACCTAGGTTCGTTGAAAGGCAGACCTAGGGAGCTCAAGGGTGACAGAGACGACCGAGCCCGGCGCCGCGCTGCTGCGTGCGGGAAAGTTCTTCCGCCGCGGCACCGCCGCCCCCGACCTGCACAGCATCGGACTCGTCGGCGGGCGGGACGCGGACGCCTTCTACCGGGACCGGTGGAGCCACGACAAGGTCGTGAACTCGACGCACGGCGTGAACTGCACGGGCTCCTGCCGCTGGAAGGTGTACGTCAAGGACGGCATCATCACCTGGGAGACCCAGCAGACGGACTATCCCTCCGTCGGCCCCGACCGGCCGGAGTACGAGCCGCGCGGCTGCCCGCGCGGCGCCGCGTTCTCCTGGTACACGTACTCGCCGACCCGGGTGCGTTACCCGTACCTGCGGGGCGTGCTCCTGGAGATGTACCGGGAGGCGAAGTCCCGGCTGCGGGACCCGGTGCTCGCCTGGGCGGACATCCAGGGGGACCCGGAGCGGCGCAGGAGGTACCAGCAGGCGCGCGGCAAGGGCGGTCTGGTGCGGGCGACCTGGGACGAGGCCGTCGAGATCATCGCGGCGGCGCACGTCCACACGATCAAGACGCACGGCCCCGACCGGGTCGCGGGGTTCTCCCCCATCCCCGCGATGTCGATGGTGTCGCACGCGGCGGGTGCCCGCTTCATGTCGCTGATCGGCGCGCCCATGCTGTCCTTCTACGACTGGTACGCGGACCTGCCGGTCGCATCGCCGCAGGTCTTCGGCGACCAGACCGACGTACCGGAGTCGGGTGACTGGTGGGACGCGGCGTATCTGATGATGTGGGGCTCGAACGTTCCGGTGACGCGGACGCCGGACGCCCACTGGATGGCCGAGGCGCGCTATCGCGGCCAGAAGGTCGTCGCCGTGTCGCCGGACTACGCGGACAACACCAAGTTCGCCGACGAGTGGCTGCACCCGCACCCCGGCACGGACGGCGCCCTGGCCATCGCGATGGGCCACGTCATCCTCAAGGAGTTCTTCGTCGACCGGCAGACGGACTTCTTCACGGACTACGTGCGCAAGTTCACCGACCTGCCCTTCCTCGTGACGCTGACCGAGCGCGACGGCGCGTACGTCCCGTCTAAGTTCCTGCGCGCCACCGACCTCGGCCAGAGCGGTGAGGGCGGCGACTGGAAGACGGCCGTCCTGGACGAGAACACCGGGCAACCCGCCGTCCCGAACGGCTCGCTCGGTTTCCGCTGGACCGAGTCCGGCAAGGGCAAGTGGAATCTGGAGCTCGGCAACATCAAGCCGCAGCTCTCCCTGCACGGCTCCGACGTGGCGACGGGCGTCGAGGTGCTGCTCCCGCGCTTCGACACCGAGGGCGGCACGCACGGCCAAGGGCGCGGTGAGATCGTGCGTCGCGGGGTTCCTGCGACGCGGCTCGGCGGGCAGGACGGGCCGCTGGTCACCACGGTCTTCGATCTGCTGCTCGCGCAGTACGGCGTCGGGCGCGACGGCCTGCCGGGCGAGTGGCCCTCCTCGTACGAGGACGCCGACGCGCCCGGCACCCCGGGCTGGCAGGAGGCGCACACCTCGGTGCCGGCCGCGAAGGCGGTCAAGATCGCGCGGGAGTTCGCGCGGACCGCCGAGAAGTCGCGCGGGCGCTGCATGATCCTCATGGGGGCCGGGACCAACCACTGGTTCCACTCCGAGACGATCTACCGCGCCTTCCTCGCGCTGCTCCAGCTGACCGGCTGCCAGGGCCGCAACGGCGGCGGCTGGGCGCACTACGTGGGTCAGGAGAAGTGCCGCCCGGTGACCGGCTGGGCGACGCTGGCCAGCGCCAACGACTGGAGCAGGCCGCCGCGGCAGATGATCGGCGCCGCGTACTGGTTCCTGAACACCGACCAGTGGCGCTACGACAAGTTCGCCGCTGACGTGCTCGCCTCGCCGCTCGGCGAGGGCCGCTTCACGGGCATGACGGGCGCCGACTGCCTGGCCCTGTCGGCGCGCACCGGCTGGATGCCCTCCTATCCGACCTTCGACCGCAACTCCCTCGATCTCGGCGAGACCACCGACGACCCGGTGGCCAATGTCGTCGACGAGCTCAAGGCAGGCACCCTCAACTTCGCCTGCGAGGACCCGGACGCCCCGGAGAACTGGCCGCGCGTCCTGACCCTGTGGCGGGCCAACCTGCTCGGCTCGTCCGCGAAGGGCGCGGAGTACTTCACCAAGCATCTCCTCGGCACGCAGTCCTCGCTGCGGGCGGAGGAGGCGGCGCCCGACGAGCGGCCCTCGACGGTGACATGGCGCGACGAGGCCCCCGAGGGGAAACTCGACCTGCTGGTCTCGCTCGACTTCCGGCAGACGTCGTCGACGCTGCTCTCCGACGTGGTCCTGCCCGCCGCCACCTGGTACGAGAAGCACGACCTGTCCTCCACGGACATGCACCCCTACGTCCACTCGTTCACCCCGGCCGTCGACCCGCCCTGGCAGGCCCGCACCGACTTCGACACGTTCAAGGCCATCGCGGAACGGCTCAGCGAGCTGTCCGTCGACCATCTCGGCGTACGCAAGGACGTCGTCGCCACCGCGCTCCAGCACGACACTCCCGGCGAGACGGCGCAGCCCGGCGGTGTCGTCCTCGACTGGCGCAAGGGCGAGTGCGAGGCGATCCCGGGCAAGACGATGCCGGGCCTGACGGTGGTGGAGCGGGACTACACCGCGATCGGCGCGAAGTTCGCGGCGCTCGGCCCGCTCGCGGAGAAGCTGGGCCTGCCCGCCAAGGGCATCGCGCTGCGGCCCGACCAGGAGGTCGACGAGCTGCGCGAACGCAACGGTGTCGTACGCGGCGGTCCCGCCGACGGGCGCCCCGCCCTGGACACCGCGGTGAAGGCGGCGAACACCATCCTCGCCCTGTCCGGCACGACCAACGGCCGCCTCGCCACCCAGGGCTTCCACACCCTGGAGGAGCGCACGGGCCAGGAGATGGCGCACCTGGCCGCCGAGCACGAGGGCAAGCGCGTCACGTACGCCGACACGCAGGCCGCGCCCGTTCCCGTGATCACCTCGCCCGAGTGGTCGGGCAGTGAGGCGGGCGGGCGGCGCTACACGGCGTTCACGCTCAACACCGAGCACCTGAAGCCCTGGCACACGCTCACCGGGCGCCAGCACTTCTTCCTCGACCACGACTGGATCCACGAGCTGGGCGAGGCGATGCCCGTCTACCGGCCGCCCTTGGACATGAACCGTCTGTTCGGGGAGCCACGGCTCGGCCCGGACGGCGAGAAGGAGGTGACGGTCCGCTATCTCACCCCGCACAACAAGTGGTCCATCCACTCCGAGTACCAGGACAACCTCTTCATGCTGTCGCTCTCCCGGGGCGGGCAGTGCATCTGGATGGCGCCGCAGGACGCGGAGGCGATCGGCGTGAAGGACAACGACTGGATCGAGGCGGTCAACCGCAACGGCGTCGTGGTGGCGCGCGCGGTCGTCTCGCACCGGATGCCGGCCGGCACGGTCTACATGCACCACGCGCAGGAGCGCACGGTCAACGTCCCCAAGACGGAGACCACCGGCAAGCGCGGCGGCATCCACAACTCGCTGACCCGCCTCATCCTCAAGCCGTCCCATCTCATCGGCGGCTACGCCCAGTTGTCGTGGGCGTTCAACTACCTCGGCCCGACGGGCAACCAGCGCGACGAGGTGACGGTCATCCGCCGTCGCAACCAGGAGGTCACCTACTGATGCGCGTGATGGCACAGATCGCGATGGTCATGAACCTCGACAAGTGCATCGGCTGCCACACCTGCTCGGTCACCTGCAAGCAGGCGTGGACGAACCGCGACGGCATGGAGTACGTCTGGTTCAACAACGTGGAGACCCGCCCCGGCCAGGGCTACCCGCGTCGCTACGAGGACCAGGAGAAGTGGCGCGGCGGCTGGGAGCTGAACAAGAAGGGCGCCCTGAAGCTCAAGAACGGCGGCCGGATCAAGGCGCTCCTGGAGATCTTCTCCAATCCCAAGCTGCCGGAGATCAAGGACTACTACGAGCCCTGGACCTACGAGTACAAGAACCTCACCGACGCCCCGCTGGGCGACGACTACCCGGTGGCCGAGCCGCGCTCGCTGATCAGCGGCAAGCCCATGAAGATCGAGTGGTCGTCGAACTGGGACGACAACCTGGGCGGTGCAACCGAGTACGGCGACCTCGACCCGATGGTGGCCAAGACCCGCGAGAAGGCCGCGGAGAAGGTGAAGTTCGCCTTCGAGCAGACCTTCATGTTCTATCTGCCGCGGATCTGCGAGCACTGCCTGAACCCGGCGTGCGTGGCGTCGTGCCCGTCGGGCGCGATGTACAAGCGTGAGGAGGACGGCATCGTCCTGGTCGACCAGGACAGCTGCCGTGGCTGGCGCAAGTGCGTGACGGGGTGCCCGTACAAGAAGGTGTACTTCAACCACCGCACCGGCAAGGCCGAGAAGTGCACGATGTGTTACCCGCGCCTTGAGGTGGGTCTGCCCACCGTCTGCTCGGAGACCTGCGTGGGACGCCTCCGGTACCTCGGCGTGATCCTCTACGACGCCGACAAGGTGACCGAGGCCGCTTCGGTCAAGGACGACAAGGCCCTGTACGAAGCCCAGTTGGGGGTGTTCCTCGACCCGGAGGACCCCGAGGTGCGGCGCGAGGCCGAGCGGGCCGGGATCGGCCACGACTGGGTCGAGGCCGCACGCCGCTCCCCCGTGCACGCGCTGATCAGCACGTACAAGGTGGCGCTCCCGCTGCATCCGGAGTACCGCACGATGCCGATGGTCTGGTACATCCCGCCGCTCTCGCCGGTCGTGGACGCGCTGAGCGAGACCGGGCACGACGGCGAGGACCTGGACAACCTCTTCGGCGCGATCGACACCCTGCGCATCCCCCTCGAATACCTGGCGGAGATCTTCACGGCCGGTGACGTGGGCCCGGTGCGGGCCTCGCTGGAGAAACTGGCGGCGATGCGGGCGCACATGCGGTCGATCAACCTCGGTGACCGGCCCGACAGTTCGGTGGCCGAAGCCGTGGGCATGTCGGGCCAGGAGATCGAGGCGATGTACCGCCTCCTCGCCATCGCCAAGTACGAGGACCGCTACGTCATCCCGACCGCGGCGGTCGGTGACGCACAGCGCCTGGAGGAGTCGGCCCTTCCCGACTCGTGCAGCCTCGACTTCGAGGGTGGTCCCGGGGCGGGCGGGGACGGGCCGTTCGGGCAGGACTCGGGCCGCAAGCAGCTGCCGCTGGTGACCATCGAGAACTTCCACACCCTGCGGGACCGGCAGACCGCCGACGAGCAGCCCTCCGCGACCGAGAAGGACACCCTGTGAGCGACAACGCCGTGCTCTACCAGGCAGCCGCACACTGCCTGGCCTACCCGGACGAGGAGTTCCGCGAGCTGCTGCCACAACTGACGGCTGCCGCGCCGCAGTTGCGGGACTTCCTGACACACGCGGAAGCGACCGACCCCGCCGAGCTCGCCGCGCACTACGTCCGGGTCTTCGACTTCAAGAACCGGCACAGCCTCTATCTGAGCTGGTGGCGCGACGGTGACACGCGGCGGCGCGGAATGGCCCTGGTCCGCTTCAAGGAGATCTACCGGGAGCACGGCCTGGAGTTCACCGGCGAGGAGCTGCCGGACTTCCTGCCCGCGGTCCTTGAGTTCTCCGCGCACGCGGGCCCCGTCCTCCTTCAGGAGCACCGGCCGGGCCTGGAGCTGCTGCGGCTCGCCCTCACCGACTTCGGCACGCCCTACGCGAGCGTCCTCCAGGCGGTCTGCGCGGCGCTGCCCGGCCCCTCGCCGAAGGACCGGGCCGAGGCGCAGGCACTGGCCAGGTCGGGGCCCCCGCGGGAGGACGTCGGCCTTGAACCCTTCGCACTGATCGGGGAGCACTGATGAGAACGCTGCTGTGGGGCGTCATCCCGTACGTGGCCTTCGTCCTCCTCGTGGCGGGCCTCCTGTGGCGCTATCGCTACGACAAGTTCGGCTGGACGACGCGCTCTTCGCAGGTGTACGAGTCGAAGCTCCTGAACATCGCGTCACCGATGTTCCACTACGGCATCCTCTTCGTCCTCGTCGGACATCTGGTGGGGCTCTTCGTGCCGGAGTCGTGGACGGAGAAGGTGGGCGTGAGCGAGCACACGTATCACCTGTTCTCGCTGTACGGCGGCACGGCGGCGGGCATCCTGCTGGTGCTCGGCATCCTGCTGCTGCTCTACCGGCGGCGCACGAACGCGCCGGTGTTCCGGGCGACCACCGCCAACGACAAGCTGATGTACCTCGTGCTGTTCGCGGCGATCGTGCTCGGCATGGTGGCCAAGCTGACGCACGCCTCGGGCGAGGGCTACAACTACCGTGAGTCGATGGCACCTTGGGCCCGCAGCCTGTTCACCCTGCAACCGGACACGGACCGGATGGTGGGCGTGCCGGTCATGTACCAGATCCACGCGGTGGTCGGCATGGCACTGTTCGCGCTGATCCCGTTCACGCGGCTCGTGCACATGTTCAGCGCGCCGGTGCAGTACCTGTTCCGGCCGTATGTGGTGTACCGGAGCAAGGACCCCCGCCGGGTGGGACCGCGTCCGGAGCGGCGGGGGTGGGAGAAGACGGGTTCCTAGCGGGTTACCCCTTGTCTCCCTTCCCCTGCTCCCCCGGCTTCTCGTCGTCCACGATCTCCGCGTCGACCACGCCCTCGTCGGGGGCGGAGGCCGGAGGTGTCTGCTCCTGGGCGCCCTCGCCGGAGCTCTCGTACATGGCCTGGCCCATCCGCTGGCTCACCGCGGCCAGTTTCTCCGCGCCCGCGCGCAGCGCCGCCGTGTCGTCGGCCTTGTCCTTCAGGAGGGCCTTCAGCTCCGTTGCCGCCGCCTCCACCTCGGTCCTGGTGTCCGCGGGGATCCGCTCCTCGTTCTCCCGCAGGAACCGCTCGGTCTGGTAGACGAGTTGCTCCGCCTGGTTGCGGGTCTCGGCGGCGTCGCGCCGCTTGCGGTCCTCCTCCGCGTGCTCCTCGGCCTCCCGCACCATGCGGTTGATGTCGTCCTTGGGCAGCGCGGAGCCGCCCGTCACCGTCATGCGCTGCTCGCGCCCCGTCGCCTCGTCCTTGGCGGACACGTGCATGATGCCGTTGGCGTCGATGTCGAAGGTGACCTCGATCTTGGGCACGCCGCGCGGCGCCGGGGGCAGTCCCGTCAGGTCGAAGACGCCGAGCTTCTTGTTGTACGCGGCGATCTCCCGCTCGCCCTGGAAGACCTGGATGCCGACCGAGGGCTGATTGTCCTCGGCGGTCGAGAAGGTCTCGGAACGCCGGGTGGGAATGGTCGTGTTGCGTTCGATGAGCTTGGTCATGATGCCGCCCTTGGTCTCGATCCCCAGGGACAGCGGCGTCACGTCCAGGAGCAGGACGTCCTTGACGTCACCCCTGATCACACCGGCCTGGAGCGCCGCGCCGAGCGCCACCACCTCGTCGGGGTTGACCCCCTTGTGCGGCTCGCTCCCGGTGAGCTCCTTGACCAGGTCCGTCACCGCGGGCATCCGGGTCGAGCCGCCCACCAGGATCACGTGGTCGACGGCCGAGAGCTTGATGCCCGCGTCCTTCACCGCCTGGTGGAAGGGGCCGCGGCAGCGTTCGAGGAGGTCCGCGGTCAGCTCCTGGAACTGGGCGCGGGTCAGCTTCTCCGCCAGGTGCAGGGGGCCGTCCGCCGACGCCGTCACGTACGGCAGGTTGATGTCGGTCTCGCTCGACGACGACAGCTCGATCTTCGCCTTCTCGGCGGCCTCGCGCAGCCGTTGCAGCGCCATCTTGTCCTTGCCGAGGTCCACTCCCTGCGTGTTCTTGAACTGCCGCACCAGGTACTCGACGATGCGCTGGTCCCAGTCGTCGCCGCCCAGTTGCGTGTCACCGTTGGTGGCCTTCACCTCGATGACGCCGTCGCCCATCTCCAGGAGTGACACGTCGAAGGTGCCGCCGCCGAGGTCGAAGACGAGGACCGTCTGGTCGTCGCCCTTGTCGAGGCCGTAGGCGAGGGCGGCGGCGGTCGGTTCGTTGATGATGCGGAGCACGTTCAGGCCCGCGATCTCGCCGGCCTCCTTGGTGGCCTGGCGCTGGGTGTCGTCGAAGTACGCGGGCACGGTGACGACCGCGTCCGTGACGTCCTCGCCCAGATAGGACTCGGCGTCACGCTTGAGCTTCTGCAGGACGCGGGCGGAGAGCTCCTGCGCGGTGTACCGGGTGCCGTCCACGGAGCCGCCCTCCGGGAAGCGCCAACTGCCGTCGCCCATATGACGTTTGACGGAGCGCGCGGTGCGCTCCACGTTCGTGACCGCCTGCCGCTTGGCCACTTCTCCGACCAGCACGTCGCCGTTCTTGGCGAAGGCGATGACCGAAGGCGTGGTGCGCGCTCCCTCCGCGTTGGCGACGACCGTGGGATCACCGCCCTCCAGGACGGCCACCACCGAGTTCGTCGTACCGAGGTCGATCCCGACTGCACGTGCCATGTCCAGTCCCCTTCAACGCGAGCCCGTTTCCCGGCGTACTTCGACCTCCATCACAAAACTTGAGCGGCTTGTTGTCAATGCCGCACATGACTGTGCCGCCGCCCACGAGGGACGGCGGCACAGTTCGGAGAGCGTCAGGCGAGCTTCGCCGTCAGCGTGATCGTCGTGCCCGTCAGTGCCTGGCTCACCGGGCAGTTCGCCTTGGCGTCCTCGGCGGCGGCGGTGAAGGCCGCCTCGTCGATGCCCTCCACCGTGCCCTCGACGGTGAGGTGGATGCCGGTGATGCCGGTGCCCGGCTGGAAGGTCACGTCGGCGGACGTCACCAGGCGGGTCGGCGGAGTACCCGCCTTGGCCAGGCCGTTGGAGAAGGCCATGGAGAAGCAGCTGGAGTGCGCGGCGGCGATCAGCTCCTCCGGGCTGGTCTTGCCGTTGGCCTGCTCGGCGCGGGACGGCCAGGACACGGCCTGCTCGCCGATCCCGGACGAGTCGAAGGTGACGGTGCCGGAGCCCTCCAGCAGGTTGCCTTCCCAGACCGTGTGCGCGGAGCGCGTGGTAGCCACGATGTACTTCCCTTCAGTGCGGTTCCGTGATGCGTCCCGGAACTTCCGT
The DNA here is from genome assembly GCF_053591915.1 of Streptomyces sp. NPDC002853. Taxonomy (NCBI): domain Bacteria; kingdom Bacillati; phylum Actinomycetota; class Actinomycetes; order Kitasatosporales; family Streptomycetaceae; genus Streptomyces; species Streptomyces sp. NPDC002853. The sequence goes on along the minus strand of NZ_JBSFUS010000007.1, from coordinate 96,366 downwards.
GCTCCCATCCGATCACACCCGGGCCCGGCGCACGCGCAGGACCGGTCCTCTCCCCCGGGACACCTGAGGCGTCAGGACAGCCCCGGTGCGCGGTCGCTATGGCCGAAATGCCAACTGTGCAAGGGGCGTCTGCGGTGACACTTTGAGGCCCCCTCGCCCACGGGACGAGGAGTCCACTCAGGGGGTTTGACCATGCGCATGAACTACTCGGAACGCGGTCCGTCTCCGCTGGAGGGCGCGAAGCCCAAAGCCGCCGGTGACCGTGACTCGACGTTCGGCTGGTGGGGCGCCTTCAGCATCCAGAAGTTCGTCAATCAGTCATCTCTCTTCCACACGCACGCCGACGCCACCGGGTGGCTGGCCTATCTCCAGCAGTTCTACGACCGCAACTTCTGGTTCGCGGACGGCGGGGCGCAGGTCTGGGCGTACGAGGAGACGTACGACAACTGGCAGGACCGCTACGGCATGGACGCGGTGGTCGCCGTCTACCACTCGGGCCACGGCGGCATGGACAACAACGGCGTCTTCTTCGCCCCGCTCGGGGCGGTCTGGGACGGCCGCAGCGACGCGGTCTCGAACCGGATGGCGCTGGGCAACGAGAAGGTCAACTACATCTTCTGGTCCACCTGCACCTCGCTGCGGGTCCTCGGCGGCCACTCCCCGATCCGCACCTGGGCGGGCCCCAACATCGGCTTCCGCATGATCTTCGGGTTCGAGACCGTGAGCATCGACAGCCCGGACTACGGCAAGAAGTTCTGGGAGAAGTGGCGGGCCGGGCAGACGTTCACCGACGCGTGGCTGAACGCGAGCTGGGACATCCACAAGGGCCAGGCCCCCTCGGTCTGCGCGGTCGGCGCCAACCAGGCCGAGGCCACGGCCCGGCTGAACGGCGAGCGCACCCTCTACCGCGAGCACGTGCCGGACAACTGGTACGCGTGGCGCTGGTACAACGCGCGCGACAGCCTCAGGGAGCCCCTGACGCAGGCGCCGAGCACCCCGCAGATCGTGCAGCTCGCGCCGCGCGACCCGGGCGACGAGCTGGCCAAGGCGGGCCGCATCGCCGACTTCCCGTCGGCGGCGCTGCAAGAGGTGCAGGTCGAGCGGCAGGGCGTGCTCAGCGCCACCTCCGGCGACCGCACCGTCTCCACGGCTCCGCACGCCATCCGGTGGGTCAAGCTCGCCGAGGCCAACCACCGCAACCTGCGGCAGCTGCCCACGGAGCGGGCGGTCGAGGCGGCCCGCGGGTTCGCCGAGCAGTACGCCGACGGTGCCGAGCTCGTCGTCGACAGCGTGCACGACCTGATGCAGAACTCCGGCGCGAAGGACGGCTCCGAGCTGGGTGAGCCGGTGTCACTGGAGACCCATGTGACGTTCCGGCAGGTCTTCGACGGCATTCCGGTCATCACGCCCGACCGCGGTCTCATCCGGGTGGCCCTGGACAACGACGCGACCGTCGTCCAGGCGCAGATCTCGACGCGCGACACCACCGGCACGACGCGCGAGCCGAGCACCGACATCGCGCCGCCGCCCGCGGGCGGCAAGGCCGCGGCAGCCCCGCAGCGGGCACGCGACCCGCGCGAGGCCCTGGCCGCCGCTCAGCGCAAGCTGCTCGCCGAGCTCGCCTCCGTCACGGCCGACGAGCAGGGCGGCCGCGGCGCCGCCCCGCAGCGCGAGCCCGAGGTCAGGGACGTGCCGGGCACGTTCGAGGTCGGCTATGAGATCGAGGGCAACGAGGCCTATCCGGCCGCCCGCAAGCTGATCGAGATCGGCTCGCCCGACAGCATGTACACCACCCGCCGCTGGGTGGTCGCACCGCTCGCCAGGTAGTCCTGGAGTGTCAGTGGGTGGCGGTCCGCTGCTTGCGGGCCGCCCTCCACGCGTAGACGAGCACGCCCGCGAAGAGGAACAGGACGCCCTGGTAGACGGCCGCGTATCCGGACCCGGCGACCAGCCACATGGAGAATCCGGACGCGATGCCCGCGAGGACGCCGTCCCGCACCAGGCCGGCGCGGTTGACGCGCTCGCCCTGCCCGGAGACCAGGAAGTAGATCTGCGCGGCGGTGGCGAGCAGATAGGGCACGGTCGCGGTGAACGTGGTGATCAGGACGAGGGACTCGAAGACGCCGCTGGAACCCGCGGTGTAGTTGTAGACGGTGAGCAGTGAGGCCAGGGCGACGGTGACCAGGACGCCCACGATCGGCACCCCGCGCTTCTTCGTGCCGAAGACCTCGGGGAAGAGCCCGTCCTTGGCGGCGGCGTACGGCGTCTGGGCGCTCAGCAGGGTCCAGCCGTTGAGGGCGCCGAGGATCGAGACGACTGCCGCGAGCGCCACCGCCGTACCGCCCCAGGAGCCGCCGAACATGACGTTGACGGCGTCCGAGAAGGGTGCGGTGGAGCCGACGAGCTTGTCGTGGGCGACGGTGCCGAAGACGGCGAGGGTGCCGAGCAGATAGACGAGGGCGGCGCCGAGGGTGCCGAGGATGGTGGCGCGTCCGACGTTGCGCCGCGGGTCGCGCACCTCACCGGCGCTGACGGCCGCCGATTCCACGCCCAGGTAGGAGAAGAGCAGGATGGCGGCGGAGGCGGAGATCGCGCCGGCCGGGCTGTCGTCACTCGCCTGGAAGGGGCCGAGGTTGGCGCTGTCGAAGAAGAAGAGCCCGCCGATCGCGACCAGGAGCAGGGGCACGAACTTCAGGACGGTGGCGACGACCTGGACCGCGCCGACGTAGCGGGTGCCCGCGAGGTTCGCGAGCGCGGGCAGGAGTTGCAGGATCAGGGCGGCCAGGCAGGCGGTCCACTTGTGGTCGCCCACCGGTATCAGGACGTCCAGATAACCGACGGCCGCGACGGCGAGCGCGGCGTTCGACACCCAGGCGGTGGCCCAGTACGACCAGGCCGCGAGGAAGCCCGCGAAGTCGCCGAACGCGGCGCGCGCGTAGACGTAAGGGCCGCCGGTGCGCGGGTCGCGCCGCGCGAGCCGCCCGAAGACCAGGGCGAGGGCGACGGCGCCCGCGGTCAGGACGCCGAACGCGACGAGGCTGATGGTCCCGAAGGGGGCGACGGAGGCCGGGAGCAGGAAGATGCCGCCGCCGATGATGTTGCCCATGACGAGGCAGGTGGCGATCGGGAGGCCGAAGCGGCGGGCGTGCCTGCTGCCGCCGTCCTCGTGCTGCTCCGTCCGCTGTTCTTCCTGGTCGGGGGCCGGAGCCGGCTGGTTCGCGGTTCCGGTGTCGTGCATGGGGTGGTGCCTCTCATCGTGCCGGACGCCCGGGATCGCCGGGGCGAGAGACATCGTCGGGCACGACGGGAACCGTACAAAATCAGCGTGTTTTGTCCTGCCCGGCAGGGTCGGCGACCGCAAAAGCTGTCTCGTCGCGGCCGTCGTGCCGGGAATCGTCCGCGGCCGCGGGACCCCCTCCGACCTGCGGAACCAGCGGAACCTCCGGTCCCTGGAACTCGCCGAGCCAGCGCCGGAGCACTTCGTGGACGCGCTCGGCGCCGACGAGTTCGTGCCCGTCGTCGAGCGGCGCGGAGAGCACGAGCGGCGACAGGAGGAACGGCTGCGCCTGGGCTCCGCCGAGCCCGCCGTGGGAGCCGATCTGCTCCTCGAAGGCGAGGACTTCCCCGTCCTGCGGGTCGTACCAGGAGTTGACCATGATGTCGGCGGCGTGCGGGAAGCCGTCGGTGCGGCGCACGGCGTCGGCGGCGCCCGGCCCGAAGTCGGCCAGCGGCCCGAGGTCACCGGGCCGCTCGTCGAGGTACACCTCGGCGCCGCGCGCGCCGAGGACGACCGCGCCGCGCTCCTGACTGTGGACGAGGAGGAAGCCGACGCCCGGGTGGTTGGCGAGGGTGGGCAGCAGCGCCGGGTGGCGCAGGTCGATCTCCTCGCGGGTCATGCGGTGCGGGACGTCGGGGAAGGAGACGAGGCCGAGGTTGCCGGACGCGAGGACGATCGGTTCGGCGCGGTGGGTGGGGCGGTGCTGCCCCGCGCCCTCCTCGACGGGGCGGCGCAGCGCGGCACGGACCGTCGAGCGGGCCTCGGCGCCGCTGTGCGTGCGCTGCGCCTTGCGGGGCACGGGCAGACCGCAGCCGGCCCTGACGAGGTCGCCGAGGGTGAGGCCGTAGCGGGCGCGGAAGGTCTCGCCGGGGCTCTGGCCGTGGTCGGAGAGGACCACGATGCGGTAGGCGCGCGGGGCGTGTTCGGCGACCTTCGCGATCAGCGCGAGGGACCGGTCGAGCCGCTGGAGCACCTTCTCGACGTCGTGACCGGTGGGCCCGGAGTGATGGGCCACCTCGTCGTAGGCGACGAGGTCGGCGTAGACGGCGCTGCGCCCGGCGAGCATGTCGCCGATGACCGCGGCGACGACGACATCGCGCTCGACGACGGTCGCGAAGGCCCGGATGAAGGGATAGAGCCCGCCCCGCCCGACGCGCGGGCGCCGCTTCCTGATCCGGGCCCGGGTCGACTCGCCGATCTCGCGGCCGACTTCGGCGACGAAGGACAGGGCGGTGCGGACGGCGTTGGCGGGGTCGGAGAAGTAGGCGAAGTACCCGGCGCGCGAGCGGTTCTCCTTGCCGCGGCGTGCGGCCATGGAGAGCACCAGGGCGACCTGCTCGGCGCCGCCGCTGAAGAGGTTGCCGCGGCTCGCGCCGTCGAGGGTGAGCAGGCCGCCGTCACCGGTGCGCTCGATGGCGCGGCGCTGGAGCTCGACGGCTGAGGCGGGCCGGTTGGAGACCATGACCTCCCCGGTGTCCTTCTCGTACCAGCGGAAGGCGGGGACGTCGTGGTTGGAACCGTGCAGGATGCCGAGCTGGCTCGCCCCGGTCTGGCTCGACCAGTCGGTGCGCCAGGGGGTGAGGCGATGCGTCGGCGCCCCCTGCTGGCCGAGCCAGACGGCGACGGTGGGCATCAGCCCCTTGTCCACGGCGGTGCGCAGGACGTCGTGGCCGACGCCGTCGAGCTGGATGAAGACGGTGCCGGGCGGTACGGGTCCGAAGCGCCCTTCGGCGAGGCGGCGCCGCTTGCGGTCGGCCAGGCGGTAGAGGCGGCGGCGGTAGGCGTCGTCGTCACGGACGGCGAGGGCGCCGCCGGTGGCGGAGGCGACCGCGGACATGACCGCGGCGACGACGACGGCGGTCTCGGGGTTGGCCTCGCCGCGGCCGTCGGGGATGAGACTGAGGGCGAGCAGCAGCAGTGAGCCGTTGAGGGCGAAGGCGAGCAGGCCGAGCACGAGCGCGGGCACGAGCAGCAGGGCCCGCACGAGCAGGGGCCACACCAGCGAGGAGAGCAGGCCGAAGGCGCCGGCGCCCAGGGCGGCCGTGCTGGCGATGCGGGTGGCGCTGTCATCGTCGTCGGCCTGCAGCTGGAAGTCCGGCAGGATGCCGGCGAGCGCGAGCATGGTGAGCGTGCTGACCAGCCATACGGCGACGGATCTCCACAGCACACTGCCGACCGCCCGCCATCGCTCTCGCCCCACGCCGTGCCGCCTCACGTTTCATGAAAGATCAGGACACCAGCGTGTCACAGGGTGTACGGCCGGGTGCCGGGGGCTGGTCAGCGACCGTCGTACCCCGCGGTCGGCATGGAGAGCCGCCGGTGGACATGAGCCTTCATCACCGCGTCGTACGACGGTTCGGCGAACCCCGCCGTCTCGATCCGCACCCCGCGCCGCCGGCACTCCGCGGTGAACTCGTCCGGCGAACGCAGCGCGCGGTCGAGGACGCGGCGGCTCGGCACGACGAAGAGGTCCACGAGGCCCTCGTCGACGTCGGTCCAGAGCACGGCGTGATCGGCGGGCAGCCCGTGCACGACCAGTTCCCGCGTGATGACGTACCCCCGGTCGGCGGCCCAGCGCGCGCACATCGCGTGCTGGCTGCGGGAGTCCACCAGGAAGGGGTCGGCGTCCAGCTCCTCCAGCGGTATCAGGCTGGCGATCGCGGCGACCCGCACCACTGTCACGCTTGCGGTGTCCCCCATCGCGTCCCCCTCACCTCTGGCATCCTCACCACGGGCGTCAGCCGAAGACCCTACTCCTGGCCGTAGGCTCGTAAACAGTCGCGCGAAGGAGGAAGAAGGAGCAATGGGAGTGCCGGTGGAGATCACCTGGTGGGGTCATGCCACCTGCACGGTCGAGGATTCGGGGCTCAGGGTGCTCACCGACCCCCTGTTCGCCCGCCGTCTCGCCCATCTGCGCCGGCGCAGAGGCGCGCTCCCGCCGCCCGAGGCGGCCGTCGCCGACGCCGTGCTCCTGTCCCATCTGCACGCCGACCACCTGCATCTGCCGTCCCTCGCACGGATCACCCCGGGCACCCGTGTGCTGTTGCCGCGCGGCGCGCGCCGGCAGGTGCCGGGGCTCGCGCGCCGGCTCTCCCATCTGCGCCTCATCGACGTCGTGCCGGGTGACGAGGTGCGGATCGGCGACCTGGTCGTCCGCGTGGTGACGGCGCGGCACGACGGGCGGCGGCTTCCCGTCGGACCGCATGCCGCGCCCGCTCTGGGCTTCGTGGTGCGGGGTGAGGCGCGGACGTATTTCGCCGGGGACACCGGGCTCTTCGACTCGATGGCCGAGGAGGTCGGGGAGGTCGACGTGGCGCTGCTTCCGGTCGGTGGCTGGGGGCCGTATCTCGGCCATGGTCATCTCGACGCGGGACGTGCGGCACAGGCCCTGGCGAAGCTGGCGCCGCGCAGCGCGGTGCCGGTGCACTACGGGACGTACTGGCCGATCGGCATGGACGCCGTGCGGCCCCATGAGTTCCACACGCCGGGCGAGGAGTTCGTGCGCCAGGCCGCGCGGATCGCGCCCGAGGTGGCGGTGCACCGCTTGGCGCACGGCGAGAGCGTGCGGCCCGAGGTCACCAAGGGAGACCCTCAGTGATCCTCGCCCTGACGGCCCAGGTGACCCCGGGGTCGACGCAGGCACTCGGCTATCCGTCGCTGTTCCTGCTCATCGTGGTCGGCGCGCTGGTGCCTGTGGTGCCCACGGGCGCGCTCGTCAGCTCGGCCGCGGTGGTGGCCTTTCACCAGGAGGCGCCCCTCGCGCTGCTCCTGGTGTTCGTGGTCTCGGCGTTCGCCGCGTTCCTGGGCGACATGGCGCTGTACTGGCTCGGCCGGCGCGGCATGCACTCGAAGAACGGCTCGCGCTGGCTCGCGGCGATCCGTGACCGGGCGCCCGAGGAGCGTCTTGCCCAGGCACAGGAGAAGCTCGCCGACCACGGCGTGCTGGTGCTCGTCCTCTCCCGGCTCGTCCCGGCCGGGCGGATTCCGGTGATGCTGGCCTGTCTGATGGCGAAGATGCCGCTGCGCCGGTTCGCGCGCGGTGACATACCGGCGTGCCTCGCCTGGGCCGTGACGTACCAACTGATCGGCATTCTCGGCGGCTCCCTCTTCAAGGAGCCGTGGCAGGGCGTGGTGGTGGCGGTCGCCCTGACGGTGCTGATCAGCGTGGCGCCTGCGGTGTGGCGCAAGGTGCGGTGTGCGGTGGCGTCCTAGGCCCGGCGTCACCGAGGGGGTTTCATGCGCTGTGCTGTCGCGCGGAGATCGTCGAAAGCTGCACCCAGGGTGCTCAACGCCCTTTCCACGTAGGGGAGTTCGGAGGCGTCCGGTGCGGCGAGGGCCGCGAGGCGCTCCTGCGGGGCAGGGCCGAGCAGGGGTCCGGTGGACAGCCGTACGCGCAACGCCCCCAGCTCGTCGCCGAAGCGGTGGCCGCCGGGCGCGGGCATGGCGAGGCGTCCACCGAGGAAGTCCTCCAGGTCCTGCGAGTCGCCGACGCCGCGCGCGGCGAGGGCCGGGCGGAGCGGTCCGAGGTCCACGTAGAGGTGACGGCCCGCTCCGGGTGGGCGGGCGAGCGCGCCCGCCGCGAGCACCGTGCGCTGCGCGGCCTCGGCCACGCGCGCGTGCAGGCGGTTCGCGCGGACGAGGCGGTCGGTGACCTCGTCCGGCTCGCCCAGGGCGTAGGCAGCCGCCGCCCCGACCGGCGCCGTGACGCACGCGCCCAGCGCGGTCAGGACGTCCAGGGTGCGGGCCCGCAGCGCCGAGCCCCGAGCTCCGGCCGGGAACCGGGCGACCGCGGCGGGCCAGCCCGGCGGCAGAAACGCTCCGGAGAGATCGGCAAGCACCGTCACGCGTCCGGGGTCCATCTCGGCGGGGCTCACGAGCACCGTGTCGTGCGGCCGGTGCAGGGTGTCGCGCCAGGTCTCGTCGCTGACGATGTGCAGCCCCTCGTCCGCCGCCGCCTCCACGGCCTCGTGCAGCACCTCGGGCGGCGGCACGGTGGCGGTGGGGTCGTCGGCGACGGAGAGCACGAGGAGGCGTGGGGTGCCGCCCTCGGCGCGGATGCGGCGGACGGTCTCCATGAGGGCGAACGGATCGGGGACGCCGCCGCACTCCGCGGGCGTCGGCACGTGGTACACCGACCGGCCGAGCAGCCGCACCTGCGGCGCCCACCAGGCGGGGCAGGGCCGCGGGAGCAGGACGTCGCCGCCACCGAGGGCGGCGGTCAGCGCGAGCAGCAGGGGCGCGGCACCGGGCGCCGCGACGACCTGGTCCCGCTCCCCCGGCAGCCCGCGCCGCGCCCAGTAGCCGCTCGCGGCGTCAAGGAGGGCGGGGCTGCCGCCGGGTGGTTCCGCGTGGGTGCGGCCCGCGGCACCGGCGAGCACGGCGGAGAGCTCGGGCAGCACCGGGAGGCCCGGCTCCGGCAGGGGAGGCCCGTACCGGACAGGGCCTCGGCCTTCGGGTTCCGTCCGCATCTACCCATCGAAACGCGACGGGCCGTTCTCCGCGCGCGGAGGGCCGCGGCCGAGTGCCTTCCTTGCGGTTTCCGGCTCGCGGTTCCGGCGAAGGCGGCCGGTCAGTTCTCGGCGGCCAGGGCTGCCAGTTCCCTCTCCAGGCCCTTGCCCCGCGTCTCCACCACCGCGGACGCGACGTCGGCCAGTTTGCGGTTCGTGGTCTGGGAGATGCGGCGCAGCATCGTGAAGGCCCGGTCCGCGTCGCAGGTCAGGACGTGCATGATGATGCCGCAGGCCTGGTCGACCACGGGGCGGGTGCGCAGGGCGGTGCCGAGGTGGTCCAGTTCGGTGAGGGCCGCGCGGTAGCGGCGGTCGCGTACCAGGGCCGTCGTGGCGAGGTCGCCGAGCGCCTGGGCGGGACCGTGCCGGACGTCGTCCAGGGCGCCGGGGCGGAAGCTGAACAGGGTCAGGGTGACGGTGAGTCCCCCGCGCTGGAAGGGAAGCGTGACGCTGGAGCGTACGCCGGAGTCGAGCGCCATGGCACGGTACGCGGGCCACCGCTCGTCGCACAGCAGGTCACCGGTCTCCACCGGGGCGCCCCGCTCCTGCGCCGCCACAATGGGGCCGTCGCCCGATCGCAGCTGGACGGAGACGAGGCCGGCGAGGTCGGGGTGGGTCACCGAAGCGGGGTGTTCGCTGCCGCCTTCCGATACGGTCGTGCCCGCGCCGCAGCACGCGGTGGTGCAGCGCACGGCCTGTTCCGCCAGCTCCGAGAGCCTGCGGCCGGGCAGTGCGGACTCGGGTCCCGCCAGGTCGAGGTCCGGTTCCGGTACGAGGGGCATGGTGGGTTCCTCCTCCTTTTCTCCGCCTTCCCGCGAGTACCCCCGGAAAACGGCTGCAGCGGATACGTTCGGCACATGGCCAGAACCGAGGAGTTCGGTGAGGAGATCGCGGATTTCGTGCGCCGCGTCGCCGAGTTGAAGTCGGCGCGCTCCGTGCCGGCGGACGACCTCGGCACGGTCCTCGACGCGGCCATCTTCGAACTCGACCATGTGGTCACGCAGTTGCGTCCGCTCTACGAACGCCTCGCAGCCGACGGCCAGTTGGGCGGCGGCGCGCCCGACCGGGACGAGCAGCGCCTCCTGCGGGCCCTCTTCCAGCGCCTCCCTCTGCCCGTCGCCCTGGTCGACCGGGAGTCGGTGGTCCGGCGGATGAACTTCGCCGCGACCGGCTTCACGGGCGTACGGGCGGGTTACGCCACCGGCAGGCCGCTGACCGGGTTCCTGCTGCACGCGGACCGGGTGGCGTTCCGCTCGCAGACCGCCGCGGTCGCGCGTGGCGAGGGCGACCGCAGCCTCACCGTCCACCTCCAGCGCGACCCGGGCCTCCCGGTCCGCGCGACGCTAACCGCGCTGCGGCCCGGTGCCGAGCCGCGCACGGCGGTCCTGGTGGTGCTGCAGCCGGGCACGCAGCCCGCGGGCTCGCGCACCGCGGCCCGGGGTGCCGCGCACGCTCCCGCCCCCGACCTCGGCGACACGACCCGGCACGCGGCCCGCATGGACCTCGCGGACGCCATGACCACCGCCCTGCTCACGGCTCCCGACGGGGACCGCGCGACCGTGCTCGAACGGGCCGCCGGTGTCCTGCACCCGCGGTTCGCGGAATGGGTGATCGCCGACGAAGGAGCCGCGCGGCAGCGGCGTACGACAGTCCTGGGCCCGAAGGACGCGCCCGTCGGCGACGTCCTCGCACAGGCGCCCGCCGCGTGCCCTCTCGTCGTCGAGGCGGCACGCGGCGGGGCGCCCATGCTTCAGGTGCGTCCGGAGGACCCGGACTCCTTCGGCCGGGACGCGTCCGGCGCCCCCGTCCTCGTACGCGCGCAGGTGACGTCCCTGCTGTGCGTGCCACTGAGGGGACGCTCGGACGGTCCGGTGGAGGGTGTCCTCACGCTGTTCAGGAGCGGGGCGCGGCTCGCCTTCTCGATGGCCGAGGCGCAGACGGTCGACGTGATGTCGCGCCACATCGCGCTGGCGATGGCCCGCCGCGCGAGCCGGGGAGCCGGTGAGCTGAACTAGGCGGCGTCCTGCATGACTTCCTCGCGCAGACGGTCGCAGCAGCGGCTGATCAGACGCGAGACGTGCATCTGGGAGATGCCGAGCTGCTCGGCGATGCGGCTCTGCGTCATGTCGCCGAAGAACCGCATGTAGAGGATGTCGCGCTCCCGCTCGGGCAGTGCGGCGATGCGCGGTTTGACGGCCTCGCGGTCGATGACGACGTCAAGTGCGGGGTCGGGCGCGCCGAGTGCGTCGCGCAGCGCGTATCCGTCGTCGCTGCCCGGCAGTTCGGCGTCGAGGGAGAGCGCGGTGAAGCTTTCCAGCGCCTCCAGGCCGGCCGCCGCGTCCTCCTCGGAGAGCTGGGCCTTCTCGGCGATCTCGGTGAGGCTCGGCGCGCGCCCGGGGACGGTCTGGGTCAGTTCCTGGCGGGCGAACCGCACCCGGTTGCGCAGGTCCTGCACGCGGCGCGGCACATGGAGGGTCCACATGTGGTCACGGAAATGGCGCTTGATCTCGCCCGTGACGGTCGGCACGGCGTAGCTCTCGAAAGCGCTGCCGCGCTCGGGGTCGTATCGGTCGACGGCCTTGACCAGGCCGAGGGCCGCCACCTGGCGCAGGTCGTCCAGTGCTTCGCCGCGGTTGCGGAATCGGCCGGCGAGCCGCTCGGCCATCGGCAGCCAGGCCCTGACCAACTCCTGGCGCAGTGCATCGCGTTCGGGACCGTGCGGCATCTCTGTCAGCCTGCGGAAAGCGGCTGCGGTATCGGGTGCGTCGTCGTGCGGATGGCGCTTCGTCTGTCGCGCGTCGGGTCGCATGATGCGTCGCAACTCCCTTTTCGGTGCCTTGGGTTGAAGAGTCACCGTGGGGTGGACGCGACAGCGCGACGGGGCACACCCGGGCGAGCGCGAACCGCTCCCACGGACGTGCCTCCGGTCCGAAGCACTGTGAAACTCGCCTGCCCCGAGCCCCGGGAAGCAAACACATGTGCGCCGCGGGGGCGGCACCCCCCCTTCTTCCGGGCAAACCCGCATGGACCGGCCGCACGGGGGTACTGCGGCGAAACGACCGACCCCCCACAGGAAGGGCCCCACCATGGCTGTTGTCGTAAGGGACGTCATGACACCGGGCGTCGTGGCGGTAGGTCCCGATGCCTCTCTGGTGGAAGCGGCGCAGCTGATGCGCGCGCAGGACATCGGGCACGTTCTGGTGGCCACGTCCGGCCGCCTGGTCGGCGTGCTCACGGACCGGGACATCACGTTGCGGGCCGTCGCCGACGGCGCCGATCCCCTCACCGTCAGCGCGCAGGCCATCTGCACGCCGAATCCGGTGATGGTCGCGCCCGACGACGCGGTGTCGGCGGCGGTCAGCCTGATGCTGGAGAACGCCGTGCGCAGGCTGCCCGTCGTCGAGGACGGACAGCCGGTGGGCATGGTGACGCTCAGGGACCTCGCCGCTTCGGCCTGAGGCCGAGGCACCCCTCGCCGCGGCGGACGACGCCGCGGCCGGCTGCCCCGGCCCTCGGCCGGGCGGGGACCTGGCCCGGTCTGAGGGAGCGGGTCCGGTTGCACGGGTCGTGCAGGGGGAGCGACCGGACCCGCGGCGCGGGCCCGGCCCGGCCTGAGGCCGGGCCGGAACGTCCCCGGCGGTCCGTCACGGTCACAGCCCTGGGGCGGGTTGAGGACCCGTGGGCAGCGACCGGCCCGACCGGTGACAGGTAAAACGATAAATCAGCGACCCGGTGGTCACGATCCGCTGAGCGCGTCCACTGTCCGTATAACGCACGCCGCGGATTCAGCCCCGCAGCGTCTGGGACGGCAACTCCCCGAAGCGGGCGTGGTACTGCTCGGCGAACCTTCCCAGATGACTGAAGCCCCACCGGTGCGCCACCTCGCTCACGCTGAGCGCGCCGGGCTCCGCCTCCCGCAGCTCGTCGCGCACGCGGATCAGCCGTACCTCCCGTACGTACGCCATGGGGGACATACCCACATAGCGGCGGAAGGCCTCCTGGAGCCAGCGCACCCCGACCCGGGCCTCGGCCGCGAGCCCGGCGGGCGTGAAGGGATGCTCGGGCCGCTCCTGGACGGCGTCCATCGCGCGCTTCACGGGCGCCGGGCGCAACCTCCGCTCCGGGGACGTGAGTTCGTCGCGGTAGGGATGCTCGACGGCGAGCAGCAGCCCGCTCAGGATCGCCTCCTGGAGGGGCGCGGCGACCAACGGCGACGCGTAGAGGGACGCCTGGCCCGGCGGAGCGCCCGGCTCCGCGCGCAGGTCGGCGATGACCGTGGTGACGAGCCTGGCCCAACTGCGGCCAGGGCCACCGGTGGTGTCCAGCTCGGGGGCGAGCGTCAGCGGGGTGCGGGTCGGCCGGCCGAGGAGCTGCTCGAGGCGCTGTTCGAGCGCCTCGCGGCCCATCTTCACCGCGAGGACCCGGCAGTCGCCGGTCCACCGCTCCACCACCGTGTCCCCGACGGGCTGGAACACTCCGGCCCGCTGCGCCGTCGCGACGGTACTCGCGGCGCCGCCCTGCCGGAAGCGCATGTGCCCGCCGAGCGGGATGTTCACGTGATACGCGCCCAGTTCACCGACCCGCAGCCACACATCGGCGCCGCAGCTGAGCTCGCCGACCGTGAGCGCGCCGAGCTGCCCGATGTCGAACTCGGCGCGGAAGGGGCGCGACCCGTCGAAAACATCCATGAAGTTGCTGTAGAACGCGGCACCGATCACCTGCCGCGCCTCGTCCACGTCCGCGGTCCTGAAGGACGTCCTCAGCACCTGGGCACTCACGCGTGACTCACCCGCTCCCCCGACATCGTTGACGCTCCCCCGCGGCTACACCCGGCGCCCCACCAGACTCAGCAGCTCCGTCTGTGCGTCGGCGTCCTGCGGCGGTTCCACCGCGGGGGCGAAGAGCCCGCTCTTCGCCAAGTCCGCAGCGTACGGCTTGATTTCGTGCAGGGAGAAGGCGACCAGGTCATCCGGAAGGGTTTCGTCCGCGCCGATGGCCCGGGACAGGTCCCAGGCGTGCACGACGAGGTCGGTGATCATCTGCCCGCAGTAGAAGTCGGCCGCGGTGTCGCCGAAGGAGAGGTGCACCGTGCGGTAGATGGCGCCCGGCTCACCGAACGCCTCCTGGGCGGCGGCCGCCGCCGTGTCCCAGGAGGCGACGGGGTCGGGACCGAGCACATCGCCGTCGAAGGCGTCGCCGACGGAGTCGATGGTGGCGCCGTCGCGGACGAGCGAGGGCACCCAGAGCTGCTCGGTGGTCAGGTGATCCACGAGGTCGCGCACGGACCAGTCGGTGCACGGCGTTCCCGCGTCCCACTGGTCGGGCCCGATCGCGTGCACCCGCTCGCCGAACAGGTCGAGGGCGGCGGCGTGCCGGTCGAGGAGCTCGCGGTCGTTCAGGTCGGACGGGCCGGCTGTGCCAGTGGTGTCTGCCATACCCGCCATTGTCCTCCTGCGGCCGAGAGCCGCTACCGCTTGCGCTCCACGCGGCGCTCGTCCCATACCGGCTCGGGCGTCTCGCGCACGAGACCGTCGCTGCCGAAGACGAGATAGCGGTCGAAGGAGCGGGCGAACCAGCGGTCGTGCGTCACGGCGAGGACCGTTCCCTCGTATGCCTCGAGGCCTTCCTGGAGGGCCTCGGCGGACTCCAGGTCGAGGTTGTCGGTGGGCTCGTCGAGCAGCAGGGCGGTGGAGCCCTCCAGCTCCAGGAGCAGGATCTGGAAGCGCGCCTGCTGGCCGCCCGAGAGCCGCTCGAAGCGCTGTTCGGCCTGCCCGGTGAGCTCGTACCGGCGAAGGCGCGACATGGCGGGGCCCTTGGCCTGGGCGTGCTCGCGCCACAGGATGTCCAGGAGCGTGCGGCCGAAGAGTTCCGGGTGGGCGTGGGTCTGCGCGAAGTGGCCCGCCACGACGCGCGCGCCCAGTTTCCAGTCGCCGGTGTGCTCGACGTCGCCGCCCGCGAGCAGGCGCAGGAAGTGCGACTTGCCCGAGCCGTTCGAGCCGAGGACGGCGACCCGCTCGCCGTAGAAGACCTCCAGGTCGAAGGGCTTCATCAGGCCGGTCAGTTCGAGGTCCTTGCAGGTGATGGCGCGGATGCCGGTCCGCCCGCCCTGCAGCCGCATGGTGATGTCCTGCTCGCGCGGCGGCTCGGGCGGCGGCCCCGCCTCCTCGAACTTGCGAAGCCTGGTCTGCGCGGCGGCGTACCGCGAGGCCAGCTCATGGCTGATCGAGGCGGCCTGCCGGAGGCTGAGCACCAGCTTCTTCAGCTGCGCGTGCTTCTCGTCCCAGCGCCTGCGCAGTTCCTCGAAGCGTGCGAAGCGCTCGCGCCGCGCCTCGTGGAAGGTGTCGAAGCCGCCGCCGTGCACCCAGGCGTCGGCGCCCGCGGGCCCCGGCTCGACGCTGACGATCTTCTCGGCGGCGCGGGCGAGGAGCTCGCGGTCGTGCGAGACGAAGAGGACGGTCTTGCGGGTCTCCTTGAGCCGCTCCTCCAGCCAGCGCTTTCCGGGTACGTCGAGGTAGTTGTCCGGCTCGTCCAGGAGCAGCACCTCGTCGCCGCCACGCAGCAGGGCTTCCAGCACGAGGCGCTTCTGCTCACCGCCGGAGAGCGTGCGGACCTCGCGGAACTGCGCCTTGTCGTACGGGATGCCGAGCGCGGCCATGGTGCACATGTCCCAGAGGGTCTCGGCCTCGTAGCCGTGGGCCTCGGCCCAGTCGGAGAGCGCCTGGGCGTACTGCAGCTGGGCGGCCTCGTCGTCGACGGTCATGATCAGGTGCTCGGCCACGTCCACGGCCTTCGCGGCATCGCGGATGCGGGGGTTCGACACGGAGACGAGCAGGTCGCGCACGGTCGTCTCGTCGCGCACCGACCCGACGAACTGCGGCATGACGCCGAGGCCGCCGCTGACGGTGACGGTGCCGCCGTGCGGCTGGATCTCGCCCGAGATCAGGCGGAGCAGGGTGGTCTTGCCCGCGCCGTTCGCGCCGACGAGGGCGACGATGGCGCCCTCACCGACACGGAAGGAGACATCACCGAGCAGGGCTCGGCCGTCCGGCAGGTAGTACTCGATGTGCGCGGCTTCCAGATGTCCCATGCGGGGGATTCTCCGTGGGGGGTGCGGGTTGCCGCAAATGCGTTTCGCCTCCCTCCGTTTCCGGCCGCTCCATTCCGGCCGGAACTGTTCCCGCGACAGGGAGCTGACCACATAGCGATACGCGGGTCTCATTATGCGACATGGCCGCGTACCGTTCGATCCACCGCAGCGAGCGGCAGCGAACGTGAAGGAGTTCCCGCCATGCCGGAGGAGACCGCCGTCTACACGCACGGACACCACGAGTCCGTTCTGCGCTCCCACACCTGGCGGACCGTCGCCAACTCGGCCGCCTATCTCGTGGACGCGGTGAAGCCGCACATACGGATCCTCGACATCGGCTGCGGGCCCGGCACCATCACCGCCGACCTGGCCGCGCTCGTGCCCGACGGCCATGTCACGGGCGTCGACCACGCGCCCGGCATCCTGGACCGGGCCCGCGCGACGGCGGCCGAACGCGGCCTGTCGAACGTGGAGTTCGCCGTCGCCGACGTCCACGACCTGGACTACCCGGACGACTCGTTCGGTGTCGTCCACGCGCATCAGGTGCTCCAGCACGTCGGCGACCCGGTGCGCGCCCTGCGCGAGATGCGGCGCGTCTGTGCGCCGGGCGGCATCGTCGCCGCCCGCGACGCGGACTACTCGGCGATGGCCTGGTACCCGAGGCCCCCCGCCCTGGACGGCTGGCTCGACCTCTACCGGCGGGTGGCCCGCGCCAACGGCGGCGAGCCGGACGCGGGAAGCCGCCTCAAGTCCTGGGCGCTGGAGGCCGGTTTCGACGACGTCACCGCGAGCGCGAGCACCTGGTGCTACGCCTCGGCCGAGGAGCGCGCCTGGTGGAGCGGCCTCTGGGCGGACCGCACGGTCGCCTCCGGCTACGCCCAGTTGGCCGTGGAGGGCGGACACACCGACCCCGGTGAACTGCGGACCTTCGCCGACGCGTGGCGGGAGTGGGGAGAGCGGGAGGACGGCTGGTTCGCCGTACTGCACGGGGAGATCCTCTGCCGGAAGTGACGGGGCGCTGCCGGAAGTGATGGGCGTCAGCCGTGCAGGGCGCGCAGCTTGCGGCGGGCCGGGCCCAGGGCGCGCCCCGAACGCAGGAGGCCCGCCCAGGGGTCGGCGCGCGCCTGGTCGACGGCGTCCACGATGGTCCAGCGGCGGGCGCCGAGCGCGGGGCGACGGCTGATTCGCCCTACCGCACGGGAAGATCCTCAGCCGGAAGTGACGGGTCTCAGCCGTGCAGGGCGCGCAGCTTGCGGCGGGCCGGGCCCAGGGCGCGCCCCGAACGCAGGAGGCCCGCCCAGGGGTCGGTGCGCGCCTGGTCGACGGCGTCCACGATGGTCCAGCGGCGGGCGCCGAGCGCGGGGTCGTCGATGTCCTCCCAGGCGACGGGCACGGCGACCGGGGCGCCGGGTGCGGCGCGGACCGAGTAGGGGGCCACGGCGGTCTGCGCGTACGCGTTGCGCTGCACGTCCAGGTACAGACGGTCGCCGCGGTCCTTCTTGCGGGCGGCCGTCGTCAGCTGCTCGGGGTGGGCCAGGGCGAGCGCTTCGGCGACGTCCTTGGCGAAGGCGCGTACCTCGTCGAAGTCGTGGCGGCCGTTGAGGGGCACGATGACGTGCAGTCCGCGCGAGCCCGTGGTCATCAGGGCGGACGGCAGCCCCACCTGGTCGAGGAGTTCACCCAGGAGACGCGCCGCCTCGCGGACCGGGCCGAAGTCGTCCTTGGCCGGGTCGAGGTCGAAGACCAGTCGGTCCGGATGGTTGACACCGCCCATGCCGCCCACCCGGGACGTCCAGCGGTGCAGCGTGAGACAGGCCTGGTCGGCGAGGTAGAGGAGCGTGGCGGTGTCGTCGCACACCGTGTGGGTGACGGTGCCGCCTTCCTTGACGACCTCGACGCGGGTGATCCAGTCGGGGTAGTGATCCGGGGTGTCCTTCTGCATGAAGCGAGGCCCGTCGACGCCGTCCGGGTGCCGCTCCAGCATCAGGGGGCGGCCGCGCAGGTGGGGCAGCATGAACGGGGCGACGGCCCGGTAGTAGTCGGCAAGATCCCCCTTCGTGTGGCCCGCTCCCCCGCCATCGGGGAAGAGGACCTTGTCGGGCCGGTGCAGCCGTACGGTGTGGCGCCCTGCCCGCAGGGTTCGTGCGCTGGTCATGTGGGGTTCCTTTCATGCTGCACAGGGGTGCTGACAACACCTGAAGAGGGGGGCCGGCGGGCGTGCCCCGGGCCGCGTTCGCCGGAACCATTCAGGTGGACGGTTCAGGGTGGACCGCAGTGAGCGAGGCGCACCATGGCGAACGCGACGCAGAGACAACCGGGGCACCGGCCCGCACGGCCGGGTGGCGGTGAACCCTCCGCTCCCCCGCCCGTCCACGCCGCGTTCGCGCTCTGGATCACCGCGGTCGTGGCGGGCTTCTTCGAGACGGTGCTCATGGTCGGCGGTCTCGTCGCCGACGGCGACACGTCCGCCGGGGAGTTGGCGGGCGGCCTGCTGCTGCGGATGGCCGTGTTCTCGGCGGCCGTCCTGACCGCGGTCCAGTTGCGCCGCGGCAGGAACTGGGCGCGCCTGGCGCTCGCCGTGGGCCTCGGCGTCCTCGGCACGCTGTCCCTGGTGATCGAACCGTTCCGGTGGCTGGCCGAGGGGCACTCCCCGGGGGACGCCTTCCGGGATCTGGGAGCGGTGGACGTCCTGTTCGGCGCGAGCCGCGTGCTGCATCTGAGCGCGGTGCTCGTGGCGACGGTCCTGATGTTCCGGCCCACGTCCAACGCCTGGTTCAGGGCGCGCACAGCGCGGTCGGCGGGACCGGCGCGGCCGGCGGGACCCGGCCGGCACTGACCGGCCTCACCGCACGACCGCCTGCTCCACGAGCAGCCGCGCCGCCGCCGCGATGGACTCGGCGTCGATGCCGGCCTGGTGCAACTGCTCGTCGGGGGACGCCGATCCGGGCATCGTGTTCACCGCGAGCCGCACCAGGCGGGGCACCGGGCCGCCGTCGCTGAAGGCGTCGACGACGGCGTCGCCGATGCCGCCCTCCGGCCGGTGGTCCTCGACGGTGAGCAGACAGCCGGTGCGCTCGGCGGCCTCGCGCAGGGTGGCGCGGTCGACGGGCTTGACCGAGTACAGGTCGATGACCCGCACCTGGATGCCCTCGCGGTCCAGGTACTCGGCGGCGGTCAGCGCCTCGTGCACGGTCACGCCCGCCGCGACCAGCGTGAGCCGGTCGTTGTCGGACGAGCGCAGGGTCTTGGAGCCGCCGACGGGGAACTCCTCGCCGGGGCCGTAGATGACGGGCGCGTCCCCGCGCGACGTACGCAGGTACCGCACGCCGTCCAGGTCCGCCATCTGCGCGACCAGCTTGCCCGTCTGGTGGGCGTCGCACGGATACAGGACCGTCGAACCGTGCACGGCGCGGAACATCGCCAGGTCTTCGAGGCCCATCTGCGACGGCCCGTCCTGGCCGATGGCCACACCCGCGTGCGACCCGACGAGGTTGATGCCGGCGCCGCTGATCGCCGCCATGCGGACGAAGTCATGGGCACGGGTGAGGAAGGCGGCGAACGTCGACGCGTACGGCACCCAGCCGCGGGCCGCCAACCCCACTGCCGCGGCGACGAGTTGCTGCTCGGCGATGTAGCACTCGAAGAAACGGTCGGGGTGCTCCTTGGCGAAGTACTCGGTCCGCGTGGAGTCGCCGACCTCCCCGTCGAGGGCCACGACGTCGCCGCGTGCGGCGCCGAGCGCGGCAAGGGCCTGGCCGAAGGCGGTGCGGGTGGCCACGGAGTCGCCCACCTGGTGGCGCGGCAGTTCCAGATGGCCGCTGCGTGTCGCGTGCAGCGCACGCGCGGCGGCGGGCCTGCGCACCTCCACCCGGACGTCGCCCGTGCCGCCCAGCTCCTCGATTGCCGCTGCCGCCTCCGGCAGCGGTTTGCCGTGCAGGCCCTCGCGGTCCTCGGCGGCGGCCACACCCTTGCCCTTGACGGTGCGGGCGAGGATGACCGTGGGCTGCCGGGTGGTGGAGCGGGCCTCCTGGAAGGCGCGGTCGACCGCCTCCAGGTCGTGGCCGTCGGCCTCCACGACATGCCAGCCGAATGCGGCGAACCGGCGCGCGTAGGCGTGCAGGTCCCAGGCGTGGCGGGTGGGTCCGCGCTGCCCGAGGCGGTTGACGTCGACGACGGCGGTCAGATTGTCCAGGTGCTCGTGCCCGGCGTGCTCGACGGCCTCCCACACCGAGCCCTCCGCCAGCTCGCTGTCACCGCACAGCACCCAGACCCGGTAGGGAATCCGGTCCAGGCGCTTGCCCGAGAGGGCCATGCCCACGCCGACGGGAAGCCCCTGCCCGAGGGACCCGGTGGCGACCTCGACCCACGGGAGGCGGCGCGGCGTCGGGTGCCCTTCGAGGCGGCTGCCCTGGGCGCGGAAGGTCAGCAGTTCGTCGTCGGTGACGACGCCCGCCGCCTTGTACGTCGCATAGAGGAGGGGTGAGGCATGCCCTTTGGAGAGGATGAAGCGGTCGTTGCCGGGATGGTCGGGCCGGTCGAAGTCGTACTGGAGGTGGCGCGCGACGAGCACCGCCATCAGATCGGCGGCGGACAGCGAGGAGGTGGGGTGCCCGGAGCCCGCCGCATCGGCGGCACGGACCGAGTCGACCCTCAACTGCCGTGCGAGCGGGGCGAGTTCGCTGGTGGTCATAGGGGTCCTCCTCGGATGGGGCGTGCGGTTTCGGCGGTCCGCCGGGCACGTCGGCCGTCGGTTCCTGCCGGGCGTGATCGTGTGACGGCTCGGGCGCGCGGGCCCTTCGGGTTGCCACTGCGCCCCGCCGTCAAACACCGCGGCGGCACGGGCCGGGCTGCGGGGCCCGGTCCGGTTTGCCCGTCCGGCTTCGGGATACCCGTAAGGAGCGCCGTCGCAGGTATGGGGGGTCGTGAACCGGCCCCGCACCGACCCGCGCCCCCCACCCCGCACGTGATCCAGGACGGTCCCGATGAAGGACGCAGTGCCCATCGAAACCCCTGCCATGTCCGCCTACACGGTCCCCGCGGACGCCCCCGAGGCGGACGGCACCTTCGCCTGGGAGAGCACGACCATCGTGATCGTCGAGATCACGGCGGGCGGCGCGACGGGCACGGGCTGGACCTACGGTCCGGCATCCACCGTCGCCCTGCTGGCCGAGCAGCTCGTCCCGGCCGTCACGGGACGCGACGCGCTCGACATCCCCGCGGCGCACACGGCGATGACGAAGGCGGTGCGCAACACCGGCCGCCCCGGTGCCGCGTCGTGCGCCGTCTCGGCGATCGACATCGCCCTGTGGGACCTGAAGGCACGCCTGTTGGAGATCCCCCTCGTACGCCTCCTGGGCGCCGCCCGGGACGAGGTTCCCGTCTACGGGAGCGGGGGCTTCACGACGTACCACGACACACATCTGGCGGCCCAGCTGAACGGCTGGGTGCACGGTCAGCGCATACCCCGCGTCAAGATCAAGGTCGGCGAGGACTGGGGCCGGGCCGCGGCCCGCGACGTGCTGCGGGTGCGCACCGCACGCGATGTCATCGGCTCGCAGGCCGAGTTGTACGTCGACGCGAGCGGCGGCTACACCCGCAAGCAGGCGATCCGGGTGGGCCGGGTGCTCGCCGAGCACGGTGTGGGCTGGTTCGAGGAGCCGGTGCCTTCGGACGATCTGCGGGGGCTCGCTCTGGTTCGGGACGCGCTGGTCTGCGACGTGGCGGCCGGCGCGTACGGCTACGACCTCCCGTACTTCGCGCGCATGGTCCCCTCCGTGGACTGCCTCCAACTGGACGCGACGCGCTGCGGCGGTCTCACCGAGTGGCTGCGCGCGGCGGCCCTCGCGCAGGCGCACGGGATCGAGGTCTCGGCCCGTTGCGCACCGCACGCGCATGCAGCGGTCGCCGCGTGTGTGCCCAATCTGCGGCACATCGAGTGGCTGCACGACCACGTGCGGATCGAGTCGATGTTCTTCGACGGCGCCCTCGACCCGACGGGCGGCGTCGTCCGCCCCGACGGCGGCGTGGGCCACGGCCTGGAGCTGCGGCGCACCGAGGAGGTCGAGGGATACCGGGTGGCATAACGGCGCCCCCCCCGAAGTCCGCCGAAACGATCTCGGATGCGGGCCGGGCCAACTAGGCTCGTCCGTATGGAGATCCTGGGAGCCACGCTGCGTATCTGCGTCGAGGACCTGGAGTCCTCGGTCGCCTTCTACGAACGCCTCGCGGGCGGTACCGCGCAGCGTTTCGAGCGGGAGGGCGTGTCGGTCGCGGCGGTGGGCTGCTTTCTGTTGATGAGCGGGCCCGAGCGTGAGCTGGAGATCCTCAGGAAGGTCTCGGCGACGATCGCGGTACCGGACGTCGACGAGGCGTACGCCGTCCTGAACGCGTCCGGCGCCCGTGTCATCGCGGGTCCCGTCCCGACGCCGGTGGGCCGCAACCTCATCGCGGTGCACCCGGACGGCACGGTCTTCGAGTACGCGGACCGGCGCCCCGCGTCCTGAACCGCGCCCGCGCGGCCCTCCCCGTATCCTCCACGGCAGGCGGGCCGAACGGAGGACGGTGCACGTGGCGGGCAATACGGCGGACGGTACGGAACGGATCTCGTTGAGCGCACAGGCGCGCGAGGCCGTCCGGCAGCGCATCGTGGACCGCCGCTATCCGCTGGGCTCGCGTCTGGTGGAGCGTGAGGTCGCCGAGGAGCTGCGGATGTCGCGGGTCCCGGTGCGGGAGGCGCTGCGCGCGCTGGTCGCCGAGGGCCTGCTGGAACTCCTGCCGCACAGCGGGGTGCGGGTGCGCCGCCTGGAACGCTCCGACGTACGGCATCTGTACGAGGTGTGGGAGCCGCTCGCCGTCCAGGCCTCCCGGCTCGCGGCGCGCCGGGTGGCACGGAGCACGCCGGGCGAGCCGGCGGGTCTCGCCGCGCTGCGGGCCACGCTGCACCAGGCCGAGCAGGCGTCGGACGTGGACGACGGGCCTCGCGAGGTCGCCGCGCACACGGCTTTCCACGAGGGCATCGTGGCCCTCTCCGGCAATCCCCTGCTTGCCCGCACGATGGAGCAGTTGAGCTGGCAGCTCCAGCTCCTGTTCGGCATGCGCGCGGAGCCGGACCACATGCGGGCCCAGCACGACCTGATCTACCGGACGATCGCGTCGGGCGACGAGGAGACGGCCGCGGCGAGCACGCTGCTGCACGTGCGGGACAGCCAGGCGGTGGCGCTGCGAGCGCTCTTCGAGGAAAGCACCTCCTGAGCTTTCTGTATACCAAGATTCACCGGTGACCAGCCGGTGACCAGCCGGTGACCACCTCTCCTACCTGGAACTCTGCCTATACCTGCACATTCCCTCACCCACCCTTGCGGGCCACTCCAGCTTGGTATACAAACTGCGGACGCGTTCCCTCCGTAACCCGTCCTGGAGCAGCCCCATGTGCGTCGAGTCCATCCCTCCGCCCTCCTCCCGGCTCACCCGGCGCGGCGTCCTCGCGGGTGCGGCGGCGCTCGCCGGGACCACGGCCGTGCTGGCCGCCGCCGCGCCCCGGGCCGGTGCGAGCCCCGCCGCCCCCGACGGCCGTCCGGCCGGCGGTGACCTAATCGTCGAGGGCGGCACCCTCCTGGACCCCGCGACCGGCGAGGTCACCGAGGACGCGGTGGTCGTCATCGTGGACGGTGTCGTGCGCGCGGCGGGCAGGCGCGGGCGGACGGAGATGCCCGCGGGCGCCGAGGTGCTCGACGCGCACGGGCGCTGGGTCCTGCCGGGCCTGGTCGACGCACACATCCACCTCAACACCGCGGCCGAGGCACGCGACGCGGTGCTGCTCGGGGCGACGAGCGCGCGCAGCGGCTCGACCAACTTCTTCCAGGACATCGCCGTACGGGAACTGGCCCGCCAAGCCCCGGAGCAGGCGCCCCGCCTGCGCGCCGCCGGTGTCTTCGTCACGCCCGACCTGGGCGACACGATCCTCGCCGACCCGGAGCTGACCCCGCTGGCCCGGCTGCGTGGCGGCGTGCGCTCGCCCGAGGCGCTGCGCCGCGTCGTCGAGGTCAACCTCGCCCGTGGCGCCGACGTCATCAAGACCCGGGTCAACGAGCGGGCCGGCCTTCCCGAGCAGGACCCGCTGGCCCAGGTGTACGACCGCGAGCAACTGTCCGCCGTGGTGGCGGCGGCCCGGCGCGGCGGCAAGGGCGTGCTCTGCCACAGCTACAGCGAGAAGGGCTGCCACGACGCCGTCATGGCGGGCATCCGCTCCCTTGAGCACGGCGCGTTCGTCGGCGAGCGCACGCTGCACGAGATGCGGCGCAGGGGGACGTACTTCACGCCGACCCTCACCGCGATCGCGGGCCTCGCCGAATCCTCCGACCCAGTGCTCGCGGAGCGCGGCCGCCAGTACCTGCCGGTCCTGAAGCGGGCCGTGCTCGCCGCGCACGAGCTGGGGGTGCCGCTGGCCGCGGGCACGGACTCGTCCGGCGGGAAGATCAAGCCCATCGGCCGCGAGGTGGAGCTGATGCGGGCGGCGGGGCTGTCCGCGCTCGACGCGATCCGTACGGCCACCACGGGCGCCGCCAAGCTGCTCGGCGTGGACCGCACGGCGGGTCGCCTCGCGCGTGGCTTCGCCGGTGACGTGCTCCTCGTGGACGGCGACCCGCTGGCCGACGTGACGGTCCTCAAGAAGCCCGTACGCGTGGTGCGTTCGGGCATCGCGCTCGCGCTCTGATTTCCCCCTCGTGAATCTGATTTTCCCCTCGTGAACCTGATTCCTTTCCCCTCGTGAAGGAGACCCCTATGACGCCTCTCTCCCGTCGCGGCGTGCTCGGCGCCGCCGCAGCGTTCGCCGGTACCGGAGCCGCCCTGTCGGCCGGCTCCCCGGCAACCGCATCGACCCGTGGTGGCGGCCACCACCCCAAGGCCGTGGTGTTCCGCAACGTCCGCCCCTTCGGCGCGAAAGCCCCTGTGGACCTCACGGTGGTCGACGGCCGCATCACGGAAGGCCGGGCCCCCAAGGGCGCCAACGTGATCGACGGCGGCGGCCGGGTCGCCCTGCCCTCGCTCGTGGACGCCCACATCCACCCGGACAAGACGACGTGGGGCGGCGACTGGGTCACGCGGAAGCCCGCGAGCGGCATCGCCGACTACTGCGCCCAGGACGTGGAGCTGTTCAAGAGCCAGGCCCGGCCGGTCGGCGAGCGTGCCCACGGCCTGATGGCGCACGCCGTGACCCGCGGCACCCGCGCGATGCGCGCCCACGTGGACGTGGCCCCCGCCTACGACCTGGCCGGGGTCGAGGGGGTGAACACGGCCCGCGAGCGGCTGCGGGACGCCCTCGACGTGCAGATCGTGGCGTTTCCGCAGCACGGCGTGATCCGGACTCCCGGCACGGCGGAGCTCCTGGAGGAAGCGGCACGCTCCGGCTCCATCGACCTGGTCGGCGGCATCGACCCGATCAGCTTCGACAACGCCATGGACGAACAGCTCGACCTGGTCTTCGGCCTCGCGGACCGCCACGGGGTCGGCGTGGACATCCACCTCCACGACCGCGACGAGAAGGGCACGAAGGTCCTGCGGGCGATCATCGAGCGTACCCGCGCGCTCTCGCTGCGCGGCAAGGTCACGGTCAGTCACGTCTTCTGCCTGCCGAACCTGTCCGACACCGACGTGGGCAAGATGGCGGCCGACCTGGGCGAACAGGACATCTCCCTGACGACGGTGGCGCCGAACGAGTCGCTCGTCCTGCCGATCGCGCGGCTGCGCGAGCACGGGGTGCGGGTCGGGCTCGGGTCCGACGGGGTGCGCGACGCGTGGAGCCCGTTCGGCAACGCCGACATGCTGCACCGTGCGCACATCCTCGGCTGGGTCACCGACGTCCGTCTCGACGACGAGCTCACCGACTGCTACGAGGTGGGCGCGCACGGCGGCGCCGACGTGATGGGCCTCGACCACGCCGACCTCGAGCCCGGCTCCCCCGCCGACTTCATCCTCGTGCGCGGCGAGTGCCTGCCCCAGGTCCTGGTGGACATGCCGCAGCGGGACATGGTGGTGCACGGGGGCAAGGTCGTCGCCAGGAACGGCGAGCTGGTGTAACCGCGGGGCGTCACTCCTCCGAAGCTGCCCGCATCCGGTAGTCGTACCGGGCGGGCAGCTCCTCGTCGGTCACCGCGCGCCACAGCTCGCCGAGCACCTCGGCGCCCTCGCGCAGGTCGGCCACCTCGAAACCCTCGTCGAATATCGCCCGCGCGGCGGCCTTCTCGCCCTCTGTTAGGAGCAGTTGGATCTCGACGAGGCGGAAGCGGCCCTCCGCGCGCGTGGCGGGGTGCAGGCGGTCCCACACTCCTCGGGCCGCCTCCCGCCGTCCGACCGCGAGCAGGACGCCCATCGCCTCCCTGCCGAGGGCTGCACTCGCGGACGTCCACAGGACACCGTCGTCGCGCCGCTCCTGACACAGGTCGTCGAAGGCTTCCGTGTACCGGTCGGCGGCGCGCTCCAGGTGCCCCGCGTCCTGGTCGGCGACCGCGAGGCAGCGCAGCAACGGCCAGCGCGAGGGGGCGAGTTCGAGGCCGCGCTCCCAGCTGCGCACCGCCTGCGCCAGGTCGCCCGCGTGCCACTGCGCCACGCCCAGGTGGTACTCGGCGGCCGGCCGCGCGGGCGCCGTCTCCAGCATGTCCCGCCAGTGCGGGGCGACCAGCGTCGGGCCGGGCGGCGCCACCCGGCGCGGCTCGGGGACGGCACCGGAGTGCAGGAGCTCCAGCCACGGTTCCTGATCGGGACCGAGGGTGGACTCGGCGAACGGCGTGCCCGGCAGCTTGTAACCCGCGCGCGAGACTTCGAGCGCGCCCCACCCGGACCCGGTGGCGAGCGTCTCGCCCGGCTCGGTGTCCGCGCACGGCCGCCACGCGTCGTACGCCTCCTCCACCGCGCCGCGCGGCAGCGCGTCCGCGAGCCGCCCCTGGGCCTCCTCGCGCGCGGCCCGCCAGTCGGGGCCGTGCACGAGGCCCGGGTCCGCCGCCAGCGGGCCGTACGACTCGAGCCAGCTGAACTCGCCCTCGGCGTCCAGGCGTACGTGCTCGAGCTGGGTCCGCGCGAGGCCGGCCTGGATCTCCGCGTACCCTTCCGTACCGGGCTCCGTCAGCCACTCCTGCCAGCGCCGCCCGCCCGCGCCCGAGCCCCACACGAAGAGCTTGCGGCCGCGCAGCAGGTCGGTCGAGGTCTGGACGAGGCCGTGCCCGTCGTCGTCGAGCGCGGCTATCCAGCGGCGTGTGCGGTCCGGTACGTCGTAGAAGTAGTCGGCGGCGTACTCACTGCGCTGCGGGTAGGTGCGGTCCACGCCGTCGGTCCTCGGCACCGGCACCTTGCGCAGCGCGCCCGTGTACCAGAAGTGCCAGGCCTCGTCGGCCGGAGCGAGGACCCGGCGCTGTTCGGGCACCGCGATGTTGGACCACCAGTAGACCGGGACCGCCTTCTCGTGCGGGTTGCGGATCCGCACGCCGACGTGCAGGAAGTCGGACCCCTCGGGCAGCCACAGGTCCACCTGGAACGGCACGTCGCGCAGCCGCTCCCACTCCCAGAGCCGCAGCATCTCGCCGCCGTCGGGCGCCGTCACGCGCGCGGCGTGCAGGGGTGCGCAGGACAGCGTCGTATGGCCGGTGGCACCGATGTTCCACTCGATGCCGCCGGAGAACCAGGCGCCGTTCAGCGCGAAGGCGGCGGGCTGCAACACGGGGTTGCGGTAGAGGAGTTCACGGCCGGTCGGCTTATGGAAGAGGGAGTGGACGCGGCCGCCGAAGCCCGGCAGGACGGTGGCGCGCAGCCGGTCGTTCTCGATGACGAGGGCGTCGAGGGCCGTGTCGGTCCGCTCGCGCCCGTACCCGTCGAGCACCCGGGTCGGCAGGACCCCGCGCAGCGGCTCGTACCCGAGCTGGCGCGCCATGTCGCGCGGCAGTCCCTCTCTGCCGCGCTCGTCCAGCGTGTGCACCTCACGGAGCGGCCGCAGCGGCGGCAGCGGGTTCTCGGGGCCCAACGGGGCGGCGGGCAGCGTCAGTACGTCACGTCGCACGGTGGTCGTCACGATCACCATGGAACACGCTCGACGCCGTCCCGACCAGGGTCTCTCCCGGTCAGGATTGCGCAAAGGCCTACTTGCGGCGTCGCATGAAGTAGGCCCCGCACAGCGCGCCGATCAGGCCGGTGCCCAGGAGTGCCACCCACAGGGGCATGGTCACTTCCGGGATCAGGAGTCTGATCTTGGTGTGGCGGGTGTTCTCGAAGATGAAGACCAGGGTGAGGACGGCGATCGCGAGGACGGCGATCCTGCCGGGCGTCATGACGCCGCGGCCGCCACCGCCCGAGCCGCCCTTCGGGCCGCCCGTCGAGCTGCTGGGACTCATACGTGGACCTTCCGTCGGAGCTTCGACCGGCCTCCCCCGGTGACCAGCATGGGCAGCTGGGCCGGGTTCGCGCGCGGTGGATGCCCCTCCGGGGTGGGGGTGTGGGCCGTACGGGTGAACCCCGGGCCGGGTCAGCCCACCACGGGCAGTCCGAGCACCCCGGTGTCCTCGGGCGCGCTGGTGACGGTCACCGGCTTCACACCCTTGTTGCCCCCGTACGCGTCACGGGCGCCACGAGCCGGCGCCGACTACCGGCCGGTAAGTAACCGGCCAAGGTCACGCTGTGACACGTGTCAGGTACGGGTCAACGTCCGTGACGCGAGCTCTCGCCAGGAATTGACGGGAATGCAGCGCGCGAGGCACCGCGCGCGAGGAGCGGGCCTCACGCCAGCGCGGGCATCTCCAGCGTCAATGCCCCCTTGTCCGCGTCCAGTTCACCCGCGATCCCGAAGGGCACGGTCAGCGCCCCGTCACAGTGCCCGAACCCGAACTCCTCGACGACCGGCACCCCGAGACCGCCGAGCCGGTCGAGCAGCAGCGCCCGCACGGTGTCGTACGGATCGCAGTCCACCCACGAACCGAGCGCGACCCCCCGGACCCCCTCCAGCCAGCCCGCCCGCAGGAGTTGGGTGAGGTGGCGGTCGAGGCGGTAGGTCTCCTCGCCTATGTCCTCCAGGAAGAGCAGCCCGCCTTGGGCCGACGTGCGCACCCCGGGGGCGCCGACGTCCGAGGCGAGCAGGGAGAGGCAGCCACCCAGCGTGACCCCCTTCGCGCGGCCCGGCACGAGCGCGGTCCCGCCCGAGGCGATCACCTGCACCCGCTCGGGTGCGAAGAGCGTGGCCCTCAAGTGCTCCTGCGCACGGCTGTTCTTGAGGAAGTCCATGGCCGCGACCATCGGCCCGTGCAGCGTCGCGAGACCGAGGCGCGCCGCGAACGCCTCGTGCAGCGTGGTGATGTCGCTGTAGCCGACGAACACCTTGGGGCCCGCCGCCCGCATCGCCGCCCAGTCAAGCGCCTCCACCATGCGCAGGGCTCCGTAGCCGCCGCGGGCGCAGAGCACCGCGGAGACGGACGGGTCGCACCACGCCTCCTGGAGATCACGGGCGCGAGCGGCGTCGGTGCCCGCGAGGTAGTCGAGCCGCGGGTGGCGGTCCAGGACGTGCGGGGCGACGACCGGTTCGAGGTCCCAGCCCCGCAGGATGTCCAGGCCCGCCTGGAGCCGCTCCTCCGGGATGGGCCCGCTGGGCGCGACGACGGCGACCCGCGCGCCGGGGGTGAGCCGCGCGGGACGCGTCAGGGGGATCACTTGGAGAGCTCCAGGGTGGGCGCGGCGCCCGCCAGCTTCAGCCGGAACACCTGCGCGTACAGGGCGAGTTCGGCCTCCAGGGACCGGATCAGCGTGTCCGCGCGGCGGAATCCGTGCCCCTCGCCCTCGAAGGCGATGTACGCGTGCGGCACACCGCGCCCCTGAAGTTCGGAGACGAACCGCTCGGCCTGTTCGGGCGGGCAGATCACGTCGTCCAGTCCCTGGAGCAGCAGGAAGGGCACGCTGACCCGGTCGACGTGCTCCGCGGGGGAACGCTCCACGTACCGCGTCGGCACCTCGTCGAAGGGGCCGATCATCGAGTCAAGATAACGCGACTCGAAGTCGTGGGTCCCGCCCGCGGCCCACTCCGTGAGGTCCAGGATGGGGTAGATGATCGTGCCGCAGGCGTACACGTCCGTCGTGGTCAGCGAGGCGGCCGTGGTCCAGCCGCCCGCGCTGCCGCCGCGGATCGCGAGCCGGTCACGGTCGGCGGTGCCCTCGTCGGCCAGGGCCAGGGCGACGGCCGCGCAGTCCTCGACGTCGACGATGCCCCACTGCTCGCGCAGCCGGTTGCGGTACGCGCGGCCGTAGCCCGTCGAGCCGCCGTAGTTGACCTCGGCGACGCCGATGCCACGCGAGGTGAAGTAGGCGATCTCCAGGTCGAGCACGAGCGGGGAACGGCTGGTGGGACCGCCGTGCACCCACACCACGTACGGCGGGAGTTCCTCGTCGGGGGCCACGCAGGCCGGGTGGTGCGGGGGGTAGATGTGCGCGTGGATCTCGCGGCCCGCCGGACCGCTGAAGGTGCGGATGCGCGGCTCGGGGTAGTACGCGGTGTCCACCGGGTCGTCGTGCGCGGCGCCGATCACGCGGGCGCGGCCGGTGCTGGTGTCAAGCTCCACGACCTCGTACGCGCTGCGGGGGCTCGCCGCGACGCCGACGGCGCAGGTGCCGTTCACCGCGACGGTCGCCGCCCATTCCGTCCAGGGGCCCGCCGCGTCGACGACTTCGCCGGTCTCCGGGTCGAGCACGCCGAGCGCGGTGGCGCCTTTGCCGTGCACGACGGCGACAAGGCCGCTGTCCAGAGGGGCGAACCAGCCGGAGCCGATCTGCCACAGGGGGCCGCCGAACTCCTCCTCGCGCGGACAGACGGGTGCTCCGTCACCGCCCTGGGAGACGTCACCGCGGTAGAGGTTCCACCATCCCGTGCGGTCGCTCGCGAACAGCAGCCGTCCGTCGGGGGCCCACTCCGCCTGCGCGATGGACTCCTCGGGGCCGCCCGCGAACACCCGCGGGGCACCGAACGTGCCGTCCGCGCGGACCTCGGCGACCAGGAGTTCCGTGCCGTCCCACGGCATCCGGGGGTGGTCCCAGGCGATCCACGCGGCGCGGGCGCCGTCCGGCGAGAGGCGTGGCCCGGTGATGAACCGGTGCCGGTCGTCGGAGAGTTCCCGCACCGCCGCGCGGTCGTCGGCCGCCGAGCCGTCGAGCGGCACGGCGACGGCGACTCTGCGCACGTCGGTCGGCCCCTCCCCCGTGTACTCCTCCAGGACACACCACACCTCGCCCCGGTCCAGGTGCACACACGGGTCGATGTACCGCAGGCCGCCGCCCACCTCGGAGACCGGGGTCAGCGGGCTCGGCGCGGCGCCGGGGACGTCGGGCGCGAACGCGTACAGGCGCTGGTCGGCGAAGTCGGCGAACACGATCAGCGGTCCGTCAGGCCCCGCGGCCCCGGCCCACGAACGCCCCCCGTACTCGATGACCCGGCTGCGCACGTTCCACGGCTGGGGCAGCACGGACTCCTCCGCGCCGTCCGGACGCCGTCGCACCAGGGCGCGCCTGCCGCCCTCGGCGGGCCTCGGCTCGGTCCACCACGCCTCGTCCCCGACGAACCCCACGGTGGCCGGAGCGCCGTCGTGGGCCGCGGCGAGCGCCGCGTCGATGGGCGACGGCCATGATCCGTAAGCCTGGGTCTCCATCATGTCCTTCTCTTCCCCCATGATCGGTTGTGTTCCCTAGGCCGTTCTCAGATAGCGGTCGAGTACGCGGACGCCGAAGTGCAGCGCGTCGACCGGGACGCGCTCGTCGACCCCGTGGAAGAGCGCTTGGTAGTCGAAGCCCTCCGGTGTCCTCAGCGGCGAGAAGCCGTAGCCGGTGATGCCGAGTCGCGAGAACTGCTTGGCGTCCGTGCCGCCGGACATGCAGTACGGCACGACCTGTCCCTCGGGCGCGAATTCCTCGACGGCTGCCCGCATCTTCGCGTACGTCGACGAGTGGACCGGCGCCTGCAGCGCCACCTCGCGGTGGTGGAACTCCCAGTCGACGTCCACTCCGGTGAGCCGGTCAAGGGTGGCGGCGAACTCTTCCTCCCCACCCGGCAGATACCGGCCGTCCACATAGGCGACGGCCTCTCCGGGAATCACGTTCACCTTGTAACCGGCCTGCAGCATGGTCGGGTTGGCGCTGCCCCGCACCGTCGGCGCGACCAGGTCGGCGGCCGGGCCGAGCTTCTCCAGGAGCGCGTCCACGTCGAATCCTGGTGTGTCCAGGTCGGCTTGTTCCCCGTACAGCGCGGCCAGTGCGGTCAGCGAGGCCCGGACCGTCGGCGTGAGCCGCACCGGCCAGCGGTGCTCGCCGATGCGGGAGATCGCGGCCGCCAGCTTGCTCACGGCGTTGTCGGGATTCACCTTCGAGCCGTGCCCGGCCTTGCCGCGCGCGGTCAGCTTGAGCCAGCCGGTGCCGCGCTCCCCTGCCGCGATGGGGTAGAGCTGATTGCCGCGGCCGTCGTGGAAGGTGAAGGCGCCGGACTCGCTGACGCCTTCCGTGCAGCCCTCGAAGAGGGAGGCGTGCTGGTCGGCGAGGAACCCGGACCCGTCCTCGGCGCTGGCCTCCTCGTCGGCGGTGAACGCGATCACGATGTCCCGCCGGGGCCGCACTCCCGCGCGCGCCCAGCCGCGCACCACGGAGAGGATCATCGCGTCCATGTTCTTCATGTCGATGGCGCCGCGGCCCCAGACGACACCGTCACGGATCTCCCCGGAGAAGGGGTCCACGCTCCAGTCGGCGGCCTCGGCGGGAACGACGTCCAGATGGCCGTGCACGAGCAGCGCGTCGGCCGAGGGGTCCGTGCCCTCGATGCGTGCCACCACGTTCGTCCGGCCCGGTGTCCGCTCCAGGAGCTTCGGTTCGAGCCCCGCTCCGGCCAGCCGCTCGGCTGCGTACTCGGCGGCGGGCCGCTCCCGGCAGTCGCCGCCGCCCCTGTTCGTGGTGTCGATGCGGATGAGTTCGGAGGTGAACCGGACGACCTCGTCGAGCGCCTGCCCGTCGACGTGTCCGGTGCTCCGATGCCCCGGCTGCTCCTCAGCCATACTGCTCCTCCACGGCAGCCGATGCGATCGTCGTGACCGCCTTGAACGTACGAATGCCCTCGTACATGGTCTCGCTGGTGTACGCGATCCTGCGCTCGCCGGTGCGCCGCACGCCCGGCACCACGGTGGACGCCATGGACAGGTGCTCGGCGTCGAATTCGAGCTCCACGGTGAACGGGCCGCCCTGGACCGGTTCGTGCCGTACGGCGAGCGGGGCCGCCTCCTTGGCCGCGGCGCGGATGTCGGAGGCGGTCCGCCGCGGGGTGCGGCAGACCGCCGCGTACCGCGACACGTGGTCCTTGACGGCGACCTTCAGCGCGCCGGGCGCGTAGCCGAGGGCGTCCTCGCAGGCCAGGTCGTCGCCGGTGACGAGGACGACGGGGACCCCGTACTCGGCGACGACGTGGGAGTTGAGCAGCCCCTCGCTGGCCCGGTCGCCGTTGACCCACACGCCGGTGATCGAGTTGGCGAGGTAGGTGTGCGCGAGCACACCCTCCATGCCGGCGCCCGCGTGGTAGCCGATGAAGGCGATGCCGTCCACGTCGTCGTGCTGGACGCCCTCGACCATGGAGAGGGACTTGTGCCGCCCGGTGAGCATCTCGGCCCGCTCGTCGAGCTCCTCCAGGAGGAGGTTGCGCATCGTCCAGTGGGCTTCGTTGATGAGCACCTCGTCGGCGCCCCCGTCGAAGAAGCCGAGCACGGCGGCGTTGACGTCCGAGGTGAACATCGAACGGCACCGCTCCCACTGCGGCGTACCGGGCAGCACGTCGGCCGGCCAGGTGACACCCGTGGCCCCCTCCATGTCTGCGCTGATCAGGATCTTCATGCCGCCTCACGCTACGCGTTCGCCAACTCCTGGACCAGATCCGTCGGTGACCGCGTCGCGTGCCGGTTGCCACAGTGTGCTGCGCAGATCCGATCCGCGCACCAGCTGGATCCGCCAGGGCTCGATCCGGATCACGTGGTACTCCGGGTCGTCCGGGCCGCCATGCCAGTAGTGGACCGGGTCGTAGCCGACACCGGGCGGCCCGCCCTGGGTGTAGAGCTCCCAGGCGTGGCGTCTGGACGCCTCGTCCTCCGCCCAGGTGGAGAGGGCGTCGACGTGGACGGTGTTCTGGCGGGGGTTCCAGTACGAGTAGGTGGTGTGCGGGTTGTCGGCCAGGTGGGCGGCCTTGACGGGGGTCTTGTACGCGGCGAGCCAGCCGACCGGGCGGCCGTCGACGATCTCCCAGACGGGCAGCAGGACGCGGGCCCTGGGACGGCTCTTCCGGTCGACGGTGATCATCGTGGCGTACTTGATGTCGCGTACGTACGAGAAGAACGTGTCCCGCACCTCGGAGAAGTCGCTGACTTTGGTGGTGGGCATGTCGGGTGCTCCTTTGTCGGGGTGGGGTGACGGATCAGTGGGTCGCGGGGACCTCGGGGGTGTGCCCGGCCGCGGGTTCGCCGGAGGCCGTCACCGTGCCCGGCCGTGAGCGCAGTCCGAAGGCGCTGATCAGTGCGGCGAGCAGGGCCGCGGCGAGCGGGATCCACAGGGCCGCGCGGTAGCCGTCCAGGAGCGCGGCGGGTGAACTCGACGTGGTGGCCCAGACGTTGACGGCGGTGACCGTGGAGAGGCCGAGGGCGGCGCCGAACTGGAAGGCGGTGTAGAGCAGTCCGCCGGCCAGGCCCTGCTCCTCCTCCTTGACGCCCTCGGTGGCCACGATGGTGAGCGGCCCGTAGGCGAGAGCGAAACCGAGGCTGAGGATGATCAGGCTGGGGAACATCGCCAGATACGTCCAGTCGGCGCCGACCGGCAGGAACAGGGCGTACGACAGAGCGGCGAGCAGCAGGCCCCCGAAGATCACCCGGGCGTTGCCGAAACGCTCGACGAGCTTGGGCGTGACGGTGGGCGAGAGCACCGCGTCGAGTCCGAGGACGATCATCGCGAGGCTGGTCTGGAGCGTCGACCAGTCCCGCAGCTCCTGCAGGTAGAGGACGACCAGGAACTGGAACCCGAAGAAACCGCCCGCGAAGAAGAGACCCGAGAGGTTGGCGCGGACCAGGGCGCCGCTGCGGAAGATCCCGAGGCGGACGAGCGGGGAGGCCGAGCGGCGCTCCACGGCGACGAAGACGGCGAGGAGGGCGAGACCCGCGGCGAGCGTGCCGATCGTGGCGGCGGCGCTCGCGTGGGAGGCGCGCTCCACGCCGAGGACGAGCAGCACGATCGCGCCGGTGACCGTGAGGGCGCCCGCCACGTCGACGCTCTGCCCGGTGCGGTCGGGCCGCGGGGACTTGGGGACGTAGGCGAGCGCGGCGGCCAGGATCAGGGCCGAGAGCACCACGGGCACGAAGAACACCCAGCGCCAGCCGATCGCGGTGAGCAGACCGCCGACGACCAGGCCGATGGAGAAGCCGCCGGCCGCGGTGCCGGAGTAGAAGAGCAGTGCCTTGTTGCGGCGCGGCCCCTCCTCGAAGCCGGTGGTGATGATGGAGAGGCCCGCGGGCGTCATGAAGGCCGCGGCGACGCCGGTGACGAAGCGGGCGACGA
Source organism: Streptomyces sp. NPDC002853 (assembly GCF_053591915.1). Classification (NCBI taxonomy): domain Bacteria; kingdom Bacillati; phylum Actinomycetota; class Actinomycetes; order Kitasatosporales; family Streptomycetaceae; genus Streptomyces; species Streptomyces sp. NPDC002853. The sequence goes on along the minus strand of NZ_JBSFUS010000007.1, from coordinate 60,911 downwards.
TCAGCGTCCAGCCTTCGGTGGCGAATCCGCCGAGCCCGGAGAAGACCAGGAAGACGGAGAGCCAGAAGACGAACATCTGGCGGCGTCCGAAGAGGTCGGCGGCGCGGCCGCCGAGCAGCATGAAGCCGCCGTAGCCGAGGACGTAGGCGCTCATGACCCACTGCAGGGAGCCGGTGGACAGGCCAAGGTCGGCGCGGATGGACGGCAGGGCCACGTTGAGCATGGCGACGTCGATGCCCTCAAGGAAGATCGCGCCGCACAGGACGAGCAGGACGCCCCACTCCCGGGGCCGGAAGGTGACGGGGGAGGCGCTCGGCGCCCCGGCTGTTCTCTCTGTCTGCGAACTCACTTCTGTTCTCCGCCAATTGATCGTTGATGCGGGGGATTTCCCGGCTCACTCAGCCTCGGTCAGGGCGTACGGACGGAACAACGGCGAAGATCGCAACGTTCGTTCAACCAGGCTTACCGATCCGAGCTGCTGGGGGACGTCGATGGAACGCGATGAACTGGAATGCTTTCTGCTGCTTGCCGAGGAGCTGCACTTCGGCAGGACGGCCGAGCGCATGCGGCTGTCCCGGGCGCGGGTGAGCCAGCTGATCCAGCGCACCGAACGCCGCGTCGGCGCACCGCTGTTCGTCCGCACGAGCCGCCGCGTCGGCCTCACCGCGCTTGGCCGTCAGCTCCGCGCCGACCTGGAACCGCACCACCGGGCGATCGACGCCGCCGTCGAGCGGGCCGCGGCCACGGCGCGCGGCATCGACAGCGTGCTGCACGTGGGTTTCGCCAACCCGCTGGCCGGCGAGATCGTGATGAGGGCGACGGAGGCGCTGCGCGTGAGCCACCCGGGTCTTGCCGTGGAGATCTGCGAGGTGCCACTCGGTGATCCGTACGGGCAGTTGCGCAAGGGCGAGTTCGACGTACAGCTGACCGGGTTCCCGGTGCGCGAGGAGGACCTGGGAGGCGGTCCCGCGCTGCTCGCGGAGGAGCGTGTCCTCGCGATCGGTTCGGCGCATCCGCTGGCCGCGCGGGACTCGGTCTCGCTCGACGACCTGGCCGACGTGCCGCTCCTGACGATCGAGGGCGAGGTGCCCGACTACTGGCTCGAGCACCACGTCCCGTCCCGCACCCCGTCCGGCGAACCGATCGGCCGCGGCCCGGGTGTGACCAACATGCAGGAGGCGCTGATGCTGGTCGCGGGCGGCAAGGGCGCCTTCCTGGCCCCCGCGCACACCGGGACGTACTTCACCCGGCCCGGAGTCGCCTACGTGCCCTTCACCGACGCCGAGCCGGTCGACTACGGCCTGGTGTGGCGGGCCGGGCACGGCACCGGGGCGGTCGCGGCCTTCGCACGGACCGCACGCGAGGTGGCCCACGAGGTGGCGCAGGGAGACCCCCGGAGCGTGGTGCCGGGAGCCGTCACCGCGGCGGGCTGACGTAGGGGTCCTCGGCGCGGCGCATCGTACGGACCGCGCCGACGGCGACCACCGCCCAGACCACGAGCGCCGGCCAGACGAGCACCTTTCCGCAGGTCCAGAGCGCCGGTACGTCCGCGGCCGTGGAGGTGGACAGCGCGGCGACGGCGGTCATGCCGAGGGGAAAGACGGTGGCCCAGCGGCGGACGTCGTGGTGCGGGCGCGGCCACCGCAGTTCGCAGGCGACGAGCACCGCGTACCAGGCGAGGGCCAGGCCGAGTGCGACCAGGGTGACGGTCCGCAGGACGCCGTGCGCCGGGGTGGCCCACCCCAGCGTGCCGTCGGGCACGGCGGCGGCGACCAGCTTGGAGCCCGCGAGGGCGGAGATGGCCATGGCACCCGCGATGATCCAGTGGTCGCCCTGGCCGGTGGCGAGTTGGCGGAAGTCGAAGCGGAGCAGCACCACGCCGTACAGGGCGAGGCCGATGACGAAGAGCACGAGGGCTGGCCACATCAGCCATGCCTGCCGGTCGGCGGTGGCCACGGTGGCGGCGAGGACGACGATCGCCTGGGTGGCCACGCACACCAGGTAGGCGGCGCCCGGGACCCTGCTCTGCCAGTGGCGGATGACGTGGGACATCAGGAGCGGCCAGAGCAGCACGCTGAGGCAGAGCAGCGCCACCGAGACCGACTGGTGTCCGAGCAGGGAGAGGCGGGTGCCGAGTACCGCCGTCGCGGCGACGGCGGTCAGTGCGGGCGGGGTGTCGATCTCGTGGCGCCAGCGGTCCCGTTCGGTCAGCAGGTGCCGTACGAAGACGGTGGCGAGGAACATCCACACCAGCCCCGCCACCACTAGCAGCGCCAGCGATGCCCACTCCACGCCGAGCAGGTGCAGTGCGACGGAGAGCACGGCGGTGGCCATGACCGCGGCTCCGGACGCGGGCGGCAGTCCGTCCGCCCAGCGTGCCCGGCGCGGGCTGCGGCTGCTGGCTGCATCACTCGGCACGGCGCGACCCCATCGACGTACGAGCCCCTGGCCGCGATCTTGGCACGCCTGCGACGCCCCGGCACGTCGGCCGACGGAAGGGCGCGCGGCACCTGCCGCAGGTGCCTTGCCAAGCTCTATTCAACGGTCGTAGAGTTCAACACCGGACGAGTTCAACGAGTGTTGACTTTGATGTTCCGTCGCCCCCACGGCGCCCCCTACGACCAGGAGAGGCAGGGCTCGCTCGTGCAACAGATTCCCTTCCAGACGAACGACGGCGGTCTCGTCGCTCTCCTGCCGGACGGGCACGTCGAGTTCCTCGCGGCACCCGCCCGGGAACTGATCCTGCGTCACAACGCCGGAGACCCGGTGACCTCGGCCGAGTTGATGAGCCATGTCCTCACCGACCCCCTGGTGGAGCTCGAACGGTTCCATCTGTCCGCACCCGCCATCGCGTTCGTGGAGACCACGAACCTCTGCAACCTGCGCTGCCGGCACTGTTATGCGGACTCCGCACTCAAGCGGCCGGACGAGATATCCACCCCGCGCATCAAGCGACTCCTGGACGACTTCGCCGAGATGGGCGTGCTCCAGGTGTTCCTGACGGGGGGTGAGATCTTCTCGCACCGGGACGCCACGGAGATCATCCGGCATGCGCGCAGCAAGCCGTTCAGCACGCAGATCTTCACCAACGGGCTGCTCGTCACCGAGGAGCGGCTCGCCGAGATCCCGGCGGGCCAGTCGTTCTTCATCAGCTTCGACACCGCCGACCCCGAGCGCACCGTGCGCGGCAAGATGGACTTCCCCAAGCTGCAGCGCGCCTTCGAGATGATGCGCAAGCACGGACATGTGTTCCGCACCGCGATCTCCGTGCACCGCAACAACATCCACGACGCCGAGGAGATCTTCGACTGGTGCGCCGAGCACGGCTACCCCCGGCCCCAGTGGCTGGAGACCCACCCGGTGGGCCGCGCCCTGCTCCACCCGAACATGCTGCTCAAACCCGAGGACATCGATGAGGTCTTCGGCGTCTACCAGCGGTGCATGGAGCGGTACTCGTCGGACCCGGGCCTGCCTGCCGGCGACGGCGCGGGCTCCGGCAGCGGCGCCGGGCGGCGCGCGGCGGACGAGATCCGCGGCGTCGACACCATCAAGTTCTGCCAGCGCCTAGAACGCGCCGTGGGACAGGAGAAGTGCGGCCGCTCCGTCGTCTACGTGAACAGCCGTGGCGACGTGTACCCGTGCAGCAACTGCATGTCGGGCCAGCTCTACGGCGCGGGGAACATCACCGAGCGCTCGTTCGCGGACATCTGGGAGCACGGCTTCGACGAGTTCCGCGACATCCGGTTCAGCGACCACTCCGTCTGCGGCCAGTGCCCGGTGGCCCAGGAGGACATCTGGTGCCAGTTCCGCTGCCCGCCCCTCGCCCGCAACATCACCGGCGACCCGAAGGGCTGCGGCGCCACCGAATACCTCCAGGAGTTCACCCTGCGCTCCGGCCGCTACTGGCGCGGGCGCGCCCAGCGCGACGTACGGCTGACGCTGACCCCGCGTTAGCCGCCCCAGCGCCCTTTGACCCCCGCTCCCGACGACGTGAGCGGGCCCCCGTACACGGCGGCACCACCGAAGCCGCCCCACCGAAGGGAAAGATCATGGGAGCCGAGGAGAAGAAGGTCATCCGCATCCATCTGGAGCCGGGGCAGGAGGGCGTGACACTGAGCGCCGTCGGCGCCGCTTCGGCCACCGCACCCTCCGAGACGCTGGTGGAGGCCACCACCGTCACCGAGGCCACGGTCATCGAGGTCGAGGTCTGAGCCCCACAGGACCCGCAATCCGGCGCACCGCCGCCCGGCACCGGCCCCGCCCCTGACGCGGGGCCGGGCCGGGACGGCCCGCCGCCGTCCACATCCCCTCCGGTCCATATCCCGTCACAGAGACGAGGTCGCGACGAGCATGGAGAAGACCGCCTCAGCCAGTACCACCACCCTCCGCCCCGGCACCGGGCTCGCGCGACTGCTCCAGGAGAACCCCGCGCTGCGGATCGGCCAGGACGACTACAACATCAACGTGACCGCCAACTTCGGCGAGCAGCTGGCGGACCGGCAGGTGGCCGACACCCTGCGCCGCCACCCGGGAGCCGGGCGCCCGGCGCATCTCTACTTCCATGTGCCGCTGTGCGCGTACATCTGCCACTTCTGCAACTACGTCAAGCGCAAGGTTCCCGAAGGGCCCGAGGGCGAGCAGGCACCGCGGATCTGGACCGACATGCTCCTCGACGAGTCGGAGCGCCAACTGGCCCACTCCCCCTGGCTGCCCGAGGCCCGCATCGAGTCCGTGTACCTCGGCGGAGGCACCGCATCGCTGCTCGGCACGGAGCAACTCGCGCGCCTCATACGGCACATACGCACGCGCTACACGCTCTCCGCCGACTGCGAGATCTCCCTGGAGGGCAACCCGGACAACTTCCAGCACGACGAGCTCGCCGAGGCCTGCGCCATCGGCTTCAACCGCTTCAGCGTCGGCGTCCAGTCCCTGCAGAGCGAGGTCAACGCCTTCGCGGGACGCGGCCACGACGCCGCCATGTCGCTGACGGCGGTGGAGAAACTGCGGGCCACGGGAAAGCCGTTCAACGTCGACATGATGTTCGGCCTGCCGCACCAGAGCGTCGCCACCGTCGCCGACGGCATCCGCCGCCTGGTCGACCTCGATGTGCCCACCATCACCATCTACCGGCTGCGCAACGCGGACCGCGCGAAGATGGGCATCGGCAACCGCGCCCTGTGGAACGTCGAGAGCGTCAAGGCGCGGCTGAACGACGAGCACCGATTCCCCTCCCTCGGCGAGACGTACGAGATGCGCGAGGCCATCGTCGAGACGCTCCTGGACGGCGGATACCACCCGAGCCCCTGCGGCTGGTGGAACCGCCCCGGCGTCTACCCCGACGGGAACATCCCCCGCGTCTCCCGCAACAAGTGGCAGCGGCACGACTCGATGATCGCCATCGGCCCCGGCGCGTACGGCTGGCTGACCGGCGACGGCGACGAGATCGTGCAGACCCACAACATCGCCGACATCTCCTCCTACGCCCGCCGGTTACGGGAAGGGCCCGGGCTGCCCCTCGCCTCCGGCCGCCGTCTGGTGGGCCACGAGGCCATCGGCATGGTGCTCGGCTTCGCCTTCAAGGCGAACCAGCCGATCGACGCCGGGCGGTTCAGGAGGCGGTTCGGCGTGGAGCTGTTCCGTGACGAGCCGTTCGCCCCGGTCTTCGACGAACTGATGGAACGCGGGCTCGTGGAGCCGGTGCCGGGCACGGCGGAGAGCGTCGTTCCCACGCTGGACGGCGAGGCGCTGCACGAGGAGATCATCAGTGTCTACTTCCACCAGCGCGTCGGCGGTTTCGCCGAAGCAGTCTGCCGTCGGTGATCCCGTGGCCGTACACGAACGCACCCAGTGGCGGATCGACCCCGCGGGCTCGGCCTATCGCACCCGGCGGTCGTTCCCGGCCGGGCCGTCGACCGCGACCGTGCTGCTCGCCGGGCCCGGCAGTGTCTCCGCCCTCGACGGCGAGGGCCGCGACGACACCCTGCTGCGAGAACTGACACACCGTCTGGTGGCGGACGGAGCGCAGGTCCTCACCTGCGACATGCCCGAGCGGGACCGCGGGCGGCCCGCCGACGACTCCGACTCCCGGGCCCGGTCCGACCGACTCGGTCAACTCCTGCGCGCACACGAGCACTTGGCTGCGGGTTCGGTCACCCTGATCGGATTCTCGCTGGGCGGGCAGGCCATCCTGCGGATGCTCGCGTCCGGTGACCCGCGCCGGACGGACCGGGTGATCCTGATCGGCACGGTCCTGGAGGAGGACACCTTCCTCAGCAGCCAGATCGAGACCCTCGACCTGGTCTACGGCAGCCTCGACCTGATCGGCTACGTCGCCGAGGCCGACGACGGCCTGCCGCCCGTGGCCCTCACCCCCGACATGTACGGCAAGTGGTCGGCCGCCAGGCTCATCGGACGGCACGCACTCGACGTGCACGTCTACCTGTTCAAGGGGCTCGGACACACGCTGCACCCCTGCGCGGCCGGTCCGGTGCCGGACCCGGTCTCGGCACTGACCGCGCTGGCCGCCGGCCGGTGACGACGAACGAGAGGAAGCAGGCCAAGAACATGCTCTCCAGCCAGCGATTCGACAAGATCGCCGACAATTTCGCCACCAGTGAGGTGCACCGGTCGAGCCCGACCATGGAGGCCCTGCACGAGACGCTCGGCCCGCAGACCGGCAAGGACATCTGCGATGTCGCCTGCGGCGCCGGACACCTGGCGCTCTCCTTCGCCGACGAGGGCCCGGCCCGTCTGGTGGGCGTCGATCCCGCGCCCAGCATGCTCGAGTCCTTCCTCAAGCTCGCCGCGGAACGCTCGGCGACGGTCGAGTCCGCGGAGGCCTTCGCCGAGGAACTCCCCTTCCCCGACGCCTCGTTCGACCTCGTCGTGTCGCGTCTGGCCCCGCATCACTTCCGTGACATGCCGACGGCGGTGGGTGAGATGACCCGGCTCCTGAGGCCCGGCGGACGCCTCGCCGTCATCGACCTCGAAGGCCATCGCGACCCGGAGATCGACGCCCTCAACCATGAGCTCGAGATGCTGCACGACCCGACCCACCACCGCAGTTACACCCTCACGGAGTGGGTCGGCTTCCTCCAGGACGCCGGTCTGAACGTGCCGGTGGCCCGCGGCTCGCTCGCGGAGAGCCGTACCGGCGTGCCCATCAAGCGGTGGTGCGAGATCGCCTCGTCGGGAGCGGAGGCCGAACAGGCCATCCGGCAGCGGCTCTTCGAAGCCCCGAGCAGCCATCTGCACGCCCTGGGCATCCGCAAGGACGGCGCCGAGTTCCGCATTCCCGTACGCACCTGCATGGTGATCGGCGTCAAGCCGCTGCGGGGGGCGCGCTGAGATGCCGGTCATCAGGCTGTACTCGCCGGAGCCGAGTCCCGGCGAGACCGCGCTCGCCCAACTGGCCGCCTCGGTGACCGAGTTGCTCGGTATTCCGGCGGGCCACTGCTGGCTCTGGTGGCAGCGGGTGGAGCCCGGCTCCTTCCACCGGCCGCAGTGGCAGGGCCCGGGAAATCCCGCCCCGGTGGGCTTCGTCGTCTGCAAGGAGAGCTACAGCGGGGCTCAGGTGGGCAGCCTTCTGCGGCTGCTCCGGGACCGCCTCGGTGATCTGCTCGACGTGCCCCGCGATGACGTCTACCTCACAGTGGGGCGCGCCACGGCCGGGGAGCTGCTGGTGAGGGGCGAGGTCTGGCAGGGCGAAACCCAGGAGCGGGGCGGACCCGGGGAAGTGACCGGCGTCGTGCCGATCGCCACCGTGCACAACGACCGCAAGGAACTCGTCGACGACCACTGGGGGCCCGTGGCCTCCGTGATCCGGCTGGACGCCCGGCGTTTCGGACCGGACGCCCTGCTCGGCCTGGACTCCTTCTCACATGTCGAAATCGTCTTCCACTTCCACCGGGTGCCGCCCGAGAAGGTGGAGCGCGGGGCCCGCCACCCCCGGGGGAACCCGGACTGGCCGCCGGCCGGCATCTTCGCGCAGCGCGGCAAGAACCGCCCGAACCGCATCGGCGTATCGCGCTGCCGGCTCATCAAGACGGACGGCCTTGACCTGCACGTCCTGGGGCTCGACGCGGTGGACGGCACACCCGTGCTGGACATCAAGCCGTACATGACGCAGTTCGCGCCGCGCGGCGAGACCGAACAGCCCTCGTGGGTCGACGAGTTGATGCGCGACTACTACTGAGCGATGCGGCACCGGGCGCGAGGCAGCGGGAAGAGACGGGGGCGAGGGCGACATGGCAGGGCCGACGGAGCACACGCGCGACGGACGGCGGCGCAGGCTGCCCGGAGCGGCGGGCAGCCTGCTCGCCGCCGTGTTCGTCGACGCCCTGGGGAGCGGCCTCTACATGGCCGTTTCCGTCATCTTCTTCACGCGGTATCTGGACCTGGGGACGGGCCAGGTCGGCATCGGCCTGTCCGTCGCCGGCGCCCTGTCGTTCCTGTCCCTCGTGCCGATCGGAGTCCTCGCCGACCGCGTCGGCCCGCGCCGGATGCTGGTCGCCGCGCATCTGGTGCGGGCGGCGCTGCTCCTCTGCTATCCGCTGGCCGCGGACTTCTGGGCGTTCCTCGTGGTGGTCTCCCTCCTCGCGGTGGCCGACCGCGGGGCGTCGCCGCTGGTGCAGGGGCTCTTCGGGGCGGCGGTGGGCAAGGAGGAGCGGGTCCGCGCCATGGGACGCGCACGTTCGCTGCAGAACCTGGGGCTCGCTCTGGGCGGTCTGGTCGCCGGCGCCGCCCTGCTGCGGGAGAGCGACACGGCGTACGTGAGCACCGTGTACGCCAACAGCTTCTCCTTCGTCCTCGCCGCGGCCCTGGTCCTGCGGCTGCGGACGCCCCGCCATGACGCGGGCGGCGGCCGACCGCTCCCCTGGCGGCAGCGCCTCAGCGTCCTGAAGGACCGCAGGTTCAGCGCGCTGACCTCGTTGAACTCCCTGGTCAGCCTGCACGTCACCGTGCTGACCACGGGTGTGCCGCTCTGGGTGCTCGCCCATGACGACATCCCGCGGGGCACCATCGCCTGGACGCTCGTCCTCAACACCGTCGTGGTCGTGCTCTTCCAGGTCCGCGCCACCAAGGGCACGCAGAGCGCGGCGGACGGCGGCCGTGCCCTGCGGCGCAGCGGCCTGCTGCTCGCCGTGTGCTGCGCCGTCCTCGCCGTCAGCGGTGCGGTCCCCGTCTGGGCGGCCGTGACCCTGATCCTCGCGGCGGTCGGCTTCCAGGCGTTCGCGGAGATGCACCAGCAGGCGGGGGCCTGGGCGATCTCCTACGACCTCGCGCCCGAGGACCGGCGCCAGGTCTATCTGGCGTTCTTCGGCCTGGGCAACGCCGCACGCAATACATACGGGCCGCTCGTCATCACCTTCCTCGTGGTCCAGCAGGGACCGGTGGGCTGGCTGTTGCTCGGGGCGCTCGTGCTCGGCGCGGGCGCCTGGGCCGCACGCCTTGGACTGCCGCGGACCGCGACACCAACGCTCGGCCGACCCGTGCGGTCCGGCGCCACCGCCCCCTGAACCACGGGGGCACCAGCCACCGAACCAGTCACTGAACCAGCCCCAGCCATCGCCACAGCCGTACGAGTCCAAGGAGGACCCCGTGGCCACCAGCGCCCCTCAGCAGTCCGTCATCGTCGTCGGGGCCGGGCCCACCGGTCTCGCCCTCGCCTGCGAACTGGCCGCCGCCGGGATCTCCTGCACGGTCCTGGAGCGCCGCACCGCGCCCTCCGCGCAGTCCCGCGCGATGGGCCTCTACAGCAGGACCATGGAAGTCCTCGACCTGCGCGGCCACGCCGACGACCTGGCGGCCCTCGGCCGGCCGGTGCGCCGCATGGTCCCGGCACGCGGCGCGGTCGTCGACTTCGCCGAACTCGACACCCGCTTCCCCTACCTCAACGTCATCCCGCAGAGCCGGACCGAGTCGGTGCTCCAGCAGCGCGCGATCGACCTCGGCGTCACCATCGAGCGGGACGCCGAGGTGTTCGGCCTCGGCCAGGACGGCAAGGGCGTGACCCTCCAGGTGCGTTCACCCGCCGGGGAGTGGGAGGAGAGCGCCGACTTCGTCGTCGGCTGCGACGGCGCGCACAGCGTCGTACGCGAACTCGCGGGCATCGCCTTCCGGGGACGGACGTACGACATCGCGCCGATCCTCGCCGACGTGCGGCTGCGCAAGCCGCCGCCCGAGGCCGTGCTCCTGCGCAACGGCGGGGGCGGCATCGTGCTCTCGGTGCCCTACGGCGACGGCCTGTACCGGCTCGCCGTGGCCCACCGGGACCGGCCGTGGACGCGTGACCCGGTGACCCTCGACGAGCTGCGCGGGCTCCTGACCGAGGCGCTCGGATTCGACCCGGAGCCCTACGAGCCGACGTGGCTCGCCCGGTTCAAGATCCACCAGCGGATCGCCGACCAGTACCGCACGGGGCGGGTCCTGCTGGCCGGGGACGCGGCCCACCTGCATTCGCCGCTGGGCGGGCAGGGCATCAACCTCGGCATCCAGGACGCGGTCAACCTCGGCTGGAAGCTCGCCGCCGAGGTGCAGGGCTGGGCGCCCTCGGGCCTGCTCGACTCCTACGAGTCGGAGCGCCGCCCGCACGCCGAGCAGATCCTGCGCGCCACGGACCGGGCGACGCGCCTGGCCACGAACCCCTCCCCCGTACTCAACACCGTGCGGCGCACCGTCCTCGCGCGGCTCCTGTCGCACGGCGGGCCGAGGCGGGTGGCCGGGGAGGCGATCAGCGGACTGCGCGCCGGCTACGCGCCGCGCGGCAGCCGTGGCGGCGGCCTGTCGATCCGGGCCGGACAGCGGGTCCCCGACCTGCGCGTGCCACGGCCCGACGCCCCGCCGGTGCGGCTGTACGAGCTGATGCGCGACGGCCGTTTCCTGCTCGTCGACCTGACCGCCGACGGGGCGGCGGCGAAGCTCGCCGAGGACTGGGGCTCGCGGGTGAGCCCGGTCCGGGTGGCCGGGCCGCTGCCCGGACTCCCGGGCGTGGAGCTCCTGTTGGTCCGCCCCGACGGGTACGCGGCCTGGGTGGCGGGACCGCGGGAGCGCGGCGCGGACGAGGACCGGGTGAGCGAGGCGCTGCACCGGTGGTGCGGGGTCCAGGGCCCGGCACCGAGCCGCCGTACGCACGAGACGCCGGCCGCGCGGCCGCCGCGGACCGCCCCGGCCCCCGCGCCCGAAGCCCGTGCCGATGACCAGGCGGGCGACCCGGCGGGCGACCAGTCCGGCGCGGAGAGCCTGATCTCGCGGCCCGAGGCGTAGCCGCCCTGAGGACCAGGCCGCCCGAGGATCTCTCCCGCACCGAGGCCGGGTGCGCGCCGCTGCGGCCGCGCGCCCGGCCGGCCATCCGCACCGCCACCGCTTCTGCCCGGCCAGGAAAGGGGATGCCGTGGACCACGGCGGGACCACACGTTCGCACCGCACACGCGCGGCGATCCTGTACGCCGCCCGGCTGCACTTCGCCGCCGACGGCTATCAGCGGGCCACCATCCGCGCCATCGCGGCCACCGCTTCGATAGACCCCTCGATGGTCATGCGGTACTTCGGGACCAAGGACCAGCTCTTCGACGCCGCTCTCGACGTCGACCTGGGCCTCCCCGACCTGACCGGCACGCCCCCGGAGCAGCTGCCGTACGTCCTGGTCACCTATTTCCTCGCCCCGTGGGAGAACGACACGGACGAGGGTTCCCTGCGGCTGCTCCTGCGGTCCGCCGCGACCAACGAACGGGCGGCCGAGCGGCTGCGGCGCATCCTGCACCAGCAGTTCACGAGCAGCCTGACGGGCGTGCTCGGCGCCGAGCGCGCCGCGTCCAACACCAGTCTGGTCGCGGCGCAGTTGCTCGGTGTGGCGTTCGCCCGCTATCTGCTGCGGCTTCAGCCGATCGCCGATCTGCCCGTACAGGCGCTCGCGAAGCTGGTCGCGCCTTCCCTGCTGACCGCTCTCTGGGCCAACTAGGCTTCGAGGACAGCTAGTTGCGCCAGCTGACCGGGGAGCGGTAGGAGGTCCGCGGGCCGGGGCGTTCCCACAGCGGGACCACGGACACGGACTCCGCGGCGGGCTCGCCGTCGTCCTGCGGGTCTGCCGCCGCGGCGCGGGACAGCAGCACCGCGGTCAGGGCCGCGAGTTCCTCGTCGAGGACGCTGCCGCCCTTGACGACTCGGACCAGGGGCTGCGCGGGGGTCGCGGTGGTCATGTGTGCTCCTTCTGCGAGGTCGGGTGGGCTGCGCTCCGGTGCGGGGGTGGCCGCCTACTGCGGCGGGTTGCCGTGCTTGCGTGCCGCGAGCTCCGCGTGCTTGGTCCGCAGCATGCGCAGGGCGCCGACGAGGACCCGGCGGGTGTCGGCGGGATCGATCACGTCGTCGAGGAGTCCGCGTTCGGCGGCGTAATAGGGGTGCATGAGCTCGGCCTTGTACTCCTTGACCATCTGCTCGCGCATCGCGTCGGGATCGTCGGCCGCCTGGATCCGACGGCGGAAGATCACGTTCGCGGCGCCTTCCGCGCCCATCACCGCGATCTCGTTGGTGGGCCAGGCGTACGAGACGTCCGCGCCCACGGAGCGGGAGTCCATGACGATGTACGCGCCGCCGTACGCCTTGCGCAGGACGAGCGAGATCCGCGGGACGGTCGCGTTGCAGTACGCGTAGAGGAGCTTCGCCCCGTGCCGGATGATGCCGCCGTGTTCCTGGTCCACGCCGGGCAGGAAGCCCGGTACGTCGAGCAGGGTGACCAGCGGGATGTTGAAGGCGTCGCAGAGCTGCACGAAGCGCCCGGCCTTGTCGCTCGCGTCGATGTCCAGGACGCCGGCGAGGGACTGCGGCTGGTTGGCGACGATGCCCACGACCTGCCCGCCGAGCCGCGCGAGCGCGACGACGACGTTCGTCGCCCACCGCTCGTGCACCTCGAGGAACTCGCCGTCGTCGACGATCTCCTCGATGACGCGGCGCATGTCGTAGGGGCGGTTCCCGTCGACCGGCACCAGGTCGGTGAGCGCGTCGCACTGCCGGTCCCCGGGGTCTTCGGGTGTCACGGCGGGCGCGGTCTCCCGGTTGTTCTGGGGCAGCAGCGAGAGCAGATAGCGGACGTCCTCCAGGCAGCTGTGCTCGTCGTCGTACGCGAAGTGCGCGACACCCGAGACGGTGGCGTGCACGTCGGCGCCGCCCAGGCCGTTGTGCGTCACCTGTTCCCCGGTGACGGCCTGCACGACGTCGGGACCGGTGATGAACATCTGCGAGGTCTCGCGCACCATGAACACGAAGTCCGTGAGCGCGGGGCTGTAGGCCGCGCCACCGGCGCAGGGCCCCAGCATCACGCTGATCTGCGGGATCACACCGGAGGCTCGGGCGTTGCGGGTGAAGATCCCGCCGTAGCCGGCCAGTGCGGTGACACCCTCCTGGATGCGGGCGCCCGCCCCGTCGTTGAGCGAGACGAGCGGCGCCCCCGCGGCGATGGCCATGTCCATGATGCGGTGGATCTTCGCGGCGTGCGCCTCGCCGAGCGCGCCGCCGAAGATGCGGAAGTCGTGGGCGTACACGAACACGGTCCTGCCGTGCACGGTGCCCCAGCCGGTGACCACGCCGTCCGTGTAGGGCCGCTTGTCCTCCAGGCCGAAGCCCTGCGCGCGGTGCCGCCGCAACGGCTCGACCTCCTGGAAGGTGGCGTCGTCGAGCAGCAGCGCGATGCGTTCGCGCGCGGTGAGCTTGCCCTTGGCGTGCTGGGCGGCCGTCGCCTTCTCGGAGGGTCCGTTCTCGGCGAGTTCGCGGATCGCGCGAAGGCGGGCCACGCGGCCTCGGGCGTCGGGGGCGAAGGCGTCCCGGGCCTCGGGGGGCGCTTCGGTGGGCGTCTCGGGGGGCGTCTCGGGGGGCGTCTCGCCGGCCCGCCCGCTCGGCGCGCTCATGACGCCAGCGGCGCGGGGCCGCCCGCCGCGAGCAGGTCGGGGACGTTGCACAGGGCGTCGGCGACCGCTGAACTCCGTTGAGCGGGGCGGGTGTTGTCCTGGGCCGGCATGGTCCACGTCAGCAGCGCGGTCCCGATGCTCATGCCGCCGCCGAACGCGGCGAGCACGACCGGGTCGCCGGGTGCCGCCGCTCCCGCGCGGTCCATCTCGGCCAGGGTGATCGGCACCGATGCCGCCCCGGTGTTGGCGTACCGCTCCAAGGTGAGGTGCAGCGCGGCGCGGTCCATGCCGAGTCCGGGCCAGAGGTCGGCGAGCATGATGCCGTTGGCCTGGTGCGGTACGAAGTGGCGTACGGCGGTGGCGGGGACACCGGCGCGTCGCAGCAGCCCGCCGATCTCGCCCGGCAGCGTGCGCTGGATGAAGTCGCGTACGCCGCGACCGTCCATCCGGAAGTAGTGGCCGCCCTCGGTCACGGTGGCGGGGGAAGCCGGGTGGCGGCTGCCGCCTGCGGCGACGCCGATCAGCCGGTGCGCGTCACCGCGCGAGGTCAGGGAGATCCTGTGCAGGCCGAGGCCGGGTGACACCGGGCCGAGGACCGTGGCCCCCGCCCCGTCCCCGAAGAGCACGGCGGTCCGCCGGTCGGCGTAGTCGAGGATGCGGGAGTAGATGTCGGCGCCGATGACCAGGCCGTGGCGCGGCTCGTCGGCGGGCGCCGCGGCCAGCATGCGTTCGACGGCCTTGAGCGCGTAGACGTAGCCGCTGCACACGGAGTTGACGTCGAAGGCGGCGGCTCGGGTGGCCCCGATCAGATGCTGCACGAGGGCGGCCGTGGCGGGCTGCGGATGGTCCGGGGTCGAGGTGGCGACCACGACGTACGCCAGCTGATCAGCCGTCAGCCCAGCTCTGTTCAGAGCTCGTTGTGCCGCCGCGGCGGCCAGGTCAGACGTGGCCTCGTGGGCCGCGGCCCTGCGCCGTTCGCGGATTCCGGTCTTGCGGACGATCCACTCGTCACTCACGCCCGCGCCGCGCCCGATCTCCTCGTTGGTGATGATGGTCTCGGGCAGGTAGGACCCCACTCCGACGATGCCGATCGACTGCACGATTCCTCCTCGGCGCGGCGTGAACCGCGGTTCCACTGGGGGCGCTCTCACTGGCGTCTGACCGGGGCCTCACCGGCGTCGACTGCCCGCGCTGTCCGGGCGGTTGCGGGAGTCCACAACTCCACAACCGATGAACTCATCACTTGTGGAGTTTCGCATACGCACGCCCGTCCGCCAAGCCCCCACCACGGCTGTTGCGTTGACCTCCGGAGCGCCCATCTCCCGTGAGCCGAACGGTACTTGACGAATTCAACGCCGGTAGAGTTCACTGCATCGTGAAATAATTCAGCGGTGGAACACCCGCATCCGGCGGCCGTCAAGCACGGGCCTCGCCACACGGCGCTCCCCTTGACGACGCCATCGGCTCAGCGTCGCCATGCCACACACCAACGGGAGATGCACCATGACCATCACCACCGAGAGTCTCGTGGACACCCAGCGGACCGAGGCCGCCCAGGCCCTGGTCTCCGCGGCCCGCACGCTCTTCGTCGAGCGCGGCTACCGTCAGACGAGCCTGGACGACCTCGCCGACCAGGCGGGGCTCGAACCGGAGCTCGCCCGTGCGCTGTTCGCCGACAAGGCCGAGGTCTTCGCCGCCCTGCTCCGGCGGACCTTCAAGGTGGCCGGGCTGCTCGCGCCCGAGGTCGCGGTGGGCATCGACGACGACCTGCCGACGCGCCTCGCCCGCAGCTACCTGCCCCTGTGGGAGCCCGGCGACGAGGAGTCACCGCTGGTGGAGGTCTACCGCATCGCGCTCTCCGACCGGGACGCATCCGCGGTCCTGCGCACCTGCATATCGGAGTCGCTCAACGGCCAGGTCGACCACCAACTCCCCGGCCCGGACGCGGATCTGCGCACCGCGCTCTTCGGCGCCCACCTCGGCGGCACCGCGATCGTCCGGCACCTGATCGGGGTCGAGGCGGTCGCCTCCGCCGACCTCGAAACGGTCATCGAGACGATCGCCCCGGGCCTGCGCCGGACCTTGATCGGAGCCGCCAACTCCCGGTGAATAGACCGCCGACAACTGCCCGAGGCGGGTGGCCGGAACAGGGCATGACTCCGCGCCAAGATCCAGGCACGCCTCTGGAGTCCTCGGTTTGCGCCTGTTAGGATGTTTTCACTAAGCAATGAATTAGCCGCTCTGACACCCCCCGAAGTGCAGTGATTCCATGACACCCAGGCGCACGGACGGACCAGCGACGTCCGCCCGAAAGTCCACGTCCCCTCAGAAGCCGCCCCCCGCCAAGAAGCCGAGGCCGTTGCGCGCACGCAGTGGCCGCCGGCCCGGCGACAGCGGCACGCGCGAGCAGATCCTGGTGGCCGCACTCCATCTCTTCGCGGACCGCGGTTACACGAGCACGACCATCCGCTCCATCGCCGAGGCGGCTCAGGTGGACCCGGCGCTCGTGCATCACTTCTTCAGCAACAAGGAAGGGGTCTTCCGCGCGGCGGTCGAGTCCCGGCTGAGCGTCTCCGCCGCCTTCGACGAGTTCGACGCGCCCCAGCCCGACGGTTCGACCCGGACCGCCGCGTGGCTGGCCCGGACGTACCTGAACTTCTGGGAGCACGAGGACACCCGGTATGCGATGACCGCCATCTACCGCGCGGGACTCGCCGACAGCGCCACCTCAGACCTCCTGCG
The DNA here is from genome assembly GCF_053591915.1 of Streptomyces sp. NPDC002853. NCBI lineage: Bacteria > Bacillati > Actinomycetota > Actinomycetes > Kitasatosporales > Streptomycetaceae > Streptomyces > Streptomyces sp. NPDC002853. Next base: position 44,271 of record NZ_JBSFUS010000007.1, on the reverse strand, counting down.
GGACCGGATCGAGACAAGCATCAAGAACTGGGCCGGGCAGATGGTCTTCAAGGACCACCCGGACGCGTCCATCGTCTCGGCCCTCGCCTCGTCCCACCTGGCGGGCGTCGCCATCATCCGCTACGTCCTCAAGGTCGAACCGCTGGCCTCGATGGACTTCGAGGACATCATCCGCTGGGTGACACCCACCCTGAACCTGCGTCTCGCCTCGCTGGACCTCCCGGATGTCCCGGACCTCCCCGACATCACCCCGGGGGACCAGGCCTGACCGCCGGTCCGTCGGGGGCGAAGGCCGGGGAACCATCGATCCGGATTCCCCGGCCCGCCAACTGTTCCTCCCCCGAGGGCAGTTGACGCGTCCCGTGTCAGGCCCGCCAGGTGATCTTCGAGGCGATGAGCGAGATGCCGGGGCCCAGCGCGAGCAGCAGCCCGTGGTCACCGTCGGCCGGCGGCTTGGCGAAGGTCCTCTCCAGTACGTCGAGGACCGAGGCCGAACCGACGTTGCCGAGCTCGCGCAGGGAGTCCCGGGACAGGTCCACCATCTCCGGCGGGCAGCCGAGGCCCGCCATCACGGCGTCCAGGATCTTCGGGCTGCCGGAGTGCGAGACCACGAACCCCGGCCGCGCGTCGGCACCGGGTGGCGCGGTTCGCTCCAGCCACTCCTTGACGCGCGGCGCGATGTCCTGCACCGCCCGCAGCAGCCGTGGGGCGTTGTGCGCGTGCAGCCCGTCGGAGTCGACGTAACTGCCCACGATGTCGCGGCTGCCGGGAAGCAGGTACTCCCAGGGGTCGTTGAGCTCCATGTGCGGGCCGTCCGTGGCGGCGCGCACCACGCAGGCGCCCGCGGCGTCCCCGATGAGCCCCTTGAAGATCATGCCGTCCATGCCGGTGTCGGCCGGGTGCAGATAGTGGCTGTAGACGTCGGCGCAGACGACGAGGACCGTGGCGTCGGGCTGCGCGACGACCAGGTCCCTGGCCCGGGTGAGGGCGAACGCCCCGCCTCCGCAGCCGAGTTGGGTCACCGGGAGCCGACGGACCGAGCAGGGCAGGGCGAGCCGTTCCATCAGGTGGATGTCGAGGCCGGGCATGGTGTGCCCGGTGGCGCTCGTCACCACCAGGTTGGTGATGTCGCCCGGCTCGAGACCCGACTCGAACAGCGCCTGCCGGGCCGCGCTCTCCGCCAGATCGAGGGAGTCGCGCAGATGGGTGCGCATGCGCTCCACGACGGGTACGTCGGTGCTGAACTGCTCGGCCAGCGGGCGGGTGTACCAGCGGGACCGGACGGACGTGGCACGGATCGCCGTGTGGATGGCTTCGAGCCTAGGGTGGTCGACGTACAACTCGCTCAGCAGGCTGAGGAGTTCGTCGGTGTCGACCTGATGGCGGGGCAGGGCTACGACAGGTGCGCTGACGACCGGCATGGGAACCTCCAAGACGCTCGGACAGTGGCGAACTGAGCGCGAGCCCGGGCTTCGAGCGGCATGGGGCGCCGAGGCATCCGTGGGGATGGCGGCCGCCGGTCCGTTCGTCAGCTCTCGCAATGGCAGTAAATGCACGTAAAACACCCCTTCAGGTGTCCGACCGTGCTCCCCCCGTTGGGAGCGCCGTACAGCGCGGATGAAGAACGTCGAGCTCGATGGCGCGTGGCGTTCAAGAGCGTGGATCTGGGCTGCCTGGTGCTGGGGGGTACGTCGGCCGGTGCCGGGGCACAGCCCGGGCACGTCCGTCGGCACTCCCCCGGGACCGATTCGGGTCCGTGTGGTTTGAGCCATGGGGACCGTACGCCACACGAGTTGGCTCCAGCAAGACTTGATTTCAACACGCGAGGAATCCACAGAATGGGCGCGCCACGACCACCTCGCGGTCACGGCCCCGGCGCCCGGCAGGCCGGGGCCGCTCACCTGGGACATCACCCGCCGGCGCGGCCGCCGGGGCGGGTTCATGCAGGAACCACGCGTCCGCGGCGCCGCCTTCCGGCCATTCCAAATGAGCTCAACACCCATTGAAATCATTGTCCGTTGACTTTATTCTCGACAGCAGTGGGACGGCATCACCACGTCCGCGGCACGCCGCGGGCGATGCCGCTCGCCATGGTCGTCTTCAGGTCATTGAGGGGGCGGTTCCGCATCGGTTCGGGGCCGCGATGAAGCGAAGGAAGGGCCGACCGACATGTACGCACCAGCGAATCAGCACACACTCGGGGCACCCTGGGTGGAGCGGGCGGCCTGCCGTGACTGTGATCCGGACACCTTCTTCCCGTCGGGGAGGAGCCCGGACGACACGGAGTTGGAGGCGGCCGCCAAACGGCTCTGCGCGAGCTGTCCGGTGGCCGCCGACTGCCTGAGCGAAGCGCTCGCGCACGAGGAGAGCGCCGGCATCTGGGGCGGGCTCACCGTCCGGGAGCGCCGGGAGCTGCGGCGTGTGGCCGGCACGGTCGCAGCGATCAGCGGGAACCTCCACCGGTTCCTGGAGAGCGGCGGCAGGCGGAGCAAGCCGCGCCCCCAGGAGCGCTCGGCCTACGTGTGGTTCCTGCGCCGCCGGGGGTGGGGCCAGACGCGTATCGCCTCGGCTCTCGGCATGACCTTCGGGCAGGTCCAGCACGCGTGGCGCACGGCCGAGTTCGCCTCCGCCTGCGGCTGCGACTTCGCGGCCGCTCCGCGGCCCGCCGAGCCGGCCCCGGCGCTCACCGCCGAGCGCGAGGAGGCGTCATGAGCACCGCAGCGCCGGCCGAGCCGCGCCACCAGGTTCATGTGCTGGGCACGCCTGACGGGGCCGAGCTCGCCGTCTCCACGCATGGTGACCCCGATGCCCCGCTCGGCGTGCTCCTCTGCCACGGCTGGACGATGTCCGCCCTCGACTGGCGTCCGCACATCGACGCGTTGACCCGGCCGCGCCCCGGCTTCCCGGCCCTGCGCGCCATCAGCTTCGACCAGCGCGGGCACGGCCGTTCGACGCGGGGCAGTGCCGTCCTCGACATGGAGCTGCTCTGCGCCGACCTGGCCCTGGTCCTCGCCGACGCGGCGCGTGACGGCAGGCCCGTGATCCTGATCGGCCACTCCATGGGCGGCATGGCCATCCAGGAACTGGCCGCGCGGCAGCCCGGCCTGTTCGGCACGGAGGTGGCGGGCGTGGGCCTGATCTCCACCTCGCTCAACGAGGTCGGTGCGACGCTGAGCGCCCTGAACGACCGGCCGGACCCGACGGGCGCGCCCGGGTCCCGGCGCCGCGCACGGACCCAGCAGAAGGTCGCCGACCGTCTGCTGCGTTCGCCCCGCGCGGCGCGGACCGCCCACCGCCTCCTGACCGGTCCGCTCTCCCACCCGACCACGGCGCCGCTGTGGCGCGCGGTCTTCGGCCCCGGGCCGGCCACCGAGGCGGTCCGCGCCAACGCGCGCGCCTTCCGTGACGTGCCCGTCCTGGCGATCGCCGAGTTCTACTCGGCCCTGACCTCGCACGACTGCGCGGGCCGCGTCCGCGCCCTGGGCAACGTCCCCACCCGCGTCCTGGTGGGCGAACTCGACCGCTACACACCGCCCGAACAGGCGCGGGCCCTCACCGCGGAGATACCCGGCGCGACCCTGCAGACGGTGCCGGGTCACGGCCACGACCTTCCCTACGAGCAGCCCGTCCTGGTGGTGGAGACGGTGCACGCGTTGCTCCGCGAAGGGGCGCACGGGCTCCCCGGGGGCAGTGGCATGTCGACTGCGGCGCTCCGGTGACGGGTTCGGCCCGCGGGCCGAGGACCGACGTGCTCGCCGCCCGACGCATCGTGGTCAAGGTCGGCTCGTCCTCGCTCACCACGGCTGCCGGAGGGCTCGACTCCGATCGCGTCGACGCGCTCGTGGATGTCCTTGCTCGTGCGAAGGCGGCCGGCGTCGAGGTCGTGCTCGTCTCCTCCGGCGCCATCGCGGCCGGTCTCGCCCCGCTGGGCCTCGCGGCCCGTCCGCGCGACCTGGCGCGGCAGCAGGCGGCCGCCTGTGTGGGGCAGGGGCTGCTCGTCGCCCGGTACACCGCCTCGTTCGCGCGGTACGGGGTGCGGGTCGGGCAGGTGCTGCTCACCGCGGAGGACGTGAGCCGCCGGGCGCACTACCGCAACGCGTACCGCACGCTGGAGCAGGTGCTCGCCATGGGCGCGCTGCCGGTGGTCAACGAGAACGACACCGTGGCCACCGCCGAGATCAAGTTCGGCGACAACGACCGGCTCGCGGCGCTCGTCGCGCATCTGGTGCGGGCCGACGCGCTCGTCCTGCTCTCCGACGTGGACGGCCTGTACGACGGCGTACCGGACCGGCCGGGGTCGCGCCGCATCAGCGAGATCCACGGCCCCCATGACCTGGCAGGCGTGGAGATCGGCAGCACCGGGAGCGCCGGCGTCGGCACCGGTGGCATGGTCACCAAGGTCGAGGCGGCGCGCATCGCCACCGACGCGGGTATTCCGGTGGTCCTCACCGCTGCCCGGCACGCGGCGGACGCGCTGGCAGGCCGGGACACGGGAACCTACTTCCACCGCACGGGCGCGCGCGCCGCCGACCATCTGCTCTGGCTGGAGCATGCGAGCAGCCCGCGCGGGGCCCTGCACCTGCACGCGTCCGCCGCCAAGGCTCTCGTGGGCCGGGCGGGCCCCGTCCTCGCCACCGGCGTGACGTACGCCGACGGCGACTTCGCCGCGGGCGATCCCGTGGAGCTGATCTCCCCGGCCGGGCAGGTCGTCGCGCGGGGTCTGGTCAACCTGGACGCCCGTGAACTCCCCCCGCTCCTGGGCCACTCGGAGACGGAACTGGTGAGCCTGGACGACCTCGTCCTGCTGCTCCCGGGCCCCTCGGCCCTGCCGCCTCTTCCGCGGCAACCCCCGGCACCACGCCGTATCACCATCCGGGTGCGGCCGGCCGCCGAGCGGGCGACGGAGGCATTGCGCTGAGGCGCGCGTGACGGCGACGCAGGAAGGCGCCCCCGCGATCCTCTCGCGTGGGCGCCTTCGGTGTGCGGATCGCGTGGCCCGTCAGTCGATGCCCCGCACGATGTGGGGCTCCGTCGGGTCGTCCTCTGCGCCTGCCAGGCCGAGCCAGGGCGGCACGGGGGCGGTGGTGCGGGGGAAGCGGTCCCTTGGCCGGCTGTCCTCGTACAGGAACCTTCCGGAAGGTTCCGTGGCGGTGATGATGCGTACATGCATGGCCCGTTCCTCCTTGAACTACCGGATCTGACCGTCGCCCACCAGGACGTACTTCGTGGTCGTCAGCGCGGTCACGCCCATCGGGCCCCGCGCGTGCAACTTCTGTGTGGAGATGCCGAGTTCGGTCCCGAGCCCCAGTTCCCCGCCGTCCGCGAACCTGGTCGACGCGTTGACGGCGACGACCGCGGTGTCCAGGGCGAGGACGAACCGGCGCGCCGCCGACTGGGATTCGGTGACGATCGCCTCGGTGTGCCCGGTGCCGTGGCGGCGGATGTGCTCGACCGCCGAGTCCAGCGAGTCGACCACGGCGACCGCGATGTCCGCCGCGAGGTACTCGCGGTCCCAGTCCTCCTCCGTGGCCGCGACCACCGCCGGCCCGCCCGGAGCGGACGGAACGGTGGCTGCCGCGGCGAGGACACGGGCGTCAGCGTGCACGGTGACGCCGTGCCGCGCGAGCTCCTGGAGCGCACGCGGCAGGAAGAAGGGCGCCACGGCCTCATGCACGAGCAGCGTCTCGGCCGCGTTGCAGACGGACGGCCGCTGCGTCTTCGCGTTGATCAGGATGCGCAACGCCCGGTCCATGTCGGTGTGTTCGTCGACGTAGACATGACAGTTCCCCACGCCCGTCTCGATCACCGGGACCGCCGCCTCGCGCACGGTGGTCTCGATCAGCTCCCGGCCGCCCCGCGGTATCAGTACGTCCACCAGGCCCCGCAGCGACATGAGTTCCCTTACGGAATCATGCGTGTCGCCGGGTACTCCTTGTACGGCATCGACCGGCACCGCCGTGCCCGCCACCGCGTCCCGGATCACGGAGATCAGTGCAGCGTTGGTGTGCCGGGCGGCCGAAGAGCCGCGCAGCAGGGCCGCGTTGCCGCTCTTGAGGCAGAGCACGGCGGCGTCGACGGTGACGTTGGGTCGGCCCTCGTAGATCATGCCGACGACGCCGAGGGGCACCCTGATCTGACGTACCTCCAGGCCGTTGGGCAGGACGGAGCCACTCGTGACCGTACCGACCGGGTCGGCCATGGCGGCCACGTCACGTGTCATGTCCGTGAGGCCGGCGAGCTGACCGTCACGGACCCCGAGCCGGTCGAGGACCGCCTGGGGGCGCCCGGCCGCGCGGGCATCGTCCATGTCCCGCTCGTTCGCGGCCAGGATCTCCGGCGCCCGGTCGGTGAGGGCCCGCGCGATCGCGCGGAGCGCGGAGTTCCGCTGGGCCCCGGTCGTGGTGGCGAGCCGGGCGGCGGCGACCCTGGCCGCCACCGCGGCCTCCCGGACAGCGCTCGTGGCCACTGGCCTCGAGGTGCCCATCACCGCTGGTGTCGAGGTGCTCATCGGATCGCCCCCTCTCGCAGCGGCTGCCCCGCTTCGGGGGCCTCGCAGAGACCTCGTACGAAGGGATCCAGGTCGGGCCACCCGGTGAGCTCGGCCAGCATGGCGCGCGCGATGGCGTCGACGCCGATCTCGATCTCGGCCCTGCGGTGGTCCCGCCGCCACTCGGCGCCCGGCTCGGCACTCATGTCGTCGTCCATCCGATTCCTTCCGTCACGCCCGCTGCGGTCAGCGCCTCACCCATGGACCCGGAACCCCGCCCCCGCCTTGCGCCCGGCCCGGCCCGCGGCGACCAGGTGCTCCATGAGCGGCGCGGGCGCGGTCGCGGGGCTGCCGTCGGCGGCGTGCAGGATGTGCTGGATGCTCAGCGAGATGTCGAGGCCGATGACGTCGAGGAGTTCGAAGGGGCCGAGCGGATAGCCGAAGCCCAGCTTCATGACGGCGTCGATGTCGTCGACGGTGGCGTAGTGGCTCTCCGCGAGCCGCACCGCACTGTTGAGGTAGGGAAAGAGCAGGGCGTTGACGATGAAGCCCGGCCGGTCCGTGCAGCGCACCGGATGCTTGCCGAGCGTGCGGCACAGCTCGCGGGCGGCCGCCACGTTCTCGGGCGCGGTCTCCAGGGAGCCGATCACCTCGACGAGGCGCATCACGGGCGCCGGGTTGAAGAAGTGCAGTCCGAGCACGTCGGCGGGGCGGCCCGACGCGAGTCCGCACTCGATCACGGGCAGGCTCGACGTGGTGGTGGCGAGCAGCGCGCCCGGCCGGCAGACCTGGCCCAGCTCGCGGAAGAGTTGCTTCTTGACGGCGAGGTCCTCCGCGACGGCCTCGATCACCAGGTCGCAGTCGGCGAGTTCCGTCAGATCGCTGCTGGGGGTCAGGCGGCCGAGGGCGGCGTCGCGCGTCGCCTCGTCGAGCCTGCCGCGCTTCAGGGAGCGTCCCGTCGAGCGGGACACCGCCTGCCACGCCGACTTGGCGCGGTCGTCGGTGCGGCCGACCAGCACGGTGGGGCACCCGGCGAGTGCGAAGACCTCGGCGATCCCGGCGGCCATGGTGCCCGACCCGACGACCCCGACCGTGCGGACGGCGGGCGAACCGGAGGGTGTCCCGGGCGCGGGAGGAGCCTCTTCGGTCCCTTGGTAGTCGTAGAAGCCGCGCCCCGACTTGTGGCCGAGCAGTCCGGCCAGGACCATGTGCCGCAGGCGGCGCGCGGGCCGCAGCGCGGGCTCGTCCCACCGTTCGGCGAGCACGGTGAGGATGTCGCAGGCGGTGTCCGTGCCGATGACGTCGAGCAGTTGCAGCGGCCCGAGCGGCAGTCCGCAGCCGAACCGCATCGCGGCGTCGATGTCGTCCCGGCTCGCGACCTGCTGGTCGTACATGGTGACGGCCTGGTTGAGATGGCCGAAGAGCAACGCCGACGAGATCAGTCCGGCCCGGTCGCCGACGCCGACCGCCCGGAGGCCGAGCCGCTCCACGAGGTCTTCGACCTGGCGGAGGGCGTCATGGTCCGCCATCACCGTGCGGCCGACCTCGGCGATCTGCGCGGTGGGCAGCGGGAGTTGGAGGCCGACCAGCCGTCCGGGGCGGCCGCAGGCCGCCGCGAGGTCGGTGAGCGAGAGTGCGGCGGCCGTACTGGCGATGACCGTGCCGGGCGGGCAGACCCGGGCCACGGCGCGCAGGACGTCCACCTTGGCGGTACGTCGCTCGGGCACCGCCTCGACGACCGTGGCCGCCCCGGCGAGCTCCTCCCAGCGTTCGGCACAGCGGATCCGCCCACCGGCCTCGCGGGCCTGCTCGGCGGTGACCGTCCCGTCCGCGAGGCCCGCCCCGAAGAGTGCGGCGGCCCGGTCGCGCGTGGTCGGCGCGTCCTTGTCGACGACGATCACGTCAAGACCGCCGAGCGCGGCCCTGCGGGCGAGCGCGGAGCCGATGCTCCCCAGACCCACCACCGCGAGTGTTCCGTGGTCGTCGTTCATGCCGCCGCCCCTTCCAGGGAGGGGAGTTGGGGCTGTGCGGGAGGCGCGGCCCGGAAGCGGTTGATGGCCGTCTCGTGGCGGGCGCGGAATTCGGGGGCCGTGACACCGAGCCCTTCGGCGGGTGCGAGGCAGCGCACGCCGACCTTGCCGTGGTGTTCGTTGCGGTGCAGGGACTCCACGGCGTCACCGACCTCGTCGAGGGCGTAGGTCCGCGAGAGGGTGGGGTGGATCTTGCCCTTGGCGATGAGGCGGTTGGCCTCCCATGCCTCGCGGTAGTGGGCGCAGTGCGAGCCGACGATCCGCTTCAGGGACATCCACAGGTAGCGGTTGTCGTACTCGTGGTTGTAGCCCGCGGTGGACGCGCAGGTGACGATGGTGCCGCCCTTGCGCGCGACGTACACGCTCGCCCCGAAGGTCTCGCGCCCCGGGTGCTCGAAGACGATGTCGGCGTCCTCTCCCCCGGTCAGCTCCCGTATTCGCTCGCCGAGCCTGCGCCACTCCTTGCGGTCCTGGGTGCGTTCGTCGCGCCAGAAGCGGTAGCCCTCCTCGGCGCGGTCGATGACGAGCTCGGCGCCCATACGGCGGGCCAGTTCGGCCTTCTCGGGCGAGGACACGACGCAGATGGGCGTGGCGCCGCCGGCCAGGGCGAGCTGGGTCGCGTACGAGCCGAGTCCGCCGGCGGCGCCCCAGATGAGGACGTTGTCGCCCTGCTTCATGCCGGCGCCGTTGCCGGTGACGAGCTGGCGGTAGGCGGTGGAGTTGACCAGGCCGGGCGAGGCCGCCTCCTCCCAGGTGAGGTGCTCGGCCTTGGGCAGGAGCTGGCTGGCCTTGACCAGGGAGAGTTCGGCGAGGCCGCCGTAGTTCGTCTCGAATCCCCAGATGCGCTGCTCGGGATCGAGCATCGCGTCGCCGTGCCCTTCCGCGCCTTCGAGTTCGACGGACACGCAGTGGGCGACCACCCCGTCGCCCGCGTGCCAACGCCGCACCCCTGGGCCGGACTTGAGGACCACGCCCGCCAGGTCGGAGCCGATGATGTGGTACGGCAGGTCGTGGCGTGCCGCGAGCCCGCCGAGCCTGCCGTACCGCTCCAGGAACGCGAAGGTCGGTACGGGCGAGAAGAGGGCGCTCCACACGGTGTTGTAGTTCACCGCGCTCGCCATCACCGCCACCAGGACCTCGCCGGGGCCGGGCTCGGGGGTCGGCACCTCCTGGATGTGCAGGGAGTCGGCCGGGGCCCTGTCCCGCAGGGCGACGCCCTCGAACATGGCGGCCTCCTCCTTGCGCAGGACGGCGGCGCGATAGGAGTCGGGAATCCTGAGGGCCGCCACATCGGCCGGCACCGAGTCCGGGGCCTCGATCGCCTCCACCAGTTCGCGCATGGTCACGCACCGCCTTCCGAACAGGGAAACTCACCAAACAGTGAACTCAACTGGCGATGAGTTTTGCATGGACCGAGCACCCCAGCAAGCCCCCACAGGGGCCCGGAAACACCGGGGCGCGGACCGCTCGCAGCGACCCAAGAACGGGTCAAGCAAGGCCAGTTCCCCCTTGCAGCGCCCGACACCGGCGTGCAAAACTCATCGCCAGTTGACTTCAGCGACGAATGAATTAGGTGACACTGTGCCCACTCCACACGAGCTGGAAGACTTACAGGCCACCGCTTTCGCCGGCATCGCGGTCATCCTGACCGTCGGCGCACTGCTGGCACGCCTGGCACGGCGGTTTCACCAGCCCGCCGTCATCGGCGAGATCACAGCGGGCATCCTGCTCGGCCCGAGCCTGCTCGGGCTGCTGCCCGGTGACCTGACGCACCGTCTGTTCCCGGACGACGTACGCCCCTTGCTCTCGATGGTCGCGCAGATCGGCCTGCTGCTCTTCATGTTCACCGTGGGCTGGGAGCTGGACTGGGCGACGATGCGACGGCGCAAGCGGTCGGTCGCCGGGGTGACCGCGGGCAGCATCCTCGTCCCGCTGGCCCTGGGCATGTCGATCGCGTGGGTCATCTACCAGAACCACTCGGTGGTGAACGGCGAGAAGATCGACTTCTTCTCCTTCGCCCTGTTCCTCGGCGTCAGCATGTCGATCACCGCCTTCCCGGTGCTCGCCCGCATCCTCAAGGACAATCACCTCTCCCGCACCAAGGTCGGCGCACTCGCGCTCACCAGCGCCGCGTTCGGCGACGTCATCGCCTGGTGCGTGCTGGCCGGAGTGGTCGCGATCGTCACCGCCTCCGGGCCCACCGGCTTCACCAACACCCTCTGGATGTCCGCCGGTTACGGCGCCGCGATGATCGTCGTCGTCCGCCCGGCCCTGATCCGCGCCGTCGCGTGGATGTCCCGGCGCGGCAGCGGCACCTACCTCGCCGCCCTCGTCACCGCGGGGTTGCTGCTCTCCGCGTACGTCACGTCGAACATCGGCATCCACCCGATCTTCGGTGCCTTCGCCTTCGGCCTGGTCATGCCCCGCAAGCCGAGCGAGCTCCTCGAGGAGAAGATGCTCCGGCCGCTGCAGCACGCGGGGGAACTGATGCTGCCCGTGTACTTCATCATCACCGGGCTCTCCGTCGACATCGCCGGCATGTCCGCCACCGCCTGGGGCGAGCTGGCCCTGATCCTGTCCGCCGCCATCGTGGGCAAACTGGTCGGCGCCTCGCTGCCCGCCCGCTCCTTCGGGCTCAGCTGGCGGGAGTCGCTCGGCGTCGGCGCCCTGATGAACACCCGTGGTCTGACCGAGCTGATCATCCTCGGCATCGGTCTCAACCTCGGGGTCCTCGACCAGACCCTCTTCACCGAGATGGTCCTGATGGCGCTCATCACGACCGCCATGACCGGCCCCGCGCTGCCCTACCTGCTGCCGCGCACCCGGATGGACCTCGTGACCCGACGCGGCACGGGTTCGCCCCGCCCGTCCGCGCCGCTGCGCGAGCAGCCCGCCGCGCGCGACGCGTCGAGCGCCCGCGAGAGCGTGACCGCCCGCGACACCACCCCCGCCGTGGTGCGGCTTCCCGAACCGGCCGACGACCACGCACCGGACATGGCGGGATAGCAGCCGCCGGCTCGGTACGACGACAGAGAAGGAGATGCCCCACGTGCATCCCGTCATCAGCACGCTCTCCCGGGTCTTCGACATGCCGTCGGAACACATCGGCGACGAACTGCGGCTCCGCGCGGTGGCCAGCTGGGACAACCTCACGGCCGTCGAGCTCCAGGTCCATCTGGAGCACGAGCTCGGCACCACACTCGACAACGGCTTGATCGAGCACATCGAGTCCGTGGGCCAGCTCCGCGCGTTCTACGACGAACGCCTCGCCGAGCTCTCCACGTCCGACGAACTCGCGGAGATCGACATCCCGCAGGACGCGTCGGCCGTGGCGCCCGCGCTGCCCCGCATGCAGCGCCCCGACCCCGAGCAGTCGCCCGCCGTGCCGGACGTGGCGGACATGATCGTCGGCGAGACCGGCATCTCCGAGGTGGACCCCGACCGCGGCAGGCTCGCCTACCGCGGCTATCCCATCGAGGAACTGGCGGGCCGGGTGACCTTCGAGGGAGTCGTCCACCTGCTGATCCGCGGCTGGCTGCCCGACCCCGACGAGCTGCGCGTCTTCAGGGCCAGGCTCGCCGCGGCCCGTGAGCTGCCGTCGATGGTGGCCACCAACCTCGTGCTCAACGCCGGATGCAGTACGTCGTCGGTGCTGCGCACGGCGGTCTCCGCGCTCGCGGTCGCCGCCGAGGCCGACGCCGACCCGGCCGCGCACATCGGCCTGGGCGAACGCCTGATCGCGCGCATCCCGACCATATTCGCCATCCAGCAGGCCGCCCGCACCGGCCGCCGGATGATCAGCCCCGACCCCGAGCTCTCGCACGCCGAGAACATCCTCCACATGCTGGACCTGCCCCGCGACCCGGAGCGCGTCCGCCTGGTCGACCTCTGCCTGGTCCTGCAGGCCGAACACGGCTGCAACGCCTCGGCGTTCGCCGCCCGGGTCGCGGCGGGGACCGGCGCCGACACCTTCGCCGCCATCACCGTGGCGCTCGCCACCTTCACCGGACCGCTGCACGGCGGCTCGGCGAACCAAGTGGTCGACCAGGCCCAGGAGACGGAGAACCCCGACGCGGCCGCCGCCTACCTGCGGGGCCGCGCCGACCAGGCCGCCGCCGTACGCACCCGACCGGTGCCGTACGCCATGGAGGACCCCCGGGTCGGACCGCTGCGCGAGGCGGCCCGCGGCTTCCGGGCCAGCCCCGGCCGCGACCACGTCCTGAAGGTCCTTGACGCGGTACGCGCCGCCGCGCACCCATCCAAGGGACCTCGCCCGTACCTGACCGTGGACTGCTACGCAGCCGCGATCTACCACCTCCTGGGCATGCCGTCCGACCTCTTCGTCCCGATGTTCGCCGCCGCCCGGGTGCCCGGCTGGCTCGCGCACGTCGAGGAACAGCGCGCCCAGCAGGGGCGCATCCACCCGCGGCTGCGTTACGTCGGCCCGCGGAACCTGCGCCACCTGCCCGGCCCTGCCTGAGGGCACGGGTCCTGCCTGAGGGCACGCGGCACGCACCACTCACCCGGATCCCGACGCGGGAGGGAGCGCCTTCCCCGTACGACAGGAGCAGATGTGGAGTTCGGCTGGAACGAGGGCCAACAGGCCCGCTACGACGAGGTGCTGGCGGCCACCCGGGCCGCCTTCCCCACCGGGCCCGGTTCGGGTCACGGGTTCTACACCCGCAAGGACTGGCTGCGGCTCGGCGAGATCGGCCTGCTCGGCGCCTGTCTGCCCACGCAGGCCGGCGGTCAGGGGCTCGGCGCCCTGGACACCGCGCGCGTCGTCGAGGCGGTGGGGCGCGGCTGCGCGGACACCGGCCTGGTCTTCGGCGCCGCCGCGCACACCTTCGCGTGCGCGGTGCCGATCGCGGAGTTCGGCAGCGCCGCCGTACGGGAGCGGCTGCTTCCCGAGCTGGCCGCCGGGCGGCTGATCGCGGGCAACGCGATGACAGAACCGGACGCGGGATCGGACTCCTCCAGGCTCGGCACGACCGCCCGCCCCGTCGACGGCGGCCTCGTCCTCAACGGCACCAAGAGCTTCGTCAGCAACGGCCCGGCCGCCGATGTGTACGTGGCGTACGCGACCGTCAATCCCAAGGCGGGCTTTCTCGGCGTGACCGGCGTCGTCGTCGACCGGAACACGCCCGGCGTCGTCGTGGGTGAGCCGCACGAGAAGATGGGCATGCACTCCTGCCCGGCAGGTGCGGTCACCTTCGAGGAGTGCTTCGTCCCCGACGAGAACGTCCTCGGTGGCGTGGGCCAGGGCGCGGCGATCTTCCAGCACTCCATGGGCTGGGAGCGGGCCTGCCTCTTCGCCCTCTACATCGGGCTCCTCGAACGGCTCGTCGAGAGCTGCGTGCGGCACGCCACCGAGCGGCGCCAGTTCGGCAAGCGCATCGGCGAGTTCCAGTCGGTATCCAACCGGATCGCCGACATGAAGCTGACCCTGGAGAGTGCCCGGCTCCTGCTGTACCGCGCCTGCTGGGAGATGGACCAGGGCAGGCCGGCCGTCCTGGCGATCGCGCTGTCCAAGCTCGCGGTGTCCGAGGGCGTGCTCGCCGCCGCCACCGACGCCGTACGGATCTTCGGCGGGCGCGGCTATCTCCGCGAGGACGGCATCGAGGCGGCCCTGCGCGACGCCGTGCCCAGCACGATCTTCTCCGGCACCTCGGACATCCAGCGTCAACTGATAGCGAAGGAGATAGGACTGTGAGGCTCCACCAGCTCGTCATCGACTCCGCCCGCCGCACCCCTGAGGCCCCGGCCGTGCGGTCCCCCCAAGGGGTCCACAGTTACCGGGAGCTGGACGCCCTCGCCGACCGGTACGCCGCCGCGCTGCACCGGCGCGGGGTGCGGCCCGGCGACCGGGTCGTGCTGTGGAGCCACAAGACCCTGGAGGCGATCGCCCTCATGCAGGGCGCGCTGCGCGTCGGCGCGATCTACGCCCCGGTCAGCGCCGCCAACCCCGCCGCGCGCGTCCGGCGGATATCCGACAGCTGCTCCCCCGCCCTGGTGGTGGCCGACGGCGACGGCCTGCGCCGCGCCGGCGCCACCGACTGGCCCGCGTCGGTGCCGCTGGTCGCCTTCGCCGACCTGGCGCAGGAGGCCGCCGCGGACGACGCCCCGGCGGCGTACGAGAACGAGCCCGACGAGCCGGCCTACATCCTCTACACATCGGGCTCCACCGGGGAACCCAAGGGCGTCTGCATCAGCCACCGCAACGCCCTCTCCTTCATCCGCTGGGCCGCCGCCGAGATCGGCGTCACCCCCGACGACCGGCTCTCCAACCACGCGCCGTTCAACTTCGACCTCTCGGTCTTCGATCTGTACGCCGCGTTCCTCACCGGCGCCTCGGTGTTCCTGGTGCCCGAAGGACTCGCCTACGACCCGGTCCAGCTCGGCGCGCTCCTGCGCCGCGAGGAGATCAGCGTCTGGTACTCGGTGCCCTCCGCGCTGACCCTGATGATGCAGCGCGGCGACCTGCTCGCCGACGAGCCGCCCAAGGCGCTGCGCGCGTGTGTGTTCGCCGGTGAGCCGTTCCCGATCCAGCAGGTGCACGAACTGCGCAAGGCCTGGCCCGATGTGCGGATGTACAACTGGTACGGGCCGACCGAGACGAATGTCTGCACCAGCTACGAGGTCACCGACCGCGACCTGGGCAGCACCCGCCCGCTGCCCATCGGGACCGCGGTCTCCGGTGACCTGATCCGGCTGCACCCGCCGCGCTCGCGCGAGGGGGAGATCGTGGTCACCGGGCCGACGGTCATGCTCGGCTACTGGGGCAAGGAGCCTCAGAAGGGCGCCTACTTCACCGGTGACATCGGGCGGATGGGCGCGGACGGGATGCTGGAGTACGTGGGGCGCCGTGACCACATGGTGAAGGTGCGGGGGCACCGCATCGAGCTCGGCGACATCGAGGCGGTGATCGCCGACGCCCCCTCGGTGGCAGCCGCCGCGTGTGCCGTGGTGGGCTCCGGCCTCGACGCCAAGCTGCACGCGTTCGTGGTGGCGTCGGGCGACGAGCGTCCCGGGCTCCTGGAACTCAAGCGGGACTGCGCCACCCGGCTCCCCCTCTACATGGTGATCGACGCCGTGCACGTCGTGCCCGAACTCCCCCTGACCGCGAACGGGAAGACGGACCGTCCGGCGCTGGTCGCCGCTCTCGCCGACAGCGAAGCGCGGTAGCCCCGGTGGTCTCCGCCGGACTGAGCCGCCTCGGACTCACAGACGAGGATTCATACATGCCCGATCAACTGGACGTCACCGAGACCGTGTTGGACCAGGTCGACCTGAACACCTTCCGTTCCGTGATGGGTTCCCTGCCCACCGGCGTCAGCGTGGTCACCAGCGTGACGGCCGACGGGGAGCCGCGCGGGCTGACCTGCAGCGCGGTGTGCAGCGTCTCGGCGTCGCCGCCGCTGCTCCTGGTCTGTGTCAAGGCGCCGAGCGCGACACTGGAGGCCATCCACCAGAGCTCGGTGTTCGCGGTGAACTTCCTCTCCGCCGACATGACGGCGCTGGCGCGTACGTTCGCGTCGTCGGTGCCCGAGCGGTTCTCGGACGTCGCGTGGCGGCCCGGCGAGCGCACCGGCGCCCCGCTCCTCGGCTCCACCGTCGCGCTCGCCGAGTGCATCCTGACCAGCAGCCATCTCGCCGGCGACCATCAGGTCCTGATCGGCCGCCTGGTGCACGGCGAGGCCAGCGCTGCCCGGACGCCCCTCGCCTACTGGCGCACGCAGTTCTCCGAGGTGCAGCCGCAGGGGCTCGCGAGCTGACCCGCCGCGTGGCCCGAACGCCGTCGGCCTTCCCCTTGACCGGGGAAGGCCGACGGCGTTCGGTCGTGTCTCAGCGCTATGGCAGGGCGGCGATGACCTTGGCGACGTACGCGTGGAACTCCGTTGTGTCGAGGATGAAGTGGCCGCCGGGGAGCCACTCGGTGCGCACCTCGCCGGTGCCGTGGTTCTCCCAGTCGTGCAGTCCCGCGTCGTCGACCATCGGATCGTCGCGGCCCGCGCACACCCACAGCGGGCAGTCGAGCGGGGCGCCGGGCAGCGCCTCGTACGTCTCCGAGATGGTGAAGTCGGCCCGGAGCATGGGGACGAACAGCTTCACCAGCTCGGGGTTGGCGAACACCTGCGGCGGGGTGCCGCCGAGTTGGCGGACGGCGTCCAGGAACTCCTGTGCCCCCAGCGGGTGGATGTCGGGCAGGATGCGCCGGGCGGTGGGGCCGTTGCGTCCGGCCAGAATGACGGCCACCGGCGGCCTGCCCAACGCGGCCCAGTAGCGCGCGAGTTCATGGGCGAGGGCCGCGCCCATGCTGTGCCCGAGCAGGACATAGCGGCCGCCCGTGTGCGGGGCCGAGGTGCGGACCAGGTCGTCGAGTACGGCGCCGAAGTCGTCCCGCGGCGCCTCGCGCATCCGGGTGCCGTGGCCGGGGAGCTCGAGCAGGGCGCAATCCACGTGCGGGAGAGCCGCCCGCAGGCTCGCGAAGACGCGGGCGGCGCCGCCCGCGTGGGGCAGGCAGATCAGGGCCGGCGACGCGGTCGGGGGCGCCGGGGACGCGGGGGCGGGCGATCGGGGGCTGCTCAGCTGCATGACGGACCTCCACGGTCGGGAACGGTCTGGCGGCCGGTGGCCTTGGGGGCCCCGGCGACTTCGGGGATCACCGGCGGGAGAGGTGCGGGCAAAGCCGGCGGGACGCTGGGGATGCTGCCGGGCGCCATGTGGAAGGCGCGCACGAGGCTGCCGCCGTCCGCCACGGCCACGGCGGCCCTGAACTCGGGCCCCAGGTCGATCAGTTGCAGCGCCCAGGTGCGGGTGGCCGCCTGTGCGGGCAGCGCGTGGACGGGGACGGGCCCGGAGCGTCGCGCCCCGGGGGCCACCTGGACGGCCGTCAGGTCCCCCGCGAGGCCGCTGCCGATCGCCTTGAGAACGGCTTCCTTGCAGGTCCAGTGGGTGAACAGGCCGCTCTGCGCGGCGTCTTCGGCGGCCTGTGGCCAGCGCGCCGCCTCCCAGGGCGAGAGGACCTGGTCCCGCATGCCCGCCGGGTCGTGCAAGGCGGTGATGCGCTCGACGTCGACGCCCACGGGGCCGTCCCGGGTCACCGCGACCAGGGCCATGCCGTCCGTGTGCGCGAGGCTGACCCGCAGGCCCGGGTCGGATGCCACGTAGGGCTTGCCGAACTCGCCGGTGGTGAAGGCGACGTGCGGTACGCGCAGCCCGGTGTACGCGGCGGTGACGGTGCGCAGTGCGGCATGCGCGCAGGCGTGCAGGGCCTGCCGGGGCGGCACGACGCGTTCGTGGCGGCGGAGCTCCGCGGGCGTGAGCAGTGCGAGGCAGCGTTCGACCACCGCCTTGCGCCCCGGGCCCGGTGGCGGCTCGCGCACCGCCCAGACGTGCGCTTCTCCGGTGGGTGGACCGTGCTGTTCCCCGCTCATGGCGCCTCCAACTACGCGACCACTGCTTTGTGTTGGGCCCTTGACGATGAGCTCAACACTAGTAGAGTTCATCAGGAAATGAAATCACCGGGCGTTGAACTCCCCGAGTGTTGAACTCCTTTCTCAGGGTTCCCCCGGCGGCTCCAAGTGCCTCCCCGGCAGCGGAGCGTCCCGCCCGTCATCAGCATCTTCAGGAGGTACGGCGTGGCCAGTGACCGTGACGAACTGCTCGGCCGACTCACCGAGTTCATCCAGGAACGGCTCCTGTCCGAGCCGGACCCCAAGGGCATAGCTCCGGACACCCCGCTGCTCGAGTGGGGGATTCTCACCTCGATCAACACCGCCCAGCTGCTCACCTTCATCCGGGACGAGCTGGGCACGAACATCCCGCCGACCGAGCTGACCGGGACCAACTTCCAGAACCTCGACAGCATCACCGACCTGCTGCTGTCCCTCGGCTCACCCGTGCACTGACCGCGACCACGGCGCGGCACACCGACCGAACCCTTGAAGAGGAGCTCAAGTTGTCCGCAAACTACGACTACGACATCGGCATCATCGGCGGTGGTCCGGCCGGCGCGACCGCCGCTTCCTACCTCGCCAAGGCGGGCCTTTCCGTCGTGGTCTTCGAGTCCGAGACCTTCCCGCGCGAGCACGTCGGTGAGTCGCTGGTGCCGGCCACCACACCGGTCCTCATCGAGACCGGCGCGATAGACGCGGTCGAGGCGGCGGGCTTCCCCAAGAAGTACGGCGCCGCCTGGACGTCGGCCGAGGACCGCGACATCGACCACATGGGCTTTCAGGGCCTCGACCACGACTTCCGGGCCGCCGAGGTGCTCTTCAGCGAGCGCGACCAGGCGGGCGTCGACCGCGACTACACCTTCCACGTCGACCGCGGGAAGTTCGACCAGATCCTGTTGCAGCACGCGGAGAGCCTGGGCGCGAAGGTCTACCACGGGGTCCGCGTCAACCGCGTCGACTTCTCCGACCGCGACCGCCCCGTCATCCAGGCGAAGGTCGGCAACCAGCCGATCGGCGTGCCCGTCCGCATGGTCGTCGACGCGAGCGGCCGGCGCACCATGATGGGCAGCCAGCTCAAGGTCAAGGTGCCCGACCCGGTATTCAACCAGTACGCGGTGCACACCTGGTTCGACAACTTCGACCGCAAGGCACTCGCGGTCAACAAGGAGCAGTCGGACTACATCTTCATCCACTTCCTGCCGCTGACCGACACCTGGGTCTGGCAGATCCCGATCACCGACACCATCACCTCCGTCGGCGTCGTCACCCAGAAGTCCCGCTTCAAGGAGGCCAAGGACGACCTGGAGACCTTCTTCTGGGACACCGTCGGTTCACGTCCCGCGCTGTGCGACGCGCTCAAGAACGCCCAGCGCGTCAAGGAGTTCAAGTCCGAGGGCGACTACAGCTACGCGCTGACGCAGATCGCCGACGACTCGCTCATCATGATCGGTGACGCGGCCCGCTTCGTCGACCCGATCTTCTCCAGCGGTGTCAGCGTGGCCCTCAACAGCGCGCGCCTGGCGGCCAACGACATCATCGCGGCGCACGAGGCGGGTGACTTCCGCAGGAAGCGCTTCGACACGTACGTCGACACCCTGCGCAGCGCCGTGCACAACTGGTACGAGTTCATCTCCATCTACTACCGCCTGAACATCCTGTTCACGGCGTTCGTCCAGGACCCCCGCTACCGCCTGGACGTCCTGAAGATGCTCCAGGGCGACGTGTACGACGGGGAGCCCAAGGCGCTCGCCGCCATGCGGGAGATCGTCACGGCGGTGGAGAACGATCCCAACCACCTCTGGCACAAGTATCTCGGGGAGCTCAAGGCGCCCACGGCGGCCGCGAAGTTCTAGACCGCACGGCCGCCGCACAGCCGCCGCAGACCGGGTGGCGCGGACCCACTCGCGCCACCCGGACCTCGTTCCTCACCCACTCGTCGCACTCCCGACGCACTCCCGTCGCATTCCTTGAGGGGGACCCATGCCCGTCCGCAGCGGACCAGTCACCGATCCGGCCATAGCCCTTGTCGGCATCGGGTGCCGTTACCCGGGCGGAGTGGTCGACCTCGCATCCTTCTGGCACGTCCTGCGGGACGGCGTCGACGTGATCGGCGAGATCCCCGCGGAGCGCTGGGGCCCCGAGTTCATCAGCGAGGACGGGGCCGAGCCCGGCACCGGATACTGCCGCTACGCGGGTGTCCTGCAGGGGCTCGACCAGTTCGACGCGGACTTCTTCGGCATCTCCTTCCGCGAGGCCCGCGAGATGGACCCGCAGCAGCGGCTCCTCCTCGAAGTCTCCTGGGAGGCCCTCGAACACGCGGGCCTGACGAAGCCTCAGCTCGCCGGGTCACGCACCGGCGTCTTCTTCGGCATGCTCGGCATGGACTACACGCTCCTGCACTCCAAGACGCGGGGGGTGCGGGGCATCGACCCCTACTACGCGAGCGGCAAGGAGTTCAGCTTCGCGCCGGGGCGGGTCGCCTACACCCTGGGGCTGCACGGGCCCGCGCTCGCGGTGAACACCGCCTGCTCCTCGTCCCTGGTCGCGGTGCACCTGGCGTGCCGCAGCCTGGCCAGCGGCGAGGCCGACACCGCGCTCGCGGGCGGCGTCAACGTCCTCGCCGCCCCCGAACTCTCCATCTTCATGAGCAAGGTGCAGGCCCTGTCTCCCACCGGCCGCTGCAAGCCCTTCGCGGCGGACGCGGACGGAATCGTCCGGGGCGAGGGCTGCGGAGTCGTCGTCCTGAAGCGGCTCGACGACGCACTCGCCGACGGCGACCGGGTACTCGGCGTCATCCGGGGCAGCGCCTTCAACCACGACGGCCGCAGCGCCGGCCTGACCGTCCCCAACGCCTCCGCCCAGGCGGCCCTGCTGCGGGACGCCCTGAGCCGCGCCGACGCCACCCCGGCCGACGTCACCTATGTGGAGACGCACGGCACCGGCACACCGCTGGGCGACCCTATCGAGGCGTACGCCCTGTCGGAGGTGTTCGGCCCCGGCCGTGATCCCGCCCGCAAGCTGCACATCGGCTCGCACAAGGCGAACTTCGGGCACACCGACGCGGCCGCCGGGGTGGCCGCGCTCATCAAGACCGTCCTGACCGCACGGCACCGGCTCGTCCCGCCGCAGCTGCACTTCGGCACGCCCAACCCGGCGATCCCCTGGGCCGACGGACCGTTGCAGATCTCCGCCGAGGCACGTCGACTCGACGGCCCCGACGACCAGTTGCTCGGCGTGAGCGCATTCGGCCTGAGCGGCACCAACGCCCACATCCTGCTGTCCGCCGCGCCCGAGCCGGCGCCCGCCGCCCCCCGCGAGGCGAGCGCCGAGCCCTCGCCGAAGGTGCTCCTCCTGTCCGGTTCCACCGACGACGCCCTGCACGAGCGCGCGAGGAACCTCCTGACCACCCTCGACGGCGACCAGCCCCTGGCGGACGTCCTGCACACGGCGGCGGTCCGGCGCACCCACCACGAGACCCGCGCCACGGTGATCGGCGCCGACCTGGACGAACTGCGCGCCTCACTCACGGACCTGTCCCAGGGCACACCCGACGAGCACACCCTGACCGGTGTCGCCGAGCCCCGCCGGCGCCACCGCACCGTCCTCGTCTTCTCCGGGCAGGGCTCACAGTGGCGGGGCATGGGCCTCGACCTCTGGGAGCGCGAGCCGGCCGCCGCGCGGTGCCTGGAGCGCTGCGACGAGGTGATCCGCGCCGCCGGCCTCCCCGGACTGCGGGAACTGTTCGGCGAGGCCGACCTCACGGCCACCGAGCTCGCCCAGCCCGCCGTGGTCGCCCTGCAACTGGCGATCGCCGAGGTCTGGCGCGAGCGGGGCGTGCGGCCCGACAAGGTCATCGGCCACAGCCTCGGCGAGATCTCGGCGGCCTGCTGGTCCGGCGCGCTCGACCTGCCCACCGCCCTGGACCTCGCGATCCGGCGCGGGCGCATCATGGCCGGCGCCGCGGGCACGGGGCGCATGCTCGCGGTGGGACTGCCCGAGGTCCAGGCCGTCGACACCGTCGCGGGCACCGGGCGCGCGGTCACCGTCGCGACGGTCAACGGACCGAACGCGACCGTGCTCGCCGGGTCCGAGGAAGACCTGACGGCGCTCTCGGAACTCCTGCGCGAACGGTCGGTCACCGCACGTTTCGTCCCCGGTGACTACGCCTTCCACAGCCCGGCCATGGAACCGTACGCCGAGGAACTGCGCGCTGAGCTCTCCGAGTTCGCCGCAGCACCGACTCCCGAGTCGTTCGTCTCGACCGTCACGCCCGACGAGCGCCCCGCCGTACTCGACGCGGCCTACTGGGCGGCGAACGTCCTGAATCCCGTACGGTTCTGGCCCGCCGTACGCCATCTCCTGAACGACCGGGGCGCCGACTTCATCGAGATCGGGCCGCACCCGACGCTGGTGCGCCCGCTGACCGAGGCACTCACCGCCACGCGCCGCCACGGTGTCGCCGTGGCCTCGCTGCGCAGGGACGCCGACGGGCCCGCGACGCTGCTCGGGGCCCTCGCCCAGCTGCACTGCGCGGGCGCCGACATCGACTGGGCGGGCCTGCTCCCCGGCCGCCCTGCCGAGCTTCCTCGCCACCCTTGGCAGCACGAGTCCTTCTGGCTGCCCGAGGTCACCCGTGGCGCGCAGTCCGGCGCGGTCGCCCCCGGCGCCGCGCAGGCGTCGTCCGCCAGGCTCGCCGTCCAGCTGATCGACCCCGAGGGGCGTCCGCTGGGCCCGGCGCAGGAGCTGCGGATCGGTGCCGGTGCCACCACCGGCACCCCCTTGATGCCGGCGGGGATCCCCCTCTCCGCCGGTGACTCCCCGGTCACGGTCCCGACCCCCGACGGGCTGGTCCGGGAGGCCGTACCGTCCGCCGTCGCACCGCACGGACAAGCGGAGGCGACGGCGGACGGGACGGAACCGGCACACGGCGCCACGGGGACGGCCCGCGACCGGCGCGAGCTGATGCGTCAGACATCGGCCGTCCTCGCGGAGATCCTCGGCCAGGACCCGACACGCCGCATCTCGCCCCGCCGCGGCTTCGCCGACCTCGGCCTCGACTCGCTGTCCATCGTCGAGTTCGTCGACCGCCTCGGCATCGCGCTCGGCCTGGAGATCGCCCTGTCCACGCCGTTCGAGCGCCCGTGCCTGGACGAACTGGTGGACTTCCTGCTGCCGGAGGTCCTCGCGAAAGCGCAGGCCCCGGAGAAGGACCAGCTCCCCGCGCGGACGGTCACGCCCGCCGACCCGCAGCCCGCGACGCCCGCGCCTACATCCGCGCCCGAGCCCGCCGACGACCCCATAGCCGTCGTCGGCATGAGCTGCCGCTTCCCCGGCAGCCCCACCGTGCGCGACTACTGGCAGCTCCTCGTCGACGGGCGCGAGGTCATCCGCGAGGTGCCGTCGGACCGCTGGGACGGCAAGGCCTTCCTCTCCGACGGAGCGTGGACGCCCGGCACGATGACCTCCCTGCGGGGCGGCTATCTCGACGACGTACGCGGCTTCGACGCCGCCTTCTTCCGGGTCTCGCCCCGCGAGGCACGCAGCCTCGACCCCCAGCACCGCCTCTTCCTCGAAGTCGCCTACGAGGCCCTTGAGGACGCCGGGGCCACCAGGGAGCGACTGCGCGGCTCGGCGACCGGCGTGTTCGTCGGGATGAACAGTTCCGACCACGCCCAGCACGTCAGCAGTCACCTCCAGGACGTCGACCTGTACTACGGGACCGGCAACTCCTTCGCCGGGGCTTCCGGCAGGCTTTCGTACTTCCTCGGCCTGACCGGTCCGAGCCTCGCGGTGGACACCGCCTGCTCCTCGTCGCTGACCGCCGTGCACCTGGCCGCGCAGAGCCTGCGCCAGGGTGAGAGCGACCTCGCGGTGGCGGGCGGCGTGAACGTGATCCTCAGCCCGGTGATCCCCGTGTCGGTCTCGGCGGGCGGCGCCCTCTCGCCCACCGGCCACTGCCACACCTTCGACGAGGCCGCCGACGGCTACCTGCGCGGCGAGGGTTCAGGGGCGGTCGTGCTCAAGCGCCTCTCCACGGCCATCGCCGACGGCGACCGCGTCTACGCCGTGCTGCCGGGCAGCGCCGTCAACCAGGACGGCGCGAGCAGCGGCCTGACCGTCCCCAACGGCACGGCCCAGCAGGCGCTCATCCAACAGGCCCTCGACCAGGCCGGGTTGGCGGGCAGCGCGGTCGGCTACGCGGAGGCCCACGGCACCGGCACACCGCTCGGCGACCCGATCGAACTGCGGGCGCTCGCCCAGGCGCTGCGCCCTGGGCACTCCACGGCGCGGGAGCCCGATGCGCCGCTCCTCGTCGGTTCGGCCAAGCCCAACATCGGTCACCTGGAAGCCGCCGCCGGAATGGCCGGGCTCATCAAGGCCGTCCTGTCCGTCCACCACGGCCGCATCGCCCCGCACATCGGCGTCACCACCCGGCCGACCACCCAGGTCGCCTGGGAGAAGCTGGGCCTCGAAGTCGCGGGTGGTGACGGGCAGTGGCCCTCGGCCCCCGGCCGGCCCCGCGTCGCGGGCGTCAGCTCCTTCGGCTTCACCGGCACCAACGCCCACATCCTGGTGACGGAGCCGCCCACGGCCGCCCCCGCTCCCCCGGCGCCCGCCCCGGCCCGCTTCGCCGTCCCCCTCTCCGCCGCACAGCCCTCCGCGCTCGCCCCGGCCGCCGACGCCTTCCTCGCCCGGACCGAGGGGATCGACGAGACGGAGCTCGCGGACCTCGCGTACACCGCGTCCGTACGCCGCAGCCGCCTCGACCACCGTGCGGTGGCCGTCGGCCGGAGCCTCACCGATGTCCGCTCCGCGCTGGCCGCGCTCGCGGCGGGCGACGACGACCCCGGCCTGCTCACGGGCACGGCGGAGGCCGCACGATCCTGTGTGTTCGTCTTCTCCGGCTTCGGCTCCCAGTGGGCCGGCATGGGGCGCCAACTCCTGGACTCCGAAACGGTGTTCAGGGACGCGGTGCTCGCCGTGGAGGAGGAGATGCGCAAGTGGATCGCCTGGTCGCCGCTGGCCTCGCTGCGCGGGGAACCCGGCAGCAGGCCGTTCGACGAGGGCATCCCGCAGGAGCTGATCTTCGCCGTGCAGGTCGGTCTGGTCGAGCTGTGGCGCAGTTGGGGCGTGGTTCCCGAGGCGGTCGTCGGCCACAGCATGGGCGAGGTCGCCGCCGCCTGGGCCGCGGGCGCGCTGACGCTCGCCCAGGCCACGGAAATCCTCTGCCTGCGCTCGCGGCTGCTCGACACGGTCGTGGGGACGGGCGGCTCGATCGCGGTGGGTCTGCCCCGCCATGAACTCGCGCCTTATCTGGCCCTGTACGAGGACCAGTTGAGCATCGCGACCATCAACGGCCCGCGCACCACGGTCGTCGCGGGTGACGACGGCGCCCTTGAGGAGCTCGCCGCCGAGCTGAGCGAGGCGAACGTCTTCGTGCGCCGCATCAAGGTGCCGGTCGCCCCGCACTCGCCGCTGGTGGAGCCGTTGCGCGAGCGCCTGGTGACGGGACTCGCCGCTCTGGTGCCCGCCGAGGCCCGCATTCCGGTCTACTCCGCGGTGGCGGGCGGCGAGGTGGCGGGTTCCTCGCTCACCGCCGAGTACTGGGGCCGCAATCTGCGTGACACCGTGCTCTTCCAGGACGCCGTGAGCGCTGTCGAGGACCCGGAGGACCGGGTGTTCGTGGAGATCTCGCCGCATCCGGTGCTCGTGTCGGGGGCCGAGGAATCCCTGACGGCCGCAGGCGTCCGGGCTCCGGTCGTGCTGCCCTCGCTGGTGCGCGACGAGGACGAGGTGGGGGCCCTGCTCAAGAGCCTCGGCGCGCTGCACGCGCAGGGCGTCCCGGTCGACTGGGCGGCGTTCGCCGGACCCGGCCGCCGGATCGTGGAGCTGCCCGCCTATCCGTGGCAGCGCAAGGAACACTGGCTGCCCCAGCAGTCCAAGGAACGTGCCGGGGGTTCGGGTGCCCTGGTCGGCACTCCGGTCCGGCCGGCGAACGCCTCCTGGACCGCGCTCCTGCCGGTGACGGTCGACGGGGTGCGCGCCCCCTGGCAGACCAGCGCCTCCGGCACGGTGGCCGCGCCCGCACTCCTGGAGGCCGCCCTCGACTGCGCCGCCTCGACGGGCGCGCCGACACCAGCGCTTTCCGGCGTACGGTTCGGTCCGGCGCCCCGCACCGACGCCGAGAGCCGGGCTGAGCTGCAGGCCGTGGTCGACACCCGGCAGGGCTCGATGGCGCTGCGCTCCCTGGCCGATGACGCGCCGTCCGATGCCGCCCTGACGGCGTCGACGGACACCGGGGGTGTGAGCGCGCCGCAGCCCGCCGCGCCGGGTGGGCTCGCGGTGGACGAACCCCTGCGGGCGAGCCTCGCCGAGGCTTTCTTGGGGCTGCGGGTGCTGTCGGCGGACTCCGCCGCGGGCGCCGCCGAGATCTCCGTGGAGCTGCCCGACGGGGCGTCCCGGCGAAGGCTGCCGGCCGACCTGCTGCGGCTCGCCCTGCGGCTGGTCGCCGAAGGCGCCGGAACCGGACCCGCCGAGGCCGACCCGCTGCCGGCGTCGATCGGCCTGGTCCGGGTCAAGGCTGCCGCCGACGGAACGGTACGGGTGTGCCGCGGCCCGGTGCGGCTCTCCGCGGACGGGCTGCGCGAGGCGGACGTGACGGTGCTCGACCCCGCGGGCCGTGCCGTGGTGGAGCTGGCGGGCCTGCGCCTTGCCGCACCCCGTGACCTCGTCCCCGCGGACGCCGCCCGGGACCGCCTGGAGAGCCTCCTCTACCGCATGGCCTGGCGACCCGCCCCGCTGCGCCCCGCCGACCACGACGCGCAGGGCCCGGCGCCCGCCTCCCGCTGGCTGGTCTGCGGCGACACCGAGCATCTGGCGGGCGCGGTGGCGGACGGGCTGCGGGACGCGGGAGCCGAGGTGATCCGGGTGCGGTCGACGCAGGTGACGCACCAAGGCCACGCGAGCCCCGCCGACGTATCCCTCGACCCGAACGACCGAGACGCGTGGCAACGGCTGCTCACCGGCACGGATGCCGGGGCGGGGGCCGGCGCGGGCACCACCGCCGTCTGCGACCTCTGGCCCCTGGAGGACCTGGACGCCCGCCCGGACGCCTGGCGGGCCACCACCGCGCTCGCCGCGACCCTCGCCGGCCTCGAAGGCACCGCGCCAAGGCTGTGGCTCGTCACCCGGCACGCACTCGTCCCCGCGGGCCACGCCGGGTTCCCCGTCGCCGCACAGGGCGCCCACGCGGGGCTCGGCCGGACCCTGGCGATGATGCGTCCCGACGCGTGGGGCGGGCACGTGGACCTCACGCACGGCAGCGCGGAGGAGCTGCGGACCCTGGTGGCGCGGCTGCTCTGCGCACCGGGCGACGAGCACCTCCGCGTCGAGCACTCCTCCCTTCAGGTGGGGGAGTTGACGCAGAGCAGGCCGCCCGAGGCGTCCGGCCACGCGCCGCTCTCCGCCGACCGCTGGCACCTGGTGACGGGGGCGCGCCGCGAGCTCGCGCCGCCCGTCGTGGACTGGCTGATCGGGGCGGGGGCCCGGCGTATCGCGCTCGCGGACACCGAACCGGCGTCGGACGAGCCGCTGCCCTGGGACGAGCCCCGCATCGAGGCCTGGCGCGCCCAGGGCGTGGAGATCCGCCGTGCCCCTGGGGCCACCCGCGGTGAACTCACCGCTCTGGTCGGCCAGTTGCGTGCCGATGCCGGGGTCGCGGGCGTCGTCTGCGCGGACTCCCCCGGCACCGCGACACTGCTGGACGAGACCACGGACGCCGCCGTCCACGCGGAACTGCGGCGCGCCACGACGGCGGAGCTGCTGCACGAGCTGACCGCCAAGGATCCGCTCGGCCTCTTCGTCCTGCTCGGCTCGGTGCCCGGCACCTGGGGCGGCGCCGTCACCGGTGCGGCCGCGCCCGCCGACTGGACCCTGCGGGCGCTCGCCGCCCGGCGCAGGGCGAGCGGCCTGCCCGTGTCCCATCTGGAGCTCATGCCCCTCGCGGGCAGTGAACTCCTCGACGAACGGACGATTTTACTGCTGAAGAGCAGTGGGATCGCGCCTCTACAGGAGGAGGATCTGGTCGGTGCCCTCGGCCTGCTCGCCCGCGAGAGCGCCGTGCACGTGTCGGTGGCCGACGTCGACTGGGAGCTCTTCAGGGCCGCGCTCGCGGACTCACCGCACCAGCGGCTCTTCGCCCCGGTGCTCGGGTCGGCCAAGCGTGACGGCGGCACGGAGTTCGTGGCCGGGCTCGGTGAGCTCGACCCGGCCCTGCGCCGCGACCGGATGCTCGACTGGGTCTGCACCCAGGTCGCCGCGGTCCTCGGGCTCCCGGAGGACGACCTCCAGGCCGAGCAGGGCTTCTTCGATCTGGGCCTGGACTCGGTCATGTCCCTCACACTGCGGCTGCGGCTCTCGCGGGGGCTGAAGACCGACCTGTCGTCGACGGTCGCCTTCGAGCACCCCACCGCGCTCGCGCTCACCGCCCATCTGCTCGACCGCCTCGGCTACCCCGCCGACGCCCCGGACGCGGCCGCACAGGCCGCCACCGCGGACGGCGCCGGACCCGGCGAAGCCGGTGACCCGGACGGCATGGACGAACTCGACGACGACGAACTGCTTCGCCAGCTGGAGGCCGAGATCTCCGGCACAGCCCTTGGGTTCGAGGAGAACTGATGACGAACACCCCCGCAGAGAAGCCGAACCGCTCCGCGCAGGAGCCGAACCGGCCCGCGGACAAGCCGGCCCAGCCGAGCCAGGACGTCCTGCGCGGCCGTCTGAAGGAGTCGCTCGGCACGATCCGCAGCCTCCGCGCCCGGGTCCAGGAGCTCCAGCAGCCCCAGCCCCTCGCGGTGATCGGTCTCTCCTGCCGGCTGCCGGGCGGCGGGACACCCGAGGAGTTCTGGGAGTCCCTCGCCGACGGCCGTGACGCGACCTCCGACTTCCCCGAGGAGCGGCACCCGGTCGCCGGTTTCTACCACCCCGACCCGGACCACCCGGGCACCGCCTACACCCTGGCGGGCAATTTCCTCGACGGTCCGGTGGACACGTTCGACCCGACCGTGTTCGGCATCTCGCCCCGCGAGGCCGCGGGCATGGACCCCCAGCAGCGCCTGGTCCTCGAACTGGCCTGGGAGGCCATGGAGGACGCCTGCCTGCCGCCGACCGACCTGGAGGGCCAGCAGGTCGGCGTCTTCCTCGGCGCGAGCACCAGCGACTACGTGCGCATGCGCCAGCAGGAGGGCGCGATCGCCGACGTCGACGCCTACCAGCTGATCGGCGAACCCAGCTTCCTGGCGGGCCGCATCTCCTACACCTTCGGGCTTCAAGGCCCCAGCATGGTCATCGACACGGCCTGCTCCTCCTCCCTGGTCGCCCTGGAGCAGGCCTGCCTCTCGCTGCGGTCCGGCGCCTGTGACATGGCGCTGGTCGGAGGGGTGAACCTGATGCTGTCGCCGTACGGCTTCGTGCTGGTCAGCAAGTTGCGCGCGCTGTCTCCCGACGGACGCTGCAAGACCTTCGACGCGTCGGCCAACGGCTATGCGCGCGGCGAGGGCGGAGCCCTGTTCGTCCTGAAGCGGCTGAGCGAGGCGGAGGCCGCGGGCGACCGCATCCTGGCCGTCGTCCGCGGCGTCGCCACCGAACACGACGGGCGCAGCAGCGGCCTGACCGTGCCCAATCCGTCGGCGCAGCAGAGCGTCATCAGCTCCGCGCTGAAGGACGCGGGGGCCGCCCCCGCCGAGCTCGGCTATGTGGAGGCGCACGGCACCGGGACCCCGCTGGGCGACCCGATCGAGCTGAAGGCCCTCGACGCCATCACGCGCAAGGACCGCCCCGCCGACCGGCCGTTGCTCGTCGGCTCGGTGAAGACCAACATCGGCCACCTGGAGCCCGCCGCCGGCGCCGCCGGGATCCTCAAGGTCGTCCTTGCCCTGAAGCACGACACGCTGCCGCGCCATCTGCACCTCAACAACCCCAATCCGCAGGTCCCCTGGTCCGATCTGCACCTGAAGGTCACCACCGAGGAGACAAGCTGGCCCGAGGGTCCACGCCTGGCCGGAGTGAGCAGTTTCGGCGCGAGCGGCACCAACGCGCACACCGTGATCGGCGAGGCACCCAAGCCCGCGCCGCGCGGCGGCACCACCCGTGACACCGGTCTGCTGACCCTGAGCGCCAACAGTCTCCCGGCGCTGCGGGCGATGGCGACGTCGTACGAGGCGCGTGTGCGGGACGCGGATCCGCGCACCCTGGCGGACATCTGCTACACCACGCACATCGGCCGGGCCCGCATGAAGCACGGGCTCAGCGTCTCCGGCACCCGTGAGCAACTCGCGTCCGGTCTTGCCGCGTTCGCCGCGGGCGAGCGGTCCGAGCAGGTCACGGTGCACGCCCCGACCGGTGCCAAGGCGCGCCGTCTGGGCTGGCTGTTCACCGGGCAGGGTTCGCAGTACGCCGGAATGGCGTCCGAACTCGCGGCGAGTGAACCGGTGTTCGCCGAGGCCCTGGCCGAGTGCGTGGCCGCACTCGACCCCTATCTGACGGAGCCGCTGGGCCCGGTCCTCGACGGAAGCGGCCCTGCGTCCGAGCGGATCAACCGGACCGGCTTCACGCAGCCCGCCCTGTTCGCCGTCGAGTACGCCCTCGCCCGGATGTGGGAGTCGTGGGGCGTACGGCCGAGCGCGCTGATCGGACACAGCCTGGGCGAGATCACCGCGGCCTGCGTCGCGGGCGTCCACTCGCTGCAGGACGCGGCCCGGCTCATCACGGCCCGCGCCCGCCTGATGGAGGCGCTGCCCGCGGGCGGCGTGATGGAGACGCTGGTCTGCGACGAGGAGACGGTGCGCGCCGCGATCGCCGGGGCGGGACGGGCCGGTGACGTCGCCGTGGCGGCGGTCAACGGCCCCACCGATGTGGTGCTTTCGGGCCCCGGCGCGGAGGTCGGCGAGGTCGTCGCGCTGCTCGCCGCGCAGGGCGTCAAGCACCGGCCGCTCGCGGTCTCGCACGCCTTCCACTCGCCGTTGATGGCGCCCATGCTGGAGGAGTTCCGCGCCGTCACCGAGACCCTGACGTTCCATCAGCCCAAGTATCCGATCATCTCGAACGTCACGGGCAAGGAGTGGGGCTCCGAGCAACTACGCCCCCAGTACTGGTCCGAACACGTCATGGCACCGGTCCGGTTCGCCGAGGGAATCACGACGCTCCACGAGACGGGTTGCCGCACCTTCCTCGAACTCGGCCCGGCCCCTGTCCTGTTGGGCCTCGGCGCCCGCAGCCTGCCGGAGGACGGCGTCTGCTGGATCCCGTCCCTGCGCCGGGACCGGGCGGACGGCCACATCGTCGCCCAGGCCCTGGGCGCCCTGCACCACCGGGGCGTGCCGGTCGACTGGGCGGCCGTGCACCGCGCCGAGGAGCCGCGCCGCTCCGCCCTGCCCAGCTACCCCTGGCAGCGGGAGCGGTACTGGTTCAAGGAGGAGGGCGCGGGCGGGACGTCGCCCGCCGCCGCACCGGACGACTCCCCCGGCGCCTTCTTCGACGGGCACCTGCTCTCGGGGCAGCCCACCTTCTCCCCCGAACTCGACGAGCTCCCAACGGTGTTCGTGCAGACCGGAGGGGACGGCCGCCGCTCGGTCTCGGCGGGCGGTTTCTGCAACTGGGCGCTCGCCGGCGCCGCGAAGCTGCCCGGCGCGCAGCCCCGTGTCGTGGAGCGCTTCGTGGTGGGCGAGCCGCTGCTGCTCGACGCCGAGCACCGGCCCGGCCAGGTGCGCGTCTACGTCCTGCCGCAGGACGACGAGGGGCGCTCGCTCTTCCTCTGCTTCTCGCTGCAGGGCGGCGACTGTGTCGAGTCCGGCAGCTGGCGGCTGCACGCCCGTGGCGTCCTGGCCCGCCGCACGCCGGACGCACGTCCCGGTGGCGGCGACCTGGCCGCCGTGCGGGCACGGTGCCTGCCGGTCGCCCCGGCCGACGTCACCGTCCCCGTCTGGGCGGAACCGGTCCTGAACGAGGTCTACCAAGGCCCCGGAGAGGTGCTCGCCGAGGTCAACTCCGCCGCCGAGGAGCTGCCGAGGGGTGCGCTCCTCGACCTGACGATCGGCCTGCTCCGGCAGTCCGCACACGTCGGGGAGGCCGCCGACCCCAAGGCGTCCAAGGTGCAGCCGGTCGGCGTACGCCGCTACATCCACGGCTGGCTCGACCCCGCGGACCCCGAGGCGCAGGACGGCGAGCTCCGCGGCGGTTTGGAGATCCTGGGCGCCGACGGCAGCCCGCTGATCATGATGCGGCACGTCCATCTGCGCTCGTCGTCGGCGGACCTGGACGACCTGCCGCGCAGCCCGCGCGAGGACACCGTCTGGGAGCAGGCCTGGCAGCCCGTGGACCCGGCGACGGCGACCGGCGAGCGGGAGCTGCGCGGGCAGCGGGTGCTTCTGGTGGGCGGCGGCGCGGACAGCGTGCGCAGCGGCATCGTCGAGGCGACCACCACGCAACTCGCGCTGCGGGGCGCCCTGGTGACGCATGCGGAGGCGTCCGTGGACGCGGTCCGTGCCGCGCTCCCGTCGCAGGGGACGTACGACCATCTCGTCCTCCTCAGCGGCCTCGACCTGCCGGTGGCCGGGTACGACTCCTCCGCGATCCAGCAGGCCCGTGAGCAGGCGGAGTACGTGTTCCTCGCCGCGGTGAAGCAGTTGGTGACCGAGGAGTCCGCCACGCGGGTGTGGGTGGTGACCCGGGGCGCCCAGTTCACGGGCCCCGGCCAGTCGGAGATCTGCCTGCCCGCGGGCCCGCTGTGGGGCCTCGGCAAGGTGGCGGCCCTGGAGCACCCCGAGCTGTGGGGCGGCCTTCTGGACCTGGACCCGGCGGGCTCGCCGGACGAGGCCGGGCAGATCGCGGCCCTGCTCGCGACGGAGACCGCCGAGGATCTGACGGCACGCCGGGCAGGGGCGCTGCTCGTGCCCCGCCTGATCCCCGCGCCCGTCGCGGAGTCCGCCGCCGAGCGGCCCGTCCCGCAGCTGAGCGACCTCGGCAGCTATCTCGTCACCGGCGGCCTCGGCAGCCTCGGTCTGCTGGTCGGCGAGTGGCTCGCGGGCCTCGGCGCGGGCACCGTCGTCCTCGTCGGGCGCGGCGGGCTGCCGGACCGTTCGGCCTGGGACGCCCCGGAGCTCGACGACGCGACGGCCGCCAGGATCGCCGGGGTCCGCCGCATCGAGGCCCTGGGCGCCGACGTACGCGTGGTGGCCCTTGATGTCGCCGACGAGACGGCGCTGCGCTCGCTGACGGATCAACTGGGGCTCGCGGGCCGCCCGTTGCGTGGCGTGGTGCACGCGGCCGGGCTCTCCGAGCCACAGTTCCTGCGGGAGAGCGACCCCGAGACGTACGACCGGGTCATGCACGCGAAAGCGGCGGGCACCTGGGCGCTGCACGACGCCACCGTCGACCAGAACCTGGATCTGTTCGTCTCCTTCTCCTCCATCGCCTCGGTGTGGGGCTCGCAGCACCTGGCCGGGTACTCGGCGGCCAACGCCTTCCTGGACTCCTTCGCGTACTACCGGAAGCTGCGGGGCCTGAACGCGACGACGGTCAGCTGGGGCCCCTGGGGCGCCCGGTCCGGGCTCGCGGACGACTCCGTGATGGCCTTCCTGCGCTCCATCGGCCTGCACCAGCTCAATCCCGCCCACGCCCTTGAGCTGCTCGGCGAGGCGATGGCCGACGGCGTCGCCAACCGCACGGTGTGCTCGGCGGACTGGGCGCTGTTCCGCGACCTGATGGAGGCGCGGCGCGAGCGGCCGATCCTGAGCGGCATCCGTTCCGCGCCCGCCGCCGGCGCCTCCGCCGGGGCCGAGCCGGGATCGCTGACGGCGCGGCTGCTCGGCCTGCCGCGCGACGAGCGGCTCGCGGAGATCAACGAGTACGTACGCGTGCAGCTCTCCGGAATCCTGCGGATGGAACTCGACACGCTCACCGCGGACACCCGGCTCGCCGACATGGGCCTGGACAGCCTGATGGTGATGGAGCTGATCAGCCGCTGCAGGGACGACCTGGGCCTGGAGATCAACAGCCGCGACTTCTTCGCCTGCCCCGGCATCGACTGGGGCTCCTTCCTGCACGAACTGATCGAGGAGAAGTACCCCGCCGCCGGCCTGTCGGCCGCGCCGCGCCAGGCGGCCACCGCATGACCGGCGCCCGACCCGAACCCGCCCCGGCCCCCGAAGGAGCCGGCACAGCACCCGAAGCCCGCACAGCCCCTGAAGGGACGAGCATCATGCAACCGCTGCCCGTGTCCGACTCGCCCGGCAAGGCCGACCACGACGTCGCCATCCTGGGCGCCGGTATCGCCGGGTCGATCCTGGCCGCCATTCTCGCCCGCAACGGGGTCAAAACCGTCCTGGTGGACGCCGGGGCCCACCCGCGCTTCGCCGTCGGCGAGTCGACCATCCCGTACACCTCGGTGATGCTGCGCATCCTGGCCGCGCGCTACCAGGTGCCGGAGATCGCGCACCTGAGCCACTTCTCCACGATGCGCTCGAAGGTGTCGTCGAACTCCGGCCAGAAGAAGAACTTCGGCTTCGTCTACCACCGTGAGGGCGAGCCCCAGGACCCGCGGGAGATCAACCAGTTCGTGATCCCGGTGGCGCTCTCCACCGAGTCGCACATGTTCCGCCAGGACGTCGACGCCTACATGTTCAACGTGGCGGTGCGCTACGGCGCGGTGCCGCGGCTGAACACGCGGGTGACGGACGTCGACATCGACGGCTCCGGCGCCACCCTCGCCGTGTCGGACGGGCCGGACATCCGCGCCAGGTACGTGGTGGACGCGGGCGGCCACAACTCGCCCCTCGCGAAGAAGTTCGGGCTGCGGGACGAAGTGCCCCAGCAGCGCACGCACTCCCGGACGCTCTTCACGCACATGGTGGGCGTGACCCCCTTCGACACCAGCCCCGCGGGCCGCAAGCACGACAACCCGAGCCCCTGGCACCAGGGCACCCTGCATCACGTCTTCGACGGCGGCTGGGTCTGGGTCATCCCCTTCGACAACCACCGCGGCGCCACGAACCGCCTCTGCAGCGTCGGCCTGACCCTGGACCCGCGCCGCCACCCCAAGACCGACCTGGCGCCCGACGTGGAGTTCGCCCGGTTCCTCGACCGTTTCCCCGACATCGCCCCGCAGTTCAGGCACGCCAAGGCGGCCCGCCCCTGGGTGTCCACCGGCCGGCTCCAGTACTCCTCGCACCAGGTCGTCGGCGACCGGTTCTGCCTGACCTCGCACGCGGCGGGCTTCGTGGACGCCCTCTACTCGCGCGGCCTGACCAACACGACGGACATCGTCAACTCCCTCGCCTGGCGGCTCATCGAGGCCGCGAAGGACGACGACTTCTCCGCCGAGCGGTTCAGCCACATCGAGACGCTCCAGCAGGGCCTGGTCCGCGCCCACGACGATGTGGTGGCGTCCTCCTTCACGTCCTTCCGTGACTACGGCATGTGGAACGCCACGTTTCGCATGTGGGCCCTGGGCACGGTGCTCGGCACCCTCAACGCCCAGGACGCGCTCGTGCGCTTCCAGCGCGGCCGGGACCCGATGGTCTGGCGCGAGCTGGAGGCGCAGCCGCACCCCGGGGCGCTGTTCCCGGCGAGCGTCGGCTTCAACAAGATCACCGACGCCGCCTGGTCGGCCTGCCGGGACGTCGAGGCGGGCCTGATGACCCCCGACCACGCCACCGGCGAACTCTTCGACCTGCTCCAGGACGACAGCTACGCCCCGCCCCCCTTCGGCCTGCACGACCCCGCGAACCGCTTCTACAACCCCAACCCGGCGCGCATGATCCGCACCATGCTGTGGGCCAAACGCGGCCCGGCCGCAGCCGACACCGGCCCCATCCTGGCCAGTGCGCTCGGCGGATTCCTGCGCTCCCGGTTCCACAAGAGCTGACGACGGCCGACCCAGGAGGACGGGAACATGTCTGACCGACACGAGGAAACGCGCGCCGGGGCGAAGCTCCCGGCGGACGCGGGGCTGCCGTCGGACCCCGCGTGGTGCGAGGGCGCCGACGCGGTGGGGCCGTCGGAGTCGGCGCTCCCCGACGAGCCGTTCGACGACTCCGCGCCCGAGCCGGGCCCGGTGCACACGGTGGCCGTGCTCGGCGCGCACCTGGGCGGCGGCATGCTGGCCGCCGTCCTGGCCCGCGCGGGCGTGGACGTCGTCCTGGTGGACGCGCCGCACGACGCGAGCGCGCCCGCCGGCGAGAGCACGGTGCCGTACACGGCGGAGGTCTTCGAGCTGCTCGCCCGCCGCTTCGACGTCCCCGAGCTCTCAGCGCTCGGCCACTTCGGGGAGCTGCCGCCGGAGATACGCCGGACGTCCGGGGTCAAGAAGAGCATCGGCTTCGTCTACGCGCGCCCCGGCGAGCCGGTGCGCCCGCGCCAGAAGCTCCAGTTCAACGTGCCGAGCGAGCACGGCGAATCCCATCTGTACCGGCCCGACGTCGACGCCTGGGTGCACCAGCTCGCCGTGTCGTACGGCAGCAAGGTCCCGCCGAGCCGGGCGCCCCTGGCCGACGTGCGCGGCGGCCCCGGCGACTTCACCGTCGAGCTCACCGACGGACGCTCCGTGCGGGCCGGGTTCGTGGTCGACATGTCGGGCCCCGACGCCCCGATGCTGCGCCGCCTGGGCACCGCCCTGCGTCCGCTGCGCCACTCCTCGCGGGTCCTGACGGCGCAGCTGCGCGGCGTACGGCCGCTGGAGCGGCGGGTGGACCCCGGCGACGGCGGGACGCCCTGGACCGGGGGCACCACGCAGGTGGTCTTCCCCGGCGGCTGGCTGCAGCTGATCCCCTTCGGCGACGAGCGGGGCGGTGAGCAGGCCATGACGAGCGTGTCGGTGAGTCTGGACGCCAAGCGGTGGCCGCAGCGGTCGGCGTCCCCGGAGGCCGACTTCAAGGATCTGATACGCCGTTTCCCCGACCTGGAGTGGCAGTTCGCGCGGGCCACGACCGTGCGCCCGTGGTCCGGCGGCGAGCAGTGGCAGTACGGCGCGTCGACCACCGCGGGCGACGGGTTCGTCGTCCTGGACCGCTCGGCGGTCCGCTGCGACTTCACGCTGTCACGCGATGTGACGCTCACCGCCGAGCTGGTCCACGAGGCGGCGGTGCGCATACTCGCCGCCGCCGAGGCCGGGGACTGGTCCGTCGAGCGCTTCCGGGGCCTCGAGGCCTTCCAGGCCTCGCTGACCGAGCACAGCGACCGCCTGCTCCAGACGGCGCTCACCGCCACCACGGACTTCCGGCTGTGGAACGCCTTCTGCCGCGTCTGGCTGCTGCACTCGATGTTCGCCGCGCTCTCCCTCAAGCGGGCCCGCAACGACGCGCTCGCCAGGCCCGGAGCCGCCGACCAGTGGGCGGAGCTGGAGAGCTATCGGGGCAACGGCATGTGGTTCCCCGCCTATCCGGGCTTCGGGGTCCTGTTCGACGACACGTACCGGCTGCTGCGGCAGGTCGCCGACGAGCGCGTCAGCGCGGGCTCCGCGGCCGAGCGGATTTTCGGCCAGATGCGGAGTGCGTCATTCATCCCGCCGCTGTTCGGTTTCGGGGACCCGTCCGACCGCTACTACAACTTCACTCCGCTCAAGCGGGTCAAGGTCCTGCTGTGGGCCAAGCGCAAGGCCCCGCACCTGGTACGCAGGGTGCTCACCAAGGGGGCGACGATCCAGCCCAGCGTCACCGAATAGCAGTCGGCGGGCCGTCCCCTCGCGGGGCGGCCCGTTGGTGCGTTCTGGCCAACGACTCGGCCCGGACGTGGACGCGTTCTGGACACTCCGGCGGGGGGCCGGGATGCTTTCGACGACAAGCAAGCCGTGCGTGAATGGGTGGTAACGATGAGCGCCGCGAGCCGTGGACGCATGACGGAGGGTCCCCTATGAACGCCGGAAACGGGATTCCTTACGCGCAGCAGGCCGCCTCGCGCCGGCGGAGCACCACGCGCGGAGGACGCCCCCTCTCGGCCCGCAGCGGCCGCCGCCCCGGGGAGAACAGCACGAAGGAGCAGATTCTCACCGCGGCCCTCGATCTCTTCGCGGCCAAGGGCTACTCGGGCACCACGATCCGTGCGATCGCGGGCGAGGCCGGCGTCGATCCGGCCCTGGTCCACCACTTCTTCAGCACGAAGGAAGGCGTCTTCCACGCCGCGGTCAACTCCCGCCTGAGCGTGTCGTCGCTCTTCGACGCCCTGACGGACGACGGCTCGCAGCCCGCTCCCGAGGACCGCGCCGAGTGGGTCGCCCGTACGTTCCTGTCGTTCTGGGAGGACGAGTCGACGCGGCCCGCGATGGTCGCCATCTACCGGACGGGCCTGGCGGACGAGTCGACGTCGAGGACGTTCCGGGACCGCATCGAGTCCAGCATGGGGAACTTCGTGCTGCGGATGGTGCCCGAAGTGACGGAGCGCACCGAGGTGTTCACCTCACTGGTGTCCGCGCAGCTCGCGGGTCTCGCGATGCTGCGCTACATCCTCAAGGTGGAGCCGCTGGCCTCGATCGACTTCGAGGAGCTGCTCACGTGGTTCGTGCCCGCGCTCGACGTGCACTTCGACAAGCTGGCGCAGGGCTAGATCCGTCGGCGTCAGCGCGGCCTCCGGTGTGCGGACGGCCGCCTCCCGCGCCTGGACGACCGCCTCGGACCGCGCGAGGACGAGGACGCCACGGCCCGCCACGAGCGCGGCGGCGAGCACGGCCAGGAGCCCGGCGGGACCTGACACCCCGCGCTCCCCCAGGACGACGGTCCCGATGAGGGAGGCGAAGACCGGGTTGACCAGCGTGACGGTGGCCAGCGGAGCGTCGAGCGCGTCCCTGAAAGCCAGTTGACTGAGCATCAGGCCGGCTGTGCCCAGACCGGCGGTGACCGCCACGACGACCACCGTCACCCAGAGCGGCAGCGCGGCGGTGTCGTCGCCGGAGAGTTTCAGTACGGCGGTCTGCGCCAGGGCCGAGGCGGTGGCGAAGGCGATCCCGGCGGCCGTCGCGTACCAGAGCCCCCTGCCGACCGGGTGTCTGGCCACGGCCGCGGCCGCTGTCGCCAGGCCGAGGGCCACGGCGGTGGCCGCGATGACGCCGAGCACTTCCGGTGTCCGCAGCGTCCGGCTCGCGGTGGACGACCCGGTGAGGGCGAGCAGCCCGGCGACTCCCGTCACCGTCAACGCCGTACCGCGCCACTGGGCCGAGGTCATTTTCGTGCGGGCGACGGCGGCGGACAGGAGCGGCGCCGCTACGAGGGTCAGGACGCCGAGGGTCTGGACGGTGATGAGCGGTCCGTGGCGCAGCGCCCCCACGTGGAGCGCCGCGCCGGACAGGTTGAACAGGACGGAGGCCCACCAGGCTCCCGTACGGAAGAGCCCACCGGGCCGCCGCACCGCCACCCGCCGCTGCACGACGGCAGCGGCGGCGTAGGCGAGGGCGGAGACGACGCCGAGTGAGAGAACCGGCACGACGGTGTCCACCGCGGCTTCCTTTCGCAGACGGGGACCCGGCGGTCCGGGGGCACGGGGTCCAACCCCGGCCCCCGGACCCGGATCCGGTTCCTCAGGGCGGTGTCACGCGCCTCCCGGCACGTCGGTGACGTCCTCCGGGCGGATCTTCGGCAAGGCGAGGACGAGCAGGCAGGAGAGGCCGAAGCAGCCGATCTGCCAGTAGACGACCTGTTCGAAGCTCTCGCTGAAGTTGGTCTTGCGAGCCTCGGGCACGGCCTTCTCCAGGACCGCCGTCTGCACCTTGTCCTTGACCTCCTGCGGGGCCGGGTTGTTCGCCATCTCCTTCTCGATGGCCGCGCAGCTCTCGGGCGTCTCGGTGAGGTCCTTCTGGTTCATGCGGTCGTGGAAGCAGGTCTGGAATCCCGCGACCGCCTTGTCCTGCTGGTCGTCGACGACGCCCGCGGACGTGAGGTCCTTGCGCAGTTCAGACACGGCGGAGCGGCTGGAGTCATCGGCGTTCGTGCCCAGGAATCCGTAGAAGAGGATGCCGGCGACCGCGATGCCGATCGCGATGCCGACCTGCTGCACGGTGGCGAGCATGCCGGACGCCGAGCCCGCCTCTCGGGAGCGGATGCCGGCCAGGATGATGCCGGTGCACGGGGCGAGGAAGAAGCCACCGCCCATGCCTGCCACCATCAGCGAGGGGATCAGCTGGTAGCCGTGCAGGTCCGATCCGGCCCAGTGGACGGTCGCGATCACCCCGGTCATGCCGACGAGCAGGAGACCGGTGCCGAGGGCGAGCGTCTTGGTGCCGAGCTTCTTGACCACGGCCGTGGAGCGCGCCGAGCCGGCCGCGATGAGGACGGCGAAGCCGAGGCTCACCAGACCCGCCGAGATCGGCGTGTAGCCGAACCCGACCTGCAGGCTCATGAAGAACGTCATGAAGAAGGACGGGATGCCCGCGAAGAACACGATGCTGATCAGCAGCCCGACGGAGAACGACCGCTCCTTGAAGAGCCGCATCGGAATGAGCGGTGACTTGTCGGGGCGGTTGGACAGCCTGGCCTCGTAGAGCGCGAATCCGATCAGGATCAACGGGCTGAGACCGAGCAGTGCCAGGCTCCAGGTCGGCCAGTCGTGCTCGCGGCCGATCACCAGCGGCAGGATCAGGCTGAAGAGTCCGGCGGAGAGGATCGTCGCGCCCACGACGTCGAGACGCTGTGCGCCGTCCGCCTTGGACTCGGGGATCTTCGCCATGCCGAGTGCGAGCGCCACCAGGCCTACCGGCAGGTTGACGTAGAAGATCGCACGCCAGTCGCTGCCGAGGATGTCCATGTCGATCAGCCAGCCGCCGAGCACCGGCCCGAGGACGGTGCCGAGACCGATCGAAGCGCCGTACATGGCAAGGGCCTTGGGCCGCTCACGCGTCGAGAAGGTGACCTGGATGATCGAGAGGACCTGGGGGAACATCAGGCCCGAGAACAGGCCCTGCAGCACCCGGGAGCCGATCAGGAACGTCGACGTGGGGGCGGCGCCGCACAGCACGGAGGCGGCGGTGAAGCCCAGCATGCCGATGAGGAAGACCTTCCGGCGGCCGTAGATGTCGCCGAGCCTGCCACCGGTCACCAACGCACAGGCGAAGGCCAACGAGTAGACGGCGACGACCAGTTGGATCTCGGCGAAGGTGGCGCCCAGGTCGCTCTGCAGCGACGGCAGGGCGACCATCGTGATCGTGGTGTCCAGCATCTGCATGAAGATCGCGGAGAGCGTGACCGCGAGGACCACCCAGCGTGCGGAGTGTCCGGCGGGCCCTGATCCGGACGAAGTACCCGGCGGCTTCCCCGCCTTCACATCGGTACTCATTGCTTCCATGTTCCCTCCTCGGGCCCACTGACTGCGGCCTGCTGGATTATTCACTGTCCAATGAAGTCTACGAGCATTGAATTTCCTCACGCAACCCTGATGACTCGCTTCCGGACATCCGGGCTCCGGTCAACTGCGGGGTATGCCAACAGGTTTGAGGGGCAATGGCGCACTAGTGTCGGGTTGTTGGACCGCAGTCGCGAGCACCGGATCACCCCTACCCAGGGCATGCAAAAGCGAGCCTTAGCGTTAATGAACGCAAAGGCTTGAAGGTCGGGCCGCCTTACGGCTGCGGCTGACCCTTGCGAACGCCGGGCCGGCTCAGCGTCCGGCCGAGAGGTAGCCGGCGACGACCGGCATGAGCGTGCGCACCAGCTCGTCGGAGCTGCCGCCCTTGGCCAACTCGGCCGGAAGCAGCTCCAGATGACGTGCCATCACCACACCCACGAACAGACTGCTGATCAGAGCCAGCCTGATCTCGCCGTCCTCGTCCTCGGCGA
Source organism: Streptomyces sp. NPDC002853 (assembly GCF_053591915.1). Taxonomy (NCBI): domain Bacteria; kingdom Bacillati; phylum Actinomycetota; class Actinomycetes; order Kitasatosporales; family Streptomycetaceae; genus Streptomyces; species Streptomyces sp. NPDC002853. The sequence continues at coordinate 2,486 of NZ_JBSFUS010000007.1, read as the reverse complement.
CCCCTTCGGGCACGAGCGACTGCCGCAGCCGCGACCCGGCGACGTCCAAGTCGAGCGCGGACCGCAGGACGCCGAGAATGCGCGTGCGCTGCACCTGGTCGTCCCAGTCGGCCACGGCGTTGCGGAGCAGCCACTCCGCGGCGTCCGGATCACGTCGCCCGACGGCCTCGCGGAGCACCTCGGCCGGCCGGACCGTCTCCGCGACCACGGCGGTGAACAGGTCTTCCTTGGAGGAGAAGTAGTGCCCGATCAGGGCGGGATCGCAGCCCGCGTTCGCGGCTATGGAGCGCAACGAGGCCCTGCGAAAACCTTGCTCGGCGAAGAGGTCCGCGGCGGACCGCATGATGGCCTCGCGCGTACTCGGCACACCCTTGTCGTCCCCCATGGCGGCAGCTCCTCTCGATCACGAGCCCGCACGACATCAATTCAACTGACGATGAAGTCTACATAGAGTGAGTTCAGCGGTCCAGCCGCTCGGCACCGCCGTCCCGGATGAATTCAACGCCTATTGAAATATGGTGACGGCGCTTCTAGGCTCGGCCCTGGCGGCGGTCGGACAGCCGCTGGACCGCCCAACCACCCCCAGCAAGAGAGGACTTGTGCCGGTGACGAAGCAGACAGAGCGGCTCGATCGAGTCATCATCCGATTCTCGGGTGACTCCGGCGACGGCATGCAGCTCACCGGGGATCTGTTCACCTCGGAGACGGCATCCTTCGGCAACGACCTGTCCACGCTGCCGAACTTTCCCGCCGAGATCCGCGCCCCCGCAGGCACGCTGCTCGGAGTGTCCAGCTTCCAGCTCCACTTCGCCGACCACGACATCCTCACGCCGGGCGACGCGCCGAACGTCCTGGTCGCGATGAACCCCGCCGCGCTGAAGGCCAACCTCGGTGACGTGCCCAGGGGTGCCGAGATCATCGTGAACACGGACGAGTTCACGCCGCGCGCGCTCCAGAAGGTCGGCTACCCCTCAAGTCCCCTCGACGGCAACGAGCTTGACGCGTACCGAGTACACCCGGTGCCGCTGACGACACTGACGGTCGAGGCGCTCAAGGATCACGACCTGTCCCGCAAGGACGCGGACCGGTGCAAGAACATGTTCGCCCTGGGTCTGCTTTCGTGGATGTATCACCGGCCGACCGAGGGGACGGAGAAGTTCCTGCGGACGAAGTTCGCCAAGAAGCCGGCCATCGCCGAGGCGAACATCGCCGCATTCAGGGCGGGTTGGAACTTCGGCGAGACGACGGAGGACTTCGCCGTCTCGTACGAGGTCGCCCCGGCGGCCGAAGCCTTCCCGGCCGGCACCTACCGCAACATCTCCGGCAATCTCGCGCTCTCGTACGGTCTGATCGCGGCGGGACGCCAGACGGGGCTGCCCCTGTTCCTCGGCTCGTATCCGATCACTCCGGCCTCCGACATCCTGCATGAGCTGTCGAAACACAAGAACTTCGGTGTGCGCACCTTCCAGGCCGAGGACGAGATCGCCGCGATCGGGGCCGCCTTGGGCGCCGCGTTCGGCGGCTCACTGGCCGTCACCTCCAACTCCGGCCCCGGTGTGGCCTTGAAGTCGGAGACGATCGGCCTCGCGGTATCGCTCGAACTGCCGCTGCTGATCGTGGACATCCAGCGCGGTGGCCCTTCGACCGGTCTGCCCACCAAGACCGAGCAGGCGGACCTGCTGCAGGCCATGTTCGGGCGCAACGGCGAGGCGCCGGTGCCGATCGTGGCGCCCAAGACGCCGGCGGACTGCTTCGACGCGGCCATCGAGGCGGCGCGGATCGCGGTCACCTACCGCACGCCGGTGTTCTTGCTGAGCGACGGCTATCTGGCCAACGGGTCGGAACCCTGGCGCATCCCACAGGCCGATGAACTGCCCGAGATGCTGGTGCAGTTCCCGCAGGGACCCAACCACGTCCTGGAGGACGGCACCGAGGTCTTCTGGCCCTACAAGCGCGACCCGCGGACCTTGGCCCGCCCTTGGGCGATCCCGGGCACCCCCGGCCTCGAACACCGCATCGGCGGCATCGAGAAGCAGGACGGTACCGGCAACATCTCCTACGACCCCGCCAACCACGACTTCATGGTCCGCACCCGCCAGGCCAAGATCGACGGCATCCAGGTGCCCGACCTCGAAATCGACGACCCCGGAGGCGAGGCGCGACTCCTTGTCCTTGGCTGGGGTTCGACCTACGGGCCCATAACCGCCGCCGTCCGGCGCCTGCGCCGCGCGGGAACTGCCGTGGCCCAGGCCCACCTGCGCCACCTCAACCCCTTCCCGCACAACCTGGGCCAGGTCCTCGAGCGTTACGACAAGGTCGTCGTCCCGGAGATGAATCTGGGCCAGCTCGCCCTGCTGATCCGCGGAACCTATCTGGTCGATGTCGTCTCCCACACGCAGGTCAACGGGATGCCGTTCAAGGCCGAGCAGCTCGCCACCGCCCTCAAGGAGGCCGCCCGCCATGCCCACTGAGGCCCTCACCCTCAT